>NZ_JAPZVM010000001.1:0-610057 GCF_027529745.1 Phocaeicola acetigenes
TAAGGATAGGACTATTGAAGTCGTTTAATTTTAATAATTTACTAATCTATGAGACAAAGAAGATTTTCACAGTTCCTATTGCTCATGTTGCTTGTACCCGGTGGTGGTTTGGCATTTGCAAACTCCCATAGAGAGGCAACCTCTAATGCACTTTCTGCATTACAGCAAACAGGTAAGATTACAACTAAGGGTAGTATTGTAGATGCAAAAGGCGAACCTTTGATTGGCGTCAGTATTTTGGAAAAAGGTACTACAAATGGTACGATTACTGATTTTGATGGTAATTTTACTTTGCAGGTATCACCAAATGCTACAATTGAGTTTTCTTATATCGGATATAAGACTCAGAGTATGATAGCAAAAGCTGATTTTGGGAAAATAACAATGAAAGAAGATACGGAAGTATTGGATGAGGTTGTTGTGACAGCTTTGGGGATCAAACGTTCGGAGAAAGCACTGAGCTATAATGTGCAGGAAGTGAAAGGAGATGAACTTACTACGGTAAAGGATGCCAACTTTATGAATTCTTTGGCTGGTAAAGTAGCGGGTGTAAATATTAATACTTCATCTTCTGGTGTGGGTGGTGCAACTCGTGTTGTAATGCGAGGTGTTAAATCAATTGCAAATAACAATAATGCCTTGTATGTAATTGATGGTGTACCTATTTATAATACTAATAATGGTTCTACAGAAGGCCGTTATTCAAGTCAGCCTAAAGGGGAGGGCATTTCGGATCTTAACCCTGACGATATTGAAAGTATGTCTGTTTTGAGTGGACCTGCTGCAGCAGCTTTGTATGGTTCTAACGCTGCTCAGGGTGTAATCTTGATTACAACGAAGAAAGGCGCGGCCGGTAAACCTAAGATTACCATTTCTAATAATACAACTTTCTCGAAGCCCTTTATCATGCCGGAGTTTCAAAATTCTTATGTGAATAGAAGCGGTGAGTTTAAATCTTGGGGAGCAAAGACTTCTTCTCCGTATGGTGATTATGAACCTGCCGATTTCTTTCAGACTGGTACAAATATTCAGAACTCCGTTTCTTTGTCTGTAGGAACAGACAAGAACCAGACCTATTTGTCTGTGGCTACGACCAATGCGGAAGGTATTATTAAAGATAATGAATACGACCGTTATAACTTTAACGTTCGTAATACGACTAAGTTCCTGAATGATAAAATGACCTTGGATGTAGGATTCAGTTATATTATTCAGAATGATAACAATATGATGGCACAGGGAGAATACTTTAACCCCCTTCCTGCCGTATACTTATTCCCACGTGGTGAGGACTTTGAAGCTGTCCGTATGTATAAAACATGGGATGAATCTCGTGGAATTTATGTGCAGAATTGGAATTATGGAGATCAGGGTATAAGTTTGCAGAACCCTTATTGGCTGTCTCAAGAAAACAGTTATGGTACCAAACGCCAGAGATATATGGCTAATGCAAGTTTGAAATATCAGATTTTGGATTGGTTGGATGTGACAGGACGTGTACGTATTGATAACTCAGTAAACCTGTTTGAGGACAAGCGTTATGCTTCTACGAATGTTCAGTGGACTTCAAACTCTGAAAAGGGATTTTATAAGTGGCAGAAAGAAGACGACCGTCAGGTTTATGCCGACTTGCTGGCAAATGTAAATAAAACCTTGGGAGATTTCTCTATCAATGCCAATGTGGGTATAAGTATTTCTCAATTGTATTATAATGCTTATGGCTATCAGGGAGGCTTGCAGGATCTTCCTAATGTATTCAATCCTAAGAATATTTATTCGACAACATCTTCAAGTACATATCCTTTATATGATGTGTATAAACAGCGTACCAATTCAATTTTTGCAAGTGCAGAATTGGGCTGGAAAAGTATGTTGTATTTGACTGTTACCGGACGTAATGACTGGGATTCTGCTTTGGCTAATACTCCTAATACATCATTCTTCTATCCTTCGGTTGGTTTGTCTGGGGTTATCTCGGAAATGGTAAAATTACCTGACTGGGTGACTTATTTGAAAGTACGTGGTTCGTATGCGTCTGTGGGAGCTGCCATACCAAGAGGATTGACATCTACTGCTAATATTCATTTTGATGATGCGAGCCAAAGCTGGGTTACCAATGATTATCCTCCTTTGAGTGAATTGTATCCGGAACGTACCGATTCTTGGGAGGCTGGTCTGTCTGCCAAGTTTTGGGATAACCGTTTCTCTTTGGATGTGACCTGGTATAAGACTAACACGAAAAATCAGACCCTGACTATTCCTATATCAGCCAGTGGTGGTTATACCAAGATGTATGTACAGAGTGGAAATGTACAGAATATGGGTATGGAGTTTGCATTAGGCTTTAATGAAACTTGGGGAAACTTCTCATGGAGTTCTAATTTAACTTATAGTTTTAATAAAAATAAGATTATTTCCTTGGCTCCTGGACTTGAAGGTGGTATCGACCAGGGCGGAATCGGTAACTCTCAGATCAGGTTGTATGAAGGTGGTACAATGGGAGACCTTTATGTAACCAGCCAGTTAAAACGTGACCAGCAGGGAGACATTCTAGTAGTCGATGGTAAGGTACAGGCCGAAAGTCTTGCTGAAAACCCGAAATATGTCGGTTCTGTATTGCCTAAAGGAAATATGGGATTTAGAAATGATTTCAGCTGGAAAGGTCTTAATTTCGGTTTCTTGTTGAGTGCACGCTTTGGTGGTGTCGTACTGTCTGGAACTCAGGCCGAATTGGATAAGTTTGGCGTTTCTAAGGTAAGTGCCGATTATCGTGATCAGGGAGGTGTACCTGTGAACTGGGAGAGAGTTGATACAGAATCTTATTATAGTGTAGTAGGTGGTATCAATGGTGTTTTGGAAAACTATGTATATAGTGCAACAAACGTGCGTTTGCAGGAAGCTTCTATCGGTTATACATTGCCGGCTAAATGGTTTAACAATAAAATGAATTTAAGCCTTTCTTTGGTTGGACGTAATCTTTGGATGATTTATTGTAAGGCTCCTTTCGACCCGGAAGCAACAGCTTCTACCGGTACTTATTTCCAGGGCTTGGATTATTTTATGCAGCCTAGCTTAAGAAACTTTGGTTTCAGTGTTAAATTCCAATTCTAAGTATATACAATTATGAATAAAAGATTATTTAAATATATATTATCCGGAGCATTTGGAACGCTGCTTCTGGCAGGAAGTTCCTGTACAGCTAATTTTGAAGAAATAAACCGACCTGGAGAAAATATTACTGATGAAGAATATGGTAGAGATAATTTTAAGTTGCAGTCCTATTTTTCTCAGATGATAGAAAATGTACTATCTCCTCAGGAAAACTCATTTCAGATGAATGAAAACTTGATAGGAGATGTTTATGGACGTTATATGACAACGGCTAATGATGCATGGAATGGCAGTAATTTCTCTGTATATAATGCTCAAAACTCTTGGATTAAATATCCTTTTAATGATGTGATGCAGAAATTCACCACTCCGTGGTATGCTGTAAAAGAAAGTACAGATGAAAATAGTACGGTATGGGCATGGGCCAAGATTCTGCGTGTTGCAGCTATGCATCGTTTGATTGATATGTATGGCGCTCTTCCATATACTCAGGTTACTTCAGAATCTATCACAGTGCCTTATGATGATATGAAAACTGCTTATCATGCCATGCTTGACGACTTGACATCTGCAATTGAAACTCTGACTGTATATCTTTCTTCCAGTTCGGATGCATTAATGCCAGATGCGGATGTGGTCTATAAGGGAGATATGAATAAATGGGTGAAGTTTGCAAATTCTTTGAAACTACGCTTGGCTATGCGTTTGAGAGGTGTAGAGCCTGAATATGCACAGCAAATGGCAGAAGAAGCAGTTGGACACTCTATAGGTGTTATTACTTCGAATGCAGATGCTCCGAGATATCCGTATCCGGGAAACTCTCCGATATGGAAAATGTGTACAAGCTGGGGTGATGCACGTGCTGCTGCAGATATCGTTTCTTATATGGTAGGATATCAGGACCCTCGCTTGTCGTTGTATTTTAATTCTGTTACTTTCAGTGGGTTTGACGGAACTTATGCGGGGTTGAGAAGCGGTAGTACTTTGACTAGTAAAGCGTGGGCAGACCAGTATTCATGTCCTGCAGGCGAAATGGATGATGATTATTTGTGGATGACAGCAGCAGAGGTTGCCTTTCTGAAGGCCGAAGGTGCTCTTTATAATTGGAATATGGGAGGAAGTACAGCCGAAGCCTTGTATGAAGAAGGTATTACATTGTCTTTTGATCAATGGGGCGCAAGTGGAGCCAGTGCGTATATGGAAAATAGTACGAATACTCCAGCTGATTATTCCGATCCGAGTGGAAAGTTGTCGACTAGTGCTGTAAGTACTATTACTGTTAAATGGGAAAACGGTGACACAGAAAAAAGTTTGGAACGTATCATTACCCAGAAATGGATTGCTATGTATCCATTAGGACAGGAAGCATGGAGTGAATACCGTCGTACGGGTTATCCTCGTTTCTTCTCATTGGCGGAACAGCCTGTTTCTTATCCTACTTTGACCACTGTTGCTGCTCGAATTCCGTTTAATCCGGATGAATATACTAATAACCCTAATAATATAAATTCATCTACAGTACAGCAGTTGTTAGGTGGAAAGGATGATTATTCTACAAAACTGTATTGGGCAAAATAAGTAACGTAATAAAAAGAATAGATTATGTTAAAACATTATATAGGAAAAATCATAATGTGTGGAGCTGTTTGCTCGGCATTATACTCTTGTTCAGATTGGACAAAAGTAGAATCTATTAATCAGGGAACGTTTCTGGAAAATAATAGAAGTGACGAATATTATGAAAATTTGAGAGCCTGGAAGGCACGTAAAGACCATCAGATTACTTTTGGATGGTTTGGTAACTGGACAGGAGTGGATCAGGAACATAGCATGCGAAGTCTTCCGGATAGTTTGGATTTTATTTCAATCTGGGGATCTTGGAAAAACCTAACTGATAAGCAAAAGACAGATTTGCAGTATGTTCAGGAAAAGAAAGGTACCAAGGCGCTGTTGTGTTTCATTATAGCTAATATCGGTGACCAGATTACTCCTCAATCTGTATACGATAACTGGCAGGAAGAAGGATATGAGTCTGAAAGAGCTGCAGTGAATGCATATTGGGGATGGGTTGATGGTGATGATGATGCAATCAGTAAAGCTATCGACAAGTATACTCAAGGCCTGTGTGATACAATCCATAAATACAATTATGATGGGTTTGATATCGATTACGAGCCCAACTATGGTTCTTCCGGAAATCTGGCAAGTTATAAAGACCGGATGCTGATGTTTTGTGAGTATATGAAAAATCATTTAGGTGAAGGTAAAATGCTGGTAGTAGACGGTGAACCTCAATCTATGCCTGCAGAAGCTGGAACACTTTTGGATTACTTTATTGTACAGGCTTATAACAGTTATGGAGATTCTGATTTGAACAGCCGTTTGCAAAGTACTATTAATAATTTTGATGGGGTACTTACTCCTCAGGAAGTGGCACGTAAATATATCGTTACAGAGAATTTTGAATCTTACGCGGCAAACGGTGGAAACTCAAATTACATGGATAAAGAGGGTAATACGTTTAACTCTTTGGAAGGTATGGCCCGCTGGGTTCCAGTTATAGATGGTGATTCTATTATGAAAGGAGGCTTTGGGTCTTATCATATTGAATATGATTATGGCTTGACTTTTACTGATGATTTCTATACAGCTCATCCTTGGTTGAGTAGAGATGACTTGAGCTATCCTTGGACGCGTTCCGGCATGCGTGCTTTGAGAGCTTTAGAATCTATATCAAGTATTAAACGTTAAAAAAAGAAGAATATGAAAAGTATATTAAATGTCACCAGAACTATACTTGCTTCTGTCATATTGGTATGTATAATGACTGCATGTAATGATGCTGAATACGATGTGGTCAATAACAAGATTTACATTACAGAAGCGATGTCAAGTTCAACCACAAAATTATTGGTGGACCCTGATACTGGGGCAGATGCCAGTTTTTCTATCAGTTTGAGTGATAAGTCTGCAAGTGATGTAACGGGTAAATTAACGGCTTCTGAATCGGCATTGGAAGCGTATAACAGTCTTAATGGAACAAATTATAAGATGCTTCCGGCCGAGAATTATTCATTCAGTGAAGACCAGGTGGTAATTCCGTCTGGTAGTGTGATATCTTCATCCATTAATATTCATGTGAATCCGTTCTCTGAGGAACAAATGGAAAGTGGTGATCTGTATGCAATTCCCGTCACTGTAGAATCAGCTTCATCGGATTTCTCTTCATTGGCAAGTCTTTCCAGTTATATTATTATTCTGGATCAGGTAATTGTTACGTCTGTTCCTGTATTGAGTGGCAGCAATCCTGTAACTCCTACCACGTCATTGCGTCAGGATTATAATCTGAGTGAATGGAGTCTTGAATTTAGATTGAATATGGATGGTTTCTCTATCAACAATCAGGCTATCGCTTCTTTGAATCCGAGTGAAATCTATGTCCGTTTCGGTGATGCCGGAAAAGACTATAATATGTTGCAGATCAAGACTCAGGGTACTCAGTATGAGTCTGTGACCCGTTTTGAACCTAATAAATGGTATCATATAGCCATTGTAGGTAATTCATCTTCTATGAAACTGTATGTAAACGGTGTATTGGACGGCACACTTAATTTGAGCGGTTCGGCATCATGGACAGTAGAAAAGGATAAATTCAGTCTGATCAGTTCCGGAACTACTTATTTTAGAAATAAATGTATGTTGAGTGAGTTCCGTTTCTGGACTAAGGCAATTTCACAATCCCAGATTCAGAATTATATGTTTGCGATAGATCCTGAAACTCCAGGTCTGGAAGCCTATTGGAAGATGAATGAAGGAAGTGGAAATGTCTTTAACGATGCTACCGGTCATGGTAATGAAATGACAGCTGCCGGTACTATCAGTTGGCAAGATGGTATACGTTCCGATGAACAATAATTGACTGACACTTGATTATAAGAAGTTGGAATGACATAAGTCTTAAATGTTTTCTCTCCTGATTTATTTTGGGAGAGAAAACAAGCTTTATTGGATAAAACTGAAGTGCACCTCAAAAGTTTTTGTCAGACTTTTGGGGTGCATTTTTAATAAGTCATGGTCTGTTCTTATTGGATAAAGTATGAAAGATTCATTGATGACTGCAATTCCGGCAGTTTGAATGTTAAAAGAGAGTATCTGATAAAAAGTAAAAAAGCTACATCATCTTTCTTAAAGAAATAGGATGTAGCTTTTTTAAAAAAGGAATATCTGATTAATCAAACAGACTTCTGAATTTCTTGAATATTTTTTCCTTCAAGCTGGTATTGGGTGTGAAGCTTTCCGATTCTTGCCATTTCTCCAGAGCTTGTCTTTCTTCTTTGGTTAGAGTTTCTGGAATATATACACTTACGTTGACCAACAAATCTCCTGTACCAGTATTATATCCGTAGCTGTTGATGTTTGGCAATCCTTTACCACGCAAGCGCAATACCTTACCCGGCTGTGTACCCGGTTCGATTTTGATTTTAGCTTTACCGTCGATTGTTGGAATTTCTACTGTACCTCCCAATGCTGCAGTCGGAACGCTTAATAATAGATTGTATATCAAGTCACTTTCATCACGAATCAGCTCAGGATGTTTTTCTTCCTCTATCTGTATCAAAAGATCACCCGGCACTCCATTGTGTTTGCCGGCATTACCCTTACCGTTCATAGTCAGTTGCATACCTTCGGCTACACCAGCAGGAATTTTTACGGTTACAACTTCTTCACCGTAAGTGATTCCTTCACCGTCACATTCCTTACATTTGTTTTTGATGATTTTTCCTTCACCACCACACTGAGGACATACAGTCTGTGTTTGCATCATACCGAAGATGCTCTGCTGAGTGCGGGTTACACTACCTGTTCCATGACATGTAGGACAAGTTTCTGTTCCTCCTTCGCCTTCTGCACCTGTACCATGACAATGAGTACATTGAACATATTTCTTCAGTTTGAATTTCTTTTCTACACCAGTAGAAATTTCTTTCAAATTCAGTTTTACTTTTACGCGCAGATCGGAACCTCTGAATTTACGCTGGCGACTTTGTCCGCCTCCACCGCCAAATCCACCAAATCCACTATGTCCGCCGAAAATATCACCAAACATAGAGAAAATGTCGTCCATTGACATGCCTTGTCCGCTAAAGCCTCCAAACCCACCAGCTCCAGCAGCTCCGTCTACTCCTGCATGACCAAACTGATCGTAACGGGCACGTTTGTCCGGATTACTTAATACTTCATATGCTTCGGCTGCTTCCTTAAATTTTTCCTCAGCCTCTTTATCTCCCGGATTCTTGTCGGGGTGATATTGGATTGCTTTTTTGCGATACGCTTTCTTTATCTGGTCTGCTGAAGCTGATTTGTCAACTCCAAGCACTTCATAATAATCTCTTTTTGCCATTTGAAAGAAGTCTTGGTTTATTATTGTGCTACTACCACTTTTGCGTGACGAATTACCTTATCATTCAATTTGTATCCTGTCTGTACACAGTCCAATACTTTGCCTTTCTGTGCTTCGTCCGGTGATGGAACCAATGCGATAGCTTCATGGAAATCAGTATCGAAAACTTCACCTACAGGTTCCATTTTCTGTAAACCTTCCTGTGCCAGTCCTTTCAGGAATTTCTGATAGATCAAGTCAATTCCTTCGTACATAGCTTGTACGTTTTCCGATTTCTGCATATTCTGTAATGCACGTTCCAAGTCGTCCAATATAGGAAGTACTGCACTGATAGCCTTTTCTCCTCCGTTTTTGATGAGTTCGGCTTTTTCTTTCATGGTGCGTTTACGGTAGTTATCAAATTCGGCAGACAAACGCAGGTATTTGTCTTTCTGCTCTTCGATGGTCTGCTGTGCAGCTTCCAGCTCTTTAGCCAGTTTTTCTTCGGCTGTCAATTCTTCTTGAGGCTGTTCTTGTGCAGTCTCTTCTGTTTGAGTGTTCTCTGAATTTTCAGCAGCATTGTCCTCTTGGTTTTTCAATACTTCTTCCTGTGAGTTCTGATTTTCTTTTGTACTCATATTGTTATATTGTTTTTTTATATGCAAATAATTATTTATTGTTTTCTATTCCCTTACAAATATCATGCCTAAACGGAAGAAATGTGGAAATGGCCTGCAAAAGTACGAAAAATCTGCCACACTGGCACATCTTTATTCACCTTTGTGTCTGTAGGGTATGCTTTTCTCATTTTTATTCCGTACCTTTGCAATGCCAAAAGAAAAGAAATAACATAAAATAGGTATAAAAGAAATGATTACAGTCTCAAATGTAGCCGTACAATTCGGTAAAAGAGTGTTGTATAACGATGTAAATCTGAAATTTACAAACGGTAATATTTATGGCATCATTGGTGCAAACGGTGCAGGTAAGTCAACTTTTCTGAAAGTGATTTCGGGTGAGTTGGACCCAACCAAGGGTAGTGTGACTTTGGGTCCGGGAGAACGTCTTTCGGTTTTGAGTCAGGACCACTTTAAGTTTGATGCACATACAGTGCTCGATACAGTACTGATGGGACATACAGTGTTGTGGGACATCATGAAGCAGCGTGAGGCTTTGTATGCCAAAGAAGATTTTACTGATGAAGACGGTATCAAGGCTGCAGAACTGGAAGAAAAGTTTGCAGAACTGGAAGGCTGGAATGCAGAAAGCGATGCGGCTATCTTGCTGAGCGGACTGGGAATAAAAGAGGATAAACATTATACGCTGATGGGTGACCTGAGCGGTAAGGAAAAGGTACGTGTCATGCTGGCACAGGCTTTGTTTGGTAATCCGGACAACTTGTTGCTCGACGAGCCGACGAATGACCTGGATATGGATACTGTGACCTGGCTGGAAGAGTATCTGTCAAATTTCGAACACACTGTGTTGGTAGTCAGTCACGACCGTCACTTCCTCGACTCGGTATGTACACATACAGTGGATATTGACTTTGGAAAAGTGAATCTTTTTGCAGGTAACTATAGCTTCTGGTATGAATCCAGTCAGTTGGCACTTCGTCAGCAGCAGAACCAGAAAGCAAAAGCTGAGGAAAAACGAAAAGAACTGGAAGAGTTCATCCGCCGTTTCTCTGCCAATGTGGCAAAATCAAAACAGACTACCAGTCGTAAAAAGATGCTTGAGAAACTTAATGTGGACGAAATCAAACCTTCTTCACGTAAATATCCGGGTATCATCTTTACTATGGACCGTGAACCGGGTAATCAGATTCTGGAAGTTTCAGGATTGCGTGCAGAGACAGAAGATGGTGTTGTTCTGTTCAATGATGTGAACTTCAATGTAGAGAAGGGAGATAAAATTGTATTCTTGAGCCGCGACCCTCGTGCGATGACTGCTTTGTTTGAGATTATCAACGGCAATCGTAAGGCACAGGCCGGACATTACAATTGGGGAGTGACAATTACTACTGCTTATCTGCCACTGGATAATACTGATTACTTTAACTGCGATTTGAACCTTGTAGACTGGTTGAGCCAATATGGAGAAGGTAACGAAGTGTATATGAAAGGATTCCTGGGACGTATGTTGTTCTCTGGCGAAGAGGTGCTGAAGAAAGTGGATGTGCTTTCCGGAGGTGAAAAGATGCGTTGTATGATTGCCAGAATGCAGCTCAAAAATGCAAACTGTCTGATTCTGGATACTCCTACCAACCACTTGGATTTGGAATCTATTCAGGCCTTCAACAATAACCTGAAGACTTATAAGGGTAATGTGTTGTTCTCTTCACACGACCATGAATTTATTGAAACTGTTGCGAACCGTATTATTGAATTGACTCCGAATGGAATTATCGATAAGATGATGGAGTATGACGAGTATATTACTTCCGATCATATCAAGGAAATGCGTGCCCGTATGTATGGTGATAAATAATATACTTATATAAACTGATAAAGAAGCCTTTCTGCTTTGGGAAAATCCCTAAAAGTAGAGAGGCTTCTTTTTTTATAGATCTGTGGTAAATTTGTCCGTGAGGCTTATACCGAAAGAAGAAAGTAAAGTCCGGGTTCTTTCGGCTGGTAGTCTGTTATTTTGTTTCAAGAAAATCTTTGCCAAACGATAAAGGAAGCAAATCTTTGGTCCCTTCTATTACATAAATATCGTTTAGGCTATAAAGCAGGATACGCATAGGTTGTTGGTATCGCTGTTCGGTTTCGAGCAAGACCTGACGGCAGGCACCGCAGGGAGGAATTGGAGATTCTAAATAACCGGATTCGCTACGTGCAGCAATGGCAAGAGTCATGACGGGCTGATCGGGGTATTGAGAATTGGCGTAGAATAAAGTAGTACGTTCGGCACAAGTACCCGAAGGATAGGCTGCATTTTCCTGATTGCTTCCTGTTACAATAGTTCCATTGGCCAGCAAGGCAGCTGCTCCTACAGAGAAATGTGAATAGGGGGCATAACTGCGATTGGTAGCCTCTTTGGCTGCATCAATCAGTTTCCGGTCCAATTCTTCCAGCTCTTCATAACGGAAAGCACGAATGCCAATTTCAATTTTCAGTTCTTTCATGGTGTTTCTTTTTAGTATTTGTACAAATGTATAAAAAATAAGTAGATTTCAACTTGTATTTTGTTTTATTCGTTCAATAGTTTATCTTTGCTTGTCAGAAATAATTTAAAAGTCAGAATAAATGAATGTATGTAAAAGGGGATTTTTCCTGCTGTTGTTATCGTGTGTGGTAGCCATGCTACCTGCCCAGCGTCGTAATCAGGCATATGAAGATTATATCAAGAAATACAGAAAGATAGCGGTCGAAGAAATGGAGCGTTACCACATTCCTGCCAGTATTACGCTGGCACAGGGATTGCTGGAGTCGGGGGCCGGCAGAAGTACGCTGGCACGGAAATCGAACAATCACTTTGGAATTAAATGTGGCAGTCGCTGGGAAGGACGTACGGTGCGTCATGATGATGATGCGCGGAACGAATGTTTCCGGGCTTATAAGCATCCGCGAGATTCGTACGAAGACCATTCCAAGTTTTTGCGTACAGGAGCCCGGTATGCTTTTCTGTTCCGCTTGAAAATTACTGATTACAAGGGGTGGGCCAGAGGGCTGAAAAAAGCCGGTTATGCTACCGACCCTCGTTACGCAGACCGTCTGATAGATATTATTGAACTATATGATTTGGATAAATACGATAGAAAGGGTGGTCTGAAGTGGGCTGAAGAATTCCCTGATCCGCATCAGCCTTATCTGGCCAACGAACTTTTGTATATCGTTGCGCGCAGGGGAGATACTTTTGAATCGTTGTCCAAGGAAATGGGTATCAGTAAGAAGAAGATTCGCAAATACAATGAGTTGCCGAAAGATTATAAATTCCAGGGCGGTGAGATTGTTTATTTGGAGAAGAAACGTAGCCGGGCTACAAAAGATCATATTTGTTATACGGTACGTCCGGGTGATTCCATGTATTCCATTTCCCAGAAATTCGGTGTCCGTTTGTCGCGTCTGTATAAGATGAATAACATGAAACCGGAATCTCCGGCACCTAAAGTAGGAGAGATTCTTCGCTTGCGGTAAAAACGGAGTTTTTTGTTGTAAGATACAAGTGAACAGAGATTGTCTCAATATGGACTTGAGATGGTCTCTGTTTTTTGTTTTTATTTCAGATTAAGCTGTAGAGTCTTGGTTGTCTGAACTGGCTGTAGGAAAGATGCTTATTGGCATAGATATAAATCTAGAGATCTATTCATTTGTTCAATTCGGCGACGTCGGCTGCACAAACGCCGTCGTTGGCTGTACAGCCGACAACGGCGGCTCTATAATCAACGACGGCGATTAAAGACTCCGATGCTTATCGCTACCTGTTTATTCTTGTTGTGTGATATATTTGTCAAGAGATTGCCGGTTTCAAGCTCCAATTTTTTCCGTCCGTCTTGCAAGAGTGGAATGTTCGGATACAAAAAAGGCTGTCTTAATATAAATTTTATTTAAGACAGCCTTTCTGATGAATGGTTTTATTTTTGTCTGGTTGGATAATCCTTACCAGCTCCAGGCACTTTCTGTATATTTACTTTCTACAGTTGTCTCTATATTATCGGGCAAGTTGGCAAAGAAATCAATTCCGGTTTTCTGTTCCAGATCATCGATTGAAAGAGCATACTGCTTGTAATTGTTATTGCTGTAAGCCTTATGCTCCAGCCAGAAACCAATAGCCTGATAACTTCCGCCTTTAAGCGATAAGATAGCCATAAAATAGTATTTGGGTACAGGAACATTGTTGCCTATGTATTCTATAATCTGATTGTCCTGAATGGTTCCTCCCTTTACTACGTATAGCGTATCCGATGAAACAGAGATGTTACCCCACTGCTGGACTTTCTGTTCCAGACTTTGCCAGATGCCTCCGTTGAATCCGTTTTGAATCTGGGGACTCATGTTAGAGAAATAGAATGTCTGTTTGTTGGCTTCTATAGAATACTGACGGTCTGAAGAAGCACATAAGTGTCCGCGGCTGTATCCACTGCCTTTATAGTCGCTGTCGTGCGTCTGATATTGTGAGGGGATTTTCGGATCGTCTCTGAATGAATCATTTCTTCCCGCATCGTTGTCAGGGGTTGCTGTGCTAAAGGTAAAAGCTACCCAACGTGAGTGCTTCTTTGCACAATCCCATTCGTAACTATAAGTAATTACCTCTTTTCCGTTATACTGTGTAGTATGCGTGATGAACAGATTCATGTCTCCTCCTTTCAGAGCCGGAACTTCTATTCTTTTTGCATATCCGTTCGGATTTTCTGGAGTGGTCGATCCTCCTTCTCCTTCTTCGCCTGCATTCTGTTGTATGGTAAGCGGATAAGAAATACCGGCTATACGTACAGTGATGAGTGCAGAACGCATTTGGTCGGTAGTATTTTTGCTTACACTACCCATTACCGATGCATTTCCGTTACCAGAGTATCTTAATAAAGTACACCAGTCTTGGTCTACTTCTATTGTCCACGATTGTTCTGTGCGGATATGCAACAGGAAGCCTGCATTATCAGCCGGAAGATTTTCTTTTAAATCTAAATAAACCGGTTGGGATGTATTCTGTTCGTTGTTCAGCAACTCTTCCGGAATATCTCTTTCACTACAAGAGGTAAAGAGTGCCACAAGGACAAATAAGGTTGCCTTGAAAAAATGCAATGAATTTTTCATGAGTTAGGATGTTATTGTATTTCTTTGATAAAATAAACTACAGTAGGAAGGTGGTCGCTATATCCGTTGAGCCATACACCTCCAGCGTGTGTACGCTTGGGGTAACCTTTGTATCTGCCTTCAGTCTGGAACATGAAATCACGTTTGAAAATCTCATGTTTGTAATAAGTCAGAGTTTTTCTGTCCGGGTTTAACATATTGCCTGTAAATACTATCTGGTCGAACAGGTTCCATTTGCCTTGATACATCAGAGTACCGTATCCTTTCTTCAAAGTGTCCCACCATGGGTTGAACAAATCTGTCTTACCGGTTTCTTTAGCTTTTCTTTTAGCTCCTAGCGCTACAGACATACTTTTGTCCATAGGGTCGTCGTTCATATCACCCATAATTACGACTTTGATGTCGGGGTTGTTCTGTAATAACGAGTCTTTTAGAGCACGTACCTGAACTCCGGCTCTTTCGCGGGCTGGAGAAGCGGCTGCTCTCGAAGGCCAATGGTTTACAATAAAGGCAATTTTATCTCCTCCCATTGTTCCGCTTGCAATCAGGAATCCACGTGTTTTGTAAGTAGTGTCATTGTCTTCTGGAATGTAAGGGACAAGTCTGCTTGTTTCTACTTGAAAGAGTTTGGGGTTATAAAGGAAAGCACAGTCTACACCTCTTACGTCTACTCCTTCGTAATGGATAATTTCATATCCTCTATCTGCAAGAGCCGGTTGTGCAATAAGATCTTCCAGTACTCTTCTGTTTTCTACTTCCGAAACACCGATAATTGCAGCACCCATGGGAAGTTTGTCCGTAGCTAATAAACTTAGCACTTCGGACATGTTTTTCAGTTTGGATTTGTATTTGGAATCATCCCATTTGTTTTTTCCTTCGGGCAGATATTCGTAGTCGTTCTTCCCTTCATCATGTGAGGTGTCGAATAGATTTTCCAAATTATAAAAGCCTACTCCATATAGGGCATACTTTTTTTCCTGTGAATAAACTGTGACAAATAAGAATGTCATCAGTGCGAATAATAGATGTCTTTTCATTGTTTTGAGCTTTTAATTTATCATGTTATTACAGTCCAATGACAAATATCTGAAAAATATGTAGAAAAATATACTGATTATTATGGATTTTTTCACGAAAATTATTCAAATTCGGCTTTTTTTATTTACTTTGTAATGATACCTTAATACATTAAGGTAAAAAGTGTTTAAAATTAACGATAAAAAGTATGAAAAAAGAGCTCGGACTTATGAGTGTGCTTTTTTGCCTTACTCCAGCTTTGATAGCCCAGAATAAGGTAAAAAAGAATGTACTTGAAGATAATGCTTCATTTACATTTACAGAATCCCAACTGAACGAAGATGATGATGTGGCTCAAAGCAATTATGCATTGGTCACTTCGAACAATGACGTGTATCTGTCGAATGTAGGCTATTTGTTCAGCCCGATGCGTTTTAGGGTAAGAGGGCTTGATTCGCAGTACAGTGAAGTCTTTTTTAATGGAGTGCAATTTAATGATGTAGAAACGGGACGTTTCAGTTACGGATTGATTGGAGGCTTGAATGATGCCACCCGTAACAAGGAAGGTATCAGCCCATTTGAAACCAATAACTTTACTTTTGGTGCAGTGGGTGGTTCTTCTAATATCAATATGCGTGCCAGCCAGTATGCACCAGGATCGAAGCTGGTCTTCTCTGCCTGCAACCGTAGTTATGTAGCAAGAGCCATGTATACCTATTCTACAGGCTTGATGAACAATGGATGGGCTTTTACCGGCTCATTTGGTTACAGATGGGCGGAAGAAGGCAATATTGCCGGTACTTTTTATAATTCTTTCAGCTATTTCCTAGCTGCACAGAAGGTATTTAACGAACGTCATAGCTTGTCTCTCGCAACCTGGGGAGCGCCTACAGAGAGAGGACAGCAGGGAGCTTCTACAGAAGAAGCTTATTATTTGGCAAACAGTCACTATTATAATCCCAACTGGGGATATCAGAATGGCGAAAAACGTAATGCACGTGTGGTAAATTCGTATGAGCCGTCGGCTATTGCTACCTGGGACTTTGATATTAACAAGGATATGAAGTTGGTAACCAGTGCCGGATTTAAGTATAGTTCTTATGGCAAGAGTGCCTTGGGATGGGGAGGTAATGCAGCCGATCCAAGACCGGATTATTACAAGAAGTTACCAAGTTCTATCTTTAATGTCTGGAACAGTGTTCCTACTGCAGATGAACTGGATCAGTTTAATCGGGTAACTGATTTATGGATGAATAATGAATCTTATCGCCAGATAGACTGGGATATGCTGTATCTTGCCAATCAGAAGGCAAATGCTACCGGTAAGGATGCTTTGTATTATCAGGAAGAATTGCACAACGACCAGCTGGCTTTCAACTTGAGTTCTGTATTCAATCATTCTTTGGACAAGAATCATAAGTATTCGGCTGGTATCGCTTTCAATGCAACAAAAGGTATGCATTATAAAACAATGAAAGACTTGTTGGGAGCAACTACTTATACCGATATCGACAAGTTCTCTGTTCGTGATTATGGATACGGTTCTTCTATCATTCAGAATGATTTGGATAATCCGAACCGTAGAATTGGAGAAGGCGACCGTTTCGGATACGATTACGATATTCATGTTTATAAGGAAAGCGCTTGGTTGCGTTATGAAGGAAAAGATGCAGGACTGAATTATTTTGTAAGTGGTAAAATTGGTTCTACACAGATGTTCCGTTATGGTAATATGCGTAATGGACGTGCTCCTTTGAAATCAAAAGGAAGCAGTGGTACTGCCAAGTTCCTGGAAGGTGCTATTAAGGCAGGTATCCGTTATGACTTCAACGGAAATCATTCTATTTCATTGAATGCCAGCTACGAAGATCGTGCTCCACTTGCTTACAATGCTTTCATTGCTCCACGTATTAAAAATGACTTTGTAAAAGATCTGAAGACTGAACGTATTTTAGGAGGTGAATTGAGTTACAACTTTACCGGTTCTGTAGTGAACGGACGTATTACCGGTTACTATATGCGCTTCAGCAATCAGGTAGAGATGGATGCTTTCTACAATGATAATGAATCACGTTTCACTTATCTTTCTATGAATGGTATTGAAAAAGAACATTATGGAATAGAGGCTGCAGCTACTGTGAAACTGACTTCTAACTTGTCGTTGACTGGTATCGCTACATGGTCGGAAGCTAAATACATCAATAATCCGGATGCGGTTCGTACATATGAAAGTGAAAGCGAATCGAATGTAGACCGTGTATATGCAAAAGGTATGCGTTTGAGTGGTACTCCTCTTTCTGCATATAGCTTGGGATTGGATTATAACATCAAAGGATGGTTCTTTAATCTGACAGGAAACTATTATCATCGTGTATATCTTGATTTCTCTACTTATCGTCGCTTGGAAAGTGTACTGACCAAGTATAGCGATGGAACTGTAGATGCCAATGGAAACTTGGTGGGAGTATCTGTACCGGAACAGGAAGAGTTGGACGGTGGCTTTATGCTGGATGCTTCTATAGGTAAATTTATTCGTCTGCGTGATGGTAAGAGCTTGAGCATTAATCTAAGTTTGAACAATATTCTGAATAATACTAATCTGCGTACCGGTGGTTACGAACAAAATCGTGACGATAGCTACGAAGATGGTTCAGAACGTGTATATGTTTTCTCTAAAAACTCAAAATACTATTATGCTTTCCCGTTCAATGCGTTCCTGAATGTTGGATTCAGATTCTGATGAAGAGAAAGGTAAGAGTATAAAATCAAACAAGAAGATATGAAAAAGATAACGTTAATTTTGGCTGCCTGCATGGTTCTGTTTACTTCAGGATTGGTTTCTTGTATGGACGATTTTGATGTACCTGTAACAGGCAATGCCTATGGAAACAATAATATAAAAGACGGACGGACAATCTCTATTGCCAATCTGAAGAAAAAGTATGCTTCGGTGATATCTGCCAATGGCTTGCAGCAGATTACAGAAGAAACACGTATTGAGGGAGTCATTGTAGGTGATGACGAAAGCGGAAATATTTATAAGCAGTTGATGATTGCTGATGAGAGTGGTATAATCGTAATTGGTATTAATAATACTGGTTTGTATGCTACTTGTCCGGTTGGTCAGAAAATGATTATTGATTGTGAAGGACTTTATATCGGAGGATATGGAGAATTGGGACAGCTTGGTTCCGTATATAATGGTAAGGTTGGTAGAATGCCGGGTTATATGTGGGAAGAGCACGTTCGTCTGCTTGGTGAACCTAATCTTTTTTATCCGGAACTGGCGCCTAAGACTCTGACTGCAGCTGATTTGTCTTCATGGGATAAGGCAGAAGCTCCTATTCTGGTGAACATGAATGATGTTTCGTTTGAAAATGCAGATGGAGAAGAACTTTATGCAGAAGATAAAGGTGGATCACAGTCTGCAATTGAACAGAATCTGGTATTTGAAGATGGAACTAAACTTGTGGTTCGTACCAGTACATATGCTAATTTCGCAAACGATGTATTGCCTCAGGGTAAGTTGAATGTAACAGGTCTGCTGAGTCGCTATGGTAATACCTGGCAGCTGACTTTAAGATCGGGAGAAGAAGTAAAAAGAAATAATTAACAAAACAAATACATATTGATTATGAAAAAGATTTTTAGCGCACTGTTTTTTACGCTGTTTGGAGCTGCTGCATTGATGACTTCTTGTAGCGATGTGCCTGCACCATATGAAATTAAATCTCCGGACGATGTGGATCTTGTAGGAACAGGAACCAAGGAAGATCCGTATAATGTAGCTACTGCTCAAATGAAACAGGATGGTTCTGTGGCTTGGGTACAAGGATACATCGTAGGTGTAATGGAAACTAACGTAGATCCTTTTACCGCTAATTTTGCTGCACCGTTTTCTACTAGTTCAAACTTGATGATTGCTGATACTCCAGATGAACAGAAAGCAAAGAATTGTGTGATTGTTCAGTTGCCGTTTGGAGCAATTCGTACAGCATTGAATCTGGTGGATCATGCTGACAACTTGAAGCAGCCTGTGATTTTGCAGGGTACTCTTACTTCTTACTTTAGTGCTGCTGGGTTGAAAGAAGTTTCTGCCGGAGTCTTTAAAGGAGAAGAAATTGGAGAAGAAGAAGGTGGTGAAGGAGAAACTCCGGAAGGTAACTTGATTTTTGAAGAGAAATTTACTGCAAATGAAGGTGACTTTACTATTAAAAATGTAACTCTTCCAGAAGGTTCTTCTTATGTATGGAAATGGGAACAGTATCAGACTAATCCTCCGTATATGAAAGCGAGTGCTTATGTGGGTGGTTCAAACAAGGCTTCTGAAAGTTGGCTGATTTCGCCGGCAATCAATTTGTCTGATGCAACAAAAGCTACTTTGGTCTTCAAGCATGCACATAAGTTTGGTGTAGATAAAACAAAAGAACTGACTTTGTGGGCTACCGAAGCAGGAAAAGAGGCATGGGAACAATTGACTATCCCGAACTATGGTAGTGGTGAGTCATGGACTATGGTTTCTTCTGGAAATATTGACTTGAGTAAATATGCAGGTAAAGAAGTTCAAGTTGGATTCAAATATGTTAGTACAACAGAAGGTGCTCCGACTTGGGAGGTAAATGATGTACAGGTTTATAGCGATGGTAGTGGCAATGTGCCGACTCCAGAGGAAGAGGTTACTGTAACTAAAGATGCTCCTTATGTAGAAAGTTTTGAATTAGGTCTTGGTAAATTTATAATTGATAATAAGGAAATTGGTTCTTTGAGCTTTGTATGGAAGCACGATGCTTCTTACAAATATATGAAAGCCAGTGCATATGTTAATGGAACTAATAATGTGACTGAAAGTTGGTTGACTTCTCCTGTTATTAATTTGACAGGTGTGGATAAGGCTGTGCTTACTTTCGATCAGGCAATTAATTTTGCTAAAGGAAAAGCTTCTCAGTATCTTACTGTTGTAGCTACAGAAGCTGGAATGAATAATTGGGAACCGTTGACGATTACATATCCCGAAAGCGATAGCTGGAATTTTGTTGCTTCTGGTGATGTTGATTTGAATAAGTATGCAGGAAAGAAAGTACAGTTGGCTTTCAAATACACTAGTTCTAGTGAAATTGCGGCTACATGGGAAGTAAAGAATGTGAAAGTAGCTGCTACAGAAAATGGTGGTGGTACAGAACCGGAGCCTGGAACAGCAGATTTGTTTATTTCTGAATATGTAGAAGGTAGTTCGTTTAATAAATATATTGAAATATACAATCCAACAGATCAGACTATAGATTTAGCAGGCTATACATTGGGCATGCATAATTATAGTGGATCTGGTGAAGGTGGTAATGATTCTGGTATTAAATCTGTAGCTCTTTCAGGAACATTAGCTCCTAAACAAGTCGTTATTTATAAACATTCAAAAGCGACTGCTTATTTGGGAGAAGCAATAGCCATAGACGATAATGTAATGAATTTTAATGGAAATGATCCCGTTATTTTATATAAAGGTACAGACAATGTAATTGATTACTTTGGAGTAGATAATACAGCTTTTGGTGCGGATAAAACTTTCCGTCGTAAATCAAGTGTAACTGGACCTTCTGCTACTTACAATGCAGATGAGTGGGAAGCTACTTCTAAAGACGATGTAAGCGGCTTAGGTTCACATACTATGAACTGATAATTATAACCATATCTGGTTCTTGATATAATGGAGCGAAGAATCTTGTCGGAAAGGCGGGATTCTTCGCTCTTTTTTATTTTCTTTGCATAAAGAAATAAAAACTGTTGTGCTTTGTTGTACATCAGTGTCAAAACAGCATAAAAATTAAACGAATGAAAATAAGACTATTCTTGACGGGCAGTCTGTTGTCTGTCCTGCTTTTTACCTCTTGTAGTAACGATGACCCTTCATCGGGTTCTGCTTTCTCTAATGGCCCGGCAGAGCTCCCTGCCTTGGCAACAAGTGGCAATCATAAGCTTGTTTCCCATTCTACTACAGTGGGAGGGCAAGAAGTTAATACCTTTAGTCTGGAATACGATTTAGACAAAAAACATGCACGCTGGGTGGCTTTTAAGTTTTATAATACAACAGGGCAGACTACCGTAGGTCGTAGTGACGAACCTTTTGCTCCCGATCCTTTGGTGGGAACTTCAAATCAGCGTGTGCAAGCTGATTTTGGACGGAAAGGATATGACAGGGGGCATCTCTGTGCATCGGCCGACCGGTTGTATTCTGAAACAGCGAATGAACAGACTTTCTATTATACCAATATGAGTCCACAGAAAAACAGCTTCAATACAGGAATATGGCGTGAACTGGAAGCAGCTGTACAAAACTGGGGGCGAAGTAATGTGTTCCGTGATACACTGTATGTGGTAAAAGGTGCCAGTATAGACCGCAAGGAACATATTTGGACATACATTGATGGAGATCAGACAAAGCCGGTACCCAAGTATTATTTTATGGCTTTACTGAATAAAAAAGGAGACCGTTTCAAGGCTATTGCTTTTTGGTTGGATCAGAGCAAAACGTATGGCAATAAAGAGAAACTTTCCAATTATGCAATTACAGTAGACGAGTTGGAAGAGTTGACAGGTATTGATTTCTTTCACAACCTGAACGATGAGTTGGAAAGCGGAGTTGAGGCTCAATTCTCTGCAAATGCCTGGAACGGTATCTGAAGAAAAACGGTATGAATGTCAGTAATAGATGTCATTCATACCGTTTTTTGCTTTCAGAAAATGCTTCTAAAAATGCGACTTGTATCGATGGCATACGATACAAGTCACGAAGGGCAACGATACAAGTATCATAAGCCATCGATACAAGTCACGTTTTTTTGTGTCTTATCGCCTTTGTCCGTTCAATATAACAAGTGCTCCAATTATTCCAGTCATCTAACCGCAAGAGGGAATCGGGACATAACAGAGGATACAAAAAGCCACCTGATTCACGATGCTTTGCAAATGAACTAGGTGGCTGATTTGTAGTATTTACTGAATATTCCTTTTTATCGTTCTTGTTTTGAACTTTGATTACATCTTATCAAACTCTTTGTGGAATTCTACCACTGCTTCGATTCCTTTGCGGAAAATATCAAGTGAGAAGTTTTCATTGGGTGAGTGAATAGCATCACTTTCCAGTCCGAATCCCATCAAGACAGTCTTGATTCCCAAGATTTGTTCAAAGTCGCTGATGATAGGAATACTTCCTCCACGGCGAACTGCAAGAGGCTTTTTCCCGAATGCAACGGTAAATCCTTTTTCTGCAGCCTGATAAGCCGGCAGTGTGATAGGACATACATATCCTTCACCTCCATGCATCGGAGTAACTTTTACCTGCACATAATCGGGGGCAATCTGGTTGATATAGTCGATAAACAATTGGGAAATCTTTTCATGATTCTGATGAGGTACCAGACGGCTCGATACTTTCGCATAAGCTTTTGAAGGCAATACGGTTTTAGAGCCTTCGCCAGTATATCCACCCCAAATACCACATACATCGAAAGACGGACGGCAACTGTTACGTTCCAGTGTAGAATAGCCTTTTTCTCCTTTCAAAGCCTTGACACCGATTGCTTCCATGTATTTTTTTTCATCGAATGGA
The DNA here is from genome assembly GCF_027529745.1 of Phocaeicola acetigenes. NCBI lineage: Bacteria > Pseudomonadati > Bacteroidota > Bacteroidia > Bacteroidales > Bacteroidaceae > Phocaeicola > Phocaeicola acetigenes. The sequence continues at coordinate 22,871 of NZ_JAPZVM010000001.1, forward strand.
ATGCTGGCAATCATCTCTCTTTCGGCAGCAGGAACTTCTTCTACATCGTCGTAGAAATGTGGAATAGTAATGCGTCCGTTTTCATCGATAATTTGTGCCAGCATGCTGCATAATGTATTGATAGGGTTGGCTACAGCTCCACCAAAATGTCCGGAATGTAAGTCACGGTTTGGTCCTGTAACTTCTATTTCCCAATAAGCAAGTCCGCGTAGTCCGGTAGTCAGTGAGGGTAAATCAGCTCCCAACATACTGGTGTCTGATACAAGGATTACATCTGCCTTAAGAAGTTCTTTATGCTCTTTCAAGAATGCATTCAGACTTGGTGAGCCAATTTCCTCTTCTCCTTCGAAAATGAATTTTACATTGTGCTTCAATAATCCTTCCCGGACTACATATTCGAAGGCTTTGGCTTGAATCATTGCCTGTCCTTTGTCGTCATCGGCTCCGCGTGCCCAAATATGTCCGTCGCGTACTTCCGGTTCAAAAGGTTGGCTCTTCCAAAGTTCCAGTGGTTCGGCCGGCATTACATCGTAGTGCGCATAAATCAGCACAGTAGGTGCATTCGGGTCTACTCGTTTCTCAGCATATACCAATGGGTTACCCTTCGAAGGCATAATCATGGCTTCGTCTGCTCCAGCCTCCAGCAGGAGCTGTTTCCAACGTTCGGCACATGCAAGCATATCTTCTTTGTGCTGTGGCAGGGCACTGATGCTTGGAATGCGAATAAGACTGAACAGTTCTTCTAAAAAACGATTTTCATTCTCTTGAATGTATTGTTTGATATCCATAGTGATTATATATTTCTTGATTACATTGCTAAAATATGAAATAAATTGGAATTGAGCAAACCAACTTTTTGTGTCTGCATTGTCGATAAAAAGAATTCAGATTAATGGAAATAGAAGACCCGTTTACCAGCATAACTGATCCTGCATATGCCGTAAAGCTGAGTTATAATCGTCTATCAGTTCCTTCATGACTTCTTTTACAGGCTGGATGTGATGGAACAGTGAAGCAATCTGGCCAATCTCCAGTTCTCCTTCTTTCAAATCTCCTTCAAAGATTCCCCGTTTGGCTCTGCCTTTTCCTAATAATGCTTTTAGCTCTTCTATAGAACCACCCTGTTGTTCTATTTTCTCTATTTCAGAGTAAAACTCATTTTTGATAAGGCGGGTAGGTGACAGATGTTTTAGTGTCAATATGGTATCCCCTTCGTGTAGGGAGAGACATCGGTCTTTAAAAGCAAAGTGAGCCGAACTTTCTTCTGTAAGAGCGAATCGGGTTCCAATCTGTACACCATCTGCTCCCAATGACTGGGCTGCCAAGATACCTTCTCCTGTAGCAATACCACCTGCTGCTATAAGAGGAACTGTACAGATTTGCCGGACTGCCGGAATGAGACACAATGTGGTGGTTTCTTCTCTTCCGTTATGTCCTCCAGCTTCGAATCCTTCAGCCACGATAGCATCTACTCCGGCTTCTTCACATTTTGCTGCAAATTTTGTAGAAGAAACAACATGAGCTACCGTAATATGATGTTGGTGCAGCCATTCTGTCCAAGTCTTAGGATTGCCGGCAGAAGTGAAGACAATGCGAACTCCCTCGTCGGCAACCAACTGCATAACAGCTTCTATTTCAGGATACATCAAAGGAATGTTTACTCCAAATGGTTTGTCGGTTGCTTTTTTACATTTCTGGATATGCTCTCTTAATGTTTCGGGATGCATGGAGCCGGCACCTATCAGACCAAGTCCACCGGCATTGCTTACTGCTGAAGCAAGTCTCCATCCGCTGCACCATACCATTCCTCCTTGTATAATAGGGTAACGAATACCAAATAATTTACATACTCTGTTCATAGACTTTTATATTTTAAATTAAACGCCTCTTTACAAAGATATACTATCTCAAGAATAATTCGTACTTTTGCTTCCGTTAATAGATAAAACTTTAATCTCTTCGTCAATTTGTGTGATAGACAAAAGTTGTCGGCGTACAATCTATCTATAAGATGATGCGATGAAGAGAATGATAATTATTGATTTTAGATAAGCAGAAAAGAAGAATGAAAATCTTATTGAATACTTTTTGTGGACTTTGTCTATGTTCTTTGCTTGCAGCGGGATGCAAAGAAAAAGACATGTCTATGAAAATGAATAATCCGCATAATATACGGGGTGTCATTAGTTATAAACGGAGTTTTAATGATTTGAATGCCGTGCAGCTTAAAGCAGCCAAGAGTCTGGGGATTTCTCCAGTAGCCGATAGGGAAGCTGCTTCCGAATTAATTGGCCGTCTGACAGAAATAAAATCGTGTGACTTGTATGATGTAGATTCGCTTACACATTCTGTACCTTATCTGGTTCCTCGGGCCAGTGCTTTACTGGATACAATAGGTCATGCTTTCCTTGATTCGCTGGAAAACAAAGGATTAAATCCTAATAAAATAATTGTAACCTCTGTTCTTCGCACTAAAGACGATGTAAAGCGTTTACGACGCAGAAATCTTAATGCGTCGGCAAATTCTTGTCATTCTTATGGTACTACTTTCGATGTGAGTTGGAAACGGTTTGCAAAGGTTGAAGATCCTGATGGAAGACCTATGCAGGATGTAGGGGCAGATACGCTGAAACTTGTTCTTTCGGAAGTGCTTAGAGATATGCGTAAGTTGAACCGTTGTTATGTGAAGTATGAACTGAAGCAGGGATGTTTCCATATAACTGTAAGATAACGGAATATGTGCAGATATTTTATATACTTATCGTACGATGGTACAAATTATCATGGCTGGCAGATCCAGCCTAATGGCATTAGTGTACAGGAAGTGTTGATGAAGGCTTTGTCGACTTTTCTGCGCAAGCCTATAGAAGTAGTAGGTGCCGGACGTACGGATGCTGGAGTACATGCCCGGCTGATGGTAGCTCATTTCGATTTTGATACAGAACTGGATTGTGCAACGGTTGTCGATAAGTTGAACCGGTTGCTTCCTCCGGATGTAGCTGTACATTGTGTACGCAGAGTAAAGTCGGACGCACATGCCCGTTTCGATGCAACATACCGTACCTATAAATATTATATTACCACTTGTAAAGATCCGTTTAGTCGGGCGTTTTCTTGGCGGATATTTCAGACCTTAGATTTTGAGAAAATGAACGAGGCTGCTCAGACTTTGTTCGACTATATAGACTTTACAAGTTTCAGTAAGTTGCATACAGATGTGAAAACCAACAATTGCAAGATGATGTACGCCCGTTGGGAACAAATAGGAGAACACAATTGGGTGTTTACCATTCAGGCAGACCGCTTCTTACGCAATATGGTTCGTGCTGTAGTAGGTACCTTAGTTGAGGTGGGTAAAGGAAAACTGACGGTAGAGGGATTTCGTGAAGTAATAGAAGAAAAAAATCGTTGTAGTGCAGGAACTTCAGTGCCAGGAAATGCATTGTTCCTGGTAGATGTAGGTTATCCGGAAGAACTCTTTCTTGATTAGTAGAAGATTCCCGTTCTTTTCGATTCGTCCGGTATCATCAGATTGAAACATGATGATGCCGGACGAATTTTTTTATAGCAGCCTGTAAAATAGTTCAACTATGAAAACTTTTGTAAATGAAGAAATGAATATAAGGTAGAGGACTATAAAAAATGTTATTATAAAGTATATCAGTTGTTTTTAATCGGATTGTATTTTATGTGAAACAGGTTTGTAATACACTTTTCGTTGAAACTGCCTATCTTTACCGCCGTGATTTAAAGACTTAAAAAACAGTAAAATGAAGAAGATTTTAATTCCTTTCCTTTTCGTGTTTTGCTATATGAGCAATACAGTGATGGCACAGAGAATCAAAGGAAGTGATACCGTTCTTCCACTCACGCAAGAGTTGGCGGAGATATTTATGAAACAACATCCATCTGCTACAGTAGTTGTGACTGGTGGAGGAAGTGGGGTGGGGATTTCAGCTTTGATGGACGGTACTACCGATCTGGCAATGGCATCCCGCCGCATCAAGTTCAATGAAAAAATGAAAATGAAAAAGTCTAAGCATGAACCTTGTGAGGTAATAGTTGCTTATGATGCACTGGCTGTCATTGTGAATCCGGAAAATCCTGTAAGCAAGCTTACCCGTGAACAATTGGAAGCAATTTTCCGTGGTAAGATAACCAACTGGAAGGAAGTAGGTGGAGAAGATGCCAAAATTGTGGTTTATTCCCGTGAAACCTCTTCCGGTACTTATGAGTTTTTCAAGGAGAGCGTTCTCGAAAATAAGAATTACATGAGTAGTATTCTTTCTATGCCTGCAACGGGAGCAATTATCCAATCAGTAAGACAAACACGTGGAGCAATCGGATATGTCGGGCTTGCTTATCTGAATCCTTATGTAAAGGCGGTCTCTGTATCTTATGACCAGGGGAAAAGCTTTGTATATCCTTCAGTAGAAACTGCAATGAAAAAACAGTATCCTATTGTTCGTCCGTTGTATTATTATTATGATAAAAAGAATGAAAGTCGGGTGTCGGATTTTATTCAGTTTATTTATTCGCCAGAAGGATTGGAAAAGACATTGGAATTGGGATTTATTCCCCGATAATGATTAAACACACAAAAACACATTATGAAAAAGATAATTGATAGAATAGCCCGACGTATTTTTACGATAAGTGGCTTTACTACCAGTATTGCTATTTTGCTGATTATTGGCTTTTTGTTTAGTGAGGCAGTTGGATTGTTCAGCAATCCGGTGGTCGACAAAGGCTATGTGCTGGCATTGAATCAGGATAATCCGGTAAAGCGGCTAAGTGCACAGGAAATCAAACTCTTATTCGATGAAGAAATTACGAACTGGAAAGAGTTGGGAGGACAAGATATTCCTGTAGAAGTATTCCGTTTGGAAGATCTTGATAAAATCTATACAGAAGAAGAACTCGGAGCCGAATATGAGTTGGCTGGAGCGAAGATTGCCGAATTGGTGAAGCAGCATAAAGGAATGATTGCATTTGTACCCTATTCGCTCATCGAGAAAGAAAGTGGAATGAAACTTATACAGGACGAGAATATCTCTGTAGAAGATGTACTGTTAGGAGATGAATGGTTTCCTACAGCCACACCTTCACCTATCTTCGGTATTCTTCCTTTGATTGGAGGTACATTATGGGTAAGTTTTTTTGCTATTCTCATTGCTTTGCCGTTTGGACTGGCTGTTTCCATTTATCTGGCAGAAGTTGCCCATCCTAATGTACGTAAGTACCTGAAACCTATTATCGAGTTGTTGAATGGTATTCCTTCGGTCGTATATGGCTTTTTCGGATTGGCGGTAATTGTACCTTTTCTGCAGAAAACGTTCCATCTTCCCGTCGGAGAATCGGGTTTGGCTGGAAGTATCGTATTGGCTATTATGGCACTTCCTACCATCATTACCGTGGCAGAAGATGCGATGCGCAGCTGTCCGCGTATGATGCGTGAAGCCAGTCTTGCATTGGGAGCTACTCACTGGCAAACCATTTATAAGGTAGTGATTCCTTTTTCTATTTCGGGTATTACATCAGGAGTAGTCTTGGGTATCGGCCGGGCTATTGGTGAAACCATGGCTGTACTGATGGTGACCGGTAATGCTGCGGTAATTCCTACAAGCATTCTGGAACCGCTGCGTACCATCCCTGCTACGATTGCTGCCGAACTGGGTGAAGCGCCTGCAGGAGGAGCACACTATCAGTCTCTGTTCTTGCTGGGGGTAATATTGTTCTTCATTACACTGATTATCAACTCTTGTGTGGAAATTGTTTCTGCACGCAACAAATTCAAGAAATAAAACATGGCTATTCAAACAAATCCTTCTTATACACGTAAAAAGCAAAGAATACAGAAGATAATGTTCGCTTGTTTCCGCATGCTTAGTTATGGTGTAGCACTTTTGCTTTTCTTTATCCTTGGTTTTATTCTGGTGAAAGGTATTGGAGTGATTAATTGGGAATTCTTGACCGAAGCTCCCACTGACGGGATGACCAAAGGAGGCATATGGCCGGCTATTGTCGGAACTTTTTATCTGATGATAGGAAGTGCATTATTTTCCTTCCCCATTGGAGTGATGAGTGGCATTTACATGAATGAGTATGCTCCGCAGGGCAAGTTAGTTGCTTTTATCCGCATGATGACCAATAATCTGGCAGGTATTCCTTCCATTGTATTTGGTCTGTTTGGTATGGCTTTCTTTGTAAACTATCTGAGTTTTGGAGACAGTATCCTGGCTGGATCATTTACCTTGGGCCTATTGGCGCTGCCTATTGTAATCCGTACCACAGAAGAGGCTTTTAAGGATATTCCAGACAGTTATCGTGAGGGAAGTCTGGCTTTGGGAGCTACTAAAGCGCAGACTATATGGAAAGTCCTGCTTCCTATGGCCATGCCACGTATTATTACCGGATTGATTCTTTCACTGGGGCGTGTATCGGGAGAAACAGCTCCTATCCTGTTTACTTGTGCGGCTTATTTCCTTCCGAAATTGCCCGAAAGTATTTTCGACCAATGTATGGCATTGCCTTATCATCTGTATGTAGTGGCAACAAGCGGAACCGATATCGAAGCACAACTTCCTATTGCTTATGGAACGGCCCTTGTGTTGATTCTGTTGGTGCTAATTATGAATTTGGCAGCGAATGCTGTCCGCAAATTTTTTGAAAACAAATTAAAATCGAAATAACTCATCTGATATATGAATAAGATTGAAGCAAGAAACGTAGATTTCTATTACGGGAATTTTCACGCATTGAAGAATATCAACATTCAGATACCTAATAATGAAGTGGTAGCTTTTATTGGTCCTTCGGGGTGCGGAAAGTCTACTTTTCTCCGTTTGTTTAATCGTATGAACGACTTGATTCCCGGAACTAAATTGACTGGGGAAATTCTGATTGACGGACAAAACATTTACGACAAGTCTGTAGATGTAGATTCTTTGAGAAAGAATGTGGGAATGGTGTTTCAGCGTCCGAATCCTTTTCCAAAGAGTATTTTTGAAAATGTGGCTTACGGATTGCGTGTAAACGGTATAAAAGATAAGGAATTTATAGAGCACCGTGTAGTAGAAGCCTTGAAAGGAGCTGCTTTATGGGAAGAAGTAAAGAGTAAGTTGAAGGATTCGGCCTATGCTTTGTCTGGCGGACAGCAGCAGCGTCTTTGTATTGCCCGTGCCATGGCTGTGGAGCCTTCTATCTTGCTGATGGACGAACCTGCTTCTGCACTCGACCCTATTTCTACAGCTAAAGTGGAAGAACTGATTTGCGAGCTGGGCGAAAAGACTACGGTCATTATTGTCACACACAGCATGCAGCAGGCAGCCCGTGTGAGCCACAAGACCGCCTTCTTCTATATGGGTGAGATGGTTGAATTTGATGATACCAAGAAGATATTTACCAATCCTGCTCAGGAGGCTACTCAGAATTATATTACCGGACGATTTGGATAAACTTAACCCTTTCATACAATTATGGTAAAATTTGTAGAAAACGAACTTCAGACAATAAAGAACGAAGTAAATGAGATGTGGACATTGGTCTATCAGCAATTGAGCGATGCTTATCAGGCCGTGTTGAATGCGGATACTTCGTTGGCTGATAAAGTGGCAGCTCGTGAAAAGCGGGTTAATGCATTCGAACTGAAAATAGACAGCGACATTGAAGACTTCATTGCCTTGTATAATCCTGTTGCAGTCGATTTGCGTTTTGCATTGGCCATGCTGAAAATTAATAATAATTTGGAACGTATTGGTGACTATGCCGATAGCATTGCCCGTTTTGTTATTCGTACTCAACTGAAGCCGGAAAATAAGATTCTTTTTAGTAGTTTACAGATACATGAAATGTTTGATACTGTATTGTCTATGTTGAATACTACATATGAATCGCTGCAGAAACAGGATTTATCGATGGCTAAATCTGTATTTGATAAAGATGAAGTATTGGATATATTAAATCAGAATGCTATTGATACATTGGCAGATCATGCTACGGAACATCCGGAAGATATAAAGCTTTGTTTGGAAACCGCAGGTATTTTCCGTAAACTGGAACGGGCTGGCGACCACATCAATAATCTGGCAGAAGAAACAATCTTTTATATTGATGCAGAGGTTTTAAAACATCGTAAATCAGCAGAACTGCAAGAAAACGCATAAAGAAGTTTCTGAATAATCGATTTCAATAAATCCTTGTACTTTCTGTAGAAAGGGAATAGGCATAGTTATTTCCGGAACTATAAAAGTACAGGGATTTATTCTTTTAAACAACATGCTTTTAAATTACACTTTAACTCAAACAGACTGTGATTAAATTTGTCATCTCTTGGCAAATAGAGTATATGGCAGGAATAAAAAAGTACCGGTGAATGTCGGAAACTTTAATCGGCGTCGCCGAATGTAGAAATGTCGTCGTTGGCTGTATAATCGATGTGGGCGATTATGTATCCGACGTCGTCGATTTAAAAAAGCAAATAGAATCACGAATACGTAGCATAAAAAAACAGAGACCATCTCAAGCTTATTTTGAGATGGTCTCGTCCTTTTATGATAAGTTGTATTGTAATTGCTTATTTAGCTACTTTTTCCAACCATTTTACCATAGAGAGCATTACTATCATGGAAGCACCGGTAGCGCCTACGAATACCAACCAGCATGCCCAGATAGGAACTGTGGTGTACAAGATACCTCCGACAAACAGCAGTGAGTTTCCTACAGCTGTAGCTGCAAGCCAGCATCCCTGCATTAATCCTTGCAAATGAGGAGGAGCCACTTTCGAAACGAATGACAATCCTAATGGAGAAATAAACAACTCGGCTACTGTCAGGATGAAATACAAGCCAATCATAATCCATGGTGTAACACGGATGGCATCAACCTGTTCTGCAGTCATGGTACTCAAAGCATCTTTTGTTGGAAGTGTGAATGAGAATACCATAAGGAAGATATAAGCCAAAGCTGCAATACCCATACCGATGGCAATCTTCATCGGAGTAGAAGGTTCTTTACCCTTTTCTTTCATCGAACTGAAAATCCACATGATAAGCGGAGTCAGTGTTACTACGAAGAATGGGTTTACAGACTGGAAGATTTCTGCTCCTTTGATTTGAGTAAATCCTAAATCGATATTGATTACACTGAGGTCTACATAGTCGCGGGCAAAGTAAGTCAGTGAGTAACCGTTCTGGTGGAACGACAACCAGAAGAAGATAACGATACCAAATACAGCAAACAAAGCATAGATACGCTGTTTGATTTCTTTAGCATTCATCTGGATTTCTTCTTTATTTACAGTTGCTTTTGCTGTTTTGCTTTCTGCCGCTTTCTTTCCTGGATCTGGGAATGTATTCTTGTTAGACAGATAGATAACCAGTGAAATAATCATTGCTACGATAGCGGCCATAAATGCATAGTGGAAACCACGGTTGAATACGTCAAGGTAATTGTTTACGAAAGCTCCCATGTCAGTAACAGCTTCACCGCTCAGAGAAACCTTGTTGGCCAATACTGTCAGGTTTTCCATAGCCTGTGGAGCCATTTCCTTTCCGTGGATGATTGCTTCGCGGTACTGATGGCAAAGTTCTGGCAAAGTTGCATCATAGTCGAAGTTGTTTGCTTTCAACCACCAGTTACGGACACCAATTGCAATAAATGGAGCGAATACAGCACCTACATTGATAAACATGTAGAATATCTGGAATCCGGCATCGCGTAAATGTGAATATTTAGGATCATCGTACATTTGTCCTACCAGTGCCTGAAGGTTTCCTTTGAACAAACCATTACCGAAGGCAATTACAGCCAATCCCAGGCAGGTTAATCCTAAGTAAAGAGGAAGACTTGGAACTGGAGTAGGAGTAGGGATGGCAATAATCAGATATCCGATAGCCATCAGAACGAGACCGGCGAAAATAGTTCCTTTAAAGTTTTTAGTTTTGTCAGCTATTATACCTCCGGCCAAAGCCAAAATGTAGATAGATGCATAAAAAGCTGAATAGATATATCCGGTTGTGGTTTCAGACAAACCGAATTTAGCAGAGATAAATAAGGTTAGAATTGCCATCATGATGTAAAAGCCAAAGCGCTCTCCCATATTGGCTAAAGCTGCGGCAACCAACCCCTTTGGATGTTTGTTGAACATAAATTGATGAAGATTTAAAAAGTTAATATTAGATTTTATTAATATGCAAAGATAAAATTTTTATAGAATGTACATATGTTTTATCTGTATAAATTCGTTTGTAAGATGTAATACTTATACGTCTTTCATCATCTTTTGTAATTTTCCGGAAATGACAAACAAGATGAGAGCTGCTGTTCCACTCATAAATACAAACAGCATGAAGAAGTCGTAAAGGTTTTCTATCTGATATCCTAAAAAGTGTCTTACGGTTCCATGCTCAGGGTAATATCCGCTTAAAACTCCGGCAAATTTATTGGCTGCTGAAGTGCTCAGATACCATACTCCCATCATCAGAGAAGAGAAACGTACCGGAGAGAGCTTGTATACCAACGACAATCCTATTGGAGCCAGACAGAGTTCTCCCATTGTATGAATCAGATACAATCCAGTAAGCCAAACCATGCTGACTTTTACACCGGGCTCAATGTCTTTTACACCGAAAGCAATGTATAAGTATCCCATTGAAAGGAGGAACAAACCAATAGCTTGTTTGCGTGGAGAACTGGGTTCCAATCCTCGTTTGCCTAAGAAAGACCAGATAGCTGCAAAAACCGGAGCAAGCGTTACAATCATAATAGGATTGAACGATTGGAAATAGGCTGCTGGCATTTCCCAATTGCCTATATGACGATCGGTCTGCTCGTCTGCAAAGAATGTGAGTGAGGCTCCAGCCTGTTCGTAGGCAGCCCAGAAAAAGATGACAAAAAATGCAATAATATAGATTACCCCGATTCTCATTTTCTCTGTACCAGTCAGCGAGTGGTCTGTGATAATCGTAAGTGGTATGATTATGGCTGTAGCATAAATCAAGGCACCTATCCAGTCTGTGTTGGCAAAGACAGACCATCCGGATGCATTCCAGTCGACAGCAAACAACAAGGTCAGAATCAAGGTTCCCATTACCATGAAAGTAGTTCTTTGGGTGGCTTTACTTTTGCTGGGTTGCTCTGGTGTATTCTTGTCTGCCTGAGTATATTTTGTAGGAGGCATTCCTACAGGTTCGCCATCAGGTCCGCAAATGTATTTGTTTTTTAAAATCTGGAATACAGTAGCTCCCAGTAACATTCCTATACATGAAGCCAGAAATCCCCATTTGAAATCTTCCGGATGTCCGGTATTTCCTACTAATCCACATACTAGTGGGGCAAGTGTAGAACCTACGTTTACCCCCATATAGAAAATGGTGAAAGCTGCATCTTTTCTTTTATCGTCCTTTGTATAAAGTCTTCCTACCATGGTTGAAATGTTAGGTTTGAAAAAACCGTTCCCTAAAATAAGAAGACCAAGTCCGCAAAACATCAGATATTTTGCCAGAGCAATTTCATGAAAGAAACATGCACTGAGGAATAGCAAGAATTGTCCGATTGCCATTGTTAATGCACCTACAACAATGGAGCGGCGGTTTCCCCAGTATCGGTCGGCAATGTATCCTCCTATCAGTGGGGTAAGATAAACCAATCCTGTATAGCTGCCATATACTTGCGAAGCCGTTTCTTTGTCGAAGAGTAAGGCTTGTACCATGTAGAGCATGAATAAGGCACGCATGCCATAGTAGCTGAACCGCTCCCACATCTCTGTTACAAATAAAAGATATAATCCTTTTGGATGCCCTTTTGTGTGTTTCATTTGCTTTTTGTTGATAAAATGTTATGATATTGATTAAAAAACTTTGCAAAAATAATAAATAAATCCATTTTTACAAAAATAAGGATTGAAGGGCTTTCTTTTTAAGGTTATGATAAGGATGAGATAAAAGTGTACTGTAACAAAATAAAAATCCCCTTTTGCCGTTATGTATTGGTTTTCGGCAAAAGGGGATTGTATGCTTTTGTATTAATCAATTATTTCTTAACAGCAGCACTTGGAGTATAACGTGCATTCAGTCCTTCTACGATTTCTTCAGTGATGTTGAATGCCTTGTCAGCATAAAGCAAGTTATCAAAACCTGTATTGCTGAAAATCAAGCTATATCCTTTGTCTTTGTTGTAGATTTTCAAGAATGAGTTGATAGAGTCGCGGAGCTGTAAGCTGTTTTTCTGGTTTTCAGTTTGCAGTTCGTTAGCCAGTTTTTCCTGCAATTGCTGCAAATCGCGTTGTTTTTGTGCAATGCGGAGATTTTCCTGTTCTGCACGTTCGCGGCTTGCAAAACCATTGTTTTCCAATTTACGCTGGAATTCTCTCATTTCTTGTTCAAGTTCCTTTGCTTTTTCGTTCAGAGTTGTACGGATGTTTTCTTCTTTCTGAATCATCATCTCATTCAAATCATTCCAAAAACGATATTTAGTCAGCAAAGAATCGATTTCTACGTATGCAATTTTCAATTCTCCCGATGCAAGAGCTGCAGCAGGTGTTGCATTGCCTTCATTAGCATTTTTGTTGTCGGCACATTGTGTAAACATAAATGCCATTACCAGCATTAAAAATCCCTTCAGGATATACTTTGTTTTTTTCATCATGTTTTATATCTTAAAAAGTTAATATTATTAGTCTTGTTGCTCTGAATGTCTACGTTCTGCTATTGCATGTGGATTGGGAATTTGAGCTTCACGATCCTGCGATTGCACACATCCTATTCCTCTTTTTCGCATCGCTTTGCTTCCGCTGACATGCGTATTGGGGAATCGTCCATTCTTTTTAAAGAGTATTTTTACAGATAATAGTGCAATACAAATAGCAACTATTAACATTGTTATCAGAATAGTCTTAACCATTTCTATTATTTTTGCGTTGCAAATATATAGTTTTTGTCACTATTCCATCTGCTTTTTGACTGAAAAAAGTACATATCGATGTGTGAAGTGAGCTATTTAACTTCTTTTTGCAGAAAAAATAAAGGGTAAAAACAATTTAATAAACTTGATTTATGGAAAAGAAAGATTTACAACCAGCTTCAGTGTTTCATTATTTTGAGGAAATATGTCAGGTTCCTCGTCCTTCTAAGAAGGAAGAAAAAATCAGAGCTTATCTGATTGGTTTTGCACAGAAGCATGGTTTGGAATATAAAGAAGATGAAGCAGGTAATATTTTAATAAAGAAATCTGCTACACAGGGTATGGAACATGTGAAAACTGTTATTTTGCAGTCGCACATGGATATGGTTTGTGAAAAGAATAAAGATACAGAACATAATTTTGATACTGATCCGATACAGACCTATGTAGATGGCGAGTGGCTTAAGGCAAAAGGTACTACACTCGGTGCAGATAACGGTATCGGTGTAGCTACTCAGTTGGCGGTACTGGCTGCCGATGATATCAAGCACGGACCAATAGAGTGTCTGTTTACTGTAGACGAAGAAACCGGACTGACAGGAGCCTTTGCTTTGAAGGAAGGATTTATGGAAGGGGATATATTAGTCAATCTGGATTCGGAAGACGAAGGTGAATTGTTTATTGGTTGTGCAGGAGGTGCTGGTACAACAGCACAGTTCCCTTGTCCGATGATTGCTGCTCCGGAAGGTTACTTTTTCTTCCGTGTGGTAGTAAAGGGTTTGACCGGAGGACATTCGGGTGATGATATCAATAAAAACCGTGCCAATGCGAATAAGCTACTGAACCGTTATCTGGTACAGTTGAGCCAGAAGTATGATTTGTATCTGAGCGAGATAGACGGAGGTAATCTGCACAATGCTATTCCTCGTGAAGCATCGGCTGTGTGCGCTGTTCCTATGAAGGATAAGGAATCGGTACGTGTGGCGTTGAACATCTTCCTGGCTGAAGTAGAAAATGAATTTGCAGTAACAGAACCTAATCTGATGATGGATTTGGAATCGGAAGCTGCTCATGCAGAAGTGATGGAGCCTCAGGCTATGAAGCGTTTCCTGCATTCTATTTATGCTGTACACAATGGAGTGTATGCGATGAGTCAGGATATCGAAGGACTGGTAGAAACTTCATCGAATCTGGCATCGGTAAAACAGCGTGACGGTATGATTGTAGTTGTAACAAGTCAGCGCAGTTCTATTCTTTCTTCTCGTAAGGATATGTCGCAGATGGTTCGTTCTGCATTCGAACTGGGTGGAGCTACAGTTACTACCGGCGATGGCTATCCGGGCTGGAAGCCTAATCCATCTTCTGAAATATTGCATATTGCCAAAGAAAGCTATTTACGTCTGTTTGGCACAGAACCTAAGGTGAAAGCAATTCATGCAGGATTGGAATGTGGACTTTTCCTGGAGAAATATCCTTCTTTGGATATGGTTTCATTTGGTCCGACATTACGTGGCGTACACTCTCCCGATGAACGTATGCTGATTCCTACTGTCGACAAGTTCTGGCGTCATTTGTTGGATGTATTGGCTCATATACCTGCAAAAGCATGAAACTGAAAACAATATTAGGAGTTTTTGTTGTGTGCTGTACCTGTCTGTCGGTACAGGCACAACAACAGTTCCGTGTGATGGAATATAATGTAGAGAATTTGTTCGACTGTCGGCATGATTCGCTGAAAAATGATAAAGAATTTCTGCCGGAAAGTCCTAAAGGCTGGAGTTACAATCGTTATCAGGATAAGCTGAAGAAAATAGCAAAAGTAATTCTTGCTGCCAGTCATGAGCAGGTTCCCGATTTGGTAGGTTTGTGTGAAGTAGAAAATGAATATTGTTTGGATGGGTTGACCCGATATTCGCCCTTGCGCGATGCTGGCTATCGTTATGTGATGACTAATTCGCCCGATGAGCGAGGGGTAGATGTGGCTTTGCTGTATCAGCCGGCCACTTTTCGTCTTATCGGGTCACAATATATAAGTATACCTTATAAAGAGATAAACCGTCGTCCCACTCGCGATATTCTTCATGTCATAGGAAGGGTAGTGAGCGGAGATACGTTGGATGTTTTTGTCTGCCATATGCCGTCCCGTTCGGGTGGGGAAGTCAAGAGTGAACCTTATCGTCTGTTTACGGCACGCCATCTTCGTCAGGCAGCCGATTCTGTGATGAGAGTCCGAAAAACCCCACATGTTATTATTATGGGCGACTTTAATGATTATCCTTCCAACCGTTCTATAGCCGAAGTGCTGGGAGCTGTAAAACCTGGTAGAAAGATACAGAAAACGACTTTGTATAATTTGATGGATGGAAAAGAAGGGGGAACTTATCGTTATCGTGGAGAATGGGGGATTTTAGACCATATGATAGTGAACGGCATGATGCTGAATAAAAAATCCCGGATTCGGACAAACTACAAGGAAGCACGGATTTTAACTTTCCCTTTCCTGTTGGAGGAAGATGAACGCTATGGAGGTGATACTCCTTATCGAACTTATTGGGGAAAAAGGTATCATGGCGGATATAGTGACCATTTACCCATCGCAGTCGATTTATATATAAAAGATTAAAGTATTAGTAAAGGTAGAAAGATATGGAATGGCAAAAGTGGAAAGGACATGGAGCCATGTTCTGTGCGAATGCCATGTGGGGGTTAATGTCTCCTTTGGCAAAACTTGTTATGTTAGGAGGGGCGGTAACTCCTCTTGTTGTGACAGATTTGCGCATTTTTGGTGCAATGATCTTGTTTTGGATAGCTTCGTTTTTCAGAAAGCCTGAGCATGTAGGGCATAAGGATCTTGCAAAATTGTTTGTGGCTTCTTTGTTGGCAATTGTGTTTAATCAGGGCTGCTTTATTTTTGGAGTGGGACTGACTTCTCCAGCCGATGCTTCGATTATTACCACCAGTATGCCGCTTATAGCAATGGTGCTGGCTGCTATTTATCTGAAAGAGCCTATTACAGGAAAGAAAGTATTGGGTATTGCATTGGGAGCTACAGGAGCTTTATTGCTTATTATGGGAAGCCAGCATACCGATACGGCTCAAAAGACTGGAGAACATTATATCTGGGGCGATTTGCTGGTATTGTTGGCGCAATGCAGCTATGCACTTTATATCGTGCTTTTTAAAGACTTTGTAGGTAAATATTCTCTGTTTACTATTATGAAATGGATGTTTACTTATGCTTTTATCTGCGCCTTACCGTTTTCGTATCATGATTTGCTGAATGCATCTTGGGATATGCTGACTTGTACTGAAATTGCTTCATTGACTTTTATTGTAGTAGGAAGCACTTTCTTCAGCTATATTTTTGTAGTAGTAGGGCAGAAGAACCTGCGTCCTACGGTAGCCGGTATGTATAATTATGTGCAGCCGATCATTGCAAGTATTGTAGCTGTATGTTGGGGTATGGACTCATTCAACTGGGTAAAAGTGCTTTCTGTAGGACTGATATTTGGCGGAGTATATATGGTTACTATCAGTCGTTCCCGTAGTGATTTGTCACAGAAAGCAAAAAGTTGATTATTCACACATTGTCATAAATACAAATTTATGATTCTATTAGCTGATTAAAAACGACGACGTCGGCTACGCAATCGTCGCTGTTGAATGTATAGTCAACAGCGACGATTTTACAAACAACGATGTCGATTGAATCCTGCGACGTTTATCTACATCGTTTTATTTCTGTTACATTATTTTGATTTAGCTTCATATTTATAAAATTGAGCAGCTCCTATTTCTTTTATCATACTGGAATGATCTGACTGGATATATCCGACAGACTTTGCATAATCTTTCCAAAGTTCGATAAGTGCTTTTAGTTTCGCTGGATAAATTGCAGACAAGTCATTTTGTTCGGCAATATCTGTTTCGAGATTGTACAATTTCCATGTAGTTCCATCTCCATGAGGAGGGGCGAGTTGTACTGCTTTCCATTTACCTTGTATAACGGCTTTATCTTCTTTCATTTCAAAACAAAGTGCTTCGCCGGATGTACGTGAAGGTGATGACTCCATATCTGTCAGTTTTTGCACAAATGATTTTCCGTAAAGAGGAGCCAGGGAGATGTTGTGATAAGAAGATGGCCGTTGGGTATGAGTATATTCCAGAATTGTAGGGAACAAGTCGGTTACATGCAGCAGAGTACTGTGATCAATGCTTCCTTTTTGGGGCATATTCTTCCCGGAAATAATAAGTGGTACGCATATTCCTCCCTCGTGGGTTGTCATTTTATAGAGACTATAAGGCGTATTACATACTTCGGCCCAGGCTTCTCCCAACGAAATGAATGAGTTGGAGTTTCCATAATTTCCCAGCTGGTTGTCATATCTTTCCTGAATGGTTTCTTTGGTATTCCCCGGATATGATTCCGGTTCTTTGGGGTTTGCGCCATTGTCACTCATAAACAAAATCAGCGTATTGTTCAGTTTGTGTTCTTCTTCCAGTTCCTTAATCACTCGTCCGATACTATAATCTACATACTCTATCATAGAAGCATAGATCTCCATTTTGCGGCTTTGTTCTTTTTTCTGCTCTTCGTTGAGGAAGTCCCATTGTTTATTAGGATTGCTGAGTCCTGTATCAGGAGTCTGTGCGGGGATAAGCCCCATCTGTCTTTGTCGTTCCAGTCTGGCGACACGGATGCTGTCGTATCCACCATCGTACATGCCTTTGTTCCGGTTTTTCCATTCCGGGATAATCTGTAAAGGGTCGTGTGGAGCGGTGAAGGCCAGATAGCTGAAGAATGGTTTGTTTTGAGGGCACTTACGCAGATATTCAATCATTTTATCAGTATAGTAGCGAGTGGAATAGAAATCATCGGGAAGTTTGTCTACTCTTTTCCCATTATCCAGATAAAAAGTGACAGGTTGTTCGCTGTCGGACAGGGCAAATGAATTGCAAAAATGACCGGCTCCTCCTCCTAGCATGGTGAAGCTCTGATCAAATCCGCGTTCGGAAGGAATATTCTCTTTTTGAGCCCCAAGATGCCATTTCCCGGCCATACAGGTGTAATAATTATTCTCA
Organism: Phocaeicola acetigenes; assembly: GCF_027529745.1. Lineage (NCBI taxonomy): Bacteria > Pseudomonadati > Bacteroidota > Bacteroidia > Bacteroidales > Bacteroidaceae > Phocaeicola > Phocaeicola acetigenes. The sequence goes on from NZ_JAPZVM010000001.1 coordinate 40,853, forward strand.
TGCAGCACCTCGGCCAGTGTCATCACGCTGTGGTTGATACCCCCTTCATATCCGGGTTGCATGTATTGGTTTTCAGCATGAAGAGGGGGCATGATACCTAGTCCGTTTTGGTGATTGTCTACGCCTGTCAGGAGCATGGCTCTTGTAGGAGCACTTAAAGAGGAAGTATGAAACCGGGTAAACCGGATACCTTGTTCTGCCAGTCGGTTAATATGAGGGGTTTGTATTTCGCCCCCAAAGGGTTGTATGTCTGAAAATCCCATGTCGTCTACCACTATGAGTAGTATGTTGGGAGGAACATCTCTGTTGGATGTATGTTGTGAATAGGCTGATAAGGTGACCAATCCACTTAGACTGTATAAGATGCATCGTTTCATAGTTTAAAATAGTTTTAGTCTATATTATTTGTCATCTTGATTGCTGTTGCGATATTCTGTTGGACTCATACCTAAATGCTTTTTTACGTATTGTGCAAAAAAGGAAACATTAGGAAATTCAAAGTCAGCAGAAATCTCTTTAATACTTTTGTCGGAATGTTTCAGCTCCGGAATGATATGCTCAATGGCATTTTCATGGATGAGTGTCAATGCATTTTTCCCACTGACTTGCTTGACGATACGTGAAAGATACTTCGGTGAGTAACAAAATAATTCGGCATAATAAGTCAGCGTGCGGTGTTTTCCGTTATCGGCTGTCAGTGCTTCCATGAACTGTTTAAAGATGAAGTCGGGATGTTTGACAGGAGTGTGGTGCCCCTGTTTTTCCTTTTCAATAGATTTGCGTGTAGTTTCGGCCACCATCTCGCCATAAAAAGCTGAAGCAATGTGTAGCAGGATTTCTTTCTGGTAGGTGTCGGGTGGAGTCTGTATCTTGTCTTCTATCAGTTTCAGATATTGGTGAAATGTTTTGTTCCGGTTTTCTCCAAAATGCTTAATGGGATTTTCCTGTATGTAACATATCGACTTCCAGCTGTACTTCTGAGTCTGTGTCAGCCGCTGGATAAAGCGGTTGGAGAAACAGAATATTTTTACTTTATGATTGGGACTGGCCATTACCTGACCTATAATCGTATTGGGCAGACTGATCAGCAGGTCGTTGGCCTGTAGGTGTCGGGCTACATTGTTCAGTTCTAAGTTTACTTCTCCTTCCTCACAATAGAGCATCAGAAAAACTTCCAGTTTGACATTCCTGTTTTCCTGGAACACATTCTCCAGATGTTCAGTCAGAAACATGTAGTCGTCAATGTAGCTTTGATCATCGCAATGTGCCTGAAGCATTTCCATGTGAATATGTTTAATAATCTCTTCCATAATTCTTTTTTGCAAAGATGAAGATTTTTGGTCAAGATGCTATGTTTTATTTTCTCTCAAGTATGTCTTATTTTCCATATTTTATAGAATAAATAGGCGGATGGAGAAAATAGAACATTCCTGTGCGAAAATTTGTTGCTTCCCTTTTTTTCTTGCTTGCTACTTTTGCGCGAACAAAAAAAGAAACAAATATGACGAAAAAGATTGGAAAATTAAACGTATGGCTGATGTTACTGGTTGGCTGTGCGACGGGGATAACCTCCTGTAAGACAGAAAACAAAGAAAATACTCAGAAAGGCTATAATCTTGTAACACTTACGGCGGATACCGATAAGGAAATCATGACTTCTTATTCTGCTTCCATAGAAGGTATGCAGGATATTGATATTTATCCGCAAGTGTCAGGATATATTGAAAAATTAAATGTATCGGAAGGGGATGTTGTGCGGCGAGGAGAGATCTTGTTTGTAATTGATCAGGTTCCTTATAAGGCAGCTTTGGAAACGGCAGTTGCCAATGTGGAAGTGGCGAAAGCCAGTCTGGCTACCGCTGAACTTACTTATAAAAGTACACAGGAACTGTATGCCAAGAAGGTGGTTTCCAGTTTCAACTTACAGACAACTGAAAATGCGTATCTGACTGCCAAAGCGCAACTGGCACAGGCGAAGGCGCAGGAGGTGAATGCGCGGAATGACCTTTCTTATACCGAAGTCAAAAGTCCCAGTAATGGAGTAGTTGGTATGTTGCCTTACCGGGTAGGGGCATTGGTCGGTTCTAATATGTCGCAGCCGCTGACTACTGTTTCAGACAATGCCACCATGTATGTCTATTTTTCAATGACTGAAAATCAGTTGCTGGCCCTGGCGCGTCAATATGGTACAATTGATAAAGCGGTAGAAAATATGCCGGCTATTCAGCTTCAGTTGAACGATGGTTCTGTATATGAAGAAAAAGGAAAGATAGAATCTATCAGTGGAGTGATTGACAAGGAAACGGGTACAGTAGGGGTACGTGCTGTATTTCCGAATGCTTCTCGCTTGCTGCACAGTGGAGCATCGGGCAACGTACTGATTCCGAGTGTATATGAAAAATGTATTGTTATTCCGCAGGGAGCTACCGTACAGCTGCAAGATAAAATCCTGGCCTATAGGGTAGTGGACGGAAAAGCTGTATCTACTCTGATAAAGGTGGCTCCGGTCAATGACGGAAAAGAATATATTGTACTGGATGGGCTGAAAGCCGGAGATGAGATTGTGGCCGATGGAGCCGGAATGATTCGTGAAGGAACGCAAGTAAAATAACAGACGATTATGAAAGGAAATATATTTATTAAGCGGCCGGTGATGGCCCTCTCCATATCGGTCTTGATTCTGATTGTTGGATTTATATCACTTTATACACTTCCGGTAGAGCAATATCCTGATATCGCTCCGCCTACCGTGCGTGTGGAAGCCACTTATACCGGTGCCAATGCCGATGCGGTGATGAACAGTGTTATTATGCCGCTGGAAGAAAGTATCAACGGGGTAGAAAACATGATATATATCACTTCTACCGCTACCAATGCAGGTACGGCCGAAATCCTGGTTTATTTTAAGCAGGGTACCGATCCGGATATGGCAGCGGTGAATGTGCAGAACCGTGTATCTGAAGCGCAGGGATTGCTGCCTTCCGAAGTAACAGCAATTGGAGTCAGCACTATGAAGCGTCAGAATAGTTATCTTCAGATTAACAGTCTTATCAGTCCCGACAATCGTTATGATGAGACCTTCCTGGCCAACTATCTTGACATCAATGTGATTCCTCAGGTAAAGCGTATTCAGGGTGTTGGTGACGTACAGCTGATGGGAGATACCTATAGTATCCGTATCTGGATGAAGCCTGATAAAATGGCACAGTATGGTCTGGTACCTTCCGATGTAACTACCGTGCTGGCAGAACAGAATATTGAAGCGCCCACAGGATCTTTGGGTGAAAGTTCGGATAATGTGTTTCAGTACACCATGAAGTATAAAGGTCGTTTGAAGAGTGTGGAGGAATTTGAAAACATGGTAATACGTTCGCAGAAAGACGGTTCTGTACTTCGGGTAAGAGATATTGCAGAAGTAGAATTGGGACGTGAATCTTATAGCTTCCATGGTGAAGCTGACGGGGTACCGGGAGTTACTTTTATGGTTTTTCAGGTGGCTGGTGCCAATGCTACAGCTGTAAACCAGGAGATTTCCGACTTGCTGGATGATATTTCAAAAGACCTTCCGGAGGGAACGGAGTTTATTCAGATGATGAGTGTAAACGACTTCCTTTTTGCTTCTATCGACAATGTGGTTGAAACCTTGGTGATAGCTATTATTCTGGTAGTCCTGGTAGTTTATTTCTTCTTGCATGATTTCAAGAGTACCTTGATTCCTTCTATTTCCATCATTGTGTCATTGATTGGTACGTTTGCTTTCCTGTCGGTGGCCGGATTCAGTATCAATATCCTGACCTTGTTTGCTCTTGTGCTGGCTATTGGTACCGTAGTGGATGATGCGATTATTGTAGTAGAGGCTGTACAGGCCAAGTTTGATGTGGAATATCGTTCTCCTTATCTTGCTACAAAGGATGCCATGAGTGATGTGACAATGGCAGTTGTGTCGTGTACTTTTGTATTTATGGCTGTATTTATTCCGGTGACCTTTATGGGAGGAACCTCTGGAGTGTTCTACACTCAATTTGGGGTTACAATGGCTGTGGCAGTAGGACTTTCCTGCGTAAATGCATTGACACTCTGTCCGGCTTTGTGTGCCATGATGATGAAACCTTCCGATACCGAAAAAAACTTGAAGAGTTTCAGCGGCCGTGTGCGTGCTGCGTATAATGCTTCATTTAATACGATGTTGGGTAAATATAAGAAAGGGTTGATGTTCTTTTTCCATCGTCGTTGGCTGGTATGGACTTCTTTGGGAATTGCTTCGGTATTGTTAGTCTATTTGATGTCGACAACCAAAACCGGACTTGTGCCTCAAGAAGACCAAGGTACGATGATGGTGAACATTAGTACTTCTCCTGGTAATTCGTTGGCGGAAACCAATAAGGTAATGGATAAGGTACAGGAAATATTAAGAGCTACTCCTGAAATTGAGCATTATTCTCGTATTACTGGATATGGATTGATTTCCGGTCAAGGTACTTCCTACGGTTCAATCATTATTCGATTGTATCACTGGGACGAACGAAAAGGAAAAGAACATGCCGTTGAGGCTGTGATGAAACGACTGAATGAGCAGTTCAGCCAGATTAAAGAAGCACAGGTTTTCTGTTTTCAGCCTGCTATGATTCCGGGGTATGGAACAGGTAATGCGGTTGAACTTTATATGGAGGATAAGACCGGTGGTGACATGCAGCCTTTTTATGAATCTGTACAGGAATTCATTATGGCTTTGAACCAGCGCCCGGAAGTGGCTATGGCCTATAGTTCATATGCGATGAATTTCCCTCAGATAGCAGTCGATGTGGATGCCGCAAAATGTAAACGTGCAGGTATCAGTCCGAATGATGTGCTCGATGTGGTTGGTGCTTATTGTGGAGGTTCATACGTTTCAAACTATAATAAATTCGGTAAAGTATATCGTGTAATGATTCAGGCTGATCCGGATTCTCGTCTTGATACTCATGCTTTGGATAATATGTTTGTCCGTAATGGAGCAGAGATGGCTCCGGTCAGTCAGTTTGTGACGCTGCGTTCTGTCTTAGGTCCGGAAATCGCAAAACGCTTCAACTTGTATAATACGATTGATGTAAATGTGAATGTGGCCGACGGATATTCTACGGGTGAAGTTCAGAAAGCCATTAAAGAAGTGGCGGCTCAGGTACTTCCTTCCGGCTATGGCTATGAGTACGGAGGTATGGCACGTGAGGAAGCTGGTAGCGGAGGAGCGCAAACCGTGTTTATCTATACCCTCTGTGTGGTATTGATTTATTTGATTTTGTCTTGTTTGTATGAAAGTTTCCTGGTGCCGCTGGCTGTGATTCTGTCTGTACCTTTCGGATTGATGGGAAGTTTCCTGTTTGCACGTGTTGCAGGTTTGGAGAACAACATCTATTTGCAGACCGGAGCCATCATGTTGATTGGTTTGTTAGCTAAAACAGCCATTCTGATTACAGAGTATGCCATTGAACGTCGTCGTAAGGGCATGGGTATTATCTCTTCAGCATATTCTGCTGCTCAGGCCCGTTTCCGACCCATTATCATGACTGTATTGTGTATGATTTTTGGTATGCTTCCGCTGATGTTTTCATCTGGTGCCGGAGCTAATGGAAACAGTTCTTTGGCTACAGGGGTAGTGGGAGGTATGTTGATTGGTACATTGGCTCTGCTTTTTGTAGTACCGGTTTTCTTTGTGGTATTTGAATACTTTCAGGAGAAATTGCGTACTCCCATGCAGAAGGAACCCGACCAGCAGATCTTATATGAGAAGGAACAGACTTTGATTGAAAAAAGTGCCTTTAACACAGAAAAGTAAGTAAATGAATAATATGAATACATCAAAAATAATTGCATGTGGCGCAACGCTTTTGTTGAGTAGTTGCGGGATATATACCAGCTATGAACCACAGACCTCAGTTCCCGAGAATTTGTACGGTGAAGAGGTTGCAGTTTCCGATACGGCAAGTATCGGAAACATTCATTGGAGAGATTTCTTTACAGATCCTTATTTGCAGGAACTGATAGAAAAGGGGTTGGCTCAGAATACAGATGTGCAGACAGCGGGTTTGCGTGTGGAAGAGGCCAAGGCTTCGTTGCTTTCGGCCAAGCTAGCCTTTCTTCCCTCTTTTGCCTTGTCTCCGCAAGGAGGAGTCAGTACGGTGGAAGGCAGCAAGGCTTCTCACACTTATACACTTCCGGTTACCGCCAGTTGGGAGCTGGATATTTTCGGGAAACTGCGGAATGCCAAGCGTCAGGCTAAAGCCGCTTATCTGCAAAGTGAAGACTATAAGCAAGCGGTATACTCCAGTTTGATAGCTAATATCGCAAATACATATTATACGTTATTGATGCTTGATGAACAATTGGAGATTTCCCGTCATACGGCAGATACGTGGAAGGAAACCGTAGAATCTACACAGGCATTGATGGATGCGGGACAGGCTGACGAGGCTGCTGTCTCACAAATGAGGGCTACTTATTATGAGGTAGAAAATTCGGTAGTCGATTTGGAGGAACAGATTAATCAGGTAGAAAACAGTCTTGCTTTGTTACTGGCAGAAACGCCACATAAAATAGCGAGAGGAAGGCTCTCAGAGCAACGCTTTACTCCATCTTTGTCTGTCGGAATTCCGATTCAGATGCTCTCCAATCGTCCCGATGTGCGTGTGACTGAGCGTGATTTGGAACAAGCCTTTTATGTAACTAATCAAGCTAATGCAGCCTTTTATCCGTCTGTTACGTTGACTGGTAGTGCCGGGTGGACGAATTCATTGGGCGAGATTATCACAAATCCTGGAAAATTTCTGGCTTCAGCTGTTGCTTCACTTACAGAACCTTTGTTTAATAAAGGAACATTGATAGCCCGCCGTCGGATCGCTAAGGCCCAACAGGAGGAGGCTGCTTTAACTTTTAAGCAGACACTTTTAAATGCTGGGGTAGAAGTCAATGATGCTTTAGTATCTTTTCAAGTGAGCAGAAAAAAGAATGAAAACTATGAACAGCAGATTGTTTCACTGAAAAAAGCATATCGAAGCACATCTTTATTGATGGAGAATGGTAATACAACTTATTTGGAAGTGCTTACTGCCAAACAGAGTTTATTATCCGCCGAATTGGCACAAACAGCAAATCGTTTTAAGGAAATTCAAAGTCTGATTAATCTTTATCAGGCTTTGGGAGGTGGTCAGGATCTGTAATTTAAAACTGCAATTTATCCCCTTTGGCCGAATATTCTATTTTGTGTTTTCCCCCCACTCTTATATTCATATTTCCTCATTAAGAATATTCGTCAAAGGGGTTTTGTTTAGATATGATATATGTGCTTTTAAAAAGGAAATTATATGAATGACGTTAAAAAGAAAATTCTTACTAAAAGTAGTGAACTTTTCGTGAAGCAAGGAGTGAGAAGGACTTCTATGGACGAGATTTCCAGTTCACTGTCTATCTCTAAACGTACGGTTTATGAATGTTTCAGAAGTAAAGAAGAGTTATTGAAGATATGTGTGTTGAATCGTATTGAAGAGTATAAAAATGAAGTGGAAATAAAAACGCGGGGGGGTACAGGCCGTGGATGCAATAAAGTGTTTAAATTCGTTGCTATATACTCAGCTGATTGATTTGCCTCAACCTTTTCTTGAAGAAATTATGTGTAGTGAGAAAATAATGAAAATGATGGTAAAGGAGTACTATATACCATTAAGTGAATTATGTAACAGGTTGCTTGATGAGGTGAGAAAAACAGACCGGATAAAGAAGGAAATTAGTAATGAATGTATTATAGCCTTTTTTAAACATATTCTGCTGACTTCTGTTGTCGCTGGGAAAAAAAGACTTTCTTATGATACTTATCTTCATTTTATAGATATGTATTGGGCAGGCATAATGGAAACAGATTGCTCTTCATCTATAAAACCTAAAGAAACTCTTTAAATTATGAAGATCTATTTTTTGAAGAAAACTTTTTGAGGTCGGTTCTGCCGTAACATATCTATTCGTTTTTTAATTTGTACCGATTTTCTTCCTTTTCTATGACTCCTTCATTTATTAATACAGAGATAGCTCTTGAAAGTGAAGGACGGGCTACTCCTATGATGGAAGCTACTTCTTGTATGTTTTGTATTTGCCCGTGCCGTTTCAGGTAATTTACAATTCTCTCATTTAAGTTCTGTAAGGCAAATTCATTCAGTTTCTTGCTTAGAAAAACTGAACGGTCGGATATGTGTTGCAGAAAATTGCGAAGAACATTTTTGTCTGTTGTCATTAAGTCGAGGAAACCCTCTCTTGAGAGTGTCCAGATACGTACTTCTGTCTCTGCTTTTAGAGTGACAGGAAAAAAGTTTTCACTGCTATATAGGAAAGCAGGAGCCAATACTTCTGGAGCTTTCAGTCTTTCAATGATAATTTCTTTACCTTCATCATTAACCATACGTGCAGAAAGTTCTCCGGCGCATAGAAGCATCAATGAGAGACAGGGTGCTCCTTGAAGTGCTATCAAGTCATCTTTCTTATAAGTGCTGATACGGTTGGACGTTTGTTGCAGAAACTCTTCTATTGCGCATCCTGTAAATAAGGGAAAGTCGCGTAACTCGTAGAATTTGCTCATGGCTTTATAGGGAAAACAGGATTTAACTTCTTTTTTTGTCGGGTGTAACATAGGTTACACTTCATCTGTATCCGATGGAATATCTTTGCGCAAAGATAAAGCAATATTTAGTAAAGTATTTATTTAAAGATATTTTTATGGAGAATAATCAGATGTTCTGTTTTCAGTGTCAAGAGGCGGCCAAAGGAATTGCGTGTACATTGAAAGGTGTATGCGGAAAAAACAATACTACGTCTGCCGCAATGGATTTACTGCTTTTTGTAGTAAGAGGTGTATCGGTTGTAGCTGATGTCTTGCATGACAATGGAATGAAAGCCGACAATGAAACTTGCGGTTTTGTAACGGATGCTCTTTTTTCTACCATTACCAATGCAAATTTTGATGAAGAAAGTATTCTGGCGAGAGTAGACAAAGGGCTTGTGCTGAGAAACCGCCTGATACAAAAAGCAGAAGAGGCTGGAATTGCTTTGCCGAAAGTGGATGAACTGAGTTGGCAGGGGAGTCGTGAGGTATATAAGGAAAAAGCGCAGCGTGTAGGCGTTCTTCGTGAAACGGATGCTGATTTGCGTTCATTGAAGGAATTGGTTCTGTATGGCTTGAAAGGAATGGCTGCTTATCATGAACATGCCATGCGCTTGGGATATAATGATGAGGCTATTCATGCTTTTATGAACCATGCCTTAAGATGTATGGCAGAAAATCTGTTATCTGTTGAAGAGTGGTTGAATTTAGCTTTACAGACAGGAGAATACGGGGTAAAAGTAATGGCTTTGTTGGATAAAGCCAACACAGAGCGTTATGGTTATCCTGAAATCACTGTTGTGAATATTGGTACTCGTCAAAACCCGGGTATTCTGATTAGCGGACACGATCTGCATGATATAGAAGAACTTCTGAAACAGACAGAAGGAACCGGTGTGGATGTGTATACACATAGCGAAATGTTGCCGGCTCATTATTATCCGGCATTCAAGAAATATTCCCATTTTGTAGGAAATTATGGCAATGCCTGGTGGAAGCAGCGTGAAGAATTTGCTTCATTCAATGGACCGATTGTCTTTACTACAAACTGTATTGTTCCTCCTTCGGCTACGGCTTCGTATAAAGACCGTATTTTTACCAGCAATTCAACCGGTTACCCCGGCTGTCGTCATCTTGAATCTGATGCAAACGGAAAGAAAGATTACTCGGAGGTTATTGCGTTGGCCCGTCAGTGTAAGGCTCCTGAGCAGATTGAAGAAGGTCAGATAATAGGTGGTTTTGCCCATCATCAGGTTTTACAATTGGCAGATAAGGTCATAGAGGCGGTAAAGACAGGTGCCATACGTAAATTTATAGTAATGGCAGGATGTGACGGACGGATGAAGAGTAGGGAATATTATACAGAGTTTGCCCAGAAACTTCCTCACGATTGTGTCATTCTGACAGCAGGTTGTGCCAAGTACAAGTACAATAAATTGTCATTGGGCGACATTGATGGTATTCCACGTGTACTTGATGCCGGACAATGTAATGATAGTTATTCACTGGCTGTTATTGCACTGAAGCTGAAAGAAGTGTTTGGTTTGAATGATATTAATGAATTGCCTATTGTGTATAACATAGCCTGGTACGAACAGAAAGCGGTTATTGTTCTGCTTGCCTTACTCTCATTGGGAGTGAAAAATATCCATTTGGGACCTACGCTTCCTGCTTTCCTTTCTCCGGGTGTGGCGAAAGTGCTGGTAGAGCAGTTTGGTATAGCCGGTATAGGAACTGTAGACGAAGATCTGAAATTGTTTAATATCTTATAAAATAAAAAGTATGAATATATTACATAAAAATGTGGGAGATATTGTGGCTGAACGTTTTTCAACCGCACAAGTATTTAAGCGCTATGGTATTGATTTTTGCTGTCATGGAGGTGTGACTCTGGAAAAAGCTTGTGCTAATGCCGGAGTGGATACAGAACAGATATTGGATGCTTTACAAAAGGAGGAAACTGCCATAGCTGGAGGAGAAATTCCGTTTGCTTCATGGCCTTTGGACTTGCTGATAGATTATGTATTGAAAATACACCATCGTGGCATTCGTAGCAAGGGGCCGGAGTTGTTGGATTTAATCGCAAAGGTGAGAAGAGTGCATGGGGAAGCTCACCCCGAGTTGAATGAGTTGTACGAACTGGTCCGTGCATCTCTCGAAGACTTGGAAATGCATTTGCAGAAAGAGGAAAATGTCCTGTTCCCTTACCTGTACGACTTGTTTGAAGCTGCACAGCAGGAACATAGTATCGGAGCAATGCATTGTGGAAGTATTGCCAACCCGATTGGAGTCATGCATATGGAGCATGAGAATGAAGGCAATCGCTATTTGCACATCAGAGAAATAACTCATGGTTTCCGCGTCCCCGAGGATGCTTGTGGAAGCTATCGCCTGATGCTTGCAGAACTGGAGCTTTTTGTAGATGCTTTGTTTGAGCATATTCATATAGAAAATAATATCCTTTTCCCGAGATTTGTGGAATTGGAGAGAGAATGGGTGCGATAGAGAGTAGTATATATTTTTTTGAGGATGCTTCTGTATGGTTGGGCTTGAGCCTGACTATATGGAGGCATTCTTGTTTTGTATTAAGAAATGAAGTCGTATAGAAGTTTGCAAGGGATAAAAAAGGGTAGTTCGAAACTTTCAAAAACGTGACTTGTATCGTGAGCTTACGATACAAGTATCGTTGGCCTTCGATACAAGTCGCGTAAGCTCACGATACAAGTCGCGTTTTTTGAAGTAAATTGTAATGGGATAATTGTATATAAAAAGAAAGCGTCTGTCTAAATTTAAACAGACGCTTTTGGGTGCGGTGCGTACGGGACTCGAACCCGTGACCCCATGCGTGACAGGCATGTATTCTAACCAACTGAACTAACGCACCATTAAGTTTTTGTTTTTATCGTTGCTATCTCTCTCGATTGCGATGCAAAGGTACAACCTTTTTTTGAATTACCAAATCTTTTGGGCACTTTTTTGTGAAAAAAGTTGTTTTTTTGTCATTCCTTCTTTTTGATAAAAAGCATAAGAACTTCTTAGCGTGGAGTCAAAGTGTTTATTTTCTGTACAATACATACATCCTTATAGCCGTTTCCGGTATATAGCCATTCTTTCAACTCTCCGCAGATAAAATACCCACATTTTTGAAACAACTGTATGCATGCGATATTGTCTTTGCGAATATATGCATATATCTGGTGAATACCGAGCCGGCGAAAGCAGTGTTGTTCCAGTAGGAATAGAGCCATTTGGGCAAATCCTTGCCGGCGAAAGGACGGATGAATCACAATTCCTACTTCGGCCCGGTTGTGGCGTGGGTCGAACTGGAATAAATCGATAATGCCTGCAATCTGTTTGGATTGAGTTTCTATCAATAAGCGAAGCTGATGGTCTGCATACAAGTCGTTCTGGTTTTCGCTGATGTATTTTTTAAGTTGATAGCGGGAGTAGGGGGCAGTAGTATTGCCCATATCCCACAACTCTTCATCGTTTTCGAAGGCCAGCATCACATCGATATCTTCGGGCTCTGGTGCGCGGAGAGTTATTTCCTGATTTTGAAGTCTGTATGTATTCACTGTTTATCTTGCAAGTCAAGTTCGTTCAACATACGTTCGCGTCCGGGGATGCAGAACATGGAAGCTATCAGTACCATGCCGACACATAACAAGCCTGTAGTATTCATGGTCCAGTAATAGATAGACAGGTTGATAAGGGCTGGAACCAACAGCAATGCGATGCGCACTTCATTCCACCGGCGATAGCTTTTCAATGCATCCATCAAGTTAAGCTGCTTGATGTATTTGGTAAGAGATAAACTGAACAGGCGGAGTGATACGGGAATCAGTCCTACTGTGAGTAAGATTCCTACAACCTGTAGAATGTAGTCTGCACGCGGATCATCTACGAAAATGCCTTGTGGCAAGATGTCCATTTCGTATAAAAGAACTGTTGCAGCACATAAAATCCACAACAGAAAATATTCTACCTTTAAGTAATTCAATAAACGGGTCATTTCTTTTTCCATGGTAATAAAGATTTATAGAGTACCGGTAAAGACGGTACGGTTTACGATTGATCGTCCTAATGTTACTTCATCTGTATATTCCAGCTCGTCGCCGATGGAAATTCCGCGGGCAATCATTGTCAGCTTTACATCGTAAGGGGCGAGTTTCCGGAAGATATAAAAGTTGGTTGTATCTCCTTCCATGGTAGAACTGAGTGCAAGAATAACTTCTTTCACTTCTCCCGATTTTACTCTTTCAACCAGACTTTCAATTTGAAGATCGGAAGGGCCGATGCCGTCCATGGGGGAAATGACTCCTCCCAATACATGGTACAAACCTTTGTATTGCTGGGTATTCTCTACTGCCATTACATCGCGGATGTTTTCTACCACGCACACGGTTGACGAGTCCCGTGAAGGGTTGGAGCAGATTTTACAAACTTCTGTATCGGATATATTGTGGCAGACTTTGCAGTATTTTACCTCGTGTTTTAGTGTAATCATGGCATTGCCGAATGCTTCCACTGTCTGTGCATCCTGACGGAGCAGATGCAGTACGAGACGCATGGCAGTTTTCTTGCCGATGCCGGGTAGCTTGGCAAACTCACCAACGGCTTTTTCCAAAAGTGCTGACGGATATTGCTGGCTCATGTGTTTTCTTTTATTTGCGTGCAAAAGTACAAAAACTTCTCGCTATATTTGTCGCTAAAAGCAGAAATCTGATGAATGGAATATTTATTCTTGTAACGATTGTTCTTTACTTTGGCTTACTGTTATTGGTCTCACGTTTGACGGGGCAGTCGCATGCAGACAATGATGCATTTTTTCGCGGTAACAGACAGTCGCCTTGGTATTTGGTGTCATTTGGGATGATTGGAGCTTCTCTTTCCGGAGTTACCTTTGTATCTGTGCCGGGAATGGTAGGAGGTATTGATATGACTTATTTACAGACCTGTCTCGGGTTCAGTGTCGGATATCTGGTCATTGCACATGTGTTGTTGCCTTTGTATTACCGGTTGAACCTGACTTCTATTTATACTTATTTGGGGGAGAGAATTGGGATGCGTTCATATAAAACCGGAGCTTCCTTCTTTCTGCTTTCCAAATTGCTCGGAGCTTCTGCACGCCTCTATCTGGTGTGTCTGATTCTGCAACGCTATGTGTTCGATGTATACAATATACCTTTTGCCCTGACGGCTACGGGAACAGTTGTTCTGATTTGGCTTTATACTCGTCGGAGTGGTATCCGTACCATAGTGTGGACTGATACTTTACAGACTTTCTGTCTGCTTGCTGCATTGGGACTTATATTATATAAGGTATCGGATGTGCTGCATGTGCAGGGAGAAGGGTTGTTCGAACTTATACGCAATAGTGAGCATAGCCGTATTTTTGTGTTCGATGACTGGCATTCGAAGCAGAATTTCTTCAAACAGTTTTTCAGTGGAATCTTTATTACTATTGTAATGACAGGGCTCGATCAGGATATGATGCAGAAGAATCTAACTTGTCGTAGCTTGAAGGAAGCACAAAAGAACATGTATTGTTATGGGTGTTCCTTTTTACCGGTCAACTTGCTGTTTCTGATATTAGGAGTTTTGTTACTGATGGCTTATTCGCAGTTTGGAGTGGAAATTCCGGCCAAAGGGGATGAACTTCTTCCGCAACTGGCAGCAGGGGGATATTTAGGATATGGAGTGTTGGTGCTGTTTACGATTGGGATTATTGCAGCAGCTTTTTCGAGTGCTGATTCGGCTCTGACTGCACTGACCACCAGTTTTTGTATTGATCTTTTAGGAATAAACCGCTATACCGAACAGAAGGCAAGAGGAATACGCCGGAGAGTACATTTCTTTATCTCATGTGTATTTATAGGTTGTATTCTAGCATTTGAAGCCATAGGAAGTCAAAGTGTTATTGACACTATTTACGTTTTGGCTTCTTATACGTATGGACCTTTATTGGGATTGTTCTGCTTTGGACTCTTTACACACCGTTGCCCGAGAGATCGTTTTGTTCCTTATATTGCATTGGCTTCTCCACTGTTGTGCTATGTATTGGACGAAACCGTGTGGAGGCTGACTGGATATAAATTCGGATACGAAATGCTGATGTTTAATGGTTTGCTTACTTTCTGCGGGTTATATATGTTGAGTATGGGAAATCCGTTTCGAAAAGCAGTTGAAAAACTATAACAGGTTAGAGTCTTTTTTCTGATACGTACGGTAGACGAGATATTCTCCTTCTGTAAAGATTGTAAACTCTTTGCCTTCAGCTTCGTTTAGTGTGCCTTGCCACCATGCTGTAAAATCGTATAAGGAGTATTTCAGCCCCTGGCTTCTCATTCCTTGGGTTTGAAGTCCGAAGACGGAAACTTGTTGTCCGGCAAAGCTCTTGAAGGTTTGCGTTCCACGTACTGCTACAAAAAAGCCATAGTCGGTCAGCATTGTAACCTCCATACCCATGTGCAGGTATTCCTGCAACAGACTGATGTTTCCTAAAGTATGGTCTTCCCGCTTTCCAGTGGCGGCTACAATCGCAATTCGTCGTATTCCTTTTGAGTGAAGATAACGAACTGCTTTGGTCTGGTCGTTAGTCTCCTGATCCGAACTGTGCAGAAAACGGTCGGCAAAGCGTGTGCGGTTATCAGTAGAAAGTGAGTCTCCATCTCCGATTATGAATTGGGGAGTACGACCGCTTTCTATGTATGAGTTTGCTCCTCCATCGCAGCATATCACAAGTGAGGAGGAATCTAAAACCTGAAGAGGAATTTCATGACTTGGAAATTCTCCATTGCCTACAACAACGGCTTCGGGAAGAGAAAAAAACAGATCTTTCATTGGGATGTGTACATCAGTTGTTTCCATTTTATGTATCCGAATAGAGCTATTATGCTATACAGGCCATACAGTCCGGCTGTAAAGTAAAGTTCCTTGTATATATAGAGTCCGCAGCATACTACATCTACTATAATCCATACCAGCCATTGCTCTATATATTTATGTGCCAGCATCCATAGGGCAGCAACGCTTAAAGCTGTTGTAAAACTATCCCAATAGGGTACATTACTGTCTGTAAAGCGGATAAGTATCCAGGCAATGGCGGCAAAAAGTAATGTAGTGATACCCACAAGAGGATACCATCGGGATTTTGGCATGCAGGAAATTGTATTTTGTGGTATATTATTAGTCTGGCTTTGTTGTTTTTTCCAGATTATCCATCCGTATACAGAGGCTATCAGATAATAGATATTGATACCGAAATCGGCATACAGTCCTGCCTGGTAGTAAACAATGATATAAATGGCCGGCATGATAATACTGGCTATCCACAGGTAAATGCTGGCTTTATATTCCAGCCATAGATAAGCCAGTCCTACGAGGGTGCCGAATACTTCCAGATAATTCATGGGGGCTTTGTTTTTTTAGAAAGGCAAAGATACAATTTATCGTATTTATCATCCGTATGCCATATAAGAAATGATAAAATAATTCCCCAAAGAATCAACTTTGTTCCTTTGGCTTATTCTACCAGTTCGTAGCTACAAATCTGTATAGGCATATCCAGGTTGTGTAAGACTTTTTCCAACATAATACCTTCCAGATTGTTGTATTCATATCCGAATGTGGCGCGGATGCCTTGCAAGATGAATTGAGTCGCACGGTCGAGTGCAATTGGAAGACTGTCTCCCTGCATCAGCGAGCCGGTTATTACGCTGGTAAAGGTGTCGCCTGTCCCCGGATAATGGGCAGGCAAATAAGGACAAGTTACTTTCCAGTATTTATTCCCATTTCGATTATAGGCATATACAGAGGTCATGTGAGGGTTGTCTGCTACAGGCACACTGGTAACGATGACAATCTCCGGCCCTGCTTCCGACAGATCTTTCAGATAAAGTTTCAGCTCCTTATCGCTGACAGCAGACTGATAGGGTTTATCCAGCAGGCGGAACAGTTCGGTCATGTTGGGAGTAATGATATCAGCATAACGGATAAGATGGCGCATCTCTGTGACCATCTCTTCCGAAATACCAGTATATAACTTGCCATTGTCTCCCAATACCGGATCGACTACAACCAGATCCTGGTCGGGACGGCGAAATTTAGCAATAAATTCACCTACAATCCGGGCCTGACGGGGAGAACCCAGATAGCCGGTGTAAAAAGTATCGAATCGCATATTCAGTTTTTCCCAATTCTCGATGATGCGTGTCATTTCATCGGTAAGGTCGAGAAAAGAGAAAGTAGGATATTGGGTATGTGTTGATAAAACCGCTGTGGGTAGGGGACAGACTTGAAATCCCATTGATGAAAGGATGGGAATGACTGCCATAAGTGATACGCGTCCTACCCCTGAGAGGTCGTGTACGGCTACTACTTTTTTTACTTGATTCTGAATATGCATAATTGGGTCTTTTAAAAATAACGTGCGAAAGTAGCAATAATGCTTAAATTTCCCAACCTTCTTCACGTAAAGCCTCTTTCAGTTGCTCAAAACTTTCGTTTTCTACTCCTTTCTCTATGAACTCATCGAAAGCATTGCCATTGAACTGTTGCCAGGTAAAATGGGAGTCAATATGAGCATCGGGGGCGATGGATAGATACAATTCCATTGCTTTTTCATAATCTCCCGTAAGTATATTGTAATGAGCCCATCGGCTGATTACCTGAGGCTTTTCCTTAAATTGTGAAGGAAGACACTGGTAAATCATTTCGGCAGCTTCGGGTTGTGATGCCAATAAAGAAATGTATAAGCCATTTATTAAAGTATCAATACCTTTTTGAGTCGTCACAAAAGCGTCAAATATCTGTATGCTTTGTATTTGGGTAATGGTGAAAGCCCGTGCTTCCTGATGATGTGCGTGCATAGCCAGAATGTGTTCACTGTCTATTTCTCCCTCCAGCATGTCATTGAACAGACCTTCGTAAGGCAGGCTGATTCTGTTTTTATTCTGGGGCTGGAAGCAGACCCAATAAAGATTACGTTCGGACGAGCGGCCGTTCTTGTCGCGGTAGGTGATGTGCAGCGGATGGTAACTGCAGATAGCCATCAGTAAGGTTTCTGCTATTTCACTGCCATTTCCTTCGTCCGAAAAATCGCAGATCATACTGTCGGTCAGGTAGGGAGTTTCCAGTCCTTCTATACGGCTTATTTCATCGTGTGCAATGAAATGTGGCTCATCGAGAATGACTTCTTTTCCTTCTATTCCCCAAGTGAATAATTCTGTCTTGACCTGAAGATTTTTTGACTCATAAATATATTGAGAACCATTAGGCATTGTGGTGACACGGGTGTACGGATAATGCAGGGTACTTTTCTCAAGTTTTGCTTTCATATCTTGATAGGCCTGCAGTAAATCACGGTTTTCTTCGGGTGCATTTATTTCTGGTTGAACAGCCTCTTCTTTACATTCAATTTTTTTGCTATTATCCGTTAATTCATTCTGTCCTTCAGTCTGTTCATCAATAGGTGCTTCCTCTGTCTCGTTTTCTGTACCTGCAGAGGTTGTATCTTCTGGCTGATTCTGTTCGGCTGTATCTTCTATGTCGTTTCCTTCTGTTTGTGTATCCTCCTTCTTTTGGCTTTCATTTTCCTTATTCAGGTTTTCCTGCAAGGCTTTTACAGTTTCCTCTTTTTCCTGTTTAAGTTGCTGAAGTTTCTCTTGAAGTTCGGCACAGTCTTTTTCCAGTGCTGTTTTATCTTGTATAGCCTGGTTTAAGTTACTTTCCGTATTTATCTGCTCTTGTTTGGACTGTTGGAGCTCTTCTTTCAGATTGGCTATATTCTTTTCCAATACAGCTTTATCTTCAACGCTTTGGTTGAGAGTCTGCAAGATGTCTGTATATTGTTTTTGCCACTGTTGTACTTCTTCTGTAGTTCGATTATGTTCCTTTTCTACCTGAGAAAGTTGTGTATGAAGCAATTCTACTTCCTGCTGCAATTTTTGGTTTTCCTGTTGCTGTGCAGTAAGGTTTTCTTCGAGCTGTGCAATCTCTTTGTTGCGGTTTGTCTCTTCTTTTTCAAGACTCTCCGACAATGCTTTAACTTTCTCTTCTTTTTCTTGTTTAAGTTGTTGGAATTCTTCTTTTAAAGACGCTACGTTCTTTTTCAGTACAGTTTTTTCCTGCTCCGATTGAGCCAGGCTTTCCTGCGAATCCGTATATTTGTTCTGCCACTCTTGTACTTCTTTCTGTGTTTTCTGCTCTCTGTCTTTTGCTTGAGAAAGTTGTGCTTGAAGCAGTTCGTTTTCCTGTTGCAGGTTCTGGTTTTGCTGTTGTTGTACAAAAATGTTCTCTTTGAGCTGTGTCACTTCCTTGTTACGGCTCATTTCTTCCTTACTCAAGTTCTCCGATAATGTTTGAGTTGTTTTTTCTTTTTCTTCCTTGAGCAGCTGGAGTTCTTTTCTCAACTCATCAAGAGCTTTTTCCAATGTCGTGTTTTCTTGCTCTGATTGAGCCAGACTCTGTTGAGTGTTTGTATACTTGCGTTGCCACTCCTGTATCTCTTTCAATGCCTCTTGTTTTTTGCTTTCTACTTGAGTCAACTGCGTGCGCAATGCTTCCAGTTCGTTCTGTAAACTTTGGTTTTCCTGTTGTTGGGCATGAATAGTAGCCTTATGGCCTTCACTTTCTTGTTCTGTAGCCTGTAATACTTGTTTAAGCTGACTGTGTTCTGAAGCTGTATGGGTAAGAGTAGTGATTTGCTTGGCTTGTTCCTCTTTGGTGGTTTCCAGCAAGGCATATTTTCCCCTTAGCTGTTCCAACTGTACAGCAAGCAACTGATTCTCTTCTTCTGCCTTTTGTGCCTGTTGGCGTACAGACAGAATTTGTTCGGACAACCGGTCGATTATTCCTTTCTGATCAGTGATTTCTTTCTCCTGCAGACCGCTGGTATGAAGTTGCTGCTCCAATTTAGTCTGTAAAGACGCTACCGTTTTCAGCAGACCACTTGAGTCTTTTTGTAAGATAGCAATTTCCTGTTGTTGGGCAGCAATAGCTATCAATTGTTCTTTAATTTTATCTTCTGATTTAGACAGTTGCTTTTGGGCATCGGAGAGCTGTGTACGTTTGTATGAAACCTCCTTATTGGCATCCTTGATGAGGAAAGACAATTGTTGGTTTTTAGTTTGTAATACATCAATGCTGTTTTCCAGTTCTTCTATGTCAATACCTGTAAGTCCTTTTATCAGGTGAAGTGTAAGTTTATTCATAATAATCAGAAAGATAGATGATTTAAATTTGGCGCAAATTACGGAAATATTCTTGAGAGTACAAGAGTATTTCTCAATTTAAATTAATATTTATGAATGAAAATTCACTAAAAATGCTCTCTTTTCATTAGATTTGTACGCGATAATGATAGATTAATATGGAAAATAAGATTACTTCAAATCTTTATGTAGGGAGAAACAAAAACAATAGTTTGATAAATAAGAAAATGATATTCCGTATTTTAGGCATTTTATTGTTCCTGGAAGGAATAATGTTTCTTGTGTGTGCCGGAGTATCGCTGTGTTATCGTGAAGCTGATTATATTTATTTTATATATTCAACCCTGATTGTAGCTGCAGTAGGAAGTTTGTTTTTGTTCTTAGGAAAAAATGCAGAAAATACGGTTACCCGTAGAGATGGATATTGTATTGTAGCGTTTACATGGTTATTGTTTTCTGGTTTTGGAATGTTGCCTTTTTATATTAGCGGTGAAATTCCTTCTGTAGCTGATGCTTTTTTTGAAACAATGTCAGGTTTTACTACGACGGGAGCTACTATTTTGGATGACATAGAAGCACTTCCGTATGGAATGTTGTTTTGGAGAAGCTTTACTCAGTGGATTGGTGGATTAGGGATTGTATTCTTTACCATTGCAGTTTTGCCTATTTTTGGAGTAGGCAATCAGGTTTTGTTCTCGGCGGAGGCTACAGGAGTGACTCATGATAAAATACATCCTAAAATCAGTATGATGGCAAAATGGCTTTGGACAGTATATGTTATTCTGACCGTAGTAGAGGCAATTTTGCTGATGTGTGGGGGAATGAATCTTTTTGATGCGGTATGTCATTCGTTTTCTACTACTGCGACTGGCGGATATTCTACGAAGCAGGATAGTGTAGCTCATTGGAATTCACCTTTTATAGAGTATGTAATAGCTATCTTTATGATTCTTTCCAGTGTGAATTTTTCCTTGTATTTTATGTGTTTGAAAGGAAAATTTGCTCACTTGCTCAAAGACGATGAGTTCAAAGGCTTCCTGATTTCAATAGGAGTTGTTACTCTAATCATAACCTTTTCTCTCATTAGCTATAACAATTATGGTGTGGAGAATGCTTTTCGTAAAGCGTTGTTCCAAGTGGCTTCGGTGCATACATCTTGTGGATTTGCTACTGATGACTATAATACCTGGGCACCATTTACCTGGATGTTGTTTATTTATACAATGGTGGCAGGAGGATGTACCGGTTCTACAGCTGGAGGTATAAAAAGCATGCGTTTGTTGATTGTATTGCGTAATATCAAAAATGAATTCAGTCGGTTGATTCACCCTCGGGCTGTGTTATCTGTAAAGATCAATTCTCAGACAGTTTCCCCTTCTACTATTTCTACAGTAATGACGTTTGTATTGACATTTTTTATTTGCGCTTTTGTAGGATGGGTTGCATTGATGTTCCTTGGCTTGGGGTTGACAGAATCTTTTGGAACGGTCATTTCCAGTTTGGGAAATGTAGGACCGGGACTGGGGGCATTTGGTCCGGCCTTTTCATGGAGCGCTTTACCTGATGCCGCAAAATGGATTTTGTCTTTCCTGATGCTTATTGGCCGTTTGGAATTATTTGGTATTCTGCTTATGTTTGCTCCAAGTTTTTGGAAAGGACGATAAGTTTGAAGATATGAAAATTTATATATAGGTTGTTGTATAGTAAAAAAGACAGACCTTATACTGGATTCAGTTCTTTCCAGTGTATGGTCTGTCTTTTTTATATCTAAGCTTTATCTCAGGATTCAAACTTTCCGTAGCGTGTAGGCAAGAGGGTTCTGTCTCCCAAAGTATTGTCTATTCGTGCTACATTTATCCAGAATTTATTCTCTCGGACACTTTCTATAGGGTAGACTGCTTTTTCACGGCTGTATGTGTGTGTCCACTGGCTGCCTACTGCTTCGTATTCCGGGTGAGGAGCGTTGATTAGCACATTGTCTTCGCGAGATGCATTTCCTTGTCTGACTTCTTCTATTTCTTTCCAAATCTGTTGCATGGAGTGAATAAAGTTATTCAACTCATTTAAACTTTCACTTTCTGTCGGTTCAATCATCAATGTACCATGAACGGGGAAGGAAAGTGTAGGAGCATGATAACCATAATCCATGAGTCGTTTTGCTATATCGTTTTCGGTAATTCCGCTTTCTTCATGTATTTTGCGGCATTCCAGTATCATCTCATGACCGACAAAGCCATTCTTTCCCTGATATACAACTCCATAAGTATCTTTTAAGGAAGCTGCCAGATAATTGGCATTTAAAATGGCTGTTTCAGTTGCACGTTTTAATCCTTCAGCTCCCATCATACAGATGTATGCATAGGTAATCGGGAAAATACCGGCACTACCGTAAGGTGCTGCTGAAACTTCATTCTGCGGATGTCCAAAATGTACGTGTCCGGGTAAGAATGGAATCAAATGTTCGGCTACGCATACAGGACCTACACCCGGACCACCACCTCCATGAGGTATAGCAAATGTTTTGTGTAAGTTCAGATGACAGACATCGGCACCGATTGTTCCGGGATTTGTCAGTCCTACCTGAGCATTCATATTGGCCCCGTCCATATAGACTTGTGCTCCACATTTATGGATAATCTCACAGATTTCCTTGATGTCTGTCTCAAAAATACCATGAGTAGACGGGTAAGTAATCATCAGAGCAGCCAACTGGTCTTTGTGTTCTTCCGCTTTTGTGCGCAAATCTTCCAAATCAACATTTCCATGTTCGTCGCAGGCACAAGTCAGAGTCTCGTAACCGGCTTGTACAGCAGATGCAGGGTTGGTTCCATGGGCCGATGCCGGTATGAGAATGAGATGGCGATGTCCTTGACCTATACTTTCCAGATAGCTGCGTATGATGCGGAGTCCGGTATATTCTCCGGCTGCTCCAGAGTTGGGCTGTAAAGTTACTCCTGCAAATCCGGTGACAATTTTCAGCTGTTCGGAAAGATTGGTTATTAATTCAGTATATCCTACTGCCTGATCTTCAGGTACAAGAGGGTGGATATTCATCCATGATGCGTTACTCAATGGAAGCATTTCGGCTGCTGCATTCAGTTTCATGGTACAAGAACCCAGTGAAATCATAGAATGGGCGAGTGAAATATCTTTCCTTTCCAGTCGTTTGATGTAGCGCATCATTTCTGTCTCTGTGTGATATTTCTGGAATATTTCATGGGAAAGATAGCTGCTGGTACGGCACAGTTCCTGCGGGATAGAATCTTGCTGTGGTATATCGTATACTTCGTGTACAGACTCTTCGGCAGCAATTCCGAATACAGACAATAACTGATGGCAGTCTGCCGGAGTGGTAGTCTCATTCAGACTGATGCCGACTTCTCCGTTGTCGAAATAGCGGAGATTGATTTCTTTGCTTAGTGCAATGGTGCGTAGTTTCTGAGGAGAAACATGTGCAGGAAGCCCTAAACGGAGTGTATCGAAGAAAGAAATGTTCTTTTGTGTGTATCCTAAATGAGTAAGCTGATTGCCGAGCCAGGTAGTCATGTGATGAATGCGTGTGGCAATCTCCTTTAAGCCCTCAGGTCCATGATATATTGCATAGAAGCCAGCCATTGTAGCCAATAAGGCCTGTGCTGTGCAAATGTTTGAGGTCGCTTTTTCACGTTTGATATGCTGTTCACGCGTTTGTAGTGCCATACGGTAGCATAAGTGTCCGTATTTGTCTTTAGACAGACCGATGATACGTCCGGGCATGCTTCTCTTGAATTCGTCGCGTGTTGCGAAGTAGGCTGCAGAAGGTCCTCCATAGAACATTGGAATACCCAGTCTTTGTGTACTACCAAATACAATATCTGCTCCCCATTCTCCGGGAGGTACCAGCAAGGTGAGGCTGAGAATATCTGCGTCCACAGCCACTTTACATCCTGCTTCGTGCGCACGTGCTGTAAATTCTCGATAGTCCTCAATATTACCACTGTTGTTCGGGTATTGGATAATGCATCCGAAGATATCCGGAGTAAACTCCAATTCCTTATAGTTTCCTACGCGGACAGTAATACCTTGAGGGATAGCACGTGTCTGGATAACAGCTAGGTTCTGAGGAAATATTTCTTCGTCTACGAATAGGGTATTGGCGCCACTTTTCTGTTGGGCACGAGAGCGGAGATTATGCATCATGGTAGCAGCTTCTGCTGCTGCAGTGGCCTCGTCCAAGAGCGAGCAGTTAGCCAATGGCATAGCTGTCAGGTCGCTGATCATAGTCTGGAAATTAATCAAGGCTTCCAGTCTTCCTTGTGAAATCTCGGCTTGATACGGGGTATATGAAGTATACCAAACCGGATTTTCAAATACATTTCTTTGAATGACAGGAGGAGTAAAGGTGTCGTACCATCCGCATCCTATGTAAGATTTGTAAATCTTGTTATGAGAGGCCAGTTGAGTAATGTGAGTCGCAAATTGATGTTCTGTCATGGCCGGTGGAAGTGCAAGCGGTTCTTTCAGAAGAATATTCTCAGGAATTGTTTTGCTGATTAATTCTTCAAGGCTATTCACTCCAATTTTTTCCAGCATGGTGGAAAGATTTTCTTCTGTAATGCCGATGTGTCTGTCGGCAAAGACATCTGTTTTCATGTTTTTAAGGTTTTATAAAGGTGGTAATGCGGTAATCCTTTTTTATAAGGATTACCGGAAGAAAGGATTGGATATTTTTTCCCGTCCGATAGTAGTGGCGTCACCATGTCCCGGGTATACTGTCGTTTCGTCTGGAAGCACAAAGAGACGGTTGATGATTCCGTTCCGGAGTGCTGTAAAATCACCTCCGCTCAGATCGGAACGTCCTATACTTCCATTAAAAAGCACATCCCCGCTGAACATACATTGTGCAGAAGCTGCGTAGAATACGAGGCCGCCGGGAGAATGTCCGGGCACGTGAATCGCTTCTAAAGTCGTATTGCCAAAACGAATAAGCTCTTTATCTTCGATGTATCGGCCTAAAGGTACGGCAGGTTCGTTGATTTCGAAACCAAACATGCGGCATTGGTCGGCTACTTGATTGAGCAGGAATTCATCAGCTTTATGTGCTTCGGCCTGTAATCCGAATTCACGTTTGACAAACGGATTGCCAAACACATGGTCCAAATGCAGGTGAGTGTTCAGCAAGTGAGTTACTTTCAGATTGTTGTCTGTGATGTATCTTTTCAATTCCTGCTGTTCGTCAGGGTAAAAGCATCCGGCATCAATGATTACCGCTTCCTTGGTGTCGTCCGATAATACATAGCAGTTTACCGGAAACATATTGAATTCAAATCGTTTAATTTTCATAGATGCAATCAGTTCTTATCGGTTGATAGTCACATATACTACTTTTTTAGTTTCGAAAAACTCTTCACTGAAAAAGTCTTTCAAGTCAGAAATTACAGTCTGGTGTTTCACCGGAAGAATTTCCTTTTCCAATTCTCCTCCTTTCAGGCAGATCAGTCCATTGGGAAGAGCATTCTGCTGCTCTTTTTTGATGTTTTTTCTGACTATTTTCAATAGGTCGGTAAGCGGCATTACGGCGCGGCTGACCACAAAATCGAACAGTTCCTTTTCTTCTTCAGCCCGGCAGTGTCGTGTCGTTACATTGGTTAGTCCGATAGCGTGGGCTATTTCTGTGGCGACTTTCACCTTCTTTCCTATACTGTCTACTAAATGAAAGTGAGTGTCTGGGAAAAGAATTGCCAATGGTATTCCCGGAAAACCTCCTCCTGTACCTAAGTCCATGATGGTTGTTCCCGGTTTGAATTGGATAATTTTAGCTATTCCCAAAGAATGCAGGATATGATGTTCGTACAGGTTGGTAATATCTTTGCGTGAAATCACGTTGATTTTACTGTTCCAGTCTGTATATAGGTCATATAATGCAGCGAACTGCTGTTTCTGTGTTTCTGTAAGGTTGGGAAAATACTTGAGGATGATGTCCATATTGTATTATTTGTTCAAATAAGTTTCTATTTCGTTGTAAGGAATGGTCAGTTTGAAATCTCCGCTGGCATAAGGAGCAATTTCATATCGGTTGTATAAGAAACTGACTCCGTCTTTGCTCAAAAGGAAGTTTTCCGGAATATAAGGATCGGATTCCAGCAGAATTCCTATCGAACGCAGATTGTCTATTGTGCGAATGGTATCAGTTTTCATTCGTGTATTGACTTCTTCTATCAGAGCCTGTAGAATAAGGTCACATATTTTCTTTTCTGCTTCTTTTTTGAAAGCATCTTCTGCAGTCAGAACTTTCCCGGAAACGGCGTCAATGTTCAACCATTTGGAATAAGTATTGGGATGTGCCCCTCCTGTCGACTCAAATGTAGTGACTGTATAGTTCCAGATGCTGTCTCTTCCATTTTCCAGATTGGCCTGGATGTCGTATTCATAGTTGTACCATCCCGGAATATCCTGTTCGTCCATGCCGTTATATACATCAGCCTCGTAAAGTTTCAGCACATCTGTTCTATACGAACGTATGTAGTTGTCGGCCATTTGGGTAGAAACAGATTCGGGCGCTACTCCGATGTATTTTCCTTCGAATAAATTCTTTTGTATTTCGCTGTTGATAAGCATAGACAGTGAATCTTCGGCTGAAGCCGGAGTAAGATACATATATTCTATGTGAATTTTACAGGAAGGGGATGACTTCACATCGGACTTCAGGTAAACAGTTGTATCAATTACGGAACTGGTTATTTCAGCCTGTGGCTTTTGTTTCTGTTCGATACAGCTTTGCATCAAAATGCCGGATGCAAGGAAACAAAAGAAAGTAGATAGTAAAAGGTAAGTTTTTCTCATTGCCTTTATTCTTTTGAGGTTATTCTATGTTTTCAGTCTCTATTTTGACAAATATAGTATTTCTTCTCGAATTGACCACTTAAAAAACGACTTCTTTCGTGTGCATGAGTTAATATTTCTTTTTATTTTTGTCAATATGCTACTTTAAATGGAATGGATATTATGAAAACAGAATATTGGGGACGGATTGCTTATGCAGATGCATGGCATCGGCAGGCAGAGCTGTTCGAAGAATTGGTTGCGGCAAAACAGCAGCATCTGCCGTATTGTAATCGTCTGATTTTTTGCGAGCATCCGCATGTATATACTTTAGGCCGTCATGGAAAGCCGGCCAATATGCTGCTTAATAAAGAGCAGTTGCTGGCAGTTCATGCGGAGCTGTTTCAGACAGACAGAGGAGGGGACATCACGTATCACGGACCGGGACAAGTGGTTTGTTATCCTATTTTAAATTTGGAGGATTTTCATCTGGGCTTGAAGGATTATATTAACTTGCTGGAAGAAGCTGTAATCAGAGTATGTGCAGCCTATGGGATACAAGGGCAACGGGTTGCCGGAGCTACGGGAGTATGGATTGAGGTGGGAACTTCAAGAGAACGTAAGATTTGTGCCATAGGAGTGCGCAGCAGTCATTATGTGACGATGCACGGACTGGCACTAAACGTAAATACAGATTTACGATACTTCAGCTATATACACCCTTGTGGATTTGTGGACAAAGGAGTTACTTCTATTGCCCGGGAAACCGGATGTGAAGTTTCTATAGAAGAAGTTGTGAAAAAGCTGGAGTATGAATTAAGAGATTTGCTGGAAAGAAGAATGAAAGTTTCTTGAACGGCAGTAGTGTCGGCTGAGCTGTTGTTCTGAAAATACAGAAAGAATGATAGTGGGTAGAAAAAGAAAAGACCTTTAAGAAATTCTTAAAGGTCTTTTTAATTGTACACCCTCAGGGATTCGAACCCTGGACCCACTGATTAAGAGTCAGTTGCTCTACCAACTGAGCTAAGAGTGCATCCGTTTTTAGGGAGGTTCCTGGCGGATTCGAACCGCCGTACACGGTTTTGCAGACCGCTGACTAAGCCACTCATCCAAGGAACCGTTGCTTGTTTTCTCAATTGCGATGCAAAGGTACGACTATTTTTGTAATTTGCAATAGCTATGCTTAATTTTTTTAAATTTTATCTTTGCATGAGTTGGCTTTCTGAGACAGTTGACACCCGGAACATCCACAACCACAGCCATTTCCTTTGCTTGCACTTTTTTTCTTAAAAAATCCGAGAATGTGTTTCCCCGCGTAAGCAACGCAGAGAAACACAATAATATATACAATGATGTTTTGCATAAACAGGTTGTTTTGACTTTAAATTATACAATCAGACTGCCTATCTGGAATACAAGGAAAGATACAATCCATGCCAGTATAGTGGTGTATCCCGCAGCAAAGGCAGCCCATTTCCAACTGCCCGACTCCTGCCTGATGGCTGCAATGGTAGCTATACACGGGAAGTAAAGCAGGGTAAACAGCATATAGGCAAAGGCTACCAGTGGTGTAATTTGCGATTGCTGTGCAATACGGGTAGGCAGTGTGTCGTCGTCCAGATTTCCGTCGTTGGTATACAAGACTCCCAGTGTACTGACCACTAATTCTTTGGCTCCAATACCCGACAGAATACCAATCCCCATTTTCCAGTCGAATCCCAAAGGTTTGATTGCAGGCTCGATGGCTTTTCCTACCTGTCCGATGTATGAGTTTTCCTGTTGCTCTGCTATTGTATCATATTTATCGTGATTCGGGTAATATCCTAAGAACCAGATAATGATAGATGCAATCATGATAATGCCACCCATCTTTTTCAGATACTGTGCACCCTTTTCCCATGTATGTCGTAAGACAGCTTTGCTGGTCGGCATACGGTAAGGAGGAAGCTCCATTACAAAAGGCGTATCGTCACCCTTTATCAGGAATTTGGTAAACAGACGGGCCATCAATACAGCCAGCAGAATACCGGTTGCGTAGATTATCAGCAGCATAAGTCCTGCCTGATGAGGGAAGAAGGCACCCACCAGTACCAGATAAATAGGTAGACGTGCACTGCAGGATATCAGCGGGTTAATCAATATCGTGACCAGTCTCGATTTGCGGCTTTCGATAATACGCGATGACATGATAGCCGGCACATTACATCCGAATCCCATAATCAGAGGAATAAACGATTTGCCGTGCAGTCCCATCTTGTGCATAATCTTATCCATAATGAAAGCGGCTCTTGCCATGTATCCGGAATCTTCCATGAAAGAGATGAACAGATACAGCAATAAGATATTAGGCAGAAATACAATGACACCTCCTACGCCTCCTATGATACCATCTGTAATCAGATCCTTCAGTGGACCGGCCGGCATGAATGCCTCTACCAAAGCTGCAATTTGTTCTACAATCCATTCTATCCCTGCTTTAGGGTATTCTCCGAAAATGAAGGTACATTCAAACATCAGATAGAGGAAGATAAAGAAGATAGGGAAGCCCCAGATTTTATGTGTAACGATGCTGTCTACAATGCGGGTAAACATCTCGTTGTTCTGATGCTTGTCGATGAAAGTTTCTTTCAGTGCTCCGGAAATAAATCCATATTTTGCATCTGTAATTGCCTGTTCACAATCCTCGTTCAGCGACAGTTTTATCCGTTGCTCTTCTTTATGCAGTGTAGTGAGAATTTCGTCCCGGTTGGGAAGATTATTGATTACACTGGTTTCGATGTCTTTATCATTCTCCAGTAGCTTGATAGCCAGAAAACGGGTAGAATATTTACTGCGGATATTTTCGTTCTTGCCTATTTCCTTTTTTACAGCATCGATGGCTCTTTCCAGTTTAGGTCCGTGGTTGATGTGGATGTGGCGGATGTAGTTCTGGGTTTCAATCCCTTCCTCTTCCCCCGATGTACTTCCGTATTTATGGTCCGGTACATATTCATCGTGCCAGGTGCGGAACTCCCGTAAAGCTTCGGTTTCTATTTCTTCTTTCTGTCCTTTAAAGTCTGCCCCTTCATACAGTCCGATAATGACATGGAACAACTCCTCTATACCTTTGCCGTTTCTGCTGATGGTTGGAACAATGGGGACTCCCAACAACTGGCTTAGCTTTTTGTGATCCAGCTTGTTGCCGCTATGCTGTAAGGCATCGTACATGTTGAGTGCGATAACCATTCGTACATTCATGTCGATAAGTTGTGTGGTAAGATATAGGTTACGTTCCAGATTCCCTGCATCTACCACATTGATAATGACGTCCGGTGTTTCTTCGATGATGTGTTTGCGCACATACAATTCTTCAGGGCTGTATGCCGACAAAGAATAAGTACCCGGAAGGTCTATCAGCCGGAAGTGATAGCCCTGAAAATCGAAATGTCCCTCTTTGGCATCCACGGTTACTCCACTATAGTTGCCTACATGTTCGTGTGATCCCGATGCCACATTGAAGAGAGAGGTCTTTCCGCAGTTCGGATTCCCGACCAGTGCTACATTGATTGTACGGCGTTTTCCTTGTGCAATGGCCTTCATTTTCTCGTCTGGTACAGGAATACTTTCGGAAATCGGTTCATGAAAGCTGAATTCGTTGATGGTAGAGCGCGCTTCTTCTTCGCTGATAATTTCAATCATGTCAGCCTCTTGCCGACGTAAGGATATCTCGTATCCCATTACCTTATACTTGATAGGGTCTTTTAATGGAGCATTCAGCAGTACTTCTACGGTTTTTCCTTTGATGAATCCCATTTCGATGATACGACGGCGGAATCCTCCGTGACCTAATACTTTGACAATGACTCCTTTTTCTCCAGTCTTTAATTCTGATAGTCTCATGCTTATAATCTTTTGCATCGCAAAGATAAATAATAGAAAAATGCTGTGCAAACTATTTAGATTGTTTTTAAATAACGGTATTTTTATGCTTTATATATCCTTTTCGGAGGACATGTCTCCGTGTGTTTCCGGACAATGTTTGTAAGACGATATTTTCATTGATTTAAAAGTCCTTTTTTATAGTACCAATGGATTTGTTTTTTGTAAATTTGTGGAAGTGATAAACCTTTTATAAATAAAACTATGAAATTTTTTATCGACACGGCCAACCTGGCTCAGATACAGGAAGCCAACGACATGGGAGTTTTAGACGGCGTTACCACCAATCCTTCACTGATGGCCAAAGAAGGAATAAAGGGAGTGGAAAACTGCAAAAAGCATTACGTGGATATCTGTAATATTGTAGAAGGCGATGTGAGTGCTGAAGTAATTGCTACCGATTATGAAGGAATGATAAAGGAAGGAGAGGAACTGGCTGCCTTGCATCCCCATATTGTAGTAAAAGTGCCTTGCATTGCCGATGGTATTAAAGCAATCAAGTATTTTACGAAAAAAGGTATCCGTACAAATTGTACACTTGTCTTCTCTCCGGGACAGGCTCTTCTGGCTGCCAAGGCCGGAGCAACCTATGTTTCTCCTTTTGTCGGACGTCTGGATGATATTTCCAGCGACGGTATCGAACTGGTAGAAAAGATTGTGTCCATGTACCGTTACTATGGTTTCTCTACTCAAGTATTGGCTGCTTCCATCCGTACCACACAGCATATCATTCAGTGTCTGGAAGTCGGAGCCGATGTGGCTACCTGTCCGCTGGCTGCGATAAAAGGTCTGCTGAATCATCCGCTGACCGATTCCGGATTAGCAAAATTTCTGGAAGATTACCGGAAGGTGAACGCTTAGTAATAGAAGTCTGATTATTTGTAAAACGATAGAAGAGAAGGAGTTTGTAGGCAGAGAAGAAACTACAGACTCCTTTTTGTATTTTGGGATAAGGTCGGAAACGGTACTAATACAAAGTAATATTCAAGTATAAATCTTATCTTTGTATTATTTAAGACAATTATGCAGACTATTTTAATTATAGAAGACGAGAAACGGGTAGCCGATTTGCTGAAGGCCGGCTTGGAGGAGAACGGTTACCAGACCATGGTGGCCTACGATGGTGCCATGGGGTTGAGGCTGTTTCAGGCTTACTCGTTTCAGCTGGTTATATCCGATATTATTTTGCCCAAACTGGACGGCTTTGAGTTATGCAAGGAGATTCGTAAGCAGAATGAGCGGATTCCAATTCTGATGCTCACTGCTTTGGGCTCTGCCGGCGACAAGCTGGAAGGCTTTGATGCCGGTGCCGACGATTATATGGTGAAGCCGTTCGATTTCAGA
Source organism: Phocaeicola acetigenes (assembly GCF_027529745.1). NCBI lineage: Bacteria > Pseudomonadati > Bacteroidota > Bacteroidia > Bacteroidales > Bacteroidaceae > Phocaeicola > Phocaeicola acetigenes. The sequence goes on from NZ_JAPZVM010000001.1 coordinate 72,749, forward strand.
GAACTGATAGCCCGGGTAAAGGTTCTGTTGCGGAGAAACGGAGAGGCGGTAGTTGCCCCGCCTGAAGAAGTAGTGTATGCAGACCTGGTCATCAACCGGAACCGGCATGAAGTGACGCGGCGGAATATTCCCATCAAGCTCTCTCCAAAAGAATACAATCTGCTCCTCTATATGGTAGAGCATGCAGAGAAGGTAATCAGCAGAGTAGAAATAGCAGAAAAGGTATGGAATACCCACTTCGATACAGGTACTAACTTTATAGATGTGTACATTAATTACCTGCGCAAGAAAATTGACAAGGAGTTCGATGTCAAGCTTATTCATACCAAGCCGGGAGTTGGATTCATTTTAACAGACAAATTATGAAGATACGTACAAAACTGACCTGGCAGAATACCGGCGTTACTGCAGCTGTATTTTTGTTTTGCATGTGCCTGATTTATCTGTTGAGCGAACAGGCACGCAGCCGTACGTTTTTCCACGATTTGAAGAGCGAGGCTTTAACTAAGGCACACCTGTATCTTCAGAATCAGGTAGATGCCCAAACCATGCAGTCCATTTACCTCAACAACAGGAAATTTATCAACGAGGTAGAAGTGGCGGTCTATACCACCGACTTCCGTATGCTTTATCACGACGCCATACAAAGTGATATCATAAAGGAAGACCGGAACATGATAAACGATATTCTGAGGCGCAAAGAAATCGAGTTCTATATAGGCCGCTATCAGGGAATCGGCATGCTCTATTCGTTCGGGGGAAAAGATTATATTGTGACCGCAGCAGCTTACGACGGATACGGATATAACAATCTGTATGAGCTGCAGCAAACCCTTCTGATACTTTTTGTGGTGGGTCTGACCTTGCTGTTTCTTGCCGGCTATTTTCTTGCCCGTGCATCCTTGAAGCCTATTCGCGACATTGTAAAAGAAGCAGAGAGCATTACGGCGCAGCATATCCACAAACGCCTTCCCGTGAAGAATGAGAAAGATGAATTGGGCGAACTCAGTACCACGTTCAATGCCCTGCTGGAGCGTCTGGAAATATCGTTCAATTCCCAGAAAATGTTCGTCAGCAATGTATCGCATGAAATGCGTACCCCACTGGCTGCCCTGATGGCAGAATTAGACCTGGCCTTGCAGAAAGAAAGAACAGGAGAACAATACAGGCAAGCCATGCAGAATGTCTTGCAGGATGCCCGCCGGATGAACAAGCTGATCGACGGACTGCTCAATCTGGCAAAGGCCGATTACCAGAAAGAACAGATCAAGATGCAGGAAATCCGTCTGGACGAATTGCTGCTCGATGTAAGAGAATTCATTCTCAGGGCACACCCCGAGTATCATATCGATCTTCTGTTCGAGCAGGAAGAAGCCGATGACGACCGTCTGATTACCGTCATGGGAAACCTTTATCTGCTGAACATCGCTTTCTCCAATCTGATAGAGAACAACTGTAAGTACTCGGACAACAAATCTTCGTTTATACAAATCTCTTATTGGGACAAGCATACCGTCATTCGTCTTTCCGACAGTGGCATTGGCATGTCGGATACAGACAAAGCACATCTTTTTACCCTGTTTTACCGGGGAACACAAGAGAATGTCACAGAAGGACACGGCATCGGTATGGCCTTGTCGCAGAAAATCATTCATCTGCATCAGGGTACAATTTCTGTACATTCGGAGGAAGGCAAGGGCACTACCTTTGTGGTTGAACTACCTCATATCTGATATTAAAACGAACATAACCCTTTGTGTAAGAGTGGTATTAGAATTCACTGGAATTTTTCTAATGGTTTTCTAATACCACTCTAATACTTTTCTAACGGCTGCTTTGGCAAGTACGGTATACTTTTGCGGCGTGATAAGACAAAACAAATACTAACTTGTAAACCAAAGTATCATGTGGAAGAAAAAGAAACGTACCTCTCAATTTGCTTTTAATGCAGAGAAAGTATTTTTGGCAGCAGCACAACCACTCGAATCCGTATTCAGTTATTTTCAGACCACCCGTTCCGGTCTTGACTTGCAGGAAGTAGAGAGCCGTCAGTCTTTGTATGGTAAGAATGAAGTAGAGCATGAAAAGAAGAAAAACCCCATATCGTCGTTCGTCAAGGCGTTCATCAATCCCTTTATAGGTGTACTTACCGCTTTGGTTGTCATTTCGTTTGTACTGGATGTGTTACTTGCCGAACCTGGAGAGCAAGACTGGACAGCCATTGTCATTATTTCCAGCATGGTGATATTCAGTGCCATTCTCCGTTTTCGTCAGGAATGGAAAGCCAACATGTCGAGCGAGGCTTTGCTGAAGATGGTAACCAACACTTGCTATGTAAAGCGTGTGGGTTGTCACGACGAGGAAATCAGCATCGCAGAACTGGTACCGGGCGACATTGTCATGATTGCAGCAGGCGATATGATTCCCGCAGATATCCGCATCATCGAGGCCAAAGACCTTTTCGTCAGTCAGTCTTCCCTCACAGGAGAGTCGGACCCCATAGAGAAATGTCCGGAACAGAAAGACCACAAGTACAGCAAGGGAAGTGTCGTCGAACTGGACAATATCTGCTATATGGGTTCTAACGTAGTCAGCGGGTCGGCCACCGGAATTGTTTTTGCTACCGGAAATCATACCTATCTGGGTACTATTGCAAAGAGCATTGCCGGACACCGTGCCGCTACAGCTTTCGACAAGGGTATCAGCAAAGTCAGCTTCCTGCTCATCCGTTTTATGCTTGTCATGATTCCCTTTGTATTTCTGGTAAACGGATTGACCAAAGGCGACTGGCTCGAAGCATTCATCTTCGCAGTTTCTGTGGCAGTCGGTCTGACCCCCGAAATGCTCCCAATGATTGTTACCGCCAATCTGTCGAAAGGCGCAGTGGCCATGTCGAAGAAAAAGACGATTGTAAAAGACCTGAATGCAATACAGAACTTCGGAGCCATGAATATCCTCTGCACCGACAAAACCGGTACATTGACCTGCGACCAGATTGTATTGGAAAAATACATCAATGCAGACGGAAGCAGCGATAACGACAAGCGTATACTGCGCCATGCCTATTTCAACAGTTTCTTTCAGACCGGACTGAAGAATCTGATGGATAAGGCCATCCTGTCGCACGTAAAGGAATTGTCTCTTGAGCATCTGAAAGACAATTACAGGAAAGTAGACGAAATACCTTTCGACTTTACACGCCGCCGCATGTCGGTCGTGGTGGAAGACAACCAGGGAAAACGCCAGATTATTACCAAGGGAGCGGTAGAAGAGATGCTTGAAATCTGTTCGCATGCCGAGTTCGACGGAAAGGTACAGGCTTTTACTCCGTCCCTGAAAAGCAAGGCAAAGGAGATAAGCGAACAAATGAATAAGCAAGGCATGAGAGTCATCGCCGTGGCGCACAAAAGTTATCTTGACAAAGACTGCTGCTTTGAAGTGAAAGACGAGAGCGATATGGTACTGATTGGCTATCTGGCTTTTCTCGATCCTCCCAAGCAGTCAGCTGCAAGTGCCATCAAGCAATTGCATGAACATGGCATCGAAGTAAAGATTCTTTCCGGCGATAATGATGCAGTAGTACGTACGATTGCCCGCCAGGTAGGTATTGATACCCGCCATGCGGTGACCGGTATGGAACTGGCTGCAATGAGTGAGGAAGAACAGCAGAAAGCGGTACGCGAATCGAATGTCTTCTCCAAACTGACTCCTATCCAGAAGACCCAGATTATTACCTTGCTTCAGGAACAGCAGAATACAGTCGGTTTCCTGGGCGACGGTATCAATGATGCCGCAGCTCTTCGTCAGTCGGATATCGGAATCTCTGTCGATTCTGCAGTCGATATCGCAAAAGAAAGTGCCGATATCATTCTGCTGGAAAAAGACCTGATGGTACTGGAAGACGGAGTACTGGAAGGACGGAAGACCTTTGGAAACATCACCAAATACATCAAGATGACGGCAAGCTCCAATTTCGGAAACATGTTCAGTGTGATGGCTGCCAGTGCATTCCTGCCTTTCTTGCCCATGCTGCCCATTCACCTGCTTATCCAGAATCTGTTGTATGACGTGTCGCAAACCACCATTCCCTTCGACCGTATGGATGCGGAATATTTGCGGAAACCCCGCAAGTGGGATGCCTCGGACTTGAGCCGTTTCATGATTTTCGTGGGCCCCATCAGTTCCATTTTCGATATTGTGACCTATCTGGTGATGTGGTATGTCTTCAGCTGCAATTCGCTGGAACATCAGACTCTGTTCCAGTCCGGATGGTTCATCGAAGGACTGTTGTCGCAGACACTGATTGTGCACATGATCCGTACGCGTAAGATACCGTTCATCCAGAGTTGCGCTTCCTGGCAGGTCACCGGTCTTACCTTCCTTATCATGGCCATTGGTATTCTGATACCTTTTACTCCTTTCGGCACCTCTATCGGGTTGCAGCCACTGCCTTTGGAGTATTTCCCGTGGCTGGCAGGTATCCTGCTTTCTTATTGCGTACTGACACAACTTGTAAAGAACTGGTATATCAAACGATTTGTAAAATGGCTTTAAATCATGCAGATAAAGAAACAGATTATGCTTGGGGTGATGATGGTGGTTGCGACGGGCAACCACCGCCTCGAAGCGCAGGAATTCGGACTGACTTATACTACCGAACTGCAGACCGATTTTCGTAAAGGAAGCAACTGGGTAAATTTGTTGCGGAGCGATTTCTCTTTTCCGATAACCCGGCAGATGGAACTGAAAGCCGCTACAATCAGCGTGGCACGGACAAGAGAGGAGCGTCTGGCAGACGATTTGCAGACTTTTTCGAATATAGAGGAAGAAAACATTCCGCTTGCACTGGCTGTATGTGGGGCAGAGTGGCATACCGGAAAATCAACGTTCTTTGTAGGAATACGTAATTTGAATGAAGACTACTTCGCCTCTCCCTGTACCTCTTTGTTTACAAACAGCTCCTGCGGTATCTTCCCAACCTTGTCGGCCAATTATCCTATTGCCAACTATCCGTTGGCATCGGTAGGCATAGACTACAAGCTGACGCTGGAACATTGGGAGGTGGAAACTTCGCTCTACAACGGTACCGGTTACCGCATGTGGGCCGGAAGAGAAAATGTATTCCGTGTGTGTCCGGCTACAGACGGAATACTCAGTGTGACATCAATAAACTATCGGAAAAATGGCAGCAACTATTATATGGGGTTTGCTTTACGCAGCGGCCTGCCTGTGGGCGATGAGAATGGAAACAAAACACAGGCATCGGCACCGGAAACGCAAAGACAACTGAACACCGTAATCTGGACGTATGCAGAGCAGCGTCTTTCTTCCCGTGTGTATGCACTGTGTCAGTATTCCTTCAATCCTACAGAAAAAAACGGATGCCGCAGCTATGCAGGTGCCGGACTGGTCTGGCACTGCGGAAAGACAGAAGGAGGTGCATTTGCCGATTATGCCGATTTTTCTTCCGAACACGAATGGGCTGCCGAACTGACCTGGAAAGTTCCCTGCCTGAAACACGGATACCTGCAGCCCACTTTGCATCTTATCAGAAATAGTCATGAAAGCAAGGTGATTGGTTTGCTCCGGTTGGGATATTTCATTTAAAATTTATAAGTTTGTATCATGTTTATCCGTAAAATCAGTCAGTATATAGAAGACAGGCAACTGTTTTTCCCCGGAGCGAAAATCTTGGTTGCCTTGAGTGGGGGAGCAGACTCTGTAGCCTTGCTGCGTGTGCTGCTTCAGTTGGGATATTCCTGTGCAGCTGCCCATTGTAATTTTCATTTGCGCGGAGCCGAGTCGGACCGCGATGAGGCTTTTGTGCGTGGTCTGTGCCAGAAGTTCGGTGTACCCTTGTCTGTTATTCATTTCGACACGCAGGCTTATGCCGCACAGAAAGGGCTGTCCATTGAGATGGCTGCCAGAGAGCTCCGTTACGAATGGTTCGAGAATACAAGAAAGGAAATACATGCCGATTTCATCGCTGTGGCCCATCATCGTGACGACAGTGTGGAAACCTTCCTGCTCAATCTGATTCGTGGAACCGGCATTGCCGGACTGACCGGTATTGCTGCAGTCAACGGAAAGATTATACGTCCGCTGCTTGGTGCCGGACGAAGTGAGATTCTCGATTATCTGGCAGAGCTGGGGCAGGACTATGTGACAGACAGTACCAATCTGGAGGATGCCTATACGCGAAACAAGTTGCGCTTGAATATACTCCCGCTGCTGCGCGAAATCAATCCCTCTGTCGACGAGTCGATAATGGAAACCGCACACCGTCTGGCCGATGTGGAAACGGTATATAGAAAATCTGTGCTCGAATCGTGTAAACGGGTGATGGAAAATGAAAACAGTATCAGCATACCCCGTCTGCTGGAAGAACCTTCTCCTCAGGCAGTGTTGTTCGAACTCCTGTACCCGCTGGGCTTCAATGCCGCTCAGCAAAAAGATGTCTACCGAAGTCTTTCTGCCGAGTCCGGACGTCTTTTCTATTCCAAAACGCACCGTTTGCTGAAAGACCGCAATAACCTGCTGATTCAGAAACTGGAGAACCGTACAGCCTGTATGACTCTTCATCAGAAAGTAGTCGATTTGGCTACGGCAAAAACTTTGCTGCACCACAAAAATGTAGCTTGTCTGGACAGGAGCAAAGTACATGGTCCGCTGGTGCTCCGAAAATGGCAGGCAGGCGACCGTTTCATTCCTTTTGGCATGAAGGGATTCAAGCGGGTACGCGACTATCTGTGCGACCGGAAATTCTCTCTCTATCAGAAAGAAGAACAATACGTAGTCTGTGCTGGAGAAGACATCGTGTGGCTGGTCAATGAACGGACAGACAACCGCTATCGTGTGACTGATGCAACTACCGCCGTACTTGTCTTGTCGGTAGAACCTTCGGAATAAAGAGAGCGGTATATCATACTTGTATTTTTTTATAATCGACGTCGTCGGATGTACAAATGGCGTCGTTGGTCCGTTGTTCAGCGCCGTTGGCTTTATAGCCGACGACGTCGGATACAGTCTGTGATTCGTAACGGCGGGCAATGGTTTTACAGATAAACCCAGCCATGATACAAAACCTTGATAAACAGAAAAAGAGTTCTTATGGAAGAAATCTTCTACCGTAAGAACTCTTTTCTATTGTCGTCAATGGAAATTAGAGTACGCGAGTCAAAATAGCTTTGGCTGTAGCTCCGTCTACCAAACCGTCTTCGCCGAAGTGTACACCTCGTTCGTTGAAACGTTTTTCAATTTCGTCAATCACATCCATACCGATACCTTCTTCGCTCAGGCGGGTAGTCAGACCCAAAGAACGGAAGAACTCTTCAGTCTTGCGTATGGTTTCGTCGATACGTCTGTCGTGTGTACCCGATGATACGCCAAAAATACGTTCACCCAGCTGCATGATCTTTGCACCTTTTTCCTTGCGCAGCACATCCATTGTACCCGGCATTACAATAGCCAGTGTATGTCCGTGAGTCAGTCCACAGAGCGCAGTCAGTTCATGACCAATCATGTGTGTAGACCAGTCCTGACTTACTCCCATCGCGATGAAACCGTTCAGCCCCATTGTAGCTGCCATCATAAAGTCGGCCATCAGCTGATAGTCGTGCTGGTTTTCGCGGATTTTCGGTGCAATCTCTACCAAAGTCTGCAGAATACCTTCTGCCCAGCGGTCCATGATGCGCGATTCTCCGGTCTTAGTCAGATACTGTTCCAATACATGTACGAACGTATCCGAAATACCACATGCTACCTGATGTGCCGGCAATGAGAAGGTTACTTCAGGATCGAGAATAGAGAATACCGGATAGTTGGCATAGAAAGCATATTTTTCTTTGGTTTCATGGCAAGAAATAACCGCTCCGTTGTTCATTTCAGAACCGGTAGCAGGCAATGTCAGTACGGTACCCAAAGGAACAGTATCGTGTGCCTGACCTTTCTTAACCAAATCCCATGCATCGCCTTCGTAAAGCAGACCGGCCGAAATCAACTTGGTACCGTCTATCACCGAACCACCACCTACGGCCAGCAGAAAGTCCACTTTTTCCTGCTTACCCAGTTCGATAGCTTTACGCAGCGTTTCGATAGCCGGATTGGGTTCAATTCCCCAGAATTCCACAGTCTGGTGCTGGCTCAAAGCCTGCTTCACCTGGTCGTATACACCGTTCTTTTTTACACTTCCTCCTCCGAAAGTAATCATTACTTTTTTATCGGCTGGTATTTCTTGGCTCAGTTGGGCAATCATGCCTTTTCCCATTATCAGTTTAGTGGGATTCTGAAAACTAAAATTATTCATAGATTATTGTTCGTTTTAAAATAGCATACACAAAGGTAATAAAAAGAACCGATACAGCCAATGGGAAATGTCTTTCATCTATGGCTTGCAGTTATTGCCGTGAATTTATGCGAATGAAAAATGCAGATTTGATGCAAAAATCAGGTGAATTGGGAGGAAATATGCTTGTTCTTCACATTGCAAGATGAAGGGAAAGTCTGTACGTGTAAAAACGGCATGTCTGTTTATCAGTGAGTTATGGTGAAAGATGAAAGATGTGAAGCGTGTTTTGTATAATATTTCTGTAAATGCACTAAAAACGCCACCTTTAAAGGTGACACACTTTGCACACTTGCTGCAACATAGCATAAATATCCTTCACATCTTTCACCGGCCTTTTAACCGACAGATAGACAGGGGAATATGGGTGAAAGATAGACGCAAAATCAATCTTTCACCATCTTTCATCTTTCACCCGGGAAAAATGTGTTTCTGCCTGCGGGTTGATAAGTTTTTAAATGAATTTAAAAAGAATAGAATACAATCCGATATAGCCAGATTTGAAAAACTTTGTTTTTCGTTTGTCTCTCCTCTTACCTTTCCGTATCTTTACATAAGAAATAATAAATATTAGTTTATGAGCGGAGAAGACTTACAGAGACAAACCTCTATCAATATACAGGAAAAAGCAAACCTCATTTGGGCTATTGCCGATAAGTTAGTAGGCTTATACAAACCTCACGAATACGGAAAGGTGATTCTTCCAATGTGCGTAATCAAGCGTTTCGAAGATACTCTTGCACCTACAAAGGATGCTGTAATCAAGATGAATGAAGAACTTGATGCCAAAGGCATAGCCGTAAAGAAAGGTTTCCTTGAAGCAGCAGCCAGGCAGAAGTTCTACAACACCAGCAAGTTTACTTTCGATATATTGCTTGCCGATGCGGATAACATCAAAGACAACTTTGAGAATTACCTCAATCATTTCTCGGAGAATGTGATTGATATCATCAACCGCATGGACTTCTACAATGAAATCAAGAAGATGGACGACAATAACCGTCTTTATCTCGTCATCAAGGAGTTCTGTTCGGCTAAAGCTTATCTGGGAGCCGATGTCGTTTCGGCTGTAGATATGGGGTATATCTTTGAAGAACTGGTCAGAAAGTTCTCCGAATCGTATAACGACCAGGCTGGAGCGCACTTTACCGCACGCGACATCATCTACCTGATGAGCGAGTTGCTCGTGGGCGACAATGAGCAGGAAATGGAGGATGAGGGTATAGTGGCATCCATATACGATATGGCAATGGGAACCAGCCAGATGCTGGCCTGCCTTGACGAACGGTTCCGTAAGATAGATCCTGAAGCAGAAATTACATGCTACGGTCAGGAACTTAATCCGCAGACATACGGTATTGCCAAGGCCGATATGCTTATCAAAGGCGGTAATGCCGACAATATGCGTCTGGGTGATACGCTTGGCGATGACCAGTTCAAGGGGTATCAGTTCGACTATATCATTTCTAATCCTCCTTTCGGTATCGACTGGGAAGCATCCGAAAAACGTGTGAAAGCTGAAAATGAGTTGGGCGAAGCAGGACGTTTTGCTCCGGGACTGCCGGCAAAGGGCGACGGACAGATGTTGTTCATGCTCAATGGGGTGGCCAAACTGAAGGAAGACGGACGTATGGCCATTATCCAGAACGGTTCTCCTTTGTTTAAAGGTGATGCAGGAAGCGGTGAAAGCGAAATACGAGGCTATCTGCTCGAACACGACTGGCTGGAGGCCATTATCCAATTGCCTAACGATTTGTTTTATAATACCGGTATCGCTACCTATATATGGGTAGTGAGCAAGAACAAATCGGAAGAACGTACAGGAAAGGTTCAGCTTATCGACGCAAGCAAGTGTTTTGAAAAATTGCGCAAGCCGCTTGGCAACAAGCGCGTGGAAATTACCACAGTATGCCGCGAACTGATTATGCAGGCTTATCACGATTTTACCGACTGGGAGTATACGTCTGAAGTTAATCCGGAACTGAAAGTGGAAAGCAAGGTGAAAGATGTAGAGGACTTCAAGTTTACAAAACTTATCATCAACCGTCCTTTGCGTTTAGAGTATAAGGACATTCATTTCAACGAAGATACTGCTGCCAATTATAAGGAAGCGGATAGGGCTTTATTGAAAGAGGTTGCTACATATTGGGAAAATAATATGCCTTGTCATGTTGTCTTCACCGACATTGATTTCTTCCTTGAGTTGAAGAAAGCCAAGATAAAAGTTCCTCAGGGAAAGGTCGCTCTATTGAGAAACTATTTCGGTAAGCGTAATCCCGATACGATGGAGGCATACGTAAAACCTGTTGACAGGGAAAGCGGATTTGCACCCGACCCAGAACTGAAGGACAGCGAGATTATTCCGTGGAAAGAGGATATTGCGGAATATCTCGACAAGAACGTCCGTCCGTATGCTCCCGACTTCTGGTACAACGAATCGGAAAGCAAGATTGGTTATGAAATACCTCTCACCCGCGAGTTCTATAAATACACTCCGCTTACACCAAGTGCTGTAATATTTGATGAACTGAAAAAGTTGGAAGAAAAAGAATCGGAACTGATGTCCAAGATATTAGGGTAAGCAGATATAAATCCGCATGATAATAGACCATGAGCGAACAGCAAAACAACGGAAATATAATCCTCTACCAGACAGAGGATGGCAAATCAAATATAGAAGTAACTCTATGCAATGATACGGTTTGGCTTACTGCCGACCAGATGGCAGAGCTGTTCCAGCGAAACAAATCTACCATTTCCCGACATATAAAGAATGTATTCGAGGACGGAGAGTTACAGGCAAATAAGGTTGTTGCATTTTTTGCAACAACCACTCAGCATGGTGCCATCAAAGGGAAAAACCAGACTCATCAGGTGGCATACTATAACCTTGACATGATAATCAGCGTAGGTTATCGTGTCAAGTCACACCGTGGAGTACAGTTCAGAATATGGGCCACAAATATCCTTCGTGAATATCTTGTAAAAGGATTTGCCATGAACGATGAATTGCTGAAAAGAGCCGGCGGAGGAAACTATTTCGACGAACTGTTAAGCCGTATCCGCGACATCCGTTCCTCGGAAAAGGTATTCTACCGCAAGATACTTGAGATATACGCCTTAAGCATTGATTATGATCCGCGTACAGAAGCTACCATGCAGTTTTTCAAGACAGTACAGAACAAAATGCATTTCTCTGTACATGGTCATACGGCAGCTGAAATCATTTACGAACGTGCAGACGCTGAAAAAGATTTTATGGGACTTACTTCATGGACAGGAGCATTGCCCAAACGTACTGATGCAGAAATAGCAAAGAACTATCTTTCTTCAGATGAATTGGATACACTCAACAGAATAGTCAGTCTGTATTTGGATTTTGCGGAACTTCAAGCCAAATCGCATAAGCCAATGTACATGAAAGACTGGATTCAGAAATTGGATGATTTCTTGAAACTTTCGGGAAAAGAACTGTTAAGCCATGCCGGAAAGATTTCTGCCGAACTTGCAAAGCAGAAAGCGGATACGGAGTACGACAAGTTCAAGGAAAGGACAGTTTACAACCTTTCACCTGTAGAAATTCATTTTCTTGAAAACTTTGAAAAGGAGCAGAAGAAGCTTAAAGGCAGATAAAAGATTTATATTATGACCAAGATAAACAAAATATCCATACGTTTCTTTGACGACAGAGAAGTACGTGCCATTTGGGATGACGAGAATTCCAAATGGTGGTTTTCTGTACTCGATATTGTTGGCGTTCTAAATGCTCAGGATGATTATACCAAGAACAGAAACTACTGGAAGTATCTGAAAAACAAGCTGAAGAAAGAGAATAATGAGTTGGTTAGTGTCACTAACCAACTGAAACTAATGGCTTCGGACGGAAAGCATTATATGACAGATGTCCTTGATAACACAGGAGTCCTTGCTCTCGCAGCATGTTTCCCTAATACTAAAGCAGCACGGTTTGTGGAATGGTTTACCAACAGCGATGAAACCATAGACGGACGAAGTAAATCGAAAGCATACGCTCTGTTTGAAAGCAGTCTGATTGACAGCATAGAAGTAGGAACTATAAAAGGTTTGCAGCAGATTCATGCCTATTTGTTTGGCGGACTATACAACTTTGCCGGACAGATACGCACGGTAAACATAGCCAAAGGAGGATTCCAGTTTGCAATGGTTCAATATCTTCAAGCTACATTGGAACAGATAGAACGTATGCCCGAAACCAGTTTCGATGAGATAATAGACAAGTATGTGGAGATGAACATAGCCCACCCTTTCCGTGAAGGCAACGGGCGTGCCACACGTATTTGGCTTGACCTGATGCTGAAGAAAAATCTTAAAGTCTGTGTGGACTGGAGTAATGTAAACAAGAAATCTTACCTTGATGCAATGACTCACAGTGTGGCTAATGCTGATGAACTGAAAGCACTTCTGCGTCCTGCACTTACCGACAAGATTAATGACCGTGAAACCTTTATGAAAGGTATTGATTACTCATATTATTACGAACAGGAAGATTGAGGATTATGGAAAATAGATACGATAAATATAAAGATAGTGGGATTGCTTGGATTGGGGAGATTCCGGAGCATTGGGAGGTTATTAAGATAAAACAACTACTAAAAAACAATTCTTTAAAAGTAGGTCCTTTTGGCAGCCAATTGTCTGGTTCTGATATCTTGTCAGATGGTAAGTATTGGATTTATAATCAAAGAACTGTATTAGACAATAATTTTAGTTCCTGTAATTCATTTATAACACACGAAAAATATAATGATTTAATAGGATTTAAAGTAAATGCGGGTGATATTTTATTAACAACAAGAGGAACAATAGGAAAAATTAGCAGGGTTCCTACTACCTTTAATGAAGGAGTTATCCATCCATGTATTATACGTTTTAATATTAACGAGAGTATTTTAAAATACGACATCTTAAAATATATTTTTAATGATTCTGATTTAGTAATTAATCAAGTTAAGTACAATAGTAACTCTACAACAATAGACGTTATTTATAGTGACACCTTGAAAAATATTATATTAACATGTATTCCTAAAGAAGAGCAGCAATCCATCGCCACCTACCTTGACCAAAAATGTAGCGAAATAGACGAACTGATAACTTTGCAAGAGGAAATGATAACCAAACTGCAAAGCTACAAGCAATCTGTCATTACCGAAGCTGTAACCAAAGGTTTGGATAAAAATATTCCTCTAAAAGATAGCGGTATTGAATGGATTGGGGAGATTCCGGAGCATTGGGAAATAAGAACTCTAAAAACGATGCTTTCAGGTATACAAGATGGAACTCATGGTACATTTAAAAATGTAATATCAGATTATTTACTATTAAGTGCTAAAAATATAACAGATAACGGACTTCAATTTTCTGATATAGAAAGAACTATTTCAGAAAATGATTATAAAACTATAATATCAAATGGTTATCCTCAAAAAGGAGACATTTTACTATGTTGTGTTGGAACAATAGGCAGATGCTGTATATATAATTACGATAGAATTTATGCCTTTCAAAGGAGTGTATCTTTTTTAAGGACAAATAAAAATACATCTAATCGTTTCTTGTTATATTTATTAAGAAGTCAGATTTGTACAACACAATTCCTAATGTCAGCAAGAACAAGTGCACAAAGTGGAATTTATTTAAGTACATTATCTAGTCTTATTATAATAACTCCACCTCTCCCCGAGCAACAATCCATCGCCGATTACCTCGACCAGAAATGCAGCGAGATAGACGCACTAATCTCCATCAAGCAACAAAAGATAGAGAAACTGAAAGACTACAAGAAATCATTGATTTTCGAGTGCGTAACCGGAAAAAGAAAAGTAAGCTAATCTCAAAGTGCCAAAGAAAAGGAGTCAAAGAGCCAAAATGGCACTTTGGATGGCACTTTGAACTGAAAATATAAGATTAAAGATAGATAGAACCATGAATACCACAGAATTAAAGGAAAAGAACTTTGAAGCCGATATAGAACGATACCTTATCACAGAGGGAGGCTATATCAAAGGCAATCAGGATACATACGACAAGGACAGGGCTATTGATATGCCTGTGCTTATCTCCTTTATAGAAAAGACACAACCTAAGCAGTGGAAACGATATGTAACCAAGTATGGCGACAAGGCTGAGAAACAGCTGTACCGCGTGTTTCAGGATGATGTGTCGCGCTACGGACTGATTTATGTGCTGCGCAAGGGTATAAGCGATGTGGGTATTAATATCAAGTTCTGCTATTTTGCTCCGGCTTCGTTGCTGAATGATGAACTGGTGGCAAATTACGAGGCGAACATTCTCACAGTGACACGCCAGTTTGCTTATTCCAAGCTGAACAAGAATACCATCGATATGGTGCTCTCGCTGAACGGTATTCCGGTGGTGGCACTCGAACTGAAAAACCAGATTACGGGTCAGAATGTGGAGGACTCCAAACGTCAGTGGTGCACGGACAGAGACCCGAAAGAACCGCTGTTTCATTTCAACAACCGTATCCTTGCATATTTTGGAGTTGACTTGTATGAAGTGGCTCTTACTACCGAACTGAAGCGGGAAAAGACTTTCTTTATCCCTTTCAATCAGGGCTCAAACGGAGCAGGTGAAGTGGGAGGTGCAGGAAATCCGGAACGTGAGGACGGAGGATATGTCACTGCCTATCTGTGGGAAAAGGTGCTGCAAAGAGATATGCTGCTTTCCATCCTTCAGCGTTATATCTCGCGCCAGGAGGAGGAAAAATTGAAGATTATCATAGACAAACATGGCAGGGAGAAAGAGATTACGGAAACTTCGGTGAAGATTATTTTCCCTCGTTATCATCAGTTGGATGTGGTGGAAAAGTTGGTGGCTGATACTTATTTTTCAAATGTATCGCAAATGCGTAGCGGTGAAGAAGAAGCAGGGTATGGTATAGCTGCAAATGAAGCACCCAAATACTATTCTCTGAAGCAACCGCATGGAAATAATTACCTTATCCAGCACTCGGCCGGTTCGGGAAAATCGAACTCTATCGCATGGCTCACTTATCGCCTTGCAGGACTCCAGAATGCGGAGATGAAGAATATGTTCAACAGTGTGTTTGTCATTACCGACAGACGTGTATTGAACAAGCAGCTTCAGAGCACAATCCTCGGATTCGACCATATAGACGGGCAGATAGAAACCATTACCGATGCTGACAATTCGGAGAAACTGGCAAGAATCATCAACGATGATAATACAAGGATTGTGATCACTACGCTACACCGCTTTCCGGTTATCTATAAGGAACTGACAAGCCGCAGCGGCAAGAGATATGCCATCATAGTAGATGAGGCTCATTCTTCACAGTCGGGCAAAAGTGCGGAGAAACTGAAAGCTGCACTTGCCGATACGGATGAGGCTTTGCGCGAATATGCGGAAATAGAAGAGATTGAGGCCGAAGAACTGGAAAAGAAGAAGGATGCCCTGATGGAGGATTTGTTGGCTCAGGGACAGCACAACAATCTGTATTTCTATGCTTTTACGGCAACTCCAAAGCCCAAGACGCTGCAGACTTTCGGCGAGCTGGCTGAGGAAGGAGAAAATCCGGAAGACAACAAATATGTGGCTTATCATAACTATTCCATGCTGCAGGCTATAGAGGAGGGATTCATTAAGGATGTGCTGAAATATTATACCACGTACGACACTACTTACGAGATAGCAAAGCGTATCGAGGCTGATCCTTCGTACGAGGAAACTCCTGCTACACGTGCCATAAAGGCTTTTCATGATAATCATCAGCATGTGATAGCGCAGAAAACGGCTATCATTGTGGAGAAATTCAGAGAGGTGACACTGAACGCCATGCTTGGAAAGGCAAAAGCGATGGTGGTATGTTCCTCTCGTGCTCATGCGGTACGTTATTTTCTGGAAATCAAGAAGTATTGTCAGGAAAACAACATTACAGATGTAAAACCAATGGTGGCTTTCTCCGGTACGGTATCGTATGAGGGAGTGGAATATACCGAGACGAAGTTGAACTCTACTGACGGACGGAATATTTCGGAAGCTAAGTTGCCGCTGTATTTTGCATCAGACTTATATAATATGCTGGTGGTTGCCGACAAGTATCAGACGGGATTCGATGAACCTCTGCTGCATACCATGTTTGTGGACAAGAAGCTGAAAAATGTAAAAGCGGTACAGACTCTTTCGCGTCTGAACAGATGGCAGAAAGACAAGAAAGATACATATGTACTCGATTTCTGCAATAAGCCGGAGGACATTAAGAAATCGTTCGAACCGTTCTATAAAGGAACCGAGCTGATAAAGCCTGTGGATGTGAATTATGTCTATACTTTCAGAAAAGATATACAGATGTTTCAGCTTTGGACAGAAGGTGACGAACAGAAATTCTTTGATCTGTTGCAGAATATAAACAAGCAGAAAGATCGTCTGGGAGCTTTGTCGAATGCGTTCAAAGGAACTATAGACAGGTACGGGGCATTGGATGAGGAGAAACAGTTTGAGGTAAGATCGAAGATCAAGAACTTTGTCCGTTTCTACTCTTACATGGCTCAGATAGCAAGAACATACGACAAGGAACTGTACAAAGCATACGTATATGCTGACTATCTGTATAGACTGTTGCCTAAAAACGCCAAGGAAAGAATCGATTTGAACAAGCAGATTATGCTGGTAAACTCCAGAATATCGGAAGGAGAAACAGTATCTATTCGTTTGGGTGACGACAATAAACCGATAAAAGGTGAAAATCCAAAAGCAGGAAAGCCGAAGAACGACAATGAGGATTTGTTGAGCCGTATTATTGACAAAGTGAATGTGATGTATCAGGGACAGTTCTCTGAGGCAGACCGTGTTATCGTGGAATCTATTTACGACAAGATGGTCACTACTGCCAAAAAGAAACTGACCAAACAGGCGAACAATACCGACGAAAAACAGTTTGAGGAAAGTATCTTCCCCCAGATATTCGATGAAGTGGCAAGGGGCTGCTATGTGGAACAAATGGATTCTTTTGCTAAGTTGTTTGAGAACAGTGATTTTTACCGTAATGTCATGACTCAGATGGCAAAGGTGATGTATGAAAACTACAAGAAAAAGGAAGACGAAATTCCGTTTATACCGGAACTGTTCAAGCAGAAGTTGCTGTCAGATGTAGAAGGAGAGTTTGCCGAACTGAAGCAGTTCCTTCCTGACTTCAATTCTGCAGCATCGTGCTTTATTGATGTGTTGAAAGTTCAAACCACATCTTCTATAGATGGAGCTAATGAACTGTTACTTGATTCGTTCAACAGGCTTTACTGTCTGGAAGGAATGAAGCTGGTTGACAAAAGAAGGCATTTCAATACCATTGTGACAAAATATGAGGTATTCCTGAAGAAAGTGTATTACTTGCTGAACGGCAAGGAAATGGTGAATGACAAGGATGAAAACAGTATGCCTACATTTATTAATTGTATTTTGTCGCTCAGTTGTCTGAGAGGTTTGAAAAACAATACGGATGAAAGGTATCATAAGTTCTATGATTATCTGGAACTGGTGAAGCAATGGAGAAACAGCGAGTCGCACAATGCTCCTGATGCTTCGTTGCAGGAACTTAATTCTGCCATTCACATAGTTTCCACAATGTATCTTTGGGTTGTTTTTCAGAATATGAAAAGCCTGAATTTTGCTATAGGCAAATAGCATTTGGTATTAAAATGGTTATCACTGTTTTTATTAAACTCATAGCATGATGAACGAAGAATTTGCAGACATACAATACGCACAAATCAGAGACTACAAGTATGCCCAATATTTTGAAGAGGGACAATACAACGGAAAAACACTTTCGGAATCAGAGCGTAAAGAATTTATTTCTTTTGTAGATAAAATTATAGCACAACACTCCGAGGGACTTTCGTTGATGACAAGTATTTTGGAATGCACAAAGGAACAACATGATGAATTCCACAAAATATACCGAACAGTTGCCTCTGTCTACTTATTTATCTTTATTACGATGATTGACTGTATGGTAGCAGGTAAATATTTCATTCTTGCTGACCGCGATTATGATCGGAGGTTTATGCGCGGAAAAATGTTTGTAATTTTCAATGAGGGTTTCAAAAGACTCTATGGCTTTAATGAGAAGTCTCATAAGAAATCAGAATGGGACAGACTCTTGCCCATAATGAAGTACTTCTCGGAAGCAATCAATCGTCAATACCAGGATTTGACATCTCTCCTCGAAAAACAATCCCGTACTTCGGCCTGGTGGAAAGATGAACGTAACTATGAAACCCATCTTGACTCAGAGAAATTATATCAATCACGACAGGAAGAGATAATTGAAAGCAAAGTGATGACGGATTCTCTGAAACTTTTTAACACATTGATAGCAGTAAGTGATTTTTTGAGGAATGTTCAAATCTGCCTTTACAACTTCCTTGTTAGAAAATATTACAGAGGTGAATTGTCTGAATTTAATTCGTAAATTCGTGTTGGTTTACTAATAATATGATACTTATGAAAAAAATTATTTCTATTTTAACTGTATTTTTTGTTACTCTTAGCCTCATGGCAGAGGAGCACCTTTCATTTAAGGGTATTCCAATTGAAGGAAGTATGGTAGAATTTTGTCAAAAGATGGAAGCTAAAGGATTTACTTCAGTTGGTAAGGAGAATAATATTACATTGTTTTCGGGTGACTTCACAGATCGTAATGCGATGGTTGGAATAATTGCTACAGATGATGGAAAGAATGTATTTGGAGTCGTTGTTTTTTTTGACTCAAGCGGTGAATGGGACGCACTTGTCACCAGCTATGATTATTACAAGGATTTGTACACCCGTAAGTATGGTGAACCAACAAGCTCAAAAGAGAATAATCCAGCTCTGTCGGATTCTAATACAGCTTTAATGGCAGAGGTACATCAAGGAAGAGTTGAGTATGTCAGCACATGGGAGGTTACTGGTGGAGATATACAGCTGTCAATTGAGAAGGCTACTGGGGTTTTTAGGGGTATGATAGTTATACGTTACCGTGACTCTCAGAATATGGAAGCTAAAATCCAAGATGATTTAAATGATATTTAATATAGAAAGAATTAATGGAGGCTCGATTCCTTTATAAAAGTTCATCAGTCTGTCTTTACTTCCTGAATATACCAATAAATAGGGATTGTGTGTCGTAGATAATTTGTCTTATTTTGCAACGGAAAAAATATGAATACAGTAATTAATATGTGTAGAACCAAGATATATAAGCCGACGGATAAAATGAGTGACCTGATTTGCGAGAACTATACCTTGCTGCAGGTGCTGAGTCGTTTTGGTGTATCGCTGGGCTTTGGAGACAAGACTGTACAGGAGGTGTGCGAGATGAACGATGTGGACTGTACTACCTTTCTCGCTGTAGTCAACTTCCTGACGGAGGAGAATAACCGCATGCAGGATCATCTGAAGGATATTTCTCTGGTAGCCTTGATGAACTACCTGAAGCAGGCTCATTCCTATTTTCTTGACTTCCAGCTTCCTACTATACGTAAGAAACTGATTGAGGCAATAGATTGTTCTACACAGAACGAGATTGCTTTTCTCATTATACAGTTTTTTGATGATTATGTGAGCGAGGTTCGCAAGCACATGGAATACGAGAACGAAAGAGTTTTTACCTATGTCAATGCATTGTTGCGTGGAGAACGTTCCGGCGAGTATAATATCAGTGTGTTTGCCCGTCATCATGATCAGATAAATGCAAAATTGACCGAATTGAAGAATATCATTATAAAATACTATCCGGCCAATGGAGATAACCAACTGTTGAACGCTACGCTGTTCGATATTTTTAGTTGTGAAGAAGATTTGGCATCGCATAACCGGGTAGAAGACTATCTGTTTGTTCCTGCCATCATGGAATTGGAGAAGGAGGTCAGATGAAACCAAGAGAAGTGATAACTGTAGCGGTTGCAGAATCGTCGATGATTGTGCGTCATGGTCTGGTGGTGTTGCTGAAACATTTGCCCGACCTGAATGTGCAGACTATTGAAATTACCTCGAAGGAGGGACTGCAACACTGCATGGAGGCTCATAGTCCTGAGGTACTGATTATTAATCCTCAGTTTGACGGATGGTTTGATGTAGAGGCTTTTAAGTCGGAATACGGAAATACAGGCATCAAACTGATTTCGTTGATATATAATGTGGTGGATGCCAATCAGCTGAAGGGGTACGACGGCACGGTGAACCTTTTCGATGATATGGATTCGCTGAATGCGAAGATTGCAGAACTGATGAATCTGGAGGAAGAGGAAAATGATCAGAATCCTTTGAGTCAGCGTGAGAAAGAAATTGTAGGGTGTGTAGTGAGAGGAATGACCAATAAGGAGATAGCGGAAAAGCTGTTTATTTCTATACATACGGTTATTACGCACCGGCGTAACATTACCCGAAAGCTGCAGATACACTCGGCTGCCGGTCTGACTATTTATGCGATTGTCAATAAACTGGTGGAACTGAGTGAAGTGAAAATGAAGTTATAGTGTATTGCAATCCGGGGAGGAACGGAAAATACCAACAAATAGGTATTGATGCAGTCGGCAATAGTTCCTACCTTTGCAGTGTTAGTCATAAAATTACGTAAACCACAAAGTAAAAAGTTAGTTATTAGTTAGTTGTAGCCTGCGAAGTGATTCGCGGGCTACAACTGCTTTAGGGGGATAGGTTGGGATGGGTGTGCAGTAGGCTGTGTCAGTCTTGTTGCAGGCACTCCATTAGGCGGTCGGCTGCTTTTGCTGCATTTCCCTGTTCTTCTTCCAGCAGGGTGACAAACTTGCTTCCGATGATGCATCCGGCTGCATGGGCTGCTGCTGCCCGGTAGGTCTGACGGTTGGATATGCCAAAACCAATCATGCGGGGATTTCTCAGGTTCATTGCTTCTATGGATTGGAAATAGGCTTGTTTCTGTGCATCGAAGTCTTGCTGTGCTCCGGTAGTAGCTGCCGAGGAAACCATGTAGATAAAGCCGTCGGTATGTTCATCTATCAGGCGGATGCGTTCTTCGCTTGTTTCCGGTGTAATAAGCATGATTACTTTCAGCTGATAGCGGTCGGCTATGGGCTTGTAGGTGTTCAGGTAGTCTTTAAACGGCAGGTCGGGGATAATCATCCCATCGATACCACAGGTCTGGCAGCTTTGACAAAAGGCTTCGAAGCCATATTGCATGATGGGATTGAGGTAGCCCATCAGAATGAGAGGTATCTGTACTTCACTGCGTATGTCGGCCAACTGGGCGAAGAGTTTTTTCAGTGTCATTCCGTTGCGGAGGGCTTGTGTGGCTGCTGCCTGTATGACGGGGCCGTCGGCCATCGGGTCGCTGAAAGGGATGCCGATTTCTATCATGTCGATACCTTTTTGTGCCAGTGTGCGGATTACTTCAGTGGTCTGTTCCAGGCGGGGAGTTCCTGCACAGAAATAGATAGACAGAATGTCTTGCTTCTTGTTGCTGAATAATTGATGGATACGGTTCATGGTATATTCTGTTTAAATTGTGAAATAAAGTTTTGTAGTAGTGTGGTATCTTTCATGGCGGGTTGAATTTCGAAACCGCTGTTCAGATCGATACCGGCCCATTGGGAGTGCCGGAAGTGGGAGAGGGCTGCCAGACTGTCCGGTCGGAGTCCGCCACTCAGTAGGAAAGGGATGCTTCCCTGATAGTGTGACAACAGACTCCAGTCGAACTGTTTTCCCGAACCTCCGTATTGTGGACAGGGGGTGTCGAAGAGGTAGTAATCGCAACAGCTTTCATAGGCTTCGGTCTGCTTAAAATCGGACAGGCTATGAACGGCGAAGACTTTGATGACTCCCAGACCTTCGTTGTGCAGTAACTTGCAAAGCGCGGGTGATTCGTTGCCGTGTAACTGCACGTAATCTAACTGCAGCTCTTTGGCCCGGCGGATGATTTCATCGAAAGGGGCGTTGACAAATACTCCGACGCGTTTGGCCTTTTGAGGGAGGTAGGCCGGAGTATGGGAAACGTAGCGTGGCGACTTGTGGTAGCAAATGAATCCTATCCAGTCTGCTCCGGCTGCTTCTGTTTGGCGGATGTTGTCGGGGTCGCGCATCCCACAGACTTTGACTATCATACTTGTAATGCTTGAATGAAGTTGTACAATGCTTCTCCCGGACGGGGGGATTTCATAAAGGCTTCTCCCATGAGGAAACCGTGGAATCCGGCCTCGCGGAGTTGTTTTACTGTCTCGGGTTGTGAAAGGCCGCTTTCTGATACTCGGGTAAGTTCTTCGGGCAGCAGCTTGGCCAACTGAAACGAAGTGCTCACGTCTGTGTGGAAGGTACCCAGATGGCGGTTGTTTACTCCGACCATGTCGATATGGGGATTAAGGTGGTCCAGCTCACTTTCTTCGTGTATCTCGAGCAGGACTTCCATCTGTAACTCATGGGCCAGATGGGCCAGTTCTTTGCACTGGCCGGTGGTGAGGCAGGCTGCAATCAGCAGCACGGCATCGGCTCCTTTTAGTTTGGCCTGAAAAAGCTGATAGGGGCTGATGATGAAGTCCTTGCGCAGCAGGGGGAGCTGTACGAGTGAACGGCAGGATTGAAGATCTTTCAGGCTACCGCCAAAGAACGGTTCGTCGGTGAGGACCGAGAGGGCGGAGGCACCGGCTTGCTGATAGGCAGGGGCTATTACTTCGGTCTGGGCATTTCTGTGTATCCAGTCTTTGGAAGGAGAGCGTCGTTTGAACTCGGCGATAATGCCGAAGGGGGATTGTCTTAATGCCTGTTTCATACTGATGCCGGGCATGGGAGTATCCAGCAATGCTTCTAGTGCGGAGAGTGATACGGCTTGTTCCTGGGCTTCTATCTCGCGGCGCTTATGGGCGATAATGGTCTGTAAGATGTCTTCTTTCATACGTTTAGCTGTTTAGTTCGATGAATTTCTTTAAGGTGCGTAATGCTTTTCCGCTTTGCAGTGACTCGCGGGCGATAGCTACACATTCTTCTATTGGTTTTAGTGGTTCCATGGCCTGTATGGCAAAGGAGGCGTTAATCAGTACGCACTCGGTTTGTGCCTTAGTGGCACAGTTGTGTAATACATTGTCGAAGATGCGGGCGGCTTCCTGAGGGGTGTTTCCTCCGAACAGTTCTTCTTGGCGAACGATGTCAAATCCCAATTCGGATGGTTTGTAGATGGTTTCATACCGGTTGGTCATGACTTTAAACTCATCGGTCAGCGAGATTTCATCGTATCCGTCGAGGTTGTTGACTACTGCGAAGCCAACGCCCAGTCTTTGTAAGGTGTTGGTGTAAAGCCTCATCTGGGTGAGGTCTGCTACTCCCAGCAGCTGGTAAGCCGGCAAGCAGGGGTTGACCAGCGGGCCCAACAGATTGAACAGGGTTCTGACTTCCATGGCCTTGCGTACTGGGGCAACGGTCTTCATGGCGGGATTGAAAAGGGGGGCGTGCATATAGACCATGCCGCATTTTTCCATGGAGCGGAGGAGTTTATCCTGTTCGTTGGTGAACCGGATACCGTAACACTCCATGACGTTGCTGGCTCCGCTGATGGAAGTGGCTCCGTAATTTCCATGTTTGGCTACTGGGTATCCTGCTCCGGCTACAATGAAGCAGGCGCAGGTGGAAATATTGAAGGTGTTTTTACCGTCGCCTCCTGTGCCTACAATGTCGATGGGACGGTATGCCGAGAGGTCGACTGGAATGCGGGTGCTGAGTAAGGCGTTGCGGAAGCCTATCAGTTCTTCTACCTTAATGCCACGCATCTGAAAGACGGTGAGCAGAGAGGCAATCTGTATTTCGTTGTAGCGGCCGGCGGTGATGTCCTGCAAAAGCTGGCAGGCTTCTTCGCGGCTTAGCTCTTCATGGTTGAAGAGGCGTTTCAATAGTTCTTTCATACGTCTGTCCGATTAATGGTGAATCCAGTTGCTTATCATTTGTTTTCCATTGGGGGTGAGTACCGATTCGGGATGAAACTGAATACCGTGGATATCCAGTTTTTTGTGGCGTAGTGCCATGATGTAGCCTTCCTGACTGATGGCTGTGATTTCCAGTGATTCGGGAAATCCTTCTCGGTCTACTACCCACGAGTGGTATCGTCCTACGGGAATTTCCTGTGGTAAGCCTTCGAACAGATAGTCTGAAGCTATAATTTTTACCGGACTTTGGATGCCGTGGAAGACTTCGTTCAGATTGCTGAGTTTTCCTCCGAATGCTTCGCCGATGGCTTGTTCTCCTAAGCAGACTCCCAGAATGGGCTTCCGTCCGGCATATGTACGGATGACATCCAGCAGCAGACCGGCTTCGGAAGGAATGCCTGGTCCGGGGGAAAGCAGAATCTTGTCGAAGGCTTCAAGGTCTTCCAATGCAAAGCAGTCGTTTCGCAATACTGTTACTTCTGCACCCAGCTCTTTGACCAGATGACTCAGATTGTAGGTAAAAGAATCGTAGTTGTCTATAATTACTATTTTCATATCGTTTGGTGATTGGTTAAAGTTGTTCTGCCAGCTGGATGGCTTTTTTCAAAGCTCCCAGCTTGTTGTTTACTTCCTGTAACTCGTTTTCTTCGTTGCTTTGTGCCACAATACCGCCTCCGGCCTGGAACCAGAGTTCGTTGTTGCGGCTGACAAATGTACGGATGGTAATGGCTTGGTTTAATGTGCCGTTCAGTCCGATGAATCCGATACATCCTCCATAAGCTCCCCGGCTGTGTGGCTCGAGTTCGCTGATGAGTTGCATGGCGCGTACCTTGGGTGCACCGCTCAGGGTACCAGCCGGGAAGGTGTCGATAAATGTGCGGATGGGATTGCTGTCTTCGTCCATATCTCCACTTACTCTGCTTACCAGATGGATGACGTGGCTGTAGTATTGCGGTTCTTTATAGAATTCTACCCGTGCATTATGACAGTTGCGGCTGAGGTCGTTTCTGGCAAGATCTACCAGCATGACGTGTTCTGCATTTTCCTTTGGATCGGCCAGCAGTGCCTTGGTCAGTTGCTTGTCTGTTTCTTTATCGCCGCTTCGCCGGGTGGTGCCAGCTATTGGGTCTATGGTTGCTTTTCCGTCTTCTATCTTGCAGTGCGTTTCGGGTGAGGAACCGAAAATGCGGAATCCGCCAAAGTCGAAATAGAAAAGATATGGAGACGGATTGATGCTGCGTAATGCACGGTAGAGCTTGAAGTCATCGCCTTCGTATCGCTGGATAAAGCGGCGTGATAATACAATCTGGAAAACATCTCCCCGCATGCAATGAGCAATGCCCTGCCGGATGTTGGCCTTGTGCTCTTCGTCGGTCAGTGTGCTGGTAGCAGGACCTACGGCACGGAAGTCGTAGGTGGTATAGTTGCGGTTGTGGATGGCTTTTTCCACTTCGCTGAGGTGTGCCGATTCTCCTTCTCCCAACATCTCAATCAAGACCATTTCGCTTTTATAGTCATTGAATACAATCAGGTATTTGTATAGGATGTAAAGAATTTCCGGTGCATCGTTTTTGGCATCAGTGCTGTCTTTTACCTGAATCTTTTCGAAATAGCGTACTGCATTGAATGTGGTGTAACCGTACAAACCGCAGTATCCGGCATATTCTCCTTCGACCTGAAAATGGGAGATAAATTCACGGATGGCTTGTTCTACCTGGTAATCGTCGCTGATGTTCCGTTCTTCTTGTTGACCATCGGGAAAGACAAAGGTGGCAACTCCATGATTGATGCGGATGCTGGCGATGGGATTCAGACCGATGAACGAGCGGTTGTTTTCTACACCGTGATAATCGGAACTTTCCATCAGCACACTCTGTGGAAACAGGTCGCGTACTTTCAGGTAAGTGCTTACAGGGGTATGCAAATCGCCCAATAAGCTTTTATGGTTGGTAATGTAAGTATATTGTTTCATAAAGCGGATTACTGTAGGTTATAGTTTAAGTAAGTATTTAAATCTTTATCGCCACGTCCTGATACGGTGAGCACTACGATGTCGGTTGGCTTAAAGGACATTTTGGGGAGGGCTCCCAATACATGTGCCGATTCGAGCGCCGGAATAATTCCTTCGAGACGAGTCAGTTCGTAGGCTGCACGTATGGCTTCGTCATCGTTTACAGCCAGTACGGTAGCGCGACGTTGTGCAGCCAGATTGGCATGCATCGGACCAATGCCCGGATAATCCAGTCCGGCAGAAATGGAGTAGGGTTCCATAATCTGTCCGTCTTCGTCTTGCATGACCAATGTCTTGGAACCGTGGATAATTCCTAAGCGTCCTAGATGGATGGTTGCGGCTGAGAAAGGAGTATCTATACCTTTTCCTCCGGCTTCGGCCAATACAATCTTTACCCGTTCATCGTCTAAATAGTGATAAATAGTACCGGCTGCATTGCTTCCTCCACCTACGCAAGCCATCAGGTAGTCGGGATAGTCACGTCCTTCGTGCTCCATAAGCTGTTTTTTGATTTCTTCGCTGATGACGGATTGCAGGCGTGCTACCATGTCGGGGTAGGGATGTGGTCCGACGGTAGAACCAATTACGTAATATGTATCGGCCGGATGACAGCACCAGTCTCGTATGGCTTCGTTGGTTGCATCTTTCAAGGTCATGTTACCGGAAGTGACCGGATGTACTTTGGCTCCCAGCATTTTCATACGTTCTACATTGACGTGTTGGCGTTCTACATCGGTTTTGCCCATATAGACTACACATTCCATACCCAGCAAGGCGCAGACTGTAGCTGTTGCTACTCCATGTTGTCCGGCACCGGTTTCGGCAATGATGCGTTTCTTACCCATTCTCTTTGCTAATAACACCTGGCCGATGGCATTGTTTATTTTATGGGCTCCTGTGTGATTGAGATCTTCACGTTTCAGATAGATTTTACAGCCATATTTTTCGGATAATCGTCTGGACAGGTATAAAGGTGAAGGTCGTCCTACGTAATCGCGCAATAGGGAAGAAAACTCCTGGCGGAAGCTTTCGCTTTCCAGTACTTGCAGATAAGATTCTCTCAGTTCGGTTACACACCGGTGCAGTATTTCCGGAATGTATGCACCGCCAAATTCTCCATAAAAGCCTTCGTTGTCTACTTGATAAGTTTTCATATTAATCTGTTTTTTTTGTTGTTTCGGATAAAGGAAAAAGGGAATAAAAACAAAACGGGCTGTCGTAAAGTACGACAGCCCGTTTTTGCTATATCTGAAGATGGTATATACACACGACTGATGCCCTTACGACCTTGTGAGTTGTAAGTAGCGCCACCAGAAGAATGTATTTGTCATCTTATTATTCATAATTGTTTATTTGCTTGTTGTTTCTTGTCGGCAAATATAGAGAGAAAGTTTTTTATATCCTATAAAATACAGCATTTTTCTGATAGATTTTTTTGAATGGTAGACTGGGATGGTCGGTAACAATGAGTAATTTCTTTTCGTTCCACTCTCTTATCTGCTTGTTTATAAGTCTGTTTTATAGCCTTTGGTATGAAGGTTGCATAATCTTTATCCGAAGCTTTTTCTATCGTAAAACGACGGTATGGAAGAAAAATGATATGGATAGAATGGGAGGATACTTTCGATAAAAAAATAAATTTGAACCAATAAAAGATGTTACACTATTCTGTGTATTCAATAATATCTTTTACATTTGCTGCTGAAAAATTGAATAAATGAAGTAAGATATGAAAGTAGGATTATTTATTCCTTGTTATATCAATGCTGTGTACCCTCAGGTAGGGGTGGCATCCTACAAGCTTCTGAAAAGTCTGAACGTGGACGTTGATTATCCGTTGGATCAAACTTGTTGCGGACAACCAATGGCAAATGCCGGATTTGAAGATGAATCGGTAGAGCTTGCCAAGCGCTTTGATAAGTTGTTTGAGAAATATGACTATATAGTAGGACCTTCTGCCAGTTGTGTGGTTTTTGTCCGTGACAATTACGGAAGACTGCTCGCAAAAGAACCACATCGTTGTGCAAGTGAAGGTAAGATTTATGATATCTGTGAGTTTATTCACGATAAAATCAGGCCTTCTTCCTTGCCCTCTTCTTTTCCTCACAAAGTAAGTATACAGAATAGTTGTCATGGAGTGCGGTTAATGCATCTGTCTTCTCCCAGTGAATTGAACATTCCTTATTATAATAAGTTGCGTGATTTGCTTTCGCTGGTACATGATATTGAAATCGTGGAACCAGAACGTCCGGATGAGTGTTGCGGATTTGGAGGAATGTTTGCGGTAGAAGAGCATGCGGTTTCCGGACAGATGGGACGAGATAAAGTGATGCGTCATATGAAGACCGGAGCTGAATATATTGCAGGAGCCGACAGTTCATGTCTGATGCATCAGAATGGTATCATATCAAGAGAAGGACTTCCCATCAAAACGATTCATGTGGTAGAAATTTTAGCAGCAGGACTATGAGTACGAAACATTCGAAAGCAGCAGGAAGATTCCTTGAGAACAAGGATATGGCTGCATGGCACGATGAGACGTTGTGGATGGTTCGTGCCAAAAGAGATAAAATAAGCAAAGAAGTGCCCGAGTGGGAACAGTTGCGCGATATGGCTTGTGCACTGAAAATGTATAGCAACAGTCACCTTGATCAGCTTTTGCAGGAGTTTGAAAAGAATGCGCAGGCAAATGGAGCGCATGTGTACTGGGCAAAAGATGCTGAAGAGTATTGTTCTATTGTGTATAATATTCTGCAAGGGCATCAGGTTAAGCATTTTATCAAGAGTAAATCGATGCTGGCAGAAGAGTGCGGGCTGAATGAATATCTGGAGGAAAAAGGCGTAGAAGTGGTGGAAAGTGATTTGGGCGAACGCATTTTGCAATTGATGCATAAGCGTCCCAGTCATATCGTATTGCCGGCTATTCATGTAAAGAAAGAAGAAATCGGAGAGCTGTTTGTGAAGGAGATGGGTACTGAACCCGGAAATAATGATCAAACTTATCTGACTCATGCTGCTCGTAAGAATTTGCGACATAAATTTATAGAGGCCGAAGCGGCTATGACGGGAGCTAACTTTGCGGTTGCTTCTACAGGAGAGTGTGTGGTATGCACCAATGAGGGTAATGCTGATATGGGTACTTCGCAGCCTAAATTGCAGATTACAGCTTTCGGTTTGGAGAAGATTGTACCCGACCGTGAGGCATTGGGAGTCTTTACCCGTTTGTTGGCCCGCTCGGGAACCGGACAGCCTATTACTACTTATACTTCTCATTATCGGAAACCGCGTCCTGGTGGCGAACTTCATATAATTATTGTAGATAATGGCAGAAGCCGTATTCTTGCTGAACCAGATCATGTTAAAACGCTGAATTGTCTACGCTGTGGGGCTTGTATGAATACGTGTCCTGTGTATCGTCGCTCGGGAGGGTATTCTTATACGTATTTCATTCCTGGACCTATTGGAATTAACTTGGGTATGCTGAAAGCTCCGTTGCATTATTCTGATAATGTATCGGCTTGTTCATTATGCCATTCTTGTCAGAACGTATGTCCCGCTAAAGTGGATCTTGCTGACCAGATTTATCGCTGGCGCCAGAAACTGGATTCGTTTGGAGTTGCCAGCTCTTCTAAAAAAATGATGTCTGGTGGAATGAAGTTTTTGATGGAACGGCCTGGTTTATTCAACTTGGCTGTAAAGAATGCCTCTGTGCTCAATAAACTGCCGCATTGGTTTGTTTATAATAGTTTAAATGACTGGGGCAAGGAGCATGATATGCCGACATTTGCAAAAGAGAGCTTCAACGAGATGTGGAAAAACAATAAAGTGAAATGACATGAGCAGTAGAGAAGATATATTGCAAAGTATACGTCGTAATACACGCGTACGGTATGAAAAACCGGATTTGTCTGAATTGGAACAGCATGCGTTGACTTTTGATCAGCCGGTGGAACAGTTTTGCAGGGTAATGGAGCAAGTAGGCGGACATGCTGTACTGTTGAAGGAAGAAGAAGATTTGAATCAGGTCATTCGGACTCTGTATCCCAATGCCAAACGTATAGCTTCTGTAGTAAAGGAGGTACATAGGGGGGATAGAGTGTTCCCGGTGACATGTGCTACTTTTCATCCGGACGAAGTCGAAAAATCTGGTGATTTAGATGGAACGGATTTAGCGATTGTAGATGGTAAAGTAGGAGTGTGTGAGAATGGAGCGGTATGGATACAGCAGGATGTAGAACAGCGTGCCGTTTATTTTATATCGGAAGCATTGGTTATTCTGCTTCATCGTACGGATTTGGTAAATAACATGCACGAAGCTTATAAACGTATTGATACAGGAAAGTACGGATTTGGAGTGTTTATTTCCGGACCGTCGAAAACTGCAGATATTGAGCAGGCTTTGGTCTTTGGTGCTCATGGTGCCAAGGATGTAACGGTTCTGATAATATAATAAAAGGTAACCTGATAGTACTCAAAGCCATGAGATAATATTGACTTGTGCTTAATATAAAAGAAAGTGTATTCAGCAGGAATGTTCTTGCTGGATACACTTCTTTGTTTACTATGAAACTAATCCTGATTTTAAAGATGCGGATTAGTTTACATATACAGTTTTGAAATATTTTTCGAATAAAGCCTTGGCTTCTTCCAGCTGTTCAGGAGTATTTTGTTTGACATTTTTCAGTTTATATTCCATATTCATGGCTTCATATTTATGTACTCCTAAAGTATGGTATGGAAGAATCTCTATTCGCTGTATGCTTTGGTAGTCTTTAAAGTGATCTCCCAAGGCTTCTATATCTTCACGGAAGAAACTGTATCCTGGAACCAGTACATAACGTAACCAGAAGGGTTTTTGGTTTTCTTCCAGCCATGCTGCTGTTTTTAATGTCTGTGCATTGCTCCGTTTGGTCAGAATCTTGTGACGAGCATCGTTAAACTCTTTGATATCCAGTAATACGAGGTCGGCCAGTGAAAGCAATTCTTTTACGTCTTCGTTCCAGATTCCTCCATTAGTGTCTACACAAATATGTATACCGGCTTCTTTCAGCATACGGAATAGAGGAATAAGAGCTTTTGCCTGAAAAGTAGGTTCTCCTCCACTAAAGGTAATTCCTCCTTTTTTCCCGAAGAATGGCTTTTGGCTGATGGCCATTTTCAGAATATCTTCTGGTGCCGTTTCTTTGCTTTCTCCTTTGGCATTGATTGTATCGGGATTGGCACAATACAGGCAACGGAAATTACATCCTTGTAAGAAAACTACCAGACGAATGCCCGGACCGTCGTATGTGCCTAATGATTCATAAGAATGTACTCTAATCATCTGAATTAGTTTCTAAATAAAAATGTCATTTCAGGCAGTAGTATCCATATACGTATTCGTATTGTACCATAGAATACTGGTTTACCCGAAATGACATTTCTTATGTAAGTTATAAAATCAGCTTTCTATTACATGCGTTCGTGGAAACTACGTGAAATTACTTCCAACTGGTGTTCGCGGCTCAACTTGATAAAGTTTACAGCATAACCAGATACACGGATAGTAAGCTGTGGATATTTTTCAGGATGTTCCATAGCATCTTCCAGCATTTCGCGGTTCAATACGTTTACATTCAAGTGGTGTGCACCCTTCACAAAATAACCGTCCATCATCGTTACCAGGTTTTCAATACGGTTTTCCATATCTACACCCAATGATTTAGGAACAATAGAGAATGTATTACTGATACCGTCCTGAGAGTCGCGGTAGCGCAATTTTGCAACTGAACTCAAAGAGGCAATAGCTCCATTCTTATCGCGTCCGTGCATAGGGTTTGCACCCGGAGCAAAAGCTACACCTTTGGCACGACCGTCTGGAGTAGCACCTGTCTTCTTACCATACATTACGTTAGAAGTAATAGTCAGGATAGAAAGAGTCGGTTTTGCGTTCTTGTAGATAGGTAATTTCTTCAATTCTTCGTCGAAGTAGTAGATCAAATCTACAGCCAAGTGGTCTACGCGGTCGTCATCGTTACCGAAGCATGGGAATTCACCTTCGATGTCGAATCCTTCTGTCAAGCCGATATCATTACGTTTTGCAGTAACTTTTGCATATTTGATTGCAGACAGAGAGTCTACAGCAATAGACATACCTGCTACACCGTAAGCCAGATTGATTGCATGGTGTGTATCGACAAATGCCATCTGTGCTTTTTCGTAATAATATTTGTCGTGCATATAGTGGATGATATTCATCGCTTCGTTGTATACACGAGCCATTTCTTTCAAGACCTTCTTGTAGTTAGCCAATACCTCTTCAAAGTTCAATACATCGCCGCTCAATACAGGGATGTCTTTTACCATCAGTGTACCGGTATTTTCGCAACGTCCACCGTTGATAGCCAGCAACAACGCTTTAGCCAAGTTACAACGTGCACCGAAGAACTGGATGTGGCGACCTATATCCTGGTAAGATACACAACAAGCGATACCGTAGTCATCAGAGTTACGCACTTCACGCATCAACTCGTCGTTTTCGTACTGGATAGAAGAGGTGTCGATAGATACCTGTGCACAGAAGTTCTTGAAACCTTCCGGCAATTCAGGGCTCCACAGAACTGTCAAGTTTGGTTCTGGAGAAGGACCGAGGTTGTACAGTGTCTGCAAGAAACGGAATGAAGTTTTGGTAACTTTTGTACGTCCATCGTTGAAGCGTCCGCCGATAGCTTCGGTTACCCATGTCGGGTCACCGGCAAAAATATCAGTGTAAGCTTGCATACGCAGATGGCGAACCATACGCAGTTTGATAACAAACTGGTCGATTAATTCCTGTGCATGTGCTTCATCGATGTTTCCGTGAGCCAAATCGTATTCAATATAAATATCAAGGAATGATGATACATTACCTAAAGACATGGCAGCACCATCCTGTTCTTTTACAGCAGCCAGATAAGCCATATATACCCACTGAACGGCTTCCTGTGCGTTCAAAGCAGGGCGGCTCAAATCAAGACCATACTGCTGACCCATAACCTTGATTTCCTTCAGAGCTTTGATTTGCTCTGCTACTTCTTCACGCAAACGGATGCGTTCGTCTGTCATAGGACCAGTCAAATGACGCAAGTCGTCTTGTTTTGCTTCGATCAAGCGATCGATACCGTACAATGCCAGACGGCGGTAGTCACCGATGATACGTCCGCGTGCATAGTTGTCTGGAAGACCAGTCAGGAATCCCAAAGAGCGGAAAGAACGAATTTCTTCTGTATATGCATCGAAAACGCCATCATTATGTGTTTTGCGGTAGTGAGTGAAGATATCTTTAACTCTAGGATCTACTTCCACTCCGTTTTCACGACATGCTTTTTCTACAACCTTAATACCTCCGAACGGTTTGATAGCGCGGCGCAATACTTCATCTGTTTGCAAGCCGACAATAACCTCGTTATCCTTATCAATATATCCGGCAGCGAATGATGTAATGGTTGAAACTGTCGATGGGTCGAGTGAGCGTACACCGTTGTTAGCACGTTCTTCAGCCAAAGCTTCCAAACATTTGTTCCATACTGCTTTTGTACGTTCTGTAGGACCTACCAAGAATGAGGCATCGCCTTCATAAGGGGTGATGTTTGTCTTTACGAAATCTGTTACATTGATTTCATGGTTCCAACGACCTTCTTTAAAATTCATTGCCATAGTAAATAAATTAATGTGTTTTATGGTTCAACTTTTAAAACCGTGGCAAAGATACGAATTTAGGTTAATTTTTACAATACCTAAAAATAAGTATATTATTAATTTGTAATGATTGCAATAATGTCGTTTGGAGAGTTCCTGTCAGCTTTATTGGAAATATAAAATGTTGCGTATATCTTCAGTCTTGTTGTTCTTTTAATCTTCGGATTTGCTTTTCTGTTTCGTAGGCATTGTGTTTAATCTTGTCTTTCCGCAAAAACTCTTGTCGGCGAATAGAATCTTCTGCCATTCGTTGTTTGATATAGGTAGAGAAACGTGATTCCCCTTCTTCTGGCTGTGTACGCAGCTTTTGTGAGTTCGGTGTTACATTTTTTTGTGCCTGTTGAGGGGTTGACAAACTATCTGCCTGTGTCTGGTATATAGGAAGAAAAGGTATAAAATGAGGAAACTTGGCACTATCGGCAGCAGTAGGCTGGTATTCCTTGTAGGTTTTCCAAGCGTTGGCATGCTTACGGTTGTGTCTGATGGCACGACCTCGTTTAGTCAGCGATTCATATAATAACTTATCGGCATCGAAGACAACCGCAACCGACGGTCCTGCGGGAGTATTGATGCTACTATACATTTCCCCGGTTCCAGGTTTAATGCTTTTCCCATATTCTTCTTGATAATTTTTAAAGGGATTCAGTGTCCAATGAATTTTCCATTGTTTTTTAAGGCTTGGTATTACGTCGTAAACGGGGTTTTCTCCAAAACGAACCCATATTGTATAAGGCTCAGGCCGTACGTAATATTCTATCTTTTTCACCTTAGTCGTGTCGGTTAAACTTCGTGGCATAGATAAATCACTACGGAACTTCATCCATTTTTTTTCAAGAGGAGCATCAATGGGTTGTTCTATCACCTCTTGAGTACCACGGTTGAAATTGAACTGAATCATTTTCACCGCATCCATATTGAGCTTGAGCTCTTCTTCTTTCTGTTGTGCTTGTAAAGTGGTAGGCAATACAGACCCAATGCAACAAAATGTAATGTTCCAGTAACGTTTCGTCTTATTTATAATGTGTATTGCCATGTCTTGTTATCATTTTTAAACAAAAGTACGAAAATAGATTGAGGATGTGTTGTGGTTTGCAAATTTTTAAAGGTCTTTCGTCTTTTGTAACGTGAGGTAGGAAGAAAGCTTTTGTTTCAATGCAAAAGTGAGTTTTTTGCGCATATCTGTGATGCATGTGCAGAAAAAAGTTATCTTTGTCCATTGAATACTTAAAAAGAAATATGAATTACGATTTAATCACGATACTTGGTCCCACAGCCTCTGGAAAGACACCATTGGCGGCTTCTCTGGCTGCCCGTATGGGTACGGAAATTATAAGCGGAGATAGTCGTCAGATTTATCGGCGTATGGATTTGGGAACGGGAAAGGATCTTGCCGACTATGTAGTAGACGGGCATCCGGTTCCTTATCATCTTATTGACATAGCCGAACCTGGATATAAATATAATGTATTCGAATTTCAGCGTGATTTCCTTTCTGCTTACGAAGATATGCGGAAACGGGGCTTGTTGCCTATATTGTGTGGAGGTACCGGGATGTACATTGAGTCTGTGCTGAAAGGATACAAGTTACTTCCTGTACCGGAAAATCCCGAACTCCGAACAAAACTGGCCGATAAATCGTTGAAAGAGTTGACAGATATATTGGCTACTTACAAGAAGTTACATAATTCTACAGATGTAGATACTGTAAAGAGAGCTATTCGGGCTATTGAAATAGAAGAGTATTATCTTCATCAGAATGTGGAAGAGCGGGCTTTTCCTGAAATCCGTAGCCTTATTATCGGAGTGGATATTGACCGTGAACTGCGTCGTGAAAAGATTTCCAGACGTTTGAAGCAAAGGCTTGATGAGGGAATGATAGAAGAAGTGCGGGCTTTACTGGAAAGTGGCATTGCTCCTGAAGACCTGATTTATTATGGTTTGGAGTATAAATATCTGACTCTTTACGTGACCGGTGAACTGACTTATGAGGAAATGTATCATCAACTTGAGATTGCGATTCATCAGTTTGCCAAGCGGCAGATGACGTGGTTCCGGGGGATGGAACGAAGAGGGTTCACCATTCATTGGATTGATGCAACCTTGCCCATGGAGGAAAAGGTAAATAAGATATTATCGTTAGTTGCAACTCATTAAAACAAATAGAATATGGCAGTAGAACCAACCCGTTGGGGAGTGATATATAATCCGAAAGCAGGAAGCAGAAAAGCGCAAAAGCGCTGGAGAGATATTCGTGCCTATATGGAAAGCAAAAATGTGCAGTTTGATTATGTACAGTCTGAAGGGTTTGGTTCGGTGGAAAGACTGGCCCGTACACTGGCAAATAACGGTTATCAGACGATTGTCATCGTAGGTGGTGACGGTGCATTGAACGATGCGGTTAATGGTATCATGCTGTCGGATGCTGCAGATAAGCATCAGATAGCACTTGGAATCATCCCCAATGGAATAGGGAATGATTTTGCTAAGTATTGGGGACTTGATTCGGATGATTACAAAGGAGCGGTAGATGTATTGATTAACCGTCGTTTGCGTAAGGTCGATTTAGGCGTATTTTGTTCTTTTGACGGGGAGAAACATGTATCACGTTATTTCCTGAATGCGGTATATAT
Organism: Phocaeicola acetigenes; assembly: GCF_027529745.1. Classification (NCBI taxonomy): domain Bacteria; kingdom Pseudomonadati; phylum Bacteroidota; class Bacteroidia; order Bacteroidales; family Bacteroidaceae; genus Phocaeicola; species Phocaeicola acetigenes. The sequence continues at coordinate 109,397 of NZ_JAPZVM010000001.1, forward strand.
CGGTTTGGGAGCACGTATTGTACGTATTACCAATGAAACTCGTCGTTTTTGGGGAATACCTTTGATTTCTTATCTGGCTTCTTTGTTTCTGGTGGCCTTCGAGCGTAAATTGTACCGTATGCACTTGAAAGTAAATGGAGAACACATACGGGGACGTTTGATGGCTGTTGCTATTGGAAGTGGCAGAGGATATGGATTGACTCCAAGTGCAGTACCCTACAATGGTTGGCTGGATGTCTCTTTGGTATATCGTCCGGAGTTGAGACAACTGATTTCCGGTTTGTGGATGCTTCAGCAGGGACGTTTGCTGAATCATAAGATTGTGAAGCCTTATCGGACACGAAAAGTGAAAATATTACGTGCGCAGAACGCAGAAATCAGTATCGATGGGCGAATTGTATTTGACCGTCATTTCCCGGTCGATGTAACTATTGCTCCGGAAGCATTAACATTGATAATTCCTAATTAAGATTATGATACATACAATTTCAGATTTAAAGAATAGTGAGAATTTCTTTCTATTGGCAGGGCCCTGTGTGATAGAAGGTGAAGATATGGCGTTGCGCATTGCAGAACGTATTGTAAAAATTACGGATAAGTTGAATATTCCTTATGTATTCAAGGGTTCATACCGTAAGGCTAACCGTTCGCGTTTGGACTCATTTACCGGTATTGGTGATGAGAAAGCGTTGAAGGTGCTGGCTAAGGTGCGCGAAACATTCGGTGTCCCCGTCGTGACTGATATTCATGCCGCAGATGAGGCTGCTATGGCTGCCGAGTATGTAGATGTACTTCAGATTCCGGCGTTCTTGTGCCGTCAGACCGATTTGCTGGTAGCTGCTGCCAAGACCGGTAAGATTGTAAATATCAAGAAAGGCCAGTTCCTTTCGCCCGGTGCCATGAGATTTGCGGCCGATAAAGTTGTAGAAGCCGGAAATCCACAGGTGATGCTTACCGAACGTGGAACGACTTTCGGCTATCAGGACTTGATTGTGGATTATCGCGGTATCCCGGAAATGCAACGCTTCGGGCATCCTGTAATATTGGATGTGACTCATTCTTTGCAACAGCCTAACCAGACTTCGGGAGTGACCGGTGGAATGCCTCAGCTCATCGAAACCGTAGCCAAGGCGGGAGTAGCTGTTGGCGTAGATGGGCTTTTTATGGAAACACACGAAGATCCGTCGGTGGCAAAAAGCGATGGAGCAAACATGCTTAAACTGGACTTGCTGGAAGATTTGCTTGTACGGCTTGTGCGCGTACGCCAGAGCATTTTGTAATGTAAGCCTGTAATGAGATTATAATTAAGAAAAGCGTATGAAAATGGTTTTTTCGTTTTCATGCGCTTTTGTTTTTGTTTCCTTCTGTTCTGCTTGTCCATAATGAAAAAAATCACTAATTTCACGCCCCATTTTGAACAAATGTATGGTGTCAGAAGAAAATTTATTATCCGATATATTGAATAACTCTCCAAGTGTGGAGCTTCTCAAGCAAAGAAACAGGGAGATTATAGTTTTATTTCTTTACAAGACTTTCTATCGTCACCGCGAGCCGGTGTCTTACGAGGTGTTACGCCGCAATCTGGTAGACTATCTTACTTCGGCTAATCTGGAGAACGACGAAGAAAACGATATTTCCGTATTCGATTCGTATGAGGAAAAAGCATACAAATATATCCAGCGATGGACCGACAAAGGTTTTCTTCGCAATTATCAGGAGGAGAGTGGAGAAGTGTTCTATGAACTGTCCTCGTATACCAGCAAAGCCATCGACTGGCTTATCAGTCTGAAACGGGAAGAGTTTGTAGGTACAGAGTCGAAATTCATGAACCTCTTCGGACAGATCAAGGAACTGGTGGAATTTACCAACGAAGATGCTTCGGAACGAATCCGTATGCTGGAACAGAAGAAGATGGAAATCGAACATCAGATTCAGAGTATCCAGGCCGGAGAGAGTGCCGTGGTGTACGAAGAGTATCAGGTTTTGCCCCGTTTCCGCTACATTACCCAGACGGCAAAGGAGTTGTTGTCCGACTTTAAGGAGGTGGAAGATAACTTCAAGGCCATTACCAAATCCATTTATCAGAAACATGCCGAAGGAGATGTGTCGAAAGGAGAGATTCTTGGTTTTACCTTCGATGCACTCGAGAATCTCCAGCATAGTTCGCAAGGAAAGAGTTTCTATGCCTTTTGGGAGTTTCTTATGACACCTTCCTTGCAGGAGAAGTGGGACGAGATGGTAAACGATTTGTACAGTTCGATTGATTCGAAACAAATCCGCCAGGAAGACTTGTTCCTGCGCAATATGAAGGGATACCTGTACAATAGCGGGAAGAAGGTGTATCAGGCCAACGACAAGATGGCCGAAAAACTGAGCCGTATTATTTGTGAGAGTGGAAAATCGCAGATTATGGCATCCCAAAGAGTGACTCAGGATATTCAGGCACTCTTGTTGCAACTGGCCGCAAAGAACATAAGGCCGGATATCTCCATTGAACTGGAGACAGAACCGGAGATTGCACTTCCTATCGAACGAAAACTTACTCTGGAAAAAGCCGTAGAGATAACCTACGACAAGGTGCTGGAGGTAGCCGAAGGAGATATAGCCGAGGCACAACATGCCGAAAGCCTGTTTGCAAATCGTACGATAGACCGTGAGGTACTCCGATTGAGGATTGCCGGTGCACTGAAGCGCCGTAAGCAAATCTCCCTGTCGGAAGTAATTGAAGAAAACGGAGGACTGGAGAAAGGCTTGTCCGAACTCTTCGGATACATCAGTGTGGTACGGAAGTTCCGTCATCATATTCATCCGGAGCGTACGCAGACCATCCTTTTCAATGCGGAACAACAGAAATCAATTGTCATACCCGAAATTATTATATTACGATGAACTTAGATACAATTATAGCTCCCTACGGCCGAGTGGTAGTACGATTGCTGAAAGGACCGGTGGAGTGTACCGATAAGGCCTTGTGGGAGAATATCCTGAACTATCAGACGGAGATTCAGAAATACCTGTCGCACATCGGGCTGGAACTCATCATCAAGCGCGATGAAGGTTTTGCTTATATCAAGCAGATAGTAGACGACGAGGGAAAGACCATCGGACTCATTGCCCGCCAGCAGCTGGGCTTCGAAGTATCGGTGATTCTCATTATCCTGCGTCAGATGCTGGAGGAGTTCGATAGCAACATCGACGAGCTTTACGCTACAGAGCGGTTTGTGAGTGCCGACGAGCTGAAGGAACGCATCGAAATGTTCCTTCCCGAACGCTTCAACCGCGTAAAGTTGCTCAACGAAATCGATTCGTACATCAACCGCATCGTGAGTCTGGGCTATCTCAAGGTCATCAAGCGCGATAATGTAGATACGTATCAGATACACCGCATTATCAAGGAGAAAGTAACATTGGATAAACTACAGGATTTTAAGAATAAACTTCAGGAATATGTTGAGTCTGTTTAGTACCGGTTCCGATGCATCGGGATTCCGTTTGCAATATATGGAGATATACAACTGGGGAACCTTTCACGAGAAGATTTTCCGCATGGAACCCCAGGGAAACAATGCCCTGCTTACCGGAGCCAACGCTTCGGGAAAGAGTACCATTATCGATGCCTTGCTCACCCTCATGGTGCCGGCCAAGAAGGACCGGTTTTACAACCAGTCGTCGGGGGTAGAGAAGAAAGGAAACCGTACGGAGGAAACCTACGTGCTGGGGCATTATGGAAACATCCAGCGCGAGGGAGAGAAGGGTGCCACTACACAGGCCCTGCGCGACCAGTCGGCTTACTCCGTGCTGCTTGCTACGTTTACCAATACGGAGCAGCGTGTAGTGACGATTTTCCAGGTACGATGGTTTTCTGGTGGAGAATTGCGCCGTACCTTCGGACTGGCACATTGTGCACTCGAGATTAAGCGTGATTTCCAGCCTTTCGACGGCAAGGGAGTATGGCGCCGCCGTCTGGAGAGTGCATACAAGGGAAGCCGGAATATGGTGGAGTTTTTCGAAGGACCGGTGGGCTATGCCGAACGTATGACTCAGCTTTTCGGAATGCGCTCCGTCAAGGCGCTGGGATTGTTCAACCAGATTGTGGGTGTAAAGGTACTCGACGACCTGGATGACTTTATCCGAACCAATATGCTCGAAGAGCAGAATGCCGAGTCGCAATACATCATGCTGAAAGATAGCTTCAAGACGCTCATGGATGCCAAGACCAATATCGAGAAGGCACGCGAGCAGATTGCCATGCTTACCCCTATTGCCGAACTGGCGGGGAAGATACAGGAGGCTACAGATCGTATCAAGCAACTTGGAGTAGACCGGGAAACGGCTGAATACTGGTTTGCGCGGAAAACCATCGAACTGGGTGAAGCGCGTATCGACCAGGCTCAGAAGGAAAAGAAACTCTTGCACAAGGAAGAAGATAAGCTCCGTCAGGAGGAAGAGCGTCTGAAAGCGGAAGAACGTACGCTGGCTCTTTCCATTGAAAACGACGAGGTGGGACGCAAAGTAAAGGAGATGGAGCAGGAGATTCTTCACTTGGGAGAACTTCGCGACGAACGTATGCGCAAGATGGACGAGTACAACGAGGTGGCTTCCCAATTATCGCTTGTGGCCAACCCCGAGAAAGATACGTTCCGGAAGCAACGTGAGGAGACGGAAAAACGCCTTGAACAACTCTCCGGCGAGATAGAAAACCATATCCGCGAGGCCGTGTCGCTGGAAAACGAACGCAATGCCATCGGAGCAGAGATAGAAAGCCATCTGGCTACCATCGAGGCTTTGAAGAAGAACAAGAACAACATTCCTGTGCGCGAATCGGAAATACGCGACCTGATTCTGGCGCATACGGGAGCTACCAAAAAGGAAATTCCTTTCATCGGCGAGTTGATTCGGGTATCCGAAGACCATCTGAAATGGGAAGGTGCCATCGAAAAGATTCTTCATCATTTTGCCTTGCATCTGCTCGTTCCCGAAGAATACTACCATCAGGTGAACCAGTTTATCAATGAAACCAATCTGAACGGACGTATCACGTATTACCGCTATCGTACGTATAATTCGCTGGCGGGTATCGATACGTTTGCGGACACAGAAAACCGGGTTTTAGACAAGATAGAAATACGTTCCGACTCCGTGTACGAAGACTGGATTCGCGATACCATCTTCGAAAAGTATAATTATTCCTGCGTAGGCTCATTGGAGGAATTCGAACGCTATACCGAGAAGGCGGTGACGCGCGAAGGACTGGTGAAGTTCTCGCACGAGAGACACGAGAAAGACGACCGTGCACACGTTGCCCGTAAGGAAAATTACATTTTGGGCTGGGACAATCAGGAGAAGATTGCGCTTCTTCAGCACGAGGTGAAAAAACTCCAGGAGAAAGACATCGAACTCCTTTCGCAGATAAATACCATCGGTGCCGAGCGTCAGAAAGTGCAATATATCTACGATTTGAGCAAGAAGCTGGTCGACGCTTTTGCCGACTACGATGCGCTCGACTGGAAAGAGTATGCGTTTCGTCTTCAGGAGAAACAAGCAAACAAGACCGAACTGGAACAGAACAACAACACCATCCAGGCTTTACAGAAGCAATTGGAAGAGGTGAAAAATGCGCTCCAGAAGATATCCAAGGAAGATATTGCCCATAAACTGAAGCAGATTTTCGGTGTAGAACGGAAGATAGAAGAGACTCAGACCGATATGGAGGAGGCACAGAAGCGCATTGCTTCGCTCCGCTCGATGATGCTTACCGACTTTGAACAGGCTTACAAAGACTTGAAGGATTGTACCTACGAAAAGCTGAAGCAGGAGTATACCTCGTTCATGAACCGCAACGACCGCGAGAGAGGGAAGCTGGCCAACGGAAAACGGGAGTTCGAAGATGAGGCTAAGAACCACATACGCACCTTCAAGTATCCGTCGGAGTACATTACGGAGAAGTTCAAGGACTGGCGCTCGGATGTAGACGCTTTGCCCGAAGCCGAACACATCGAGCTGATAGAGGAATACCGGCACTTACTGGCACGTCTTCAGAAGGAGAACTTGCCCAAGTACGAAAAGCAATTCGACAACTACCTGCAAAAGACACTGATAGACAAGGTGGGCGAGTTCCGTATGTTTTTCATGCACTGGAAAGATGCCATCGACGAGAATATCAAGATGCTCAACGAATCGTTGCAGGGCATTGATTACCGTTCGCGTCCGGTCACTTATATCCAGCTTGTGGCACAAAGTCGGGCTCACGAGGAGGCGCGCGAGTTCCGTAAGCTTATGGATGAGGCTATGCCCAATATCCAGCAGATGAATGCTACGGTAGACGGACGGAAGATTCATTTCCGCGACCATATAGAGCCCTTGATGTCGCGTTTGGAAGACGAGGATTGGCGCAAGAGGGTGATGGATGTCCGTTCCTGGTTCTCGTACAAGGCAGAGGAGTTCAACCGTGAAACCAAGCTCAAGGAAACTACTTACGAAAACATGGGGCACCTCTCGGGAGGAGAGAAGGCACAGCTCACTTATACCATATTGGGTTCTGCCATCGCTTATCAGTTCGGGCTTACCAAAAGTGGAATGCAGGAAAATTCCTTCCGCTTTATTGCCATCGATGAGGCTTTCAAGGCGCAGGACGAAGACAAGGCACGCTATCTGATAAACTTGTGCAAGCAGCTTCATCTCCAGCTTCTGGTGGTAACGCCGAACGACAACATTCATATCGTAGAAAACGATATTTCGTTTGTGTACTTTGTAGAGCGTAAGGAAGAGAAGACTTCATGGCTTTATAGCATGTCGATAGAACAATGGCAGGCAGAGAAGAATCCGGACAGGCTCTTCTGATGGACTGCTTACCCGATAGAACGATACTGAACCATTCGGTCAGGAGTGCCTGGCGCTCCGGCTGATGTGGTTCAGTATTTTTTTTCTTGCCACCTTTAAGCCGGGCGACAAAAGATCCGGTTCCATGACTTCCAGATGCATGCGTAGTTCCTCCAGCAATTCCGGGAAATGAACGCATTGCTTATAGGCCAGTTTCATGCAGAGTGATTTTACTCCGATAGACTCCTGTACCGAAATCATATGCTTCAAGCAAAACTCGAGGAAAGTGCCGTTTATTTCCTCTTTATCAAAAGGTTGTTCGAGCAGAATAGTAAGTATCAAACGGCGTTTCCCGGTATTTGTAGTCTGCATGGCTTCCTCTATCAGCTCCTTTTGTCTGGAGTAAAGCCATGGGGTATGGCAGGCATCAAGATGGGTGAGTATCCATGCGGCATTGGCCGATACACGGAGGTCGGTATGATAGACCCATGTGTATAGCGCATGTATTCCACTCTCGTTTTCCTGGAGCGAGAGCAGGGATATTATTTCCCGGATATCGTTTTCGTGTATTCTTTCGCTTAGTCTTTTCAGAAGGTCGGAATGGTTCATGTCTGTTTGAATATTATTTCTTTTGCAAAGATAGTATTTCATGGGAATCCGGTTCTAAAACAATACTATAATCGTCGTCGTAGTCTGTATGGCCCACGTCGCCGGCTCTCTAAACATCGACGTCGTATTTACGTACGACGTCGTCGGATATAGATTTCTTCCGATGGCGGAGACTTTCTCGGCAGATTGCAGAAAGAGTGTCGGCTCTTCGCGGAATAGAAGGAAGAAAGGTAAAATATCAGGTAATTTTTATCGGCCGAATCGGGGAATCTTTTATCTTTGTGGGAGGATGCCTATGAGGATAGAAGGCAGAATCTTGAAAAACAGAAATAGCTTATGTTAGCGTATACTTATGTAGAAAAAGGCCGTTTCGAGTTGCGTGAAAAACCGGTTCCTTGTATAGAAACTTCGCACGATGCACTGGTACGCGTCACGCTGAGCAGTATTTGTACCAGCGATTTGCACATCAAGCATGGTAGCGTACCCCGGGCTGTACCCGGTATTACCGTAGGCCATGAAATGGTGGGAGTAGTAGAGCAGGTAGGCGAGGAAGTCACTTCGGTAAAACCGGGCGACCGGGTAGCGGTCAACGTAGAGACGTTTTGCGGAGAGTGTTTCTTTTGCCGGCACGGCTATGTCAACAATTGTGAAGACCCTGACGGAGGATGGGCGTTGGGATGCCGTATCGACGGAGGACAGGCCGAATACGTGCGGGTTCCTCATGCCAATCAGGGGCTGAGCCGTATTCCCGATGGTGTGACCGACGAGCAGGCTTTGTTCGTAGGCGATATTCTGGCCACAGGCTTCTGGGCAACCCGTATTTCGGAAATCACCCCCGACGATACGGTGCTGATTATTGGAGCTGGTCCTACGGGCATCTGTACCCTTTTGTGTGTGAGATGGAAGCGTCCGCGCCGCATCATCGTATGCGAAAAATCGGAAGAACGTGCCCGCTTTGTGCGCGAGCATTATCCCGACGTATGGGTGGTACATCCCGACGAGTGCAAAGAAGCGGTACTGGCGCACAGTGCCCATGGAGGAGCCGATGTGGTGATGGAAGTTGCCGGAACCGATGATACCTTCCGTCTGGCCTGGGAGTGTGCCCGTCCCAATGCCATTGTTACCGTGGTAGCACTTTACGATGCCCCTCAGATACTTCCTTTGCCGGAGATGTATGGCAAGAACCTGACGTTCAAGACCGGTGGGGTAGACGGATGCGATTGCGACGAGATACTTCGTCTCATAGCCGGAGGAGAGATTGATACGACTCCTCTCATCACTCACCGTTTTCCGCTCGGGGAAATAGAAGAGGCATACCGTATCTTTGAGAATCGGCTGGATGGAGTGATTAAGATTGCAATAGAAGGGCCTAAATAAGGAGGAAATGCGATGAAAAAGTTATTGATGTTCTTGTGCATGTGTATAAGTTTGGGGGCTTGCCGGAGCGAAGCCGAAACCGGAAAGGCAGACCATCGTGTAGTATCGTCGTTAGACTTGGAGCGTTTCATGGGAACGTGGTATGAGATTGCACGTTACGACCATCGGTTTGAGCGGGGAATGACACACGTTACCGCTACATATACCCTGCTTGATGACGGAAAGATACAGGTGTTGAACGAAGGGCTGAAAAACGGAGAACGAAAGCAGGCCAAAGGACGTGGGAAACTGCCCGATCCTTCCGAGCCGGGCAAACTCAAGGTATCGTTCTTTCTATGGTTTTATGCCGACTATTATGTACTCGACATAGACGAAGATTACCGCTATGTGCTGGTAGGAAGCAGTAGCGACGATTACTTGTGGCTGATGAGCCGTGAGCCGGTGATGCCCGAAGCGGTGCTTCGTGAGTGGACAGACAAGATAGCGCGCCGGGGATACGATACCTCGAAGCTCATCTTTGTAGACCAGACTTCTGAAAAAAACAAATAAACCCATTCATTCGATAAAGACAAAGAATATGAGAAAGAATTTTGGAACAAAAACATGGCTGTATCCGATGCCGGTATTTATCGTAGCGGCATACGATGCAGAAGGAAAACCCAATGCCATGAACGCGGCATGGGGAGGAATTTATACAGACAATATGGTAGGAATCTGCCTGGCCGAAGAGCATAAAACCACACAGAATATTCTCTCTACAAAAGCATTTACCGTGAGTATGGGCACCGTAGAGCAGCATGTGGCATGCGACTATGTGGGTATCGTATCGGGCAACGACGAGCCAGATAAATTGGCAAAGGCGGGCTTTCATGTAGTGAAGTCGGAGTTTGTCCATGCTCCGGTTATCGAAGAATTGCCTATGACACTGGAGTGTGAGCTGGTATCGTACGATGCGGAAACCTGCTATCTGGTAGGACGTATCGTGAACATCTCGGCCGACGAGCATATCCTGGGCGAGGACGGAAAGATTGATGTAGCAAAGCTCAATCCTATTCTGTACGATCCCATCCGTCACGACTATCGGGCAATGGGCGAGAAAGTAGGAAAGGCTTTTTCCGACGGACGTGCACTGAAGTAAATTCCATTATCAGGTATAGTTTTAAAGATATAGCAGCTATGGGGAAATTTTTGTTTTCTATTATTTATATTATGATATTTAGTTCTTCTTTTTTAAGAGCTCAGAATGTGTTGAATGAGAAATACGAACGTCATTGGGAATCGGGATACGAGAAGGTGCGAATTATTTCTTATAATATATTTAATGGATTTGACTGGGGAAAAGATATCGATCGTCAGAATCGGTTTGTAGATTGGATCAGGCAACAAGATCCGGAAATTCTGGCCTTGCAAGAATTGTGTGGCTTTACACAAGAAAGTTTGTCTGCTTTGGCAAAACAATGGGGGCATCCGTATGCCGTGATTGTAAAGGAAAATGGTTATCCGGTAGGGATTACTTCGAAGAAACCGATTGATGTGAAAAAAAAGATGCTGGAAAATTGCGGACATGGCTTGCTTCATGTAAAGACATATGGGTTTGATGTGCTGGTGACACATTTGAATCCTAATAATACCAATCAGCGTAGGTTGGAGGCTGAGACAATTACGACGTACATCAAAGAACACCAATTGGATACCTGTCTGCTGATGGGAGATATGAACGCTCATTCTCCGTTTGATGCGGATTATATGGAGATGACTTCAACCGATTTATTGATGAAATATGGTGGTAAGGACAGTCCTAATTTATTAGACGGGCATTTTGACTATTCTGTTATATCCCGTTTCCTTTCATACCCTCTTATAGATGTTTGTCAAAAGTTTACCGATGTTTCCGAAAGAGTCTCTTTTCCGACTCCTGTTTTAATGTATCTTTCCAGAAAAGATACGGTCCGTAAACGGATAGGAGAACGATTGGACTATATTTTTGTTACTCCAACACTTGTTTCGAGCGTTGTGGATGCTTTTGTATATAATGGAGAAGATAATGATTTTCTTTCAGACCATTATCCGGTAGGAGTAGATTTATGTGTTAAACTCAATGAAAAACAATGAATTTATAAGAACTTTGGGGATATAAAAAGAGGTATTGAAGTTCTTGTTATGATCAAGTTGATCTTATATGATATCTTCCAAAATACCTCTGTGCTTCTCTCCCCATTCTTCCATACTGTCTATTATAGGTAATAAACTTTTACCTAATTCAGTTAATGAATATTCACTATGTGGCGGTAGTTCAGCAAATATCTTCTTTTTTACGATACCATGTATTTCCAGTTCCCGTATATCATGATCCAATACACGTGAGGTGGCTTCAGATATTTCTTTATGTAACTGGCTGGGTCTTTTAGGTTCATCTCTTAATGCATCTATAAGACATGGTTTCCATTTGGAACCCATTACTTCCATAGTGATACGAATGCCGCAGGATAGGTCTAAAGGAGTTTTACGCTTGTACATACCTTAAATGAAATTTGGTAGGCTGCAAAATTAAGACTTTTAATTGTATTGGTAATCAATATATGAAAATTTTATCAGTATATGATTCTTTTTTCATGTATTGTATCCGATTGTAGCATAATCTATTTTTGCAAAAAAATATTCGTATGAAAGTAATGATTGTAAATGGTAGTCCCAGAAAAGGAAATACCTGGAGAGCTCTTAGTTTGATTGCTCATTCACTGAATTCCTCTTATGAAGTAAGTAGTTTTAATTTATACGATTATTTCATATCGGGTTGTAGAAATTGTGACGCCTGCCATAAAAAAGGAGGTTATTGTACACAGAAAGATGACAGTAATAAATTGTTACAGTTTCTTGTTGATTCGGATATTGTAGTATTGGGTACTCCTGTTTATTATTGGGGAATTTCTGCTCAGATGAAACTTTTTATAGACAAGTTTTATGCAGTTAATTCATTGCTGTCAGAGTCTCCTAAAAGAATGCTTGTAGTGGCATGTGGTGCCAATTCCTTAGATGATGTTCAATATGAGCTTATTGGCAAGCAGTTCAATTCAATAGCAAAATATCTGAACTGGAATTTTACCAAATATATACCGGTCTCTGCCTATAATCCAGATGATATTGAGCGACAAGATGGTTTGATGCAACAGATTAAAAATATAGGTTTATCACTTTAATAGGTTTTATATGAATTATAGAGATTTTGGAAATACTGGATTTAAAGCAAGTGAAATTTCACTTGGTACATGGCAGCTTGGTTCTAAATGGGGTGAAATATTTAATGAAAAAGTAGCTTTAGATACACTTGAGTCTGCTTATGATAATGGAGTTAATTTAATTGACACTGCTGACATCTATCAGGATGGTATGAGTGAAAATATTATTGGTAAATTTCTTAAGACCAAAAAAGATAAAATATTTGTAGTTACCAAATGTGGTCGTAAATTGAACCCTCATATCGCTTCCGCTTATAATGAAAAGAATATTACTGGATTTATACATGATTCCATTCGTAACATGAATGTAGATAAGCTGGATATGGTATTGCTACATTGTCCACCTTCTGAAGTGTATCATAATGAGGAGCTTTTTTCATGTTTGGATAAACTTAGAAAGCAAGGTGACATAAGCCATTATGGGGTAAGTGTTGAGCGTGTTGATGAAGCATTGACCGCTTTGAACTATAATATTTCTGCTATTGAAATCATTTTCAATATGTTCAGATTAAAACCGTCCGAGAACTTATTCGCAAAAGCGAAAGAACGCAATGTGGGGATTATAGTACGCGTTCCTCTTGCCAGTGGGCTGCTGACTGGCAAATATACTGAATCTACTATATTTAGTGATAAAGATCACCGTTCATACAATAGAAACGGAGATTTTTTCGATAAAGGAGAAACATTTTCGGGTGTAGACTTTAACATTGGTATCGAAGCAGCTCGTGAATTGAAAAGACTGCTTGCTACTGAAGATTTGGCATCAAGAGCTCTTCGTTATATTTTGATGTACCCTGAAGTGAGTACTGTGATACCAGGTGCAAGTTCTCCAGAACAGATAGAGGCTAATGCGAGAGCTTCAGAATTGCCGGCATTTTCTGATGGAGAAATGGATATAGTTAAGCAAATATATAATAAATATATTCGCGAAAAGATTCATAGTAATTGGTGATTTTTATATTTGGGATGCAGTATAAGCTGATTTTATTCATTTTCTATGTGGAATTCCAAAAGAACTGGTTCTTGTAAAATTGTTAATATTAAATTTTATCGTATATGAGAACTTTAAAAAACATTTATTCATTACTGCTGATTGCAGTGGCTTCGTTTGGAATGATTTCATGTGATAATGATGATAATAACGGCATGCTAAATCCTCCTGAAGAAATTACTACCGATGTAGTGTGGGGAGACTTTACTGGCAATGTTCTTATGACTCCTATAGAAAAGGAAGAGGGTAATGAAGGGCTTACCATTACGGCAAAAGTAGAGAATGATACAATAATTTTTGATGATTTTCCTATAAAGGATATTGTACTTTCTATTGTCAAGGATGAAGAGACTGCCAATGAAATAGTTGAACTTGTCGGAAAGATCAATTATAAAATTGGTTATGAACCTGAATTGTCTGAACAGAAAGATCTTGTTAGTCTGACGTTGGACCCTAAGCCTTTGGACCTCTCAGTTAATATTCCTATCGGTAACGAAGGTGAAATAACTCCATTGCTGGTTAGAGTAAAAATAGAGGCTACTGGTACAAACGATTCTTATATAGTTGAATCAATGAATCTGAATTTCAAATTTATTGTGAGAGAAATTCTTATAGGTAGTAAGGATACAGATATGGCAGAAATCGAAGGCTTTGTTCCTTTATTCTTTGATTTCGATATGACAGAAAAAATAAAATAATCACATTTATTACTTCTTAAAATAGAGGTTATCTCAAAATGATTTGGGATAGCCTCTATGGTATTACGTTATATGAATAATCTTTATGTTCCAGGTTGTGCGCTGATGTCGTACAAACCATATTTAGCTGATAAACTGATACAGTTTCTTGAAACCCGATACGGTAGACCTGAATCTTTTTATACCTGTTGTTTTCAAAAACCTGATATTTCGCCCGATACCCGGATTCTTACTCCGTGTGTGGCTTGTATGGATGTGTATGAGAAACGGGGATATACGGTAGAGTTTCTCCTTTCCGATATAGCCCGGAGCAATGATTTTCCTTTTCCGGATTATGGTGGTATGACAATGAGTATTCAGGATACTTGCTATGCCCGTAAAAGACCGGATGTTCATCAAGCCATTCGTTTATTGCTGGAGCGTATGAATATTCGTATCGTTGAGCCGCAGGCCACTTGCTCACATTCCAAATGTTGTGGTCAGACTTTCTATGGTAAGATAGATACTTCTAAGGTAGAGGATTTAATGCGGAAGAGAGCAAATGAAATGCCTTGCGAGAATGTAGTAGTTTATTGTTCTTCGTGTATTGTAAGTATGATGGTGGGAGGAAAAAAGCCTCGTTATATTTTGGATTTATTGTTCAATGAGGAAACAGATATGCACCGTTTTACTATTGATGACTGGAATAGAAAACTGAATCTTTTTAAAAGTAAACATAACGGGGAAGGTGAAGTTTTTATTTAGAGCAGACAACCTTTTGCTGAGGACCTTCAAAATAAAGCGAAACAGTTTTTCTCTATTTTTTAAGTTCGCTTTATTTTGAAGTTTTTTTATATTATTCTTTTGATGTGTTTTTCCCCTCGAAGAACTTCTTCCGGTAATACGATTGAGCCGTATACAGCGCCGCCACGGGATTGTTTCCCGTTACCCGGTCTTTGGTGACCAGTGTGGTGACATATGCATCGGAGTACTTGTAAAACAAGCTATCGTGGCCTACACACAGACCGATGACTACATTCAAATCCGTCTTCGCTTCGTTGAGCAGACGTGCCTGGAGGATAGGATTGCACATGGCGGCTCCAATCTCTTCGCACTTGGCAGGAATTCCTACCGACGATTTGGCTTGTCCGGCCACTTTGCATATCACCGAGTACGCCTCAAAGCCGTTTGCTCTCAGAATCCGTGCAAAGATACGCGCCTCGTTTATCAGGCCGATGCAATTGGCAATTCCGATACGGCGGGCACCTATTTTGCGGGCAAACTCCATGATTTCCTGCACGCGCGTCCATTGGCAATATCCTTCGTATTCCACTTCGGCACTCGCTATCATGATGCGCCGGTTATCTCCCTCCTCGTAGCGCTCCAGTGCCCATTGGCGGTCTTCCTCCTTCAGGTTTGTGGTAAGGCAGAAATCCGGATACGTACGGTCTTTATATTTACAATTCTGTGTACCGCAATCTACACAGGTATGCGTTTCGTGTTCTTTTTCCATAAAGCGTTATAAATGGTTTCGGTATGGCAAAGATACGCATTTCCCGAGAAAAAGCATTTAGCCGTCAGAGTAAACCTTGACTATGGATATACTCCATAAACTGCTCCCTGTAGTTTTCGCTTATCGGTATATACACGTCTTTGCCGAACAAAATGCGGAAGCGTGAAATCTCCCTTATCTTTTTCAGATTTACGATGTACGACCGGTGTACCCTCATGAAATGCGAGGGCAGCAATGAAGAAAGTTTTTGTAAGCTGTTCAGAGTGATGACCGGTTTGGGGCGGTCTTCCAGATAGATACATACATACTCGCTCATTCCTTCTATATACAGAATTTTTTCTTTCTCTATGCGCACCATCTTGTATTCGCTTTTCACGAATAAAGTTTGCCCTTCCTCTTCTTCTTTAGGCGAGTTATGGTTCATCTCATAGATTTTGCGTGCCTTTTCAGCTGCTTTCAGACACTCGGCAAATCCGAACGGTTTGGTCAGATAGTCGATGGCATTGAGGCGGAAACCTTCGATGGCATATTCGGTATAAGCCGTAGTAAAAATCACCATAGGCGGATGAACCAGCGAACGTATAAAGTCCACTCCATTCATATCGGGCATATTGATATCGGCAAAAATAAGATCTACCTGTGAATGTGCCAGTACTTCCGAAGCCTGGATGGCATTCTGGCAGGAAGCCGTTCGGGTAAGAAAAGGAATACGGTCGATGTATCCTTCCAGTTGAGCAAGAGCCAAAGGCTCATCGTCGATAATCAGACATTTCATGATAGTGGAGGTATGATAAGTAAAACATGATACGAGGATGCATCTTCCGTAAGGGTAAACGTATAATTGTTTCCATAAAGCAGATGCAAGCGTTTCTTTATATTCTCTATCCCGATACCGTGATGTTCGTGGGCTGTACAGGTATGCTTGCTATTGTGGCATGCAAAGGCAATTCCCTCGTCGGTACGGGTAATACTCACTTCGATATACGAGCTTTCCTGATAGCTGACTCCATGTTTGAATGCATTTTCCAACAAAGTGATAAAAAGCAAAGGTGGAATCTGGATATCGGGAACAATCACTGGAAAATTGGTCTTTATAGTGAGCTGTTCTGTATATCTTAACCGCATCAGGGCGATGTAGTTTTCGAGAAACTGAATCTCCCGTTCCAGCGAGATACGGCTTTTGTTGGCTTCGTACAGCACATAACGCATCAGCTTTGACAATTCGAGAATGGTCTGCTTTGCTTTTTCTCCGTCGATGTCTACCAGTGCATGAATATTATTCAAGGTATTCATGAAAAAGTGCGGATTAAGCTGATACTTCAGATACTGGAGCTCTGATTCCAGATGCTGGTGCTCGAGCTCTTTTAATATCTCCTCATCATGTAGTGATTTGAGAAATAACCGGATCGTAAGGTTGAATCCCACCAATAGAATTGCTACAATGATGTGAATAAGCAGAAAGGGAGGGCGTATGAGTGGAGCCGGATGCATTTCACTTCTTTTGTGGGTAAGTGGAGGGGGATAATCACAATAAGAGCGGATTTGAGGAGTTGATTTCTTCAAGGATATATTGTGCTCTTGGATGTCGGGATTAGGAGAGAATACTTTGAAGCCTTCCGGTAAAACAACAAACAAGAACCCGATTGTAAAAACGAGTGATACAATGTATCCCATGTAATATTTCTTCAGAAGAAGACGGGGAATTAATAAATAATTGTGAATGAGAAATAACAGGAAGAACGGACACATAATGAGCCATACGCCCGATACTTCCTTCCATAATTCATTGGGATGAAAGGTCTTCTCGTTGAGTAAAAAGTTTACGAATGGAGTTCCTAAAATTAAAATCCATATGAAGGCGTAAATAATTTGTTCTAATAAAAGATGCTTGTGTTGGCTTTTCATCATGACATACAATTGTTTTTCGGAAACAAAAATAGAAATACAATGAGCGGTGTTGCAACTAAAATCGGCCAATGGGCTGATTTTACAGACCAACCACTTTTATTTTCAGTTTTATAAAAAAACGCTTTTACCGGATTAAGTCTGATGATATTCAGCATTGGCCGATAGAATAGAGGCGTTTACTGATTCTATTTTCGGATTGTTTTTCTCCTTTTTACATTTGCCCTCAAACAAAATAGACAGAATATGAGAACGATGAAGCGAACCATATGGGCTTTGTGTGGGGTAATGTGGATGAGTATTCCCGGGTATTCTACGGGCGATGTACGTTACGATGAACCTCAGGAGAAAAAAACATCCTTTAAAGAAATTCCCAATCCGGAAAAGGCCGCCCGCAAACGGGTAGACGAGTTGGATAAAGTGTTGCATCTTAGTAAAAAGCAGTATAAGAAAATTTATAAACTCCTATTAAAAGAAGAGAGAGATAGGTTGGAGCAGGGGATAGGATATATGTCTATGCGAACAGAGCGTCCATTACCTCCGATGGGAGGAGGATATCCTCCTGCCGGAGGCGGACACCCTGGTGGCTTTGGAGAAGGGTTCAAGGGAGAACGCCCTCCGATGCCTCCTCCGACCGGCGATGAAGAACGAGCGGAAAAAGAAGCCGAACGGATAAAGAAGAGAACGAAAAAGATGCGTAAGATTCTTACCGATGAACAATATGATATATGGCTCACTCTGAAACCCGAGCCGCCTGTAAAGGGGAAGAAGCCTTCCGGCTTCCATCCGGGCGAAGATGAACGACCTTCCTTTCACCCCGATTCTTCTGAAACCTGTTGCGAATGAAAATGAACTGGAAGAAAGGATGGGGCATAGGAGCTATAGTGGCTCTGTGTCTGGTATCGTGTAGCGAAGAAGAAATAGAGTATTATCCTATGGGCAAGAAACATTTGGGAGAGACCTATACCGAATATTCAATTGCTAATATCTGGTCGACCGACTCTGTAAGTCGTATTCCTCTCAATTTCTATGCCGAAGAAGTGACTTCACTTCCGTACGTAGCTTACGATGAGTCGGCTTGTGTGTTTACATTTCATCGGGGAAGTACTGACAAATATCTTATTTCGTGGGATTATGATACAGAAGGAAGTTATGTGGAAGTGCAATATGGACAGAACGGCTTGTGGTATACGGTCAATGCACAAAAGCATGCCGGTACTTATCTCCTGACGGCCAACGACGGCATGGGGGTGAGAATGTGTATCCAAAGCGGCGGATCGATGATACTCAGTGACGATGAAATAAAATATGGTATTGGTGTCACTGTATATAAATTTAAAATTGAAGAGGCAGAACCGGAAAGCACGGAAGAAGATTGCTATCAGGTGAGTGGAAATTGATTCGCATGAATATGTTCTGTGTATAGCAGCCCGCTGGAGGAGGAAGTCGGTTCCTTTCCGGCGGGCATTGCTATTTGGAGAGGTTATAGTAAGCGTATAAAGGCATCGACATCCTCTTCGCGTGTAGCCCAGCTCGTAACGAAGCGTACCATCGTTTCCGTTTCTCCACGCGGTCCCCATAGTTCGAAGGTCGCGTGAGACAAAAGCCGGTCCATCTCTTCGTTGGGCAGGCAGACGAACTGCTGGTTGGTAGGCGAGTCGATAGGAAGTTTGTATCCCTTTTCCACGAAAGCCTTTTTCAACTTCAGGGCAAGGCGTACGGCATGTGCTCCGATGCGTTCGTAAAGCCCGTCTGTAAAGAGCGTTTCAAACTGGATACCCAGCAGACGGCCTTTTGCCAATAAGGCTCCGTGTTGTTTCACCAGGGGGAAGAAGTGCGGAAGCTGTTGCGCACGAGGAGCTACCACCGCTTCGCCAAAGAGCGCACCCACTTTGGTTCCTCCGATGTAGAACACATCGCAAAGCCGGGCAATATCCTTAAGCGTTACATCGGTATTTTCGGCCGCCAGTCCGTATCCCAGTCGTGCTCCGTCCATATAGAGCGGTATCTGTGCCTTGCGGCATACTTGGCTCAATGCTTCCAGTTCGTCGAGGGTATAGAGTGTGCCCAGTTCGGTAGGATGCGAAATATACACCATTCCCGGAGCCACCATGTGTTCGTAAGTTTCGTCACGATAAAAATCCGTGATGTATTTATCTACTTCCTCTGCTTTTATTTTCCCGTCGTGCGAAGGCAGGGTAAGGACCTTGTGCCCTGTAGCTTCGATAGCACCCGACTCGTGTACGTTGATGTGTGCCGTTTCCGTAGCCAGTACTCCTTCGTGATGTCTGAGTAAGCCGTCTATCACGGTAGCGTTGGTCTGTGTGCCTCCTACCAGAAAATACACCGCGGCTTCGTTTTGTGCACAAGCCTCACGTATCTTTTCTTTCGCCCGTTGCGTATACGCATCACTTCCGTATCCGGTTGTCTGCTCCAGATTGGTTTCTACCAGACGCTTCATCACTTCCGGATGTGCTCCTGCCATATAGTCTGTGTCAAAATGTATCATTTAAGTTTTTGAGTTTGTGAGTTTTTGAGTTTTTAAGTTTGTGGGTTTGAGTTTTTAGGTTTATGCAAAAGTAGGAAAAAGTTTGATTTTAAGTTTTAAGTTTTTAAGTTTTTAGTGGGTGGGCTTGAGTTTTTAGTTTGTAAGTTTTGGGAGTGTAATCAATCAACTCAAAATCAAACTCAAGAACTGAGAACCTAAACTCACAAACTTAAAAACTCAAAAACTTATATTGTCATTTGTCACGTTTGTCACGGGCAAGAGCAAACTCACACCTTGTCCCCTAACTTAAAAAAAATACAAGTAAAAAAGGTAGTTTTATCCGTGTTGCGGGTATGCATGCTCGAGATGGAAAAAGCTACTTTTGAAAAGTAAATTATCAATTATTTCAAATCATGGAAAGACCTTATATTTTTTGCCATATGCTAACTTCGCTTGACGGTAAAATCATGGGAAAGTATATGGAGATTCCTGAAGGAGAGAATGCAATTCGAGAGTTTTATGAGATTGCATTTGGACCTCATCGTCATTATTCTCATCAGGGATGGTTGTCCGGCCGTGTGACAACTGACGATAATTTTACATTCTATAATCCTCCTGCACTGGATGAACTGGTACATGATGTTCCAGAAGGGGACTTTATAGCGCGTAAAAGTAATATGTATTATGTATCTATTGATCTTTCTGGGAAGTTAGGATGGAAATCGCACACTCTGACCTATGAGGAAACTACAGCCGAGGTAATAGAGGTTCTTGGTACTCAGTCGAGTCCGGCTTACAGAGCATTTCTTCGTAAATTAGGTATTTCGTATCTGATTGCAGGTGATGAGAATGGATTGAATTATGAACTGCTCCTTACTAAATTGAAGACTTTGTTTGATATTGATATGTTGATGTTGGGGGGTGGCGGTGTACTTAACTGGTCGTTTATCCAGGCCGGGTAGTGTGACGAATTAAGTATCGTTATTGCACCTGCCGCTGATGGGGCAAGAGATACACAAACCTTATTCATGACGAAGGAAGGGCTCACGACTGATTATCCTAAAGGGTTCAGTTTATTAGGAGCGCAAGTACTTGATAAAGGAGTAGTATGGTTGAGATATACAAATAGTTCATGTAAGAAAGACAAAGAATAATATGAGAACAAGTTTACTGATATTCATTACATTTATTTCATTCAATATGGTAAAAGCACAGACTCAAGTCCGGCAGACCGCCGGCAGAGAACAATTGGGCGATTTTGCGCCTAAGTTTGCAGAACTGAACGATGATGTACTCTTTGGAGAAGTATGGAGCCGGACCGATAAACTTGGCTTACGCGACCGGAGTATGGTCACCCTGACGGCTTTGATCAGTTCGGGTATTACAGATTCTTCACTTACTTATCATCTTCAGACGGCCAAGAAGAATGGTATCACCCGTACCGAGATAGCCGAAATATTGACTCAGATTGGATTTTATGCCGGATGGCCCAAGGCATGGGCGGCTTTCCGCCAGGCTAAAGAGGTATGGAAAGAAGAAAAAGAGCCTTCAGATTCGAAAGAAGCTTTCGAGCAGGAAATGCTTTTCCCGCTTGGTGCACCCAATGATGCCTTTGCGCGCTACTTTATCGGACAGAGCTATTTGGCTCCTTTGTCTACCACACAAGTAGGAATATACAATGTTTCTTTTGAGCCGGGATGCCGTAATAACTGGCATATTCATCATGCCGCAAAAGGAGGTGGACAGATTCTTATTTGCATAGCCGGAAACGGATGGTATCAGGAGTGGGGGAAAGAGGCTCGTCTGCTTCAACCGGGTGATGTGGTCAATATCCCTGTGGGAGTAAAACACTGGCATGGAGCCACAAAAGACGGCTGGTTTGCCCATCTGGCTATTGAAGTGCCCGGAGAAGAAACCTCCAATGAGTGGTTGGAGCCGGTAGACGAGGAGGCTTATGCCGCACTAGATGCCAGAAAATAAATTCAGAAAGAAGACAAGGACTGAAACCTTAATTTTGTGAGTGACAATATTCGCAGGGAGCGAATCCTGTGAGTTTCTTAAAAAGAAGGCTGAAGTATTGCACGCTGGGATAACCCAGCCAGTGTGATACTTCGGCCGTTGTATATTCGGAGCAAAGTAGCATGCGACGTGCGGCTTGTATACGTTGGAGCTGGAAAAACTCTTCGGGAGTATATCCTGTCTCAAATTGCAGAAGATCGGTGAAATAGTTTGCCGACAATCCCAGTGTATCGGCAATGCTTTCTACAGAAGGAAACAGACCTTTTTTTAATTGTCCGGAGCGAATGTAATTGTCAATTGTTTTCTTAACTCTTTCCAATAACTTTTTATGGATGTCTTCCCGGGTGATGAATTGCCGTTCGTAATAACGTGTACAATAATCGAGAAGAAGTTTGATGTGTCCGGACAAGAGGGTAGCCGTATGGGTATCGACCGAATGGTGTAATTCATCCTCTATATTTTCAAAGCAGCATAAAATTTTTTCGGTTTCCCGTGCCGACAAATGGAGAGCTTCCTCTTTCCGGTAATTGAAAAAAGAATACTGGTAAAGTTGATTCTGTAGCGGCGTACATTTCAATAAATCAGGGTGAAATGCCAGTAAGTATCCTTTTGTGGGTGAGTTTTCCGACTCACTCAGACGGAAAACTTCTCCTGGAGAGAGGAAAATCATTGTAGCATTGGAGTAATCATATTCTGTGTGTCCTAAACCGGCTGATTGCTCTGAAGCAGATTCTATTAGCAGAATGGTATAAAACTCAAACTTTACGATTCTTTCTCCCCATGAAGAATTTTCAAGATTGACCAGGCTTACTTGTGGATGCCAGGTTTTACACCCCATACACTGGTTACATTCGCATACGGTTTTTAAATCGATTATGTGAGATTCTTTTACCATTTCCTGATTGTTTCTATGCTGAATGTTGACTACGATATTCTCCCGGTGTACATCCTACCCGTTTCTTGAAAATCCGTGTAAAGTGCTGGGGATACTGAAAGCCCAGACGATAGGCTATTTCACTTACATTTCGTGTTTGAGACAAGATTTCTTCTTTGGCAATATTGATCAGTTTATCCTGAATATATTCCTGTGCGGTACGTCCGGTTTCTTTTTTTACCAGATCACCGAAATAATTGGGAGAGAGACAAGCACGGTCGGCAAAATATTTTACCGTAGGGAGTCCTTGCTCTTGTGGCAATTGGCTTTGGAAATACCAGTCAAGTTCCTCTTCGAATTTTGTCAGCACATCTTTGTTGGCCGTAGCACGGGTAATGAACTGGCGTTCATAGAAACGCATGCAATAGTCCAGAAGCAGTTCGATGTTGCGCACAATGAGTCGTCGGCTATGTTTGTCGATAGGATGTTGGAGCTCTGCTTGTATGTTGGACAGGCAATCCAGATAAATCTGCTTTTCTTCGTCCGAAAGGTGGAGCGCTTCGTTCGAGGCATAAGAAAAGAATGAATACCGTTTGATTTCCCTGCCCAGTGAAGTCCCCCGAATCAGATCGGGATGAAAAAGCAGTCCCTGGGCCAACGGACGTGTTCCTTCTTCCATTTTCACTTCCACTACTTGTCCGGGAGCAAAGCTCGTTACGGTACCCTCCTGATAGTCGTACGGCTGGCGTCCGTAACGTAAATCGCCACAACGGGTTTGTTTCAGAAACAAGGCATATACGCCATAGTTTAGAGTAAAATGAGTAGGATATGTAGTTGCGTTTTTTAAGTCGACTACGGCCACAAGCGGATGTAGCGTTTCCAGTCCGTACAAACGGTTGTATTGGTCTATACTTTTCAGGTTGATGATGTCACTTGTGTTCATGGCGTGAAATATTTTTATTCGTTCTTTATTTGCAAAGTTAGCGATTCTCTTCCGAACTCTGCCTACCCATATTACGGTTTGTAATACATGCGGAAACGTTTTTATCAATGTTTGTAGTCATTGTAAGTAGCCTTCTGTAATTTGGGTAATACAATCCGTAAACGAGGTATAGTTTATTCTTCTTCTTCTTCGGAACTTTGTATCCGAACCAAAAACAGATTCTAGTATGAAACAGGGATGGAAAAAATGGGGCATGGTAGCTGTACTGTGCCTGTGGGGAACCACAAAAATGTGTGCCCAGACAAACGGATTAAATAAAGATAGTATGATGGAACAAAAACTGACTCTTACAGAAGAATGGGATAAGACATTCCCGAAAAGCAACCGTGTAGATCATAGAAAGGTAACCTTTCATAACCGCTACGGCATTACGCTGGCCGCCGACCTGTATATTCCGAAGCAGGCAGAAGGGAAATTGCCCGCCATTGCCGTGAGTGGTCCTTTCGGAGCGGTAAAAGAACAATGTAGCGGACTCTATGCGCAGACGCTGGCAGAACAGGGCTTTCTCACGCTTGCCTTCGATCCCTCGTTTACCGGCGAGAGTGGAGGTGAACCCCGCTATGTAGCTTCGCCCGACATCAACACAGAAGACTTCTGTGCGGCGGTAGACTATCTTTCTACCTGTCCCGAAGCCGATGCAGAGAGAATCGGTATTCTGGGCATCTGCGGATGGGGAGGTTTTGCTCTCAATGCGGCGGCTATCGATACCCGTATCAAGGCTACGGTGGCTTCTACCATGTACGACATGACGCGGGTAACGGCCCGGGGGTATTTCGATGCGATGGATGCCGATGCACGTCAGGAACTTCGGAAACAATTGAATGCCCAGCGTACGGAAGATTACAGAAACGGAACCTATGCCCTGGCCGGAGGTGTAATTGATCCTCTGCCCGATGATGCTCCTCAATTTGTAAAAGATTATTATGCTTATTACAAGACTCCGCGCGGCTATCATGCCCGCTCGCTCAACTCGAACGGCGGATGGAACAAAACCTCTTCGCTTTCTTTCCTCAATATGCCTATCCTGATGTATAGCGACGAGATTCAGAGTGCCGTACTTGTGGTGCATGGAGAAAAGGCCCACTCACGCTACTTTGGCGAAGATGCCTTCAAGAAGCTGAAAGGAGCGAATAAGCGCTTGCTTATCGTGCCCGGTGCCAGCCATACCGATTTGTACGATAATCTGGAAAAGATTCCTTTCGGAGAGATAACGGCTTTTTATCGTGAACATTTAAAATAATTATAAGATGACACTCGACGATTTTTTGCAACATGTCAAGGCACGCCGTCCGCTCGACACTCCCGAGATTTACCGGCTGATGAATGAAGTGAACGACGAGGCACGCCGTATTACCTGCCAGATGAACTACACTTACCATACACAGGAGGAGCTTCGTGTATTATTCTCCCAGCTCACGGGACATCCTGTAGACGATACGTTCCGCGTGTTTCCTCCGTTTTATACCGATTTCGGAAAGAATATCCGTGTAGGCCGGAATGTGTTTGTGAATGCCGGATGTCATTTCCAGGACCATGGTGGGATAACACTGGGCGATGGTTGCCTGGTGGGACATAATGTGGTATTTGCTACACTGAACCACGATTTCCGTCCCGAGCACCGCGCCGCTATGTTTCCGGCTCCTATTGTGGTAGAAAAGAATGTATGGATTGGCTCGAATGCCACTATTCTTCAAGGGGTAACGATAGGCGAAGGTGCCATTGTAGCGGCCGGTGCCGTGGTGACGAAAGATGTACCTCCCCGAACGGTGGTGGCAGGAGTGCCGGCAAAGGTGGTGCGGTCTGTAGACTGATGAACGAATGAAAGGAACCGAAAAGACCGAAGAACTTCTTGCGTTGATACGTGAGGGGAAAGCGATCACCCGATCCGGACAGATTCGTTTGGTAGTAAGGTTGAGTATTCCTGCCATCGTAGCCCAGTTATCCTATATCCTGATGCAATATATTGATGCCGCGATGGTGGGAAGTCTGGGTGCCGGTGCTTCTGCCTCTATCGGATTAGTCTCTACTACTACCTGGCTATTCTGGGGACTTTGTACAGCTATGGGTATGGCCTTCTCTGTACAAGTTGCTCATCAGATAGGAAGCGGCAATTTGAAAGAAGCCCGTGCCGTATTGAGGCAAGGCATAGGAGCTGCACTCTTTTTTTCCATTCTTTTAGCCCTTGTTGGAGTTGCTTTAAGTGGAGTACTTCCCCGATGGCTCGGAGGAGAAGAATCGATACGGCACGATGCATCACTTTATTTTCTTGTCTTTTCTCTTTTTTTGCCGGTGCTTCAGATGAATTTTCTGGCGGGAGGAATGCTCCGGTGTAGTGGTAATATGCGTGTACCCAGCCAGACAGGAGTGTGGATGTGTGTGGCCGATATCATATTGAACTTCTTTCTGATATTTCCTTCGAGGGAGATACAGATAGGTACGATATCTGTGTTTGTTCCGGGTGCAGACCTGGGTGTAGCAGGAGCAGCATTGGGTACAGCCTTAGCCGAAACATTTGCTACGGGATATATGGGATGGTATCTTTTTGTCCGTTCTTCAGTGTTACGCCTTACGTCGGAGAGTGGAAGTTTTCTCCCTAAAATGGAAGTCGTAAAGAAAGCACTCCATATCGGGTTGCCCATGGGGCTGGAGCATATCGTGATTTGCGGAGCCCAAATAATGACTACCGTCATAGTTGCTCCGCTGGGTATCTTTGCCATTGCCGCCAACTCGTTTGCCATAACCGCCGAGAGCCTTTGTTATATGCCTGGTTATGGGATAGCTGATGCCGCTACCACATTGGCAGGGCAGAGCTATGGAGCCGGACGGTTCGCTTTGACACGTCGGTTTGCTTTCATTACGGTAGGATTGGGAATGGCGGTTATGGGGATAATGGGAGTAGCCATGTATGTATGGGCTCCCCACATTATCGGACTCATGACTCCCGTACCCGAAGTCCGCGAATTAGGAGTCATGGCACTTCGCATTGAAGCCTTTGCAGAACCCATGTTTGCCGCTTCCATTGTATCTTATGGTGTGTTTGTAGGAGTTGCCGATACACTTGTTCCCTGCCTGATGAACTTCTTTAGTATTTGGGCCGTACGTCTTTCGTTGGCCGCTCTACTTGCTCCGTCGATGGGGCTGAAGGGAGTATGGATTGCGATGTGTGTGGAGCTCTGTTTCCGGGGAGGTATTTTCTTATGCCGGCTCTGTGGTAACCGGTGGATAAAAAATAAATAAATGTAATTTGTAAAACTATTTTACACATGAAGATAGGATGGTACTGTATGTGGACTTTGCTTTTTGTGGCCATGATTGGTATGATGTCGTGCAGCCCCGATGAGAGGGGGTATATGGAAGAAAAACAACCGCTACCTCCTTCAGAAAGTGGAGAAGGGAATGAAGATTATAATAATCCCAATAATGAAGAAGATAAAATGAACAGAACGATACAGATTCGGATAGGAGAGAAGGTTTTCTCTGCTACCCTGGAAGACAATGAAACGGCACGCGCCTTTGTATCCCGTCTTCCTATGACGGTTACGATGACCGAAATGAACGGTAATGAGAAATATTACACCTTGCCCTACTCGTTGCCGGTAGATTCCTATCGCCCGGGTACCATTTATGCGGGTGATTTACTTTTGTGGGGAAACAATACGGTTGTTTTATTTTACGATCGTCTTTCTTCTCCTTATTCCTATACCCGTTTAGGGAAAATAGATCAGGCAGAAGGATTGGAAACGACGGTAGGATATAACGATGTAGAAGTAACTTTTGAGTTGAAAAACAATTAAATGGCAACGCATATGGAATTGATAAAAAATACTGAATTTGGAGGAGAACGTCCTCTGTTTGCTTCGCACAATCTCCACCTGGATCATGTAATAATCCGTGCAGGAGAGTCGGCTATAAAAGAATGTAGCAATATCCGGGCTACTAATTGCCGTTTTGAAGGAAACTATCCTTTCTGGCATGTACATGGCTTTAGCATCGAGAATTGTTTTTTCGATGTTGGCGGACGCTCTGCCCTGTGGTATTCCGATCATCTTGTCATGAAAGATACCCGCATTGATGCGCCGAAGATGTTTCGTGAGATGTCGGATATAGAGATAGAAAATGTAGAAATAAACGATGCCGATGAAGTATTCTGGCGTTGCCGGAACATCCGTATCAAAGACTTGAAGCTACACGGCGGTACGTATCCGTTTATGTTTAGCAATGAGATATATGTCGACGGATTGGAGAGCGATAGCAAGTATGTGTTTCAATACGTAAAAAATGCAGAGATTCATCATGCACGGATTACCACCAAAGATGCGTTTTGGGAGGTGGAGAATGTGACCATTTATGATTCCGAGCTGAATGGAGAGTATTTAGGATGGCATTCACGGAACCTGCGTCTGGTAAATTGCCATATTACCGGCGAACAGCCACTTTGTTATGCTCATAATCTGGTACTGGAGAACTGTACTTTTGGACCGGAATGCGATCGTGCTTTCGAATACAGCAGTGTTCAGGCTACCATTCGCGGAGCCATTGGCGGGGTAAAAAATCCGTTGTCCGGATGCATCACCGCCGAGAGTTACGGAGAGATTATTCTCGATGAGCACATCAAGGAACCTGCTTCTTGTGAACTGAAACTTTGGGACGGACAAACCTGTTTTGATGATTGAATATGAAGTACGATTTTGATGAGATAATTTCCCGCCGTAATACCTGCTCTTATAAATGGGATGGAGAAAACGGTGAAGAAGTGTTGCCTATGTGGGTAGCCGATATGGATTTCCGTACCGCACCTGCTATTGTACAGGCTTTGCAGGAACGGGTTGCACACGGAATCTTCGGGTATACCCGTGTTCCTGAGGCATACTATGAAGCCGTGTCGGACTGGTTCGGACGGAGACACGGATGGAAGATACCTTGCGAATGGATGATTTATACTTCGGGGGTGGTACCGGCTTTGTCGGCGGTAATCAAGGCTCTGACCGTTCCGGGCGATAAGGTTGTAGTACAGACTCCGGTATATAACTGCTTCTTTTCTTCAATCCGCAATAACGGGTGTGAGTGTGTCACCAGTTCCCTGGTAAGAGAGTGTGACACTTATCGCATAGATTTCGAAGACCTGGAGCGGAAAGTGACCGGAGCCAAACTGATGGTTCTTTGCAATCCGCACAACCCTGTGGGACGTGTGTGGACAAAAGAGGAACTGGAACGTATAGGTACAATCTGCATTCGGCATGGAGTAACCGTTGTGTCCGATGAAATACACGGCGAACTGGTGTATCCCGGACACGTCTACACACCTTTTGCTTCTTTGTCCGATGAATTTGCCCGGCATTCTGTGACGTGTTTTTCTCCCAGCAAGGCTTTTAATATAGCCGGATTGCAGATAGCTACTATTGTAGCACAGAATGAGGATGTACGCAGAAAAATAGATCGTGCCATCAACATCAATGAAGTATGTGATGTAAATCCTTTTGGTGTAGTAGCAACTCTGGCGGCATATCGGGAAGGCGAGGAGTGGCTCTGCCAGCTGACGGACTACCTGTGGGAAAATTATCAATGCATGAAACGGTTTTGTGCCACCTTCCTGCCTCTTTTTCCTCTGATGAAGCTGGAAGGAACTTATCTGGTATGGATGGATTGCCGGAAGTTGGGTGTTTCGTCTGCTCATTTAGAAGAACATCTGATTCGGGAAGTCAGCTTACATCTCAATGCCGGTACTATGTATGGAGAAGAGGGAGAAGACTTTATGCGCTGGAATATTGCTTGTCCCCGTGCTTCGCTTATCGAGGGGCTGGAGCGTTTCCGGAGTTATGTAGACAGGCATCTTGAGCCAGCTGAAGCATGTGGAGAAAACAGATAAGATAGGAGTCGGCTCGGCATAGGTCAAACTTTGAAAACTTTGTTTTCCGTTTGCCTCTGCACTCGCCTTTCACTATCTTTGAAGGCGGAAAAAGAAAAGAATTATGCCAGTTATCGAAATAGAATCGCTCCGTCATCCCGGAGTAGAAGTGTTCAGTACGCTTACCGAAGCTCAGTTGCGCAACCGTATCGACCCGCTTCGCGGAATATTCATTGCCGAGAGTCCTAAGGTGATTCGTGTGGCGCTTGATGCCGGTTACGAACCCGTGGCTCTACTTTGCGAGCGGAAACATATTGCGGGCGATGCGGCCGACCTGGTGGCACGTATGCCACACTTGCCTGTATATACGGGCGAACGCGAACTTCTTGCCCGGCTCACGGGGTATACCCTGACGCGCGGTGTGCTTTGTGCCATGCGTCGTCCGGCTCCTCTTACGGCCGCCGAGGTATGTCGCGATGCACGCCGTGTAGCCGTGATTCATGGAGTGACCGATACGACCAACATCGGAGCCATTTTCCGCTCTGCCGCCGCACTGGGTGTAGACGGTATTCTGCTCACGCCCGATTCGTGCGACCCCTTGAACCGTCGTGCCGTACGTGTGTCGATGGGTTCGGTGTTTCTGGTGCCCTGGGCGTGGAGCGAGCATCCTTTCCAGAGCCTTAAAGAGGCAGGATTCCGCACGGCTGCTCTGGCACTCACTCAGCGCTCCGTATCGCTCGACCATCCGGCACTGAAAGCCGAGCCTCGTCTGGCACTGGTCTTGGGAACCGAGGGCGATGGACTTCCTGCACAGGCCATCGAGGGAGCCGATTATGTGGTACGCATCCCCATGTTCCACGGAGTAGATTCACTCAATGTAGCCGCCGCTTCGGCCGTAGCTTTCTGGGAACTTCGTGTGCGCTAAGGCAGTTTCCTTGTGTGCGCACACGCCCTGTACATTATGCGATGCCCAGCAGCTCGATTTCGAAAATCAGGGTAGACCCTCCCGGAATGCCCGGTTGCGAGAATTTCCCGTAGCCCATTTCTGCCGGGATGTACACCTCCCATTTGTCGCCCACACACATGCGTTGCATGGCGATAATCCATCCCTCTATCAGGTCGCTCAGGCGGAAGGCGATGGGTGTTCCTCCGCGGCTGCTGTCGAATTTCTTTCCGTTGATGGTACGTCCGGTATAATGTGCGGTCACGATGCTTCGCGGAGTAGGATGCTTTCCGTCGTTTGCTCCCGAAGCCAGTACCTTATAAAAAATCCCTTTTGGCAGAGCCATTACACCTTCTTCTTTAGCCTTGGCAGCCAGCCATTCTTTGTTGGCCTGTATGTATTCCTGTTTTCCCATTTTTAATGATGATTTGGTTTCTGTGCAAATTTATCACTTTTTTCTCATTTTTTAGAAGCTAATTGTCTTTCCGTAAGCAGGCGAAGAATAAGTACCACTACCCCTGATAAGGCTTCCTGCACAAAGCGGGGAGCCTGTGCTTTATCCGGCTGACCCATGCTTGCAGGTTTTTTCGGGCAGTTTCGGGGCGCATAGCCTCTTCGATAGGCATGTATGCAGGAGTAATACCGTCGGCACGGGCAAACCCTGCTCTGAGGAGTGATTCCGTATCGCTGGTTTGTCCGGCTACCAGCCAGACGGGGATGTGCTGCTTCTGTGCGCTTCTCAGAATACGTTCCGGCAACTTGCCCATGAGTGTCTGCCGGTCGGCACGTCCTTCGCCGGTGATAATAAGGTCGGCATTGCTTATTGTTTCGTCGAAGTGGATGAGACGAAGCAAGAGGTCGGCTCCCGATTTTACTTCTGCCCGGAAGTACTGTATGAAGGCATAGCCCAAACCTCCTGCCGCTCCGGCACCCGCTACTTGCGAGGCATCTCTTCCGAGTTGTGCGGCCGAGTGGCGGGCAAAGAGCCGTGCCTGCCGGTCGAGCTGTTCTACCATCTGGGGAGTGGCTCCCTTTTGAGGACCAAACACAAAGGCTGCTCCATTTTCTCCGTAAAGCGGATTGCGTACATCGCTGGCCAGGAGAAAACGGCATGCGGGTATGCGGCTTGAGGGCAGTTCGTCGATGCTCTTGCTCTCGGTGAAGCGGTCGGCCAGTGCCTGCAACATACCCTTTCCGGCATCGCTCGTTCCGCTTCCGCCCAGACCTATGATAAACGTGCGGCATCCCCGGCAGAGGGCATCGGCAATGAGTTCGCCTACTCCGTAGGTGGTAGCCACGAGCGGATTCCGTTCGTCTTCTTTCATCAGAGTCAGTCCGCAGGCTCTGGCACTTTCTATCACGGCCGTACCGTCGGGGGCAATCCCATAAGGGGCAGAGATGCATTGCATGAGCGGATTGTGCACTTCTGTTTCTACAATGCTTCCGTGCAGAGCCGAAACAAATGCTTCGAGCATTCCTTCGCCTCCGTCGGACATGGGCAGGGTGAGCACTTCTGTGTCTTCTCCGCTTAATGCTTGTGCAAGGGTGCTTTCTACCTCTTCCGAAGTAAGACATCCTTTAAAAGAATCGGTAGCTATTACGATTTTCATAATCAATTCATAGAATGGTAAGGTTATAATCAGTGTTTATGTGGAGCGATAACCTGTTGGAGAAATTTGGCAAAAGCCAGTGTAGATTTCTTCCGGTAGACGCCCTGCGGCCAGAAAAGAAAGCCTTGCGTGGCAAGCCGTTCGACCGATAGAATAGGGATTTTTACCAAATCAGGTTCCTCGTGTACGGCGGCTTCGGTCAGTATGGTAGCCCATTTGCCTCCTTCGAGCAGGCGGATGATGGTCTGTACGTCGTTCACCTCCATGCCGATGTGCAGATGGAGTTTCTTGTTGATGCAAATTTCTTCAATTTTCTGCCGTGTGGCAAATCCTCTGGCAGGAAGAATAAGAGGGGTTTGCGACAATTTGTTCAGTGTGATGGATGAGATGGAAGCCAGCGGGTGCGACCGGTGGGCGATGAAGTACAGACCGGAGGAAAACAGGGGTAATGTATCGAAGTTGCCATCCAGTTTTTCCGGAAGAAAAGAAAGTACACAATCCATGCGGCCTTCTGCCAGTTGTGCCAGGAGTTCGTCCGAAGTAGCAAATGTAATGTTTATCTTTATCTTGGGATGAGCCTGTGTAAATGCCATCAGGGCATCGGTAAGCAGGGTACTCAGACTATACGTGGCACCGATGTGCAGCTCTCCCGTTTCCAGTCCCTTTAAATCTTTGATGATTTGTTTTCCGCTTTCTGCATCCTGTATGGCTTTTCTGGCATAGGGCAGGAAGGCTTTGCCCGCTTCGGTGGGTACTACCCGCTTTCCGATGCGGTCGAATAGCAAAATATCCAGCTCTTCTTCAAGTTGCTTGATTTGTTGCGAGAGTGTACTCTGCGAGATAAACAACAGGCGCGATGCCTCCGAGAAATTCTGATACTCGTAGGCTTTCTCAAAGTATTTCAATTGTCGTAATTCCATCCTTTTATCAATCGGTTTTATCGATGAATATCATCGAAATATAGTGTTTTGCAAATATAGTATTATTCTTTTCTCCTTTCTATTTTTGCCTCACAAAATAAATGAACCGATAAGGTGATACGAATCAATTTCTAAAATCTGAATAAATGATGAAAACTTTGTTGAGTATGATTTTTGCCGGTATATCGGTATTTACGATATCGGCACAGAGTGTAACAAAAGAGGTAACAGACGGCATACGCTATTGCGAAAGCACTTATCCTTACGAAGGAGGCATGCTGATAGCTAACTTTGGTACAGAGCAGCTCAATCCGCTCAATAGCGAAGGAAAAGGATACATCGTGTGGCACAAAGACGGAAAGAACCTGGTGCTGATAGCGGCCGACGGACATTTGTCGGCTCCCAAAGGTATGTGGGTGCACGAAGGCTTTCTCTATGTATGTGATGTGAATAAGGTGATGGTCTATAACCTGAAAGACAAGAGTGCAGAGCCTTATACAATCCAGTTGCCCGAAGGTCATCTTTTTGCCAACGATCTGGTGGTGGACGGAAACTATCTGTATATTTCTGTAACGAATACGGATACCATTTTCCGTGTAGACATAACTCGTCCGTCTCAGCCGGGAACTCCCGAGGTATGGCTTTCTGTACCGGGACCCAACGGCCTGTTGTTGTACAAAGGTGCGCTTTACGTGGCTTCTTATCCTGCCGATGGGAATACGACCGACCGGAATGTGGTATATCGTGTAGCCGATATGAAGAATCCTTTGCCGGAGAAGTGGGTGGAAACTCCGGGACAATACGACGGACTGGCACTGGCTTCGGATGGTAAGGCTATTTATTTGACGAACTGGGCTCCGGCTCAAATCTGCAGAGTTGATTTGGCTACCCGTGAGATGAAGGCTCTTGATGTAGACCTGGCACAACCTCTGGTAGGACCGGCAGATATTTCCGTGATGGACGGTTGTATCTACATTCCCGATCTGCCCAATAGTCGGGTAGTGGTCGTAAAAGAAGCGGAATGAGAGTGAGAACTGGAAAACGTCCTTTTGTTTCGTGAATGGATTTTGAAACGGCGTTGTCGGCTATGCGGTCGGCGACGCCGTTTCCATCATCAACGCCGTTGAATTTACGTCCGGCGTCGTTGGATATACTCCATTGTCAGATGATGTCTTTATACCGTTTGAACCTTTCTGCTAATGGAATGTTATTCCGTAGAAAATGATAACTTTGTATATTCCCTTATTCTAAAATAGAATCTTATGATACCTCCTAAAATTGATCAGTCTACCAAAGAAGAACGTCAGGCATTTGTAATCGAGGCATGGAAATGTTTGCACGATTGTGAGTCGTGTGGAAAATGTCACATCCTGAAGGGAAAGGATGCGGAAACCCTATATGCCGATTACATTGAAGGGAAACGGACCTACATGGATGTGACACTCGATATACGGAATAAAAGTTACTGACAGGGAGAGTCGTACTTTCTTTGGGGAGTTTGACTTATCGTTTTTATCGATTAGTCTTATCGGAAAAAAAGATTTTTTCAAATGAACCGACTTCTGTTTTTCTTCGTTATGTTTTTAGATCATGAAATAAAAACATAATGAGCACTCAATCTATACATACAAAAGGAAAACGAGCCGTTGTTTTATATTATAGCCATAAAGGAAAAACAGCCGGTTATGCCCGCGAAATAGCCATGTATCTTTGGTCGAAAGGACTGAACGTCAGTTTAAGTGCTATTACGGATTATGATTCGGAACGGCTCAATGAAACGGACTATCTGATTTCGGGATGCTGGACATGCGGATGGTTTGTCGTGGGTCAGCATCCACATGAGCGTTGGAAGACTTTTAGCCGGAAAATAGCAGGGCGAGTACCTGCAGAGCATACGCTTCTTTTTACAACTTATAAAATCCGGACTGGCAGCCTTTTCCGTAAAATGAAAAAAGTTTTGGGTATACAGAGTAAACAGAAAGTACCTTATCTGAAATCGAAAACCGGTTTTTTGACCGATGCGGATAAAAAACGGCTGGATGGTTTCATAAATATTTCATCTATTCAGTAATTATTAAAAATGTTGTAGTTATGGAGAATAAAAAACTTACAAGCGCTTCTGGCGCACCGGTTGCCGACAATCAGAATGTAGCAACCGCAGGTCGGCGAGGCCCGATGCTTTTACAGGATGTATGGTTCCTGGAAAAACTGGCTCATTTCGACCGTGAAGTGATTCCCGAACGTCGTATGCATGCCAAAGGTTCTGGAGCTTTTGGTAAGTTTACGGTAACTAATGATATTACGGCATATACCAAAGCCGCTATATTTTCTGCTATTGGTAAGGAAACGGAAGTGTTTGTCCGTTTTTCTACGGTAGCCGGAGAGCGTGGCGCGGCCGATGCAGAGCGCGATATCCGTGGCTTTGCCATTAAGTTTTATACAGAAGAAGGCAATTGGGATTTGGTAGGCAACAATACACCGGTCTTCTTTTTGCGCGATCCTCTGAAATTTCCCGACTTGAATCATGCCGTTAAGCGCGACCCGCGTACCAATATGCGTAGTCCGCTTAATAACTGGGATTTCTGGACTTCGCTCCCGGAAGCCTTGCATCAGGTAACTATTACCATGAGCGACCGTGGTATTCCGGCTTCTTATCGTCATATGCATGGGTATGGTAGCCATACTTTCTCGTTGATTAATGCACGTGGCGAACGGGTATGGGTAAAATTCCATTTGCATACCCAGCAGGGCATCAAGAACCTTACCGATCAGGAGGCAGAAGCTATCATCGCAAAAGACCGCGAGAGCCATCAGCGTGATTTGTACGAAAGCATCGAGCGGGGTGATTTCCCACGATGGACAATGTATATCCAGCTGATGACGGAAGAGCAGGCTGCTAATTGTCCGTTTAATCCGTTCGACTTGACCAAGGTCTGGTCGCAAAAACAATATCCGCTGATTGAAGTGGGAGTTCTGGAACTGAATCGTAATCCGGAGAATTATTTTGCCGATGTAGAGCAGGCAGCCTTTAATCCGGCTAATGTAGTGCCTGGTATCAGCTTCTCGCCCGACCGTATGTTGCAAGGCCGACTTTTCTCATATGGTGATACTCAGCGCTATCGTCTGGGTGTAAATCACCACCAGATTCCGGTAAACCGTAGCCGTTGTCCTTTCCTTAATATGTATCACCGCGACGGACAGATGCGTGTAGATGGCAATCACGGTTCTACATTGGGATACGAGCCTAATAGCTTTGGCGAGTGGCAACAACAGAGCGAGTATAAGGAACCGCCTTTGGAACTCGATGGAGCGGCTTACCAGTGGGACTATCGGGAAGATGATTCGGACTATTATTCACAGGCCGGTGATTTGTTCCGTTTGATGAGTCCTGAGCAACAGGAGGCTCTCTTCGGAAATACAGCTCGTGCAATGGGAGATATTCCGGATATGATTAAAATCCGTCATATTAAGAATTGTCTGAAAGCCGATGAAAATTATGGTAAGGGTGTAGCTAAAGCATTGGGGATTTCACTGGAACAAGTTGTAGAATAATAGCTCCGGCTTAGAACTATAAATAAAAATCAGCCAACCGATTCGTTTTTATAATTACGAATGGGTTGGCTTTTTGTATAGATTACATTGTACTTCAAAAGACTATCTGCATTTACAGAATTTCTCTTGCTATCCACGCGCAAGCTTCGGCATCGGCCAGAGCGTGGTGATGATTTCCCAGGCGGTATCCGCAGGCCGCGGCTACGGTATGCAACTGGTGATTGGGGAGTGTAGGGAATACTTTGCGGGCTACGCACAGAGTATCGTAAAACGTGTAGTCGGGATAGTCCATCTGATAGACCCGGAAGACCGCCTTCAGGCAACTCTCATCGAAAGGGCGGTTGTGTGCCACGAGTGGGACTCCCTCGATAATCGGTTCAATCTGTCTCCATACATGGGGAAATACCGGTGCATCTTCGGTATCTTCACGGGTGAGTCCGTGTACCTTTGAGCACCAGTAATTGTAATAGTTTGGCTCCGGGTTGATCAGGGAGTAAAAAGTATCTGTTATCTCACCGTTGCGCACTACAACTACGCCAACGGAACAGACCGATGAGCGCTGGTTGTTGGCGGTTTCGAAATCGATAGCTGCAAAGTCTCTCATGTATCCGTTTGCTATATATCTTATCGTTTGGTCACGGTAATCATAAATGTAACGGCCACTATGGCAATGGAGATTCCCACAATGATGTTTGTGGTGAGTGGTTCGCCAAACATAACTGTTCCGACCACGATGGCCGTAATGGGTTCGAATACGCCAAGTACCGAAGCTTTGGTGGCTCCGATGTTGCGCGAAGCGATGGCAAGTGTAGCCGTAGAAACAATGGTGGGCAGAAGAGCAAGTCCTACGAGGTTGAGCCAGTCTGCTCCGGTAGTGATTCCAGCGGTTATTGCGGTATCGGAACAGAAGATTTTCCCGAGAAATACAATTGCTCCTACCGTAAGGGCATAAAAGGTGAGCAAGGAATTGGATATGCCGGCAATGACCTTGCTACGGTTGATGATGACGATGAAAAGTGCGTACACCAGTGCCGAGGCAATTGAAAGTAATACACCGATGGGATTGATGGTTTGTGAACCGTCGCTTTGTGTCATGATAAGTACTCCACCAAAGGTAGCGGCAATGGCAAGCCATACCGGCCATGAGGGGACGACCCTCAGAAACACCATGATGATGGCCACAAGAACAGGGTAAAGGAAAACCAGTGTGGTGGCCAGTCCGGAGGCGATGTATTCGTATGCATCGAAAAGGAAAATACTGCTTGCAGTGTAAAGTAAGCCGAGGGCAAACAACACACCAATCTGCTTTCCGGAAACTTGAAAACTTTGTTTACGGAGTATCAGAAACAGTCCTAAAAGTATTACCGCAAAAGAGTAGCGGAAGAAAAGTATGGACTCTGTAGCAGCACCGTTTTTCATCAACGGAACCGCAAACAAGGGATTCAACCCGTATGTAATGCCGGTGATAATTCCTGCCGGATAGCCGATAATGGCATTCTTGCTTAGTTTCTTCATGTGATGGTAGATGTTATGTGTTTAAGATGCAAAATTAATTATTAAATGACAAACGTATGTGTGTCCGGGAGATTCTTCCCAAATGTTTTGGCTTATGGATTATCTCAGAAAAGGATCAATTGTACTCAGCAACTCTGCCTTTTGTATTACGCCGCTGGTTCTCCAAAGCACTTCACCCCTGCGAAATAACATTAGGGTAGGGACGGACTGAATCTGATACTTTTGAGACAATGTGTTGTGTGTATCTACATCAATCTTGATAATTTGGATGCGTTCTCCCAGTATATCTTTAACTTGTTTCAAAATCGGGTGCATCATTTTACAGGGTTGGCACCAAGTGGCAAAGAAATCCACCAATACAAGCTGATTTCCAGATACTACATTATAAAATGTTTCCATTGTTTTCTGCTTTCGGTTGTTCGACATAGGCAAGGCTACCTCCCGAAAGAAATAGCCTTGTATCTGATTTATAAAAAACAATGCAAATGTACTAAAAGCAGACAAATGGTTTCGATAATCGTAGAAGAAAATGTGAAGTTTTCAGAAGAAAGCCTGTAGAAATATGCTCACTCAAATATGATAATCTGTATCTTTGCACAACTTTTTTTAAGGTAAGAAGAATACAATGGATGCAATCGTTACTCAGATGATTATTCTGTTTATTCTGGTAATCATCGGCTATTATTTGAGTAAGAAGAAAATGATGGATGCGGATTTCGACCGCAAACTTTCTGGACTGGTCATCAACGTGACGTGTCCTAGTCTGATACTTTCATCGGTGATGGACGACACACTTCCTGACAGAGGATTGATTCTACCCTTACTTGTGGTAGGTTTTGCTACCTATGTCATTCTCATTGGAGCCGCCTTTTTGCTTCCGCGCTATTTACCTGTCAAATCGTCCGATCGTGGTATTTATAGTTTTATGCTGGCATTTGGTAATGTGGGCTTTATCGGATATCCTATTGTTGCTTCTATTTTTGGAGCCAATGCAGTATTTTATGCCAGTATCCTTAATTTTCCAAGCACTTTACTGATATTTGTGTTTGGAACTCTCTTTATTTCAGACGGTCAGGGGAAAATGCGCTTTGATTGGCGTACTCTCTATTGCCCGGCTATGATAGCTTCGTATCTTTCTATTCTGATTGTCGTAACAGGGTGGGTACCTCCTCGTGTCATTAGTACTCCGTTTATTCTATTGGGGAATGTCACCGTGCCTGCAGCTTTGCTTATCATTGGCTCATCTATTGCTCAGGTTCCTATTCGCCGGATGTTCGGCAATACGGCTATCTACCTGATGTCGTTTCTGCGCCTGATGCTGGTACCACTCCTTATTCTGTACCTCTCACGCCTTTGTCGGGTAGATGAGACCATTGCCAATATCAATGTCGTGCTGGCGGCTATGCCCGTGGCTTCGTATGGTACTTTGTTCTGTATCCAGTATCAGAAAGGGGAGGTCATCATGGCAGAAGGTACCTTCCTTACCACTTTACTTTCTGTGCTGAGTATTCCGTTGCTGACGATGTTTCTTTAGATTTATTTTAGCAGGGTTGCGTATGTTTTTTCTGATTCATACGGTAGTATTTTCCGGAACTGGGCTAGTATCCGTTCGCGTGATTCCTGTGGATTGCGGTCGGGGTGGCAGGCCTCCCGTCCAAAGAGACGTTCGGGCGTGGTGAGTAGTGACCAACCCCAGCCGTACTCTCGTCCGTGGCGGTCGCGGGGATAGATAAAATTTTCCGTCACGATATAGCCGCCCATTTCCAGTCGGGTGAGATAAGCATCGAAGCGGCTCCGCATCTTTGGTCCGGTAAATCCACAT
The DNA here is from genome assembly GCF_027529745.1 of Phocaeicola acetigenes. NCBI lineage: Bacteria > Pseudomonadati > Bacteroidota > Bacteroidia > Bacteroidales > Bacteroidaceae > Phocaeicola > Phocaeicola acetigenes. The sequence goes on from NZ_JAPZVM010000001.1 coordinate 149,115, forward strand.
GCTGCACGTAGCTCTCGGGTAATCAGGCTGCCTTCGCCTTTCAGAATGTTAAGAATACTTTCTTCAATGCTTCCTGCTTCCGGATAAGGAAAAATGCTCCGCCGGTAATTGCAGAAGTCGGGCCACCACTCGCGGCTGATGAATGCGGCTTTGTCCTTGAAGAATTTGCCGTATGCGCATCCACTCTCTTGCAGGATGGCGCCTTTCCATTCCCAAAGTGGCCATTCCCATCCGCCGTCGGGCAAACGAGTGTATTGGCAGTCTTCGTCCACGACTTCTTCGGCCGACCATCCGGCAATGCCCATGCTTAGCAAGGGCAGGAAACCCGTTTCATTGATGTAGTCAATCAGTTCGGGGCAGGAGTGTAAGGATTTGTTTTTCATGCTTACGTTTACTTTTTAATGCAAGATAATAAATAAAATGGAATATATTGATGTGTGGTATGAAATAAAACAGGCACCATGATATCCTTTCTTGTATAATCATTTAAAAAACCAGATTATTTAATGGCTGAGATGTTTGGGAGTTTTCGTATCTTCGCAAACAAACAAAACAATCAATAGAGTATGAGAAAAAGAATGACTAACCTTTCGGCTACATTGCTGGGAGTTACCGTAGCGGCTTCTACTTTGTTCTCGTGTGGAAGCCAGCAAAAGGAATCGCCGATGAAAGCAAAAGTTGAGGAGTATGCCTCTGTAGAATTGAAATCGGATCTTGTAAACAATTTGAGTGACAAGGAGAAAGAACTGGTAAGAATATTCTTCCAGGTGGGAAAGATTACTGATGATCTTTTCTGGAAGCAGACTTTTGGCGACAAGAGTAAGCTTGACACTCTTACCGATAGCTATGCAAAAGAGTTTGCCATGATTCAGTATGGAGCGTGGGACCGTCTGGATAACAACAAACCTTTCCTGGATGGGTATGGCGAAAAACTGGATGTGTGCAACTATTATCCTCACGATATTACCGAAGCGGAGTTTAACGCGTTTGAAGATGCAAATAAAGACTCATGGTATACCGTAATCCGCCGCAATGAAGATGGTTCTTTGAAGAGTGTATGGTATCATGAAGAGTATGCTCCGGAAATAGAACGTATCTGTTCCTTATTGGAAAAGGGGGTTTTACTGGCAGAAGATCCGGGTTTAAAGAATTACCTTGAAAAGCGAATCGAAGCATTTAAGACGGATGATTATCTGGAGAGTGATCTGGCATGGATGGACATGAAGGATAGCAAGATTGATTTTGTGACAGGACCTATTGAAACTTACGATGATATGTTCCGTGAAACCAAAGCATCGTACGAGTCGTTTATTTTGCTGAAGGATGAAGCCAGAAGCAAAGACCTTGCCAAGTTTGTAGCGATGCTTCCGGCTCTTCAAAAAGAGTTGCCTTGCCCGCCGGAATATAAAACATTTGTACCGGGTACATCGTCAGACCTGAACGTGTATGATGCGGTGTATTATGCTGGTGATTGTAATGCGGGAAGCAAGACGATTGCCATTAATCTGCCAAACGATGAAAGAGTGCACGCATTGAAAGGTACACGCCGTTTGCAATTGAGAAACTCTATGAAAGCAAAATTCGATAAGATTCTCTTGCCTATCGGACAACTTGTCGTTACTCCCGAACAACAGAAGTATCTCAACTTTGATGCATTTTTCTGGAATGTGACTTTCCACGAAGTGGCACATGGACTGGGTGTGAAACAGACTATTCGTACCAATGAAAGTGTAGATGCGGTAATGGGTACGGAAAAGACTTCATGGGAAGAAGCAAAGGCTGATATCTTGGGCTTGTTTATGGTGACCAAGCTGATAGAAATGGGTGAAATTACAAATATTACGGCCGAAGACGCAATGGCTACTTATATTGCGGGTATCTTGCGTTCGGTTCGATTTGGTGCAGCTTCTTCGCATGGTAAGGCTAATATGATGTGCTTTAACTACATGGAAAAAGCAGGTGCATTTGCACGTGATGCCAAAGGTCAGTATGTCATTAATTTTGAAAAGGCAAAAGAAGCAATGAATAGCTGGGCTGCATTGATTCTTCAGACACAAGGAGATGGTAATGTGGAATTTGCCAAGAAGTACAGAGAAGAGAATGGTGGAATTACTCCAGAACTTCAGGCCGATCTTGATAAAATTAACGGAGCGGGTATTCCGCGTGATATTACATTTGTTCAGGGAGAAGACATCCTTTTTGGAAAAGCTGAATAATCGTAATTTGAGATAATAAAAAATGCGGCTCAAAAATAGTTTGGGTCGCATTTTTTATTTTATGTTCTTATCATGCATATTTCAATGTGATATGTTTTGTTTGTAGGGGTTATGTGTCAGGCTTCTTTATTTTTTTCTTCTTTGTCGGATTGTTTTCTGAAAATCTGTGCTGCGATACTTCCTGAAAAGTTATGCCATACCGAAAACATGGCTCCGGGTACGGCTGCCAAAGGGAACATGGCAAAGTGTGTAGCAGCAAGTGATGTAGCCAAGCCAGAGTTTTGCATGCCTACCTCAATGGAGATGGCCGAGCGTTTGGATGGTTCACTTCCACTTAGGGTAGCGAGAGCATAGCCTAATGTCAGTCCGAATACATTGTGGAGAATAACTGCTATGCCCACAATCAGACTACACGAAAGGATACTGGCAGAGTTATGCGCTACAATGATACCGATGATGAATGCAATAGACAGAGTGGAAATCATAGGTAGTAATGGTACTATCCGTTGAGTGGTCTGTCTGAAGTAATGATTGGCGGCAACACCCAATACAATAGGGATAATTACTACTTGTACGATACTTAAAAACATACCTGCTATGTCTACTTCCACCGACTCTCCGGCAAGCATCCAGACAAGGGCAGGGGTGAGTATGGGAGCCAGGAGTGTAGAAACTCCGGTCATCGCTACACTAAGGGGTACATCGCCTTTAGCCAGATAGCAGATGACATTGCTTGCCGTTCCTCCCGGACAACATCCTACGAGAATCACTCCGAGAGCGAGCTCTGCTGGTAATGACAACAATTGGCAGATTAACCATGCTAGGGAGGGCATGATGAGGAATTGTGCCAGTTCGCCTACAAGGATGTCTTTGGGGTGTTGCAAAACTGGTCTGAAGTCGGAAGGACGGAGTGTGAGTCCCATACCGAACATTACAACACCCAGCATCGGAGTAATGGCCGAAGTTCCTATCCAGGTAAACGAGGAAGGGAAAAAGAGTGCTAGGATTGTTACCAGCACCACAACGAAGGTGATGTGAGCGGCAATCCATGCAGATATGGTGATGAGTTTGTTTTTTCTTGTCTTTTGACACATGGGTATATAGTTTTGATTAGAATTAGTCTGCAAAACTATAAAAAATCGTGTGAATCTTGTCTGAAGTCTTTTATAATAACCTTACCCAATGTCGGCAATTTTCACTAGTTGCAGATTTTCAATATATCGGGATATGTTCTCAGTATGTAAATTCTTTGTTCGTTATTTCGTTAACTAACAGATGCTTTATTTATCAAAATAACCAGCTACAAAAACAAACAGTTCAGCAAGTTAACTTTGCTGAACTGTTATAAATAATTTATTTTTCAGTAATTGAAATGGTTATTTAGAAGCAGTACTTCTTTCAGAAGATTGCATCTAAGATCAATGCAAAATTACAGATTGTCGTTAGTCAGAGTCTTGAGGAACTTAACGATATCGGCAGTTTCGCTTTCAGTAAGGTTGACACCAACTTCATACTTAGCCATGTCGATTACGGCTTCTTCAAGTGTCTTCTTTGTTCCATCGTGGTAATAGGGACCTGTCAGCTCGATGTTTCTAAGTCCAGGAACTTTGAATCTGTGCATATCACGCTCGGTTTTAGTTTCCTTGTTACGGCCGTGATCTTCGAATGTTATCTCAGTACCTCTGTCCCCGAAGTAGTCTGCTCTCATACCCATCAGTTCGTATGATTGTCCTCCAAGATTTTCTCCAACGTGGCATGTAGCACAGTTATATTTCTTGAACAAGTCATAACCGTTTATTTCTTCAGCTGTAAGTATATTTTTGTCTCCCTTCAGATATTTGTCGAATCTAGAGTTAGGAGTAATCAGTGTGCGTTCGAACTCCTGAATAGCATCAGTAATTGTAGCCTCTGTAAATCCTTCAGGATATACTTCCATGAATACTTTTTCGAATGCCTTGTCTTCGGAAAGAACCTTACAGATATCATCGAAAGATTTATGTCCCATTTCGATAGGATTGAGTGGAGGACCACCAGCCTGTGCTGCCAGTGTTGCTGCACGTCCGTCCCAGAACTGGACAAAATTATAGTGAGCATTGAATACTGTAGGAGCATTTACACCACCTACCTGTTCCTTTATACCTACAGAAAACTGCTTGTTGTCTACACCGGCAGTATTCAGCGAATGGCATGTAGCGCACGATACGGTATTGTCTGCAGAGAGACGTGTGTCATGGAACAGCATGTCTCCAAGGATAACCTTGCGGATGTCAACAGGAATAGAGTCGTGGATAGGACGTACAGGCTCGTTTGCAAACTCTGCGGCTGCAAGAAGGTTAGGATATGCCTGTGCTCTGTAGTTCTTAATCCAGTCAAGGGAAATTTCTGTTTTCTTGGCAGTCATTGATGACCCCCAGTGTATGAGGTAATACTTTGCCAATGGCATAGTTCCATCTTTGATTACCTTTTCTACTTTTGCCAAATCTACTTCACTTATTTTTTCACCGTTTTTCAGAGCTGTCATCATAGGCTCAACGTCAAACTCTCTGTAGCCTTTCTCGATGTCTTCCTTCACCAACTTGCCTGCTACAGGGAAATTGGCATAGAATGGAAGTTTCGGGGTAGCCGAGTGACATTCCATACATCCTCCGTCGGTAAGTATTGCAAGCATTCTCTCGTTGGCTGCAAGCGATTCAGAAGGAGCTTGGTTTACAAGGCGGTAAACTGTTACAGCACCTGCTGCAATCAGTAATGCTACCAAGATAAATTTTTTCTTCATAATCTCAAATTTTAAATGTTAGTTTCCTATTCTTAATTATTCTCTGTTATAAAGATGTACACTCTTTTGTGCTGCCGGAAGATAGTTTACTCCGTACCAGCACATCTGGAGCGATATAAATCCTGCTATGAGCAATCCATACAGCAGTTTCTTGCTCTTGTATGTTTTCTGCAGGCGTATGTGTATATACAGCAGATATACAGTCCATGTAATGGCAGCCCAAGTTTCCTTAGGGTCCCAACTCCAGTAGTTGCCCCAGGCATCCTTAGCCCATATTGCTCCCGTCAGCATTCCTATTGTGAGGAAAGCAGTTCCGGTATATACCAGCTTGTCGGCAGTAGTTGTATATATTTCCTTATGCTTTTTCAGCCCGATACACCCTATTATAAATGCACAGCCAAGTACGGAGTATGAGAACATATATACAGTGACGTGCGGAATAAACCAAATGCTTTGCAGGGCTGGCATCAGTGACTGGTCGTGTATTTCGGGTTTCAGGATGTTGATTATACAGAACACAGTCGATAGCAGAGTAGAGAATGAAAGTATCCATCGGTATTTCCATCTTAAATATGTGATTAGTCCTGATATACCCATGAAAAGTGAGTACCATAGTCTGGTTTCACCCATGGTTCGGAGCGGAGGTCTCTGCAGATATATCCATAGCCCTACGATAAATACCAGAAAAACAATACTGCCTGCCAAACTGGTGGTTACGGCTATTTTTGATATTCCATTCCTTGTAGCCGAAGTTGCAGCACTGATAATCCACAAGATTACAGAGGCAATGGTGAATATATAAAATATGTCCCAGTTTATTGTCATCTTTATTTATATTATTGAGGTTTATGATTATTCTTTTGAAGTCTTTTTTTGAGGTCCTCCGATAAACATACCGATAGCTCCAGCTATTGTCATTATTATACCTATCAGCTGTACATATTTCCAAGGCTGGCGTACTATTTGCAGAATACAGTATTGTGGTTTGTCCGAGCGTGTGTCATAACTTACGAGATAAATATCTTCGCCCAGATTATATTCATACGGATGGTTTACCTCCAGACTTACTTGTGATGATTTTCCGTTTTCTCTGTCGGAAATCTTTACTTCTGCGACATAACTTTTTGGCATTCCATTCTGATAGTGTTCGACATGGAAATCAATTAACTGCATATTATAGTCAAGATAGAAATGCTGGCCTTCCATTGTTTGTGCCTCATTGTTCTCGCTTTCGAAGAATACTGGTATTCTGGCTGTCACAATGTCGCTGCTGCCCATGAATCCTCCGAACAACGCAATCCATACTCCAGCATGGTTGAGAAGGAATCTCCATCTTTTCTTTTTTCTTGACTTAAATCCTCTGATGGTTATGGCTGCAAGATGTGAAAGCAGAATGAAAAGTATTGATACGAAAATCCATGATGACATGAAATTGTAGAATCCAAGTCGTCCCAATAGTCCGCTTTCGTTTTCCGCATCTACTGCAGACATCTGCGGAAACAGACCTATGACTAAGGTACCGCAAATAAACAGAAACAGGCTGAAGGCTGTGGTTTTGGGAGATACAATGACTTTTGATATATTGCTTTCGCTGTTATTGTCGTGAACGAGCACATAAATGGAATAAACCCATATTGCTCCAAGAATAACATTCAATGGAAATTCAAAAAAATGAAACGGAAAGTTTCCTGCACAGAATTGGATAACGACTGCTGCCATTATTAGAAAGAATGGTATCAGGTAGGAATTCTTCGTCATTTAGGTATTGTTATAGGTGTACAATAATAGTTCTTGTGTAATTTATTGCAAAAATAATAAAAGCTATCTATTTTCAATATTATATGATATGAAAATTGTATTGATTACAAAAGAAAAGTTTGGAAATCATAAAGCGTTACTTTGACAGAGATCTGCTGAAGAGATTTGCTTCTATTGATCTATAAGAGATGGGCATAATATTTTTATTATAACATAGTTTCAGCAGTGGGATATGAAGTGTGTCAAAATGGAATGTACTCTCTTGGGTTCTTGACAATCTGTTTTTATAAGCCTGGATGCTAAAGTGAGACGGTCTCATTCTTTTTTCAGATTGAGAAAGACATTCTTTATACGAACATAGATTCATGTTTTTATTCGTTTGTTTCAGCCGACGCTGTCGGCTGTATATTTGACATCGTCGGCTGTACCGCCAACAACGGCAACTCTACAATCGACGACGTCGATTGTAGCCTCCGACATTTATCAGCCTTTTATCACTTTACATGAGTGGTTTACAGTTCGGATAATTCCTCTTTTTGTCTGCTTATTATAGCAGGTTTTTGGTAAATAAAAAAAGTCGCTGAAAATAAGCGACTTCATTATGGTTGGCTCTAATTTGTTGCAGTTTTGATTATAATATTTAATTTGTCCGATGCATCATCATATTCTCATTGATTATCAGTGGTTTACATCTTAAAAGGTAAACTACTCAAAAATTTACTTGTTTTTTTGCGAAAAATCGAAGATTTAACGTTTTTTTTCATCGACTCTCTCCGAACAGAGGGGAAAGAGGCAAAAACAGCCTTTTTGGACCCCGACAGACCCCGTCTGCAAAGATAGGGCATGTCGGGGTTTATTTCGCCTAAACGGGCTGCAAAATCGAGGATGGATTCACGGATATTTTCGGGGTCCAAGTGAGGTGTTTGGTGCTTGATTGGACTGGCCGTTTGGGACTGACCTTTACAACCGGATTGTTTATAAAATTTGCAGCCAAAAGAGAAAAATGACTGAAAACATTTTCATGGCGCAGCCATCTCTTTTCTTCCCTTATTTTGACTTTACTTTAATGAACGTATATATGAATACGGGGATAAAGTAAAGGTAGAACACAATTTATTAATGATTGTTTCCTATTTTGGAAACTTTGCTGTATATTTGTTGACGTATAAATATTATATCATATGGCAAATAGCTTGGAAAATATAGGTCCGATGATTCGTAACGAGCGTCTTCGCAAAGGGCTTACCCAGGAAGAACTAGGTGAACGTGTAGGAGTCGGGAAAGCCCAAATTTCTAAAATAGAGAGTGGGAAGGGACTCACAATAAAGACTGTTACAAGAGTACTAGATGCTCTTGGTATGTCGGCTTCTGTTGTTTTGAAAAATGAGCAAAAGATTAATAAAAACGTGATAGCATATATTGTTTCTGCTATTAGTGAATTTGCCAAGAGTCACCATCTTTCTGTCCGTGAAGCGAGTAATTATTTGATACGCTTTAAAGGTATTGATTTTATTACAGAGCATTACGATGCAGAGCATTTACTTTCATTTGATGACTGTGTTCAAGATCTTACACAAGTTTGTCTAAATAATGGAGGAGGTATTCGATGAAACTATACCATGGTTCGAATATAGTAATTGATCAGATAGATCTGTCAAAATGCAAACCTTATAAGGATTTTGGACAAGGTTTTTATCTGACAGAGATTAAGGAACAGGCGAAACAAATGGCTAGGCGTACATCTGCTATTTATGGTGGAGAGCCAATAGTTACAGAGTTCGAATTTGACGAAACAGCCTTGGATACTCTTTCAGTCAAGATATTTGAAGAGCCAAGTGAAGACTGGGCCTTGTTCGTTATGGCTAATCGTAGCAGGAAAAACTTGCAACCGACACATAGTTTTGACATTGTCATAGGCCCTGTCGCCGATGATACCATTGCGACCTTGTTCCGTAATTTTGATGATGGAATTATTGATTTGCAAATGCTTGTGAATGGCCTAAAATACAAAAAAGTTTCATCACAATATTTGTTTCATTCGGCAAAAGCCATTAAATACTTGCACAGATTATGAATAAACGAATGCAATATCTGGTAGAAGGTATTACCAAAGATATAATAGCTTATCTTATGGAAGATAACGGATGCGATTTGCCAACTGCTCTCAAAGAATTCTATAACTCAGAAACCTTTGCAAAACTCTCTGATGAATCTACGGGGCTCTATATTGAAAGTTCAGCTTATGTATATGAAATGTTGAAAGGTGAATTAACAAATGGAAGGCTTAAATAGATAGAGAAAAGATTTTCAACGCATATATTATGGGGATAAAGTGAAGTTGATGATTTCATGGAAAAGTGTAGATTTCAAACCTCAATTTTGATGGAAAAGTGTACAAATGAAGTCTCATTCGCTTGAAAAAGTGTGACGAATCCGATTTATTCGCTTGAAAAAGTGTAAAACTCTAAACCATCAACTAAATTCATAAAAAGTAACTAACAACGTCACTATACCAATAGATAAAATAAAAGACTCACCCTGAGCGCGCTGTTCCTGTGGGAAGCGGGGTGAGTATGTTATTGCAAATTTAGTTGATAAACTTCGTATTCCAACGTTTTTTCTAAATCTTTTGCGGAATAAATTATATAGTCACTTCTACACAAATAGAAGAAAAAAGGGTGTAATCAAAAGGATTATTTAAATGGAAAAGTGTAGAAATAATCAAGGCACATGCAATCATCCAGTCTGATAATACTGCCTCCCAAAAAGTTACAGAACAGATAGGAATATTCAATATCCCTTGTTCTTGAGATAGATAACCGACAACACCCCCAACAATATCACGTACAGATATTCAGCTGTCCAGTATACGGAAAGGGATGTGCTGAAACAGCTCACAGACCATAAATAAATCTGATAGGCTATGATAGTTGCAGCCTGAAAGATGAAAGTCGTACGTGTGGCACCTGTTCCGGTTACGGCATTCATGTATACATAACCGGGCAGGGCGAAAACGTAATTCAGCAGGGCTACTACAAACGGCAGATGAGCTGTCCGCATCAGATCCCCGTTTCCGGAATAAATGCTGAAAATCGGATTGAAGCAGATGATGGAAAGGATAATCAGCGGGCCTCCCACGGCGTATCCCATACGGATAACCCTGTTGCATAACGGTAAAACCAGATTCTTTTGTCCTGCTCCCAGCAGATTGCCCACCAATGAACCCGTGGTTGCCGCCAGCGAATTGACAATGACGAAAAACAGGGTGGATATGCTGCGTATGACATTTGTAGCCGCCAGTTCCATCTCACCCAGATGTTCGACTGCCACGAAGAAGGCAAACCAGGAGGCTACGCCGATGAACTGGTTGAACATGCTCCAGTTAGAAACACGGCAGACATGATGCAATATTTTCCTGTCGAATTGCCATTTCAGGCCATAGGCTTGCCGGTCCATTTTCCGTAAAATATGGACTGACAGTATTGCCAATGAGCATAATTCAGCAAAAGACGATGCCATTGCAGCTCCGGCAATACCCATGTCAAAATGGAATATGAATAGCCAGTTGCAAGGTATATTGACCATTACGGCAGCAAGTGCGGCCTTGTTCAACGGCTTTGTAAGTGTGGTACCGACAAGGAAAGAGCGCAATGCAAGGAATGGGAAGGAAAACAGCAATCCCCAGATGCGCCAGTCTAGATAATCGATGACTGCAGCATATACTTCCTCCGAGGCAATCAGTCTGCCCAGAACAATGGGGGAAAATATTTTCGAAATGATGCACAGCAGAATCGCCAGAACTGACAGGAAAAGCAGTCCCTGAAAGAAAGTCTTGCCAGTTTCATAATAGTTCCGCTCACCATTACGCCGTGCAATGACAACCTGCAGCCCCAGACTGAATCCGAAGCCGAGCATATAAATGGCCAGATACCATATTCCGGCAAGTGCCGATGCTCCCAATTCTATTTCACCGACATGCCCCAGGAAGATAGCATCGGTTATATTTATAAGCTGTTCGATAAGGATGCTCATCATGACAGGAAAGTTGATGAGCCAAATGTTTCTGTATGTATAGTTCATTGTTCAACATGTTTAAATACAGCAAGCTCAGTGAGCTGCTGATGTTACTTGTCTGTAATGTGAATTGATATAATGGCAAAAGATCATACAGACTTATAATCTGAAGCCTGTATGTCTAAATAACTTAAATTGAGAATGCTATCTGTTATGCACAGCTATATGCAAACTTGCCATTTCATATTGTTGAACAATCGTTTTTCTTCTAAAATGGAGAGCAAAGGTAGTAAAAAAATAGTGATATATTAATATTATTCAGTATTTTAATAGTCTCCCATTGTCATTCCATTCTCCATAAAGCAATCCTTTCTGCGTATTCTCAATGAATTTGACCAACCGACTTTCGTAAGTATCTGGATCTTTCCGTTTTATTTGAATCGTATCAATTCTGATTCTCTTATATAAATCGGGAAATTGACAGAAATTGTTCCACACTACCGGATCGGACTGCAGTCTTTGCAGTATATCCTTATCAATATTGAAACCATCAGGTGACATATCCGGCAGAACAGCTCTTCCAGCATCAGTCCCATGCGTTCCATTCTGCGGCATATTTCCTTGTTCAGTTCCGACCAGTTGCTTCGTGGTTTCCTGGGACAAAGTTTCTGGGCTGTCACTCCGTCTGCTATTTTCTTTGTGGTACTGTCTATCCAGCCGAAGCATAGGGCTTCTTCTACGGCATCAATATACCAGAAAGTCTTATCGTCTGTTAGCCTTCCAAACTTGACAATCACCCAGCATTCTTTTTCCGTTTTATGTTTCTGCATCAGCCATTCACGTAGTTCGGAGCTTGGTTTGATATCCAGAAGATTATGTATTTCCATCGCCACTTAAATCTTTATTCCAGTTTTTCATGCGCATACTCTCCATTGATCCAGAATGTGGCTTCTTTTCCTACAACATGCAAAAGTACAAAATCAGAATCTGTAGGCCCACTAGGAAAATGATTGATGAGCCAGTCCTTCTCATTTCTTTGAATATGGTGTATTTCAATGCCCCCTCTCAATCATAAATCTGCTTCTATAAATTAAAAGTGCTTTTTAAAGTTTAAAAATGCCTATTTTTCTCATACGGAATCCTCTGTCTATATATCAATTTATCTGTTAAATTAACGCGATATAGTATTTGTTGATTGTCAATAGTTTGTGATTTAAAAGGCGGGGCTTCAAAAAATTACTTGTGTTTGCAAAAATAATCGAACGTATTTATGGATATGGGTATAAAGTAAAGGTATGACAACTTGTAGAATAATTCGGCAAGGATATCTCATATGTTATTTGCTTATTGTGATTCGATTAGCAAGAGAATATATAAGAATATTTTGCGTTTTCAGATAATCTTAGAGTCGAAAGTTCCCCAAAAATTAGGAGGATATGCACTCCACGCATTAATACCAACCTGCTTGCTCATATGGTCGCTTCAGCATTTGTAGAACTAACGTATACCTCTCTTGCCAATTTAACCTACCTAGACACTATTTTGCAGATTCACTAACAGTAGCACCAATACCCCATCCTTACTGGATAGGGGTACTAAAGCTTTCAATCTCTTGTGCCTTGAACAAGTAAATTGCTAATAATTAAAGTAGTTAATAATTTCTTTAGTTGAAACACTTTAGGTTACGTCTTATAGTGTATGACAAAGATAAAGCTGATTTTACCTTATCAAGCTTCATTTTACTCTGATTGAATACTATAATGGACGTTTATAAATAATTTTTGTCTTTATAAATGTCATTTGATAAGTATAATCAATAATTATTTTATTATATGATCAAAGAATTTGTTCTCAATTTACTATGTTTTCATTAATCTTTTAATAATAAACCTGCATCATCAAGTTGCTTCATTGTATCAACTTTTAGCTTTCGTAAAACATCTTCATGAATTTTTGATTCATCGTAAGGACAATGTAATAAATGTTTTGTAAGTTCAGCTCTTGTTACATCATGTCCAAATGTTGCCTTATATGCAGCAACCATACTTCCACACATTTTGTAATTTTGCCAATAAATATCATCGACCACATCTTTGTATGCAGCATATAAGTCTTCTAAATGAAATGTAGTATTATATTGTTTACTCTCTGTGGTTGTGTTCCCATTTTTTCCAACAAATTTTATTTCGATACATTTTGTATTAGGCTCAATACCAGTTATCCGCGGTAAAAACCTAAATGGAGATAATTCTTCTTTTGAATCATTAATATAAAGTTGAAAATCACAAGGGTTATCAGATTTTCTTTTATTACAAGAACCATCCGATGGTTGAAGATTATAGAAGCATGTTCCTAAAAATGGATATTTACTTTGTGGTTTCAAATGATCCATTTCATAGAAAACATTTCTATTTGCACTTCTTGCAGGTTGTGTATTACAATAAATACATGCTTTTAATCCCATTTCTTGATGGATTTCACCTAATATAGTTCTAGCTTTTTCATATCTTAAACAAAACATAATTCTATCATAAAGTTTAGCAGATCGATATTCTATAGGTTTACCCGCAGAAACTTTTCTTTTAGTGTTATATTTAACTTCTGTTATTAGAATATCTGAATTAACTCCAAGAATCTTATTATATTTTTTAAAATTCCAGTCTTTAGGTTCTGTTATTAAAAGATTGGGATAGTCTGAAATGATTTCATTAATATAATTCTCTATTATTTTTTTGTCAATTCCAGGATTATATTTAATCACATTATCTCTTAGATTTTCCAAATCTTTAATAACATTTGGACATTCATTCTCCATTTCTTTAAGGTATTTATTAGCAAATCCTCTAATATTATCATCAATAATTATCTTTCTCATGGTTTAGAGACATTAATTGTTCAATATGCATATTTATAAAAGGGTCTCCTATTATTCTTTTTAAAAAATTTATCTCATTACTTTTATTTTTGGAAATTCGTTTATGCGGTTCATGTAAATATTTCAATAAATTATTTACTTTCTTCCTAGCATACTCACCAGTAAACCCATTCTTTAAAAAGAAACTTTGAAATAACACATCACAGATATTTGCTGCAAAAGGATTTTTAAACTCAGAAAAATCTGCTGTTTTACCATTATCTAAATATAAAATATTACTCTGTGGTATATCTGATAATATGAAAGGAGAATGAGTCGCAATTGTAATACAAAATGTTGCATGACGATTCATACCCAGCCTCTTAATATACCCTAGTAGTTCATCGATAAATCTACGTTGAAACTCTGGATGAAAGCATATTTCAACTTCATCAAATATTAAACTCATTCGACGATAACGTACTCTATGACTATCTTGTATGCTAAGTAAATTCAAAATATGATAAATATAAGTACTAAATGTATATAGATACTGACGTTCTCCAGAACTAAGTCTGTTAATAGATATGGGCTCTGCGTTCTTTTTTTTATTATTTTCGTATTTGTCTAAAGTTATATCTATTCGAAATAATGACGGTGGAAGATATTCCTGTATTTCACTCATTGAGTTTAATTTACGGTTAATTGCAACAGCACCCACATAATCATAATATGTAATTTTATCTAATTGTAATGATTGAGTATCCAATCTTTTTGCAGTAAATGAATCAATAAAATGTAGCATCTGACGCACCTTCAAAGATATATGAGATTTATCTTTTCGTATTTTTTTTACCAGCCGATTTGTTAAATCGGCAGTTTCAGAATTTGTTGGAGTATTAAAGTTCTTTAATTGACCAATACTAGAGAATTCATCATAATTTGGATAAGCATTAGCAATAGCATATGTCTTATATATAAGATACATCGCAGCAGCATGCTGAATAGGATCATTATAATTCAATTTATTTACAACTTGATATTCACTAAGAATTATTGTTCCATAATCTGGCTGAATATTTCCCCCAGGTTTATAATTCCAATAAATCTCATCCTTTACATCATATGTATTTACATATTTATCCTTTAGGAAGCTATCAGAATATGTGTAATATATATTGTGAAGTTTATAATCCTTCATAAATTCTTTATTATGCTTTTCTGCATATATCATTGCAGATGATAGACGATAAAGAGTTAACCAATGTTCTTTATTCATATCAATATGGCCATTATCCCTGTATGGATTTAACACAATCGGTGTCAAATATCCATCATTCTTATGAAACAGACTATTAATCCATATTTTATCCTCTATTTTTTGTCTCTTTCTTTTACCATCTATTAAAAAACACGGCTCACATTCATAATCTTGAGCATTAAATGCTTGTATTGAATAGTTTGATACAATTGTGTAGAATAAACATTCTTTTGCCCATTTTATAATATCCGACAACAATACCGTATCTTTACTTGGTTCATCGTTTTTAAAAGCGTTGATATTGACTATTTCTTCATCTTTTCTTTTAATGCAAACATTATCTCCATGACATGCAATACAAAAAAGTACCCCATCTATCACTATATATAATTCTGCCCATAATCCGTCAATATAATACAATTGTTCAGAAGCTTTCCTCCTCTTTCCTCTATTTAACAAGCAGCTAAGATTATTGATAATTCTATAAATTAACTCAAATAATGAAGATTTACCACTACCATTAACACCTACCACGGCTTGTATCGTAATTCCTTTACCAAAGAAGTCAACCATATTTTCATTAGATGACAATGCTACGATTTTTTTATCCGTATTAACAGTACAACGATTATTGAGCACATAAAATTCATCTTCTAAAGTTTTTCTTAATGTTATTTCACAGTTTGGTAAAATGCGTAATACACCCAACACGAACTCTCTTGATGTCAGCTTTGAAATATTTATTTTTTTCATCATTTGCATCTTGATAATATAATCTTAAATTAACTATAAATTATTTGCTCGAATAATTTATATACAAAGAACGTCAAGTATTTGAAGAAATACAAATAAATATCGAATGATTTAGATATGAGGCCTACAATCAGGAGATATTGCAACTGCGTATAGAGAAGAACAGCAAAAAAACTATGTCGTTCAAATGAAAGGAGCTGGGGAACAGAAGTGTATTCTTTTTAGGGAGAAGAGTTCGAAGTAGTGGAATTGCTACCTAGAGACTATTCAATCAAGAAATATGCAACATAATGAGTGCAAGCTATGCAGGATCTTATAAGTGGAAGAACAGAGTTTCGTCAAGCTAATCACATTGGTGAGGAGGATCCATGAAATCCACCGGACGCATGGATATAGGTGGACAGTGGCATAATCAAGATAAACGAGTACATGGACATCAGTGACAATTATGCCTACAAAGTGCTTCATTTTCTTGAGATCAAGTCTGAGACAAAACATCAGGAGCATTATAGGCCACATAAGGTAAAGAAAAAGTTCCCACATATCCCCAACCTAGGAGATGGTAAACAGGCTATGGCAGGTCATTGTGACAGCCATGATGGCCTTCAAGATATGGTATATTTTATATAGACTTTTATTACCAAGGATATTCTAACTTATAAGGGGACCGAGAGAAGGGGGTACAAAAGAGCAGTAAATCGACGGACTTCATGATTTCATATCCCTGTTGAAAGGAACTTCAAAACAAGTTGTGATGCACGCTGACCTAGGCTCCGTCCATGCATTAATGGCATATAATGAACTGATAAAAGAAACGAACGTGATCCGTTCAATGTCAAGGGTAGAAAAAAGCCCACCCACAATCCCGTGAATGAGGCTATGAATGGCTAAGTAATAAAGAATTGATAATCGCTTGGGAATAGAAAATGCAGAGAAGAGTTCTAGAAAGCTATGGAAGGCTGTGTCAAGTTTTATAATGAACGACGGCCTTGCTTCGCAATCGTATATGACACTCTATCAAACTACAGAAAACGCTATAATAAATAAAGGCGAAATCAAAAGTAAAGAGAAGTTTGAAAAAAGAGAACTGAGCACAGAACCTAAGTTTGTACAGAGAGAACGTTTAAAGTACTATCCAATCATGAATTGAAAATATGCCCACTTTTGTAAAATCAAACAAAAATATTGTGATTGTCTACTTTGGCAAAAATGTTTAACTGATAAATTTTTTCCGTGTCTACTTTTACATGCTGGTACAATTTTGTGTTTATTGTAATTTTTTGCAGATTTGAGTGGCACTGAACTTGAAATTTCACTGAACTTATTTTTCTTTTTCTCGCAAATGTGACTTTTTTGTTTCTTCCGTTTTCGTTTCATGTAGGCATGTTTGTTACGGGAAAGGAGTGGACTTGTTTGTAAATTTCTCCGATAAAATATTTTTTCGACTATCGGAAAAACGGAATGTTATTTTGCTATGAAACCTAATTTTCATAGCAAAAAGTTCAAAAGTCACATAGGCATTGAACCGTAAAAAATGGCCACCTAAGATGGAGAGTGCATAAGGGAGAGGAATTACCGATGGAGAAACAGAAAAATGCCGATTTCATTATAGCTATAAAAAAAGATCTTTCGTATTTTTGCACAAGAAATTCAAATAATATGGGACAAGTTAAAAAGATGTATATGGAAGTAGAAGAAAAACTTCATATAATCGATGACATAATAGGACTAATATCATCTGATATTTTTGATGATATGTATGATCCCCAACTAATAAAAGATTTGCATTCAATTAGAAATCAGATATTTCACTTAAGTGATTTAATAACAACATCTAAAATAGATTTGTTGTATAATATAATAACGGACGATTTTTATGAAATTCGTTCTCAACTAATGCATTTATCTGAAATGCCTCAAGCTAAGAGAACTGAAAATTTTCATCTGAAAGTTCAAAAGTTATTAGAAGAACTTCAGATGAGAGTTTGGCAAATTAGAAAAAAGCTACAAGATTGTTCCTATATCGACAAAATTTCCAGTTATAATTCAGAATCCTATTATAAACAACAAATTGAAGAGATTCAAAAACAAAAAGAAGAGCTGGAAAAAGCTTTAAATATAATATTAACGGAAAACAAAAATCTTCAAGGGAAAAGTCGGGAAGAAAAGCAAATTCAGGAAAAGCGAATTCAAGAAAAAGAACTCCAGCTACAATTTGCAAACCAGCAAATACATAATTTCCAGAAAGAATTAGACGAGAAGAAAAAGCAAGAAAATGCAATAGAAGAATGGAACAGGAAAATCAAATCAACCTTTACAGAACTCAAAAAATATCTTAAGCCAATAAAAGATGAACATGCCCGTTTAAACAAATTATTTTATGGATATTTGATATTAATAGGAATTACCATTTTATTTGTAGCATTCATAGAATATATTATTTGTTCTAAATTTTGTACAGAAAATTCTTTCCCTGACTGGAAAAATTACTTGATGTTAATACATCCAATACCTATCTCTGGCGCATTATTATGGGTTTTTATATCTCAATTAAATAGAGCTCAGAGGCAATTAGTTATTTTAGCTAAACATATACACGAAATTGAGTATATCGAAGGCTTATTGTTATCTCTTAATTCATTATCAATAAACATTGATGAGTCTATGAAACGAATTAATTCTGCAATTGACAAATTGTTGAATAATCATTTATCCTTAGGAGAAAAAACAAGAAAATATAACGAAGAGTCGATAATAAATGAAGAGCACAAAGATACCGTACCTATAGACATTGTTTTAAAAATATTAAAAGAAATCAAAAGTTTACCTAATAAGTAATTGAACTTACGAACATACATGAATACAGAGATTAAGAAAAGTCGCTGTAACCTATAATTCGTCGTACCAATCAGAAGAATATCATATTCGGCAGGATCTTCTCAAACATCTTTTGCGTGTTGCTGATTTCAAGTCTCAATTTTGATGAAAAGGTGTAAAATGGAGTCTGATTCGTTGGAAAAAGTGTGAGATAACAGGTATTATTCGCTTGAAAAAATGTAAAGCTCTAAACCATCACCGAAGTTAGCACTCAGGAGCGATACTTTGAACTTTCCCAGTAAAAGGGTAACGAAAACAAAATATACGTTTGCACTTTTGCACTATGGGCTCTACAGTTTGCTTTATATCGGCTTTTCTCTAAAGAAATTTGCTGCTCCTCAAGAAAATCCGTAATTTTGCGCCGCCAATTGAATAAAAACATAAAGCTTACAATGCTGCAAAGAAGAATGAACAACTGGAACATCGTATTGGATCGAGGCATAAAATGCCTTGAGAGATTGTCGTGTGTCCATACTTCGGGCATTGGAGCATTCTATACTTTTGGAGACATTTTCCGACGAACGTCTGATAGAACATCGGGGATACGATGATGCTGGTATCCCGCTGAAATGATAAATGAAAACCGTCGGAGAGTCCTTACCAAACTTTTCGACGGTTTTTGTTTTAGATCTTTGATTTACAATAAACGCTGCGCCTCAGCATATTCCGGACAATAACCGGATCTGCATTCGGCTTGCAGTTTATTTGATGCCTGTTGGTGACGTTCACACGATGTGCTCTTCTCCGTCAATTCCGTCCACGGGCTGAATTGTAACGTATTATTAACCGCGCAGTGATGCGCATGAATGAAAAGATTATGAATTATAAATTTGACGGAAGCAGGGTGTTCTTTACATCCGACACCCACTTCAACCACACCAATATCATCAGGTTCTGCAACAGGCCTTTCAAGGATGTATCGCACATGAATGAAACGATTATTGCCAACTGGAATCGAGTGGTCGGTCTGGAGGATATCGTGTTCCACCTGGGTGATTTCTGTCTGGGCGGTTCTGCCGAATGGGTAAACGTACTGAGCAGGCTGAACGGGAAAATATACCTTATTTCCGGCAACCACGACATCAAGAACCTGAGGCAGAATTACACGAAATACTTCGAGCAGATAACGATGCAGATGTATATCGAGGTGGATAAACAGAAGATTTATCTGAATCACTGTCCGTTCCTCTGCTATGGCGGCTCATATGATGACACATGGCAGCTATTCGGACACGTTCATACCCGTAGGAACAATACCGGAAAGGATGCTTCTCGACTGAGTATGCTTCTTCCGACACAATATGATGTCGGAGTGGACAACAACGATTTCACTCCGGTTTCATTTGCGCAGGTGAAGACAATCATAGGGAAACAGATTGAGCATTCAAAGAAAGGAGAACAGTAAGATTAAGATACAATACATGAGTGATCTGTACATGAAGTTCCAGGAAAACAGCAGATACTTGAAAAATAATGAATTGCCTGCAACCAGATGGGATATGTTTTTGAGGATGAACACCTGATGAACGGATTTGACCCAGCTAGGTTTATTGAAATTTAATGGACATACAGAAATGAACGAAAGAAAGATCATAGACAGAAGGCTCCTTGCTGATTTAGCGAAGGAGGTCGGCTTGAATGCCTCGTATTTGGAGGCGTTAGGTGAAAGTCGTCAATGGGAGATTGTCGTTGGCGGCGATATGTTTGAACGGTTGGTTGAAATTCAACATCGTTTCGAGCGGCTGGTCGCAATGGGCGACGATGAGTACCGGGGATTCCATATCGAAGTGCCACGGCCTACGCCGGAAGAGTGGGGGTATACCGAGGAATTGATCACTTCAGGGGAATATGACAGTCGAGAAGCGTTCCTTGCTGATTGGCTTGCATTCAACCCGGTGGAGACTAGATGGTTTCATGTCGCTTCAAGTCGATACGGGGATTCCCGGTCAATCCGTGTTACGGACCGGAAGCATACCCGTTTTATCATTACGAATTGCCCTAAGTGTACGGATGCAGGGCCAGATGATACGTGGTGCAGGGAGAATCTAACCCGCCTCTTTGATTATCTGGAACGGATGATTGATGTCATTGTCGCAAATCCCGACGGGTTCAACGATTACGTGGCGCATAACCTTCCGTACCAGCAGCGTATAGGACGGATTGCACAGAAGGATTTTAATCGCATAGTGCCGAAATTCAAAATTGAGGTGGAAGATAGGGAAACGGCCATCAAGGCATTGGAGGACTCGGTGCACGGGCATTCTGCCCCTCTTTTTGAAACCATGTCCATCCGAAGGTATTGCACATATTACCGCATTGCCAATGAGGTGTATGAGGCTTATCACCAGAAGCGGGGACTCAGGGGACGTATTCATACAGATCCGCAGGATGTTCCAGAAGAACTGCGTGATGTGGTCTATTACAAGCGGAAGAAGTTCGTGGATGTGACGAAAATGTACGACATTGACAGTCAGGAGGATTTCATGCGGTTCGCAACTGACCATTACGGAGAACTGGGCCTTTCGCGTTTGAATATCTTTGCCTCACACGACCGGCAACAGGGATGGAAAATTGTTGTTTCCAACAGTTATTCTGCCAATGCCGGATTGGCCATCGAAGTGGCCACAGCCTTGTATAAGGCCGGGACACCACTGCTGATATATGACGCAGAGAAACTCCTGAGAATCCTGCTCGAAGAGGATTATGTACGGCTTGTTCCCGATTCCTATCATAATTATATGGGCTATCAGGAAGAAGGCTCTGTCTACGAACTGCCGTGGGAATACGAATGTTCGGTCGATTCTAACTCGGTGCTGACCAAGGAGCAATATCAAGTGATTGTCTCTATTGCAGAATGGCAGGATATAGAGCAGGTGAAATAGTAGATTCGAAATGGGTTATGATTTGCCAAATCAACAATATTTTATGCGATTTGGCAAATTTTCTCTGTTCCCGTTTGCAATAAATCTTGAGGCACATTACCTGAAAATCTATATCGGTACCAACAGAGCGGATTTTCCTGTAATACAATCCAACTGACAAGATGAATTAATATTACTTTTTCATTACTAAAACTTAGAATTTACCATAATCAATCACTTTTTTTATTATATGGACACAAATCAATTGTCAGTTTTTTGAGCTGTTCATCCGAAAGATGCATATTTTTCAAAAGGTTCAACAATTCTTCCTGGCGTGGCTGCCCCAGTGTCATACGATACAAGGCAAGCACCTTGATAAGACGTTCGTATTTATATCGGTCACGACTGAGTGGATAAAGCGGAACAATACGCTCAATGTATTCCAATTTTGCCCGTTGTTCTTCCGTCAGTTCTGCCACAGGAAGGCACCAATAAGGAACAATATCCGAATGTGTACCTTTCAAATTCGAATAAGCCAGAGAAAACAGTTCATCCCAAGTATGATAAGTTTCACTGCCATACAATTTTACCACATTTCTGCGAATAGCCAGACACTTAAATCGGTTGATACGACCTTCCCGTTGTTCTAGATCTACAGGATTTGAGGGTAGATTCCAGTGAACAATCTTTCTGGCATACCAATGAAAATCAAGGCCTTCCTGACCTATTGATGTTGTTGAAAGCAGGAACGGACGGAAAGGAGAATTGAAAGCCTTACGAATATTAGTGGTACGAGCGACAGATTTGTCAGTGACCGTTTTATCAATGAATGGAATAGCAAAATGACAACGCATAAGTTGTTTCTTTTCTTCCATTCCCAATGAATCGGTTGTATCTATGCTAAGATTGCTTGTGCCAATAATAGCCTCCGTAATAGTATGTCCCAACATCTTTGTTTGTGTCATGTGGGCATATTCATCAAGTACGGCCTGCAGGTTACCTACCACACAGTAATCAAGAACTGATTCGTAATAATCATCATCGCTCTTTTTGTTATACATCAGGTCTATCACAGCTGCACTTTCAGGCTTGTTGAATACTGAGACGATTGCTTTAGCCACCATTTGGGCATCTTCTTCATTGCCGGATTGCCGATAAGCACATACAGCCGGTGAAGCGATGGCAATATCTGTCATCACATCCAATGCATTTGAAGGCACATACAAGTCGTTCAAATCTTCCACTGGCTTTCCATCCAGTATTTTCATGAGAGTAAGAATAAGTTTGGCGTTGTTTCGCCCTTGTTGTGGAATACTACTTATGATAGTATTCTGTGCAAATTCTTCTTGAATTCTCTGTTTTATGATTTTCCGGATTGAGGAAAGTTTCTCTCCATAAAATGTGGTAGGAGAGAAAAGACCGGATAGGGTTTGGCAAGGATACTCTAATAATCCGTCGGCTCTTAAACGATTTTCGCCATAACGGTTCTTCTTTTGAGAAGTATAGCGTATCTCTGCTTCTACCTTCTTTAACTCTCCCAAAGTATATAACTCCGAATAATATGACATCATGATGGAAATCATTCTCGGTACCATTTCCCATGAAGAGAATAGAATAATCTTGGAGAAGTTGCGAGCTTCGTTACTCTCAAATACACCTCCGGCTTTATAGTATGGATTAGAGGCAGGAACCCAAAGCAACAACTGTGTTTTCTTCTCGTGACGTGTACCAAATACGAGGTCGTGGAGATACTTTAATTTTCCATTAGCAGCAGGAATGGGACGATAATTATTGATGATATACTTCGATAGAAGCAATGCGTCCATTTTTCCATATCTTTTTACGTCTGAGTGTTGTAATGCCGAAGCAATTCGTTTCTTCAGTTCGTATTTATCCATAAAGGACAACAAATAGGGTGAAGATTTGACGTATTCCATGGGGAGATTACCTAAGCGCACTTTCGTATTTTCTTGATTTAGACAATCCATCAGATACTGCCCCTCTGCAAAAGAAAGGATATCTTCCGGCACGACCTGTACGTCACATACACGGGAATCGTCTATAATGCCACTGTTAAACCGTTCCGTGCGGCACATCACCCCATACAGTGCTTCTTCTGCTTCATTCTTGGTTACCACAAGCGGTGTTAAATCAACCACATTTGTACGTTTGAGTGCAGCAGAATATGTGTGCCATATCAATTTGAACCGGTCCATTTTATCATTTGTGGCATATAGGAAATCCATTACTTTCATAAAGTCCTGATAGTGCTCATCATTCCCATTTGTATTTAACTCTTCAAGGGTGGAATAAGGTTTGTAGGGCGTAGCGGAAAGCAACAGAATCTTCGTATTGGAACGCTTGTTGTCAAAGAATTTGTTGGCCAGCATGGATTGCTCGTCATCGCCTTGTTCAAGCAACGAATTGAAGCGTTGAAACTCATCCATGATAACCAGGTCAGGGTCGAGCATGTCAATACTGATTTCTGCGAAAATACGACGTAGCTTATTGATCATGTCTGCCCTCTGACGATTATCGCAACCATATTGTGCGTACTCAATCAATTGATTTATAATAGTATCCGACAATCTCGTCTGTAACTTACTATGCATCTCAAAAAGATAATCATCTCCGCATCCTTTGATTTTTTCGTTATAAGTGTTCGTAAGCTCCTGCCAGTTTTTAACATTACAGCTAAGAAAATCACTGATAACTTCCTTATAATCTTTGAATTGAGCCTGTCCGCATAAAATATTATACATCAAGGCACGTTCATTGGCCGTTCCTTGTGCACTGTAAAAACGGAAGGAAGTGGAAGGTGTCAGCGGAATGATTGATTCAGGCATTTCTCCTTGCTCATGCTGTTCTGCAATCCTTTTCTCAGCTAATTTGATATAGAGATGCTGCATTGACAGACGGCTCTCGCTGATGCTCATCCGATTTTCAACCCCTAATTTCTCTATGTTTTGGTCGGCTATGTTGGCATTCGAACAGATATAAACCACCTTAAAGAAGTCATCTTTCTCCTGCCTGTGCCATTCACGAACCAGGTTGATGACTTGTTTGGCCACGAACGTCTTGCCTAATCCCACTTCGTCGGCTAGCAATACCCGTCGATGACCTAAATTTTTATAGATATGCAGAATACGATCTGCTGTAGCACGCTGAAAATCCTTTACTTCCTGACTCATAAGCGTTTTATTTGTTTAATAACGTTTTCAAATGTGTTGTACATCTCCATGAAATGGTCTGGGATGACTGTCTCGTCTGCTTTCTCTACGATTCGCCGGATAGAAGCGATGCGGTCAGGGTCTTTATAGGCCATTTTCACCATGTCTTCATAAAGTGAGGTGCTAATTTGCTGTTCCAAAGAGGATGCCTTGTCATTGGCCAGCTCCTTTTCCAGTTGTTGGCTTTCCAATATATACTGTTCCACCTCATCAGTTAGCATGAATGCCAGATAGTTGATGAACTTTCCTTTCGTATTGATAAAGGAACGGAATATCGCTTTGTCTCGTTCATCGGTTGGCATTCCCTCCGTCTGTATTTTTATCAGACGACGCAAGTCTCCAATCCGTATCGTGTAAAACTCTGTTAATGAATCCAGTGGCATATCTTTAAATGTCAGCCCGTCAACTAATATTTGTTCCTTGCCATCACATCCTAAAGGATAAAGAAAAACAGGCTCCGAAGGTATTCTGTTAGTCTGGCATTGTATGGTGACGGTATAGCTTCCGTCATTAGACGTAACTCGGGCCAGCTGAATGGCCGAAATTGCACGACGCAACATCAATTCGTTGGTGATATCCTCTTTTTCAGAGTCTTCCTCTGGTACCGAAAGAACCTGCTCGAACATACATTCCTTGCTGTCGTTTATCAGTTCACTCCGGTATTTTTCATACGAAGATTTATAGGGAGCAAACTTCAGGTGCAGTAAAAACTCCACATTCCGTCTGAATCCATTCATGGTGGCATTGGTAGAACCAAGATACAGATGGTTATAGCTGAGATTGCCCTCGTTTCGGCGTATGAAATACACTTTCTCGTGCAAGTCGACAGACACATCTTTTTCCACCTTATCGGTCAGTACTTCCTTGGGAGTGTAAACACCGTCATTAAACAAGTTTATAACCTCTTGTGTAACTGAAACATGTCGTGTGATGAGTGTCTTTTTAGCACTAGGATTGCAACTGACCATTTGATTCAAAATATTCTTGTCCACGAAGGGGGAGATGACCAGCATTTCTGCCGCATGATTCAGCATACTTTGTTCAAAACACTTTGTATATCCATCATATCCAGGTATCCCCATAGGGAAAAACTCGTAATCATCAAAAGGAGAATCTGTAAGGTCAAATCGTTCAATGTAGTCCATGCTCTTACAGATAGAACGCATATTTTTACGGATAGTACGGTTGTCGGCTTTTGTGATTAACCATGTGAGGAAGTCCACAAGCGGTGCATGTTTGATTTGCGCTTTTCTTGTGGCCGGTTTGGTGTCGATTTTACCAATAAGTTCACACACTACGTCCAAGTCATTGGAACCGGTAAGGTTCCTGGAAAGGACAATCAGTTTGATTCGCTGAGCACCGGTGTCCGGGTTCGTTTCTTTTATAATCCATATCTTGGGATGAAAATTGACGAAACCGCTCCCCTTTGCTTGCAGTGTTACTTGTACAACGCTCTGTTCCAATAGTGAATACACTTTGGAGTTGGCTTGCGGTACTACCATACATCCGGCATTGCAGAAAACGGCAAACTTACCTGCTGATTTATTGATAGTCTCCAATATTAGGCGAGGAGAGCGCATGGCTGTTTCTGTCAGGTCGGTCATTGTGCCCAACATAAAGGGTACTGATAGCAAGGAAGGCATGTCCAGACTATAGGTAGTACAAACCGCATAATCAATTACAAAGCCATCGCTTTGCAACACATCCGTATAGACGATATCATTCCATAATGCGTCAGCCATTGATTGCCTCCTTTCTTAATTCCTTGGCAAAGGTTTTTACCGTTTCCCATCGGTAGGTTAGTTTATAGTAGTGTATACGATTCTTCTTGTCGTAAATATATGCTGGATTTCCAATTTTTCTTCGATTCCCTTTCACTCTTCGTTCCCGGTTAATAATTAACTGGTCCAAACCGCCATCTTCTTCAATGTCATTGGTCGCAATGCGTTCCGCAACTTCTTTGCAGAACCATTTCCCGCTGTTCTCTCGTATGCTTACGGCATTCAGAACCTTGTCTATGTCCGTACCGCTACTCCGGTATTCTTCGAGTTTCTCCTGAAACTTAGTTCGCATTTCTTCATCCTGATATTGTGAATAGATATAGTTATAGCGGATGTGTACCATATATATAAAATCTGCAAAACGCCGAGCTAGGTCTTGCAGTTCTCCAATCTCCTGTGGTAACTGTCGGGAGGAAATCTGTTCAAAACTATCGGCTATCACAAAATCTGGATTGTCTACGATGTAACGTAATAAGGTACCTTGACATGCTTCTGCATTCAGTATGTGATCCACAATGAAGTCTTTATCTTCTACGGTCAGATCTAATGTACATTTCTGGGTAAAATCATAATCTACATTAGGAAAAGAGCAGAACTGGAACAGGCCCGACTTCTCGTCCGCATCGTCATTTGTATCTTCATCATCCGTCTTGGCCACTTTAGGGGCATTGTGTAATGCCTTTGAAGTTGAGTAGATTAGTTCATATAACTGTGGACTATGTAAAATTCCAAAAGTTTGTAATCCGGAATTGTAGATGTATGCCGGATCATATTTTACATAATTGTTTCCACTTTTACCAATCATCTCACTTCCTGTGATACCTCGTTTGTCCGTACTCCCTTCATAGAGATTCTTTGTCATGATGCGTTCCAGCCGGATAATTTCCGCTTTTACCTCCGACAAACGGTTATATCGTTTTTCTGTAGCCTTACGATAGAGTTGCGGCATAAGCGAGAAATATTTCATGTGCTTTTGCAGGGTAGATATCCCGGGAAACATACGGTCTGCGAAAGCATCACGGATACGGCCAATGCCAAGTTCGTCGAGAGCTACAGATTCCGAAGTCATTTTCAGTACTTGCATGACCCGGGTTTGCTCTTCTCTGTTACTGTGTATATATCCTAATTTCATAAAATTGCTAATAATGATTTTTTTATCGTTTCCTGATTCACTGTATCTGTCGTGGAAATGCGAAGCAGGTGAAGTCCTAACTTTGTGAATATCTGATTTTTCAACGCATCACGTGATTGTTGGGCGTCATTCTCCTTATGGAAATGCCATCCGTCCACTTCTATGGCACTGATTGGCTGTTTGGTCAGGGAATTATAGAGCAGGAAATCCACATGTGAGAATGGACTTTCGGCAAATGTTTTTTCTTTATCTTCCAGTTGATTCCAGTCGGCAATAAGTCTGGACAGAGGATAATGACAAAGTACCCCCGTATGGGGAAAACCTAATTCAGCAATGGCTTTTAACAGGATATCGTATATTAGATTCTCTGATATATGTTCGGAGACGGCAGGATGAGCAGCTTCGTAAGCCAGTCTTTCTGTTGTATATTGCTGATAGAGCAAATCAAAAACAGAATGCAACTTACTGGATTTCACTTCAAAATTGTTGTACTGTATATAACTGATTAGCTGGCTGAGATTGGAATCCTCCGGCATTTCATTTCCGTTCGTAATTAGACATAATTTGGTCTTAGCACGTGAAATGGCCACATTAAGCAAATTGGCATCATCCGAGAATTCTGTAGGAGTGTTGTCTACCATACTCATGATGATGGTGTCGCATTCCCGCCCTTGGTACTTATGTACCGTACTGGCTATGTCTTTTCCGACGGTTGTATTGATTGCTTCAGCTTGTGCCCGATACGGGGTAATAACACCTATACTTTTCGATTCTGCACATTCCGGTAATACTTCTTGCGTAATGACATCTATTTCACGTTGGTTGAAATGTCCTCTGGCATGGTTGCCGGGTACAGTTTGAATCACTTGCAATACATCTTTTTCTCCTTCGTCTGTAGTCATGGCAACCAGTTCGCCATTGTAAAAGCGCTGATTACAGAACTCTATAATTTTCGGATGGCAACGATAATGTTCTCTAAGCAATGTTACTGGCGCATCCCGAAATATTTCAACGCACGATTGTAGGAAACTGTGCGTGACAGCATTGTATCGGTCGTCCACTTGATATGTGGTCTGAATAGCCTTCAACGCCAATTCTTCTTCTCGGCTTACCACATTTGGTAACTGTTTGTCGTCACCCACAATCACGGCGTTCATGGCACATGATAAAGCCAGAGCTCCCGTCTTGATGTCCACTTGTGAGGCTTCGTCCATAATCACATAGTCAAATACCATGTCTTTACTTATACAGCTTTTGGCCGAATAAGTGGTACTGAGCACAACCGGATATTCTTTCAGAAACTCTTCTGTTCTGGGCTTAATATCCTTGATTGTAAAATTTTTCCTTTGTCCAGTATTATACCGTTTAGCTATCTTGTCCTTCAATAGTTGCAGAGAAGAGGAGCGAAGTTCTTTCATACTCTTCTGGATATCTATGCTTTGGAGTGCCGAAGCAATCGATTCTAGCTCTTGCTCTAATTCTGTTTTTCGAGAAAAGTAATAGGCCGACTCCAAACTGTTTATGACATCTGTTGCTTTTCTATTTAAAAATGTCAATATTTTAGTTCCTAATGAGAAAGCCCATTGCAATCTGAACCATAAACCTGGCTTATGTCCGTTCTCAACCATCGTCTGATAGTGGTTGAGCAATTTCATAAGTTTAGCCGATGGTTTACCATTCAACCATTCATCTTCTGTTTGGTTGTCTTCCCGCATTTCGTTGTATTTCGATTCTTTTAATAGGGCATCGTATTCTGCCTTTAGTTTGGCCTGCTTGAGTTGAGCATCAAATCCTTGTGAAACGGCTTGAAGTGAGTCTTTTGCCAGATTCTTTGTAGTTGTTTGTTCATCAATCTTCCAACCTGTCATAGCAGGATGCTCTGGCTGGTTGGCGATGAATGTTTCTTTGTTTTGTACACTACCCAGTTTGGCAACAAGGAAGCCTAATCCTTCTCCGTTTAGTTTCTCAGCTACATTCTCTACAGCTGAGTTATTGTTTGATACAACCAATACTGTTTTATCTTTCATCAGCAGATTGGCAATAATATTCAGTATTGTCTGTGTTTTACCGGTTCCCGGAGGTCCCTGAATAATGCTTACCTGATGTGTTGACGCAGCTTCTACGGCCGCTTTTTGGCTGGCATTGCATCCAAACGGATAATAGACATGTTTGGGCATAGAGTAAGTTGCCAATTTTGTTTTGTCACCTAGGTATTGAGCCAAGGGAACATTGTCACGCTTCACATCTACCAATTCATATTGTTTGGATAGAATACTTTCATCATTTTCTTCCGTAATCAGACCTGTTTCATCAGCCAGTTTGCGAAGATAATCCCAAATAGAACCTTCATTTTTGTCAATCGGAGTACGGGTAATATAGACCTCGTTCCCTTCTAGATTCTCATAATAACCATTGTCATAGGTTACTCGATAAAAAATGTAGCGACCATCTGTAAAACGTAGCAATTCTGCTACATTGTTAATATGTTTATTATTGATGTATAGCCCTTTTTCTCCAAGATTGATTGTCTCAGGATGTGTGAGATAAAGCAAACGTGATGTATTGTAATTGAATACACGTGGTGATGACGAAAACCGAACAGTCCAAAGTCCATTCTTGTTTTGGTAAATAGAAGAAACACGTTCTGTGACAAACATTTGCTTATCGCCGCGTTTCTCTAAATCTATAATCATACATTGGTTAGAATCCATATATTTTATCTGCTATAAATATCTTTCAATAAGAATTCTATGATCTTCAGATAGGTGTTCAATATTTTTGAATGTTATTTGATTTTCATCGATTGTTTCTATACAAGGTACTAGCCATTCAAAATCGTCCGCAGAAAATCCATATTTAAGTAGCCAAATCTCTGTTATATCAGTTGTCCCAAATTGTATAAAGTTCGATAAGTCAAGAGCAAGTGGGTCTTGTGTTGCTTGGTAATATAGTTTCAAGACAGCACAAATAGGAGTTGCCAGAGATAGATTAATTACTTTATCAATATAGTCATATGTATCATATACGAGTAAATCATATTTAAATGAATGAGGTGATGTTTGGAATAACGTAACATTCCGTGCATTTCTGTTGGGAAGGGATATTGCAATAGGAGTTCTTTTTAGTGTTAATTGTCCTAGTTCAATTGTTTTTTGCTCTTCTGTAATATCCCCATTTCTATATCTTCTGTTGATTTCTGCTTTTTTCGATTTTTGTTGAATATAGCTTTGTCTTAAAGAAACAATTTCTTTAAAAGATTTTCCTTGTACTCTCCATAGAAGCATTGGGATAGAGGCGCTAAGCACTGTTTTTTCGGCAGGCGTTAATTCTTGTCTTCGTAAGTGTACGACATATATTCTTCTGAAGTGCTCTTTAATACGATTCCTTTCGACGGTCGGTATTTCGTAATATTTATCTGCAGAAATTAATCTGCCTCTGTTAAATAATTTTTCTAAGATATAAGCTACATCATTAAACACATCAGAATCCAGAATTCGTTGTTTTTGAGATTCAGTAATCTTTAGATCATTATTAAATGTATTGTTTTGAATAGCCTCGATTATATCTTTATGATCTTCTGGTGCAGCATCTATATTTTCGGATAATGCTGATATCTCGGATAGTGTACTTGGATTAATTAAACGATTGCAGAATGTATTCTTATGAGATTCTGATATAACTACATATCCATAATCGAACACATTTGAATTATTAGTAGTTCTTCCAGCTCTGCCAATTAGATTTTTTAAGTCTAAACGTTTTTTGTCTTCTGAACCATTAAAAACAAAGTTATCAATCCATACGACATCAAAAGGCATATTGATCCCTTGAATCAGAGTTGATGTAGCAAAGCATATTTTTGCGAAGCCACCAGCAACGAATTCTTCAATCATCCATCGCATTTTTAATGGCATTGAGCCATGATGAAGCACAATACCTCTTTTCATCAGAGACAGAAGAAGTGAGTGCTTATCACCATGTAGCGAGCCGCCAATATATTCTTTTAGCCTTTCAAAAATAACTAATGCTTTGGCATCTTTTATTTCATCACATTGATCTATGTACTCTTTAAAATCTTGCATAAATTCTTCAGAGTACAGTTTGTCTTTTGAGACATAGACCAAAACACTTCCATTATTATTTAGGCAATCAAGGATAACATCATTGACAATTATAGAATCTGTATCCTGAAATGGGGAGAACAGCTTGAATGTATTTTCCTTCTTGGTGTAGTATAATTTACCTACAGAATTTTGTTTATATACTTTATATGAAATGCGGTCGACTAAGTTGTTTCTTGTAAGTTGTGCTTCAGGATTTGATACGAACGGATGAGCAAATACCTTTTTTGCGTTAGGAATATAAAATTCACACTTTCTTACCAATGCATCAAATAGCATTCCTCTATATGCATCCTCAGTAATCTGTGCTTCATCGAATAATATAAGGCCTATATTTAAAGATCCTAATATAGGAAAAACATCATCAGCTCTTTCTGGGGTGACGATATATATGCGTCTATTAACTTTATTACGATTAACGTCTTCTATGAATTGTAATACAAGGACGTTTTTGGGGACAATTTTTCTAATTGTGTTGATATATTCAGCAATGAGTGCACGAGAGGGTAAAACTATAACAACATCATTGTCAACAATTGACAATAAGGATCTAAATAGAAAGGACTTACCGCTGCTTGTGGGAGCTGAAAAAGAGAAAATTTTATTGTTGTTAATCTCTTTAAATTCACTCGCTTGTACTGGAGTGAAATCAAAACTTGTTGCCTGTTTTATTGTATCACGATGAAACTTATAGGATAGTTCAATAATAGACTGAGGTTCTGTAGTTTTATAGAACAGTCCCATTAGATACATTAATTGATGTTCATAATCTTTAAACAAGTCTGGATAAAACTTCTTGATGCAAGCTAATGTTTCTAGATGGCATGCTGAAACTGGACCAGACTTATGTATATCTATTAAGATATTATCCATTAATTCTTTAAGATAGGATATATCTTCGTTTCTTTTGACAATCATACTATTTCTACTGTAATTAGATAGACTTCTGGATAATTAAGTAAAGCGCTAAATGTAGGATATTTAATAGCATTTTCTATTATATGCGGCAGGTTTCGTGCATTAACAGAGAATGCTGCGGCAAATCCTAATTGACCTGTTAAAACATTGCGCGCTGCATTCTCTGTTGCCAATACTCTTAGATGTCGAAGCTCTCGTTGCATCTTATTATCATTAATGAAATCGCGTATTTGATTAAATGCGTCATAATATCCATTTTGAGTACTTTTATATTTGGCTTCTCCATATACAATTATATCGGAAGTACTTAATGTATGGAAGTCAAAACCAGGATTACCTTTTACTTGTTCTTTCCATAATTCCGCTATTGGAATCTTTGTGTGAGTAAGTCCTTGGACTAGAGCTTCTTGTGCATTCATTGAAACTAAATATTCACCTAAGTCATCTTTTAGAGTCCCTGGTATATAAGAATCGCTCAAATATTCTTTAATTATCATATTGCACAAATCTTTGATAGTAGGTTCTGCGCAAGCACGATAATTGGCTTTGTCTATGTCGTCAAGTGTTGCCAACCAACTAGTATCTTGAAGCCATGTTATTATTTGCATAGCCTCGGTCGGAATTTGTGCCCTTGATATCTGTATATCAAGTTCAATCACACATGGATGAGGTGGTAGTCCATAATGAGTTAAATCAATACGTTGGATATTTATGACGTTCATATGTAAGTTATCTATTAAATTCTTCGTATGCTTACAGAAATCAGAAAGAGGGGACCGTCAACGAACTACTTTGGAAGTACGAATGTTGTTCTCTAATATGATTTCTTTATCTGGGATAAACTGGCGTTTCATATTTGGGTGTAGTTTATTTAAAATTGCAATTTTCTTATATATGCAAATATACAGACTATTTGCCATAACATTAGTAATTGCAACCCTCAATAATAAACTTAGAGAGGAAAATATGAGATTTAACTCGCGAGAACTTTTATTTTATGGTAAGTTTCAATATTTTTGCATTAAACTATAAGTATTTTGGTTTATGAAGCAACTCAACAGGATAAAGATAGTATTGGTAGAGCAAAATAAAACAGCTAAATGGCTATCAGAGCAGATTGGTAAAAATCCCTGTTCTGTATCTCGTTGGTGTACCAATAGCTCTCAACCCGATTTAGAAACGCTATTTCGTATAGCCGAGATTCTAAAAGTGGATGTGAGGGAGTTGATTCATGTCGAAAAAGATCAAATGAGCAATTAATATGGTCTTGATGTTGTCCCAGCATGGCAAAGGTATAAGAAGGGACAATAGTTTTAATGCAAAATATCTAAAATGAAAGCATCTGATAATATAAGTCCTATCTTGAATAATCCCTATGAGGAACCAAAGTGGCATTATGATGTTACTTTCGATGGCAATCTCGATTATTCAAGGATTTTGGCAGGCAGAAGGCCGTACGCAGCCAATCTTACAGTTGTTCCGAACACAACTCCTAATAAAGCATTATTTTCGGCAGAAGACATTTCACTGGATGATGAGAATGCGAACTTTATAAATGGCATTAGACAAGTTGTAAAAGAATGGAGAGAGCAAGGTTATCCAAAGGTTACCCGTACAACTCGTGATCTTCTGGAGTTTTGGTTCTCTAACCCGGAAAGAGAGCTCAGCAAATCTCTTTTCTTCTGTCAACGGGAGGCTGTGGAAACGGCTATCTACCTTAACGAAGTGGCTCCTCGTGATCCTAATTTGGGTAGAAGCATCCTTCATGAACTTGACATGCGCAGACAAACCGTATCGGATCTGTATGAAGATGTTTTACCGCGTACAGCGTTTAAGATGGCCACTGGCACAGGAAAGACTGTCGTAATGGCCATGCTAATCCTGTATCATTATGTAAACAAGAAAGAAAACCCTCAGGATACACGGTTTGCAGATCATTTTTTGATTGTGGCGCCGGGCATCACTATCCGAGATCGACTTGGTGTTCTGTATATTGATGCGTCCGGTAAATCGGCTTATGATAAATTGGATTACTATCACCAACGGGAACTTATACCTGAGAAATATGTCCGGTTGTTTGGTGGGCTTAATTCTGTAATCACTATCACCAATTATCATCAGTTTGAGCCCAAAGTTTACACAGGCAAGAAATCAAGTCCTTTTGACGGGAAACTCAAATATGAGGATGGCGAGATGGTCAAGCAAAAGGACAAGGAAGAATTTACCTCTGTTCTGTCTCGTCTTCTCGGCAAAAATATGAAGGGGAAGCGCATCGTTGTGATCAACGACGAGGCGCACCATTGTTATCTCCCTAAAGATTCCGGTTCAAAAAGAAGATCGGAGGAGGAACAGGAGACCGACGAGGAGAACAAGAACGCCATGGTATGGTATGAGGGATTGCGTCAGATGAAAAAACTGGGCTATAAAGTTCAAGAGGTATATGATCTCTCCGCAACGCCGTACTATTTGAAAGGATCGGGTTATACGCCATATTCTTTGTTCCCGTGGGTCGTTAGTGATTTTGGCCTTGTGGATGCCATAGAGAGTGGACTTGTCAAGATTCCGTTCCTGCCGACCATGGATTCATCGCATGACCTCGATGAGCCTAAATTGCGTAATATATACCAGCACATCAGTAAGGAGTTGCCTAAAAAAGGCCAGAAAAAGGCCAAGAAGGAGGCTAAAGAGAACGGCGAGGAGCGCCCTTTGGGCGAGAAAGCCCCCAATCTACCTTCCTTGCTGAATCTTGCGTTGGAGCAGTTTGTCAAGGATTATGAAGATTACGACAAGGGAATAAGACAAAGTAACGAAGCTGTAAAGAACTTGTTTACGGCACCTCCTGTCTTCATCGTCGTTTGTAACAACACGACTGTTTCCAAAGAGGTGTTTAAATATATGGCTGGATATGAAACGGTCGATACCGAAGGAAAGACCGTCTATATAGACGGGCATTTTGATATTTTCTCCAATTACCAAAATGGCATCCCCAAAAGAAGACAGCCATCGCTTCTTATCGACAGCATTGCCATTGACGAGGCAGGAGCAATCGTTGACGATGATTTCAAAAAGGTTTTTGCCAATGAGATTCAACAGTTCAAACGTGAATATGCTACTCTTCATGGCTCCGGAAGTGCGGATACCCTTTCCGATGGGGACATTCTCCGGGAAGTAGTCAACAGCGTAGGTAAACAGGGAAAACTTGGACAGGATATTCGTCTTGTCGTTTCTGTCTCCATGCTTACCGAGGGTTGGGATGCAAATACGGTAACCCATATCTGTGGGGTGCGAGCTTTTGGTTCGCAGCTTCTGTGCGAGCAAGTTGCCGGTCGTGCATTGCGCCGTCAAAATTACAATCTGGTAGCATACGATAAGGAGGGGAACGAGATTGATCCGAAGAATATTAAGAAATACAAGAAGGAAAATATCGTCTATAAGTTTCCTCCCGAATATGCCCACATTATTGGAGTGCCGTTTAAGACCTTCAAGGGAGGAGGGGCCGGTACTCCGCCGCCGCAGAAGCCGAAGACGGTTATTCGGGCTCTTGATGAAAGGAAGGATCTGGAGATCCGATTCCCCAATATCGTAGGCTACCGTAGTGAGAACGAAATGGGACATATTGATGCCGATTATACGGGCGAACCGAAGTTCAAACTGAACTTTACGGAGATTCCCGAGGAGACCATTCTGTCAACGCCCATCGGTGATGATATGAAGGTGCTGAAAAAGGATTACCATGATCTGCGCGACGCCCAGGTTGTATATGTTCTTACGCAAAGACTGATCCAGCAATATTATACCGACCATGAAAAGGGCCGCGAATTCCAACTCTTCGGGCAACTGAAACGGATTGTCGAGAAGTGGTATAATACCCAGATTGAGGTTATCGGAGGCGATGGTTCAGTCGAGATGCGCCGACTGGTTATATTCTGGAATCAGAAAGAGACGGCAACCTCGATATATGAGGGAATCCGAAGGGCCAATACCGACAGCGAACAGATCAAAGCGGTTCTGAACTATTACAATCCCGAGGGCAGCACACGCTATGTGTACGGTGCAACATCGAAAGAGGTCTATCCAACGGTAAAGAGCCATGTCAATTATGTGGTGGCCGACACGGACTCCTGGGAGCAGATTGCCGCCAAGACATTGGAGGAACTGCCGCAGGTGGTGCGCTATGTGAAGAATCATTTTCTTGACTTCAAGATCCCGTATCTTATCGGTGCCATCGAGCATCTGTATGTGCCCGATTTTATTGCGGTGGTTAAAACGAAGAGCGGCGCAGAGGTGAATCTTATCATTGAGATCTCGGGCCTCTCCAACGACAGACTGGGGCACAAGGATTTCAAGCGTAAATACGCCAAGGATTTCTGGCTTCCTGCCGCAAATAATCTCGGGACCCATGGCGTGTGGTATTACATTGAGGTGACCGATATTGATAATATAAAAGCTATATTAACCCATAAAATCAACTCGTTATGAGCAACAAAAACAACAATATATATCCCGTAGGAGCTATCAAGCACGACGAAGAACACCGTGCATCCATCCCCACGACCGAGCTGGCCGGTGAGGAGTCGTTGGTCGTGGAGTCCATGACCCCAGAAGGCCGGTATTCGCAGTTCAAACACGAGTTCGATCGTGGACGGGATCCAGAGCTCTATTGGCTGGATAAGTACAAGAACGATGACGAGGAGACCCAGTCTTCCGATTTGCGGGTCGATACGCGCTCTTTGTATCGCCATGAGGAGATTCGTCCCGAGATGATTATCAATCAGCTTTATACAATAAAGTCCGATGATAATGCATCCGGTATGGCTTCACTTTTTGGCAATGAGATGCCGAAAACGACGTATGAAGACGAATTTCAGCGTATTACCGAATATTATAAACACAATGCCGACTGGCGCAATCGGTTGATCCAGGGCGATTCTCTTCTGGTGATGAACTCTCTGTTACAACGGGAGGGAATGGCTGGCCGGGTGCAGATGATCTATATCGATCCGCCCTACGGCATCAAGTATGGCTCCAACTGGCAGATGAAACTTAATAACCGCGATGTCAAGGAAAACGACGAGTCGTTGTCTGGTGAGCCGGAGATGATTAAGGCCTTCCGGGATACCTGGGAACTGGGTATCCACAGCTATCTCTCTTACCTGCGCGATCGCCTTGTGCTTGCCCGTGAACTGCTTACCGAATCAGGCTCCTGCTTTGTGCAGATTTCGGATGACAATGTGCATCTTGTCCGGAATCTGATGGATGAGGTATTTGGAAGTGAGAACTTTGTTAGCCAAATTACTACTAAAAAAAGCGGTGGTATGAGTGAGCAAATTATTAATAATATTTCTGATTTTATCTTGTGGTATGCCAAAGATAAATCAAATATGAAATCTCGTAAATTATTTATACCAAAATCTCTTTCCATTGGCCCTGGCGCAAGGTATAACAGAATTGAAGAAGTTGATGGAACTTTTCGCCCTATATCACTTGAAGAACGTATCTCTCCCAATTTGATACCCAAAGGCGCAAGAGTTTTTTTAGGTGGTCCACTGACTTCTCAAACCCCAAGTGCTTCTACTGTATATCCATTTGAATTTAAAGGGAAGATATATTCTCCTGGGAATAGAGGTTGGAGTACCAATATACAAGGTATGAAACGTCTAGTAGAACGTAACAGAATTTTTGAAACAGCTGGATCCATTAATTTCAAATTGTATTATGATGATTTTCCTGTGGTAAATCTGACAAATCTATGGGATGATACAATGGGGACAGCTGAACAAAATAAACAATATGTATGTCAAACCTCGACAAAGCCTATACAGCGTTGTGTGTTAATGACCACCGATCCCGGCGATTTGGTGCTTGATCCGACCTGCGGCAGTGGTACCACTGCATACGTGGCCGAGCAGTGGGGACGTCGTTGGATTACGATAGACACCTCGCGCATT
This sequence comes from Phocaeicola acetigenes, assembly GCF_027529745.1. Taxonomy (NCBI): domain Bacteria; kingdom Pseudomonadati; phylum Bacteroidota; class Bacteroidia; order Bacteroidales; family Bacteroidaceae; genus Phocaeicola; species Phocaeicola acetigenes. The sequence goes on from NZ_JAPZVM010000001.1 coordinate 187,615, forward strand.
GCCCTCAATATCGCCAAGAAACGTTTGACAACGGCGGTCTTCCCCTATTACGAGCTGTTTGACAAGGAGCATGGCAATATCCGTCAGGGTTTTGTCTATAAGACGGTTCCGCATATCACGCTGAAATCTCTGGCCAATGATCTGGAACCCGATGAAGAAATTCTGTATGACCAGCCCAATGAGGACAAGAAGAAGATGCGTGTCGCAGGGCCCTTTACCGTGGAGACGCTGCAAAGTTTCAATGTGGTAAATCCGGATGCGATCGGGGTGGACGAACGGAACGAAACGGAGGATTTTCAGGAGCGGGTATTTGCACACCTTAAGTCGTCGGGTATTCGCAACGGTGCCAAGAACGAGCAGGCCATATTCTACAATATCGAGGCGGTGGCCAATCCCTACCTGCATGCCAAAGGATACTACAAGGATGCGGAGGACAAGGAACGTCTGGCTTATTTCCACATCGGTCCCAAGTTCGGATCGGTGAGTAAGCGTGCCGTGAGCGAGGCGCTCAAGGAGTTCCGCGGGATCGCCCTTAATGAAGGGGCTTCCTGGTTGTGTGTGCTTGGTTTCTCATTTGAGGACAACATCAATGAGAAGGATTATAATTTGGGTTCGTTTGTTGTAAGCAAAGTACGTATGCATGACGATCTGATGCAAGACGGACTGCTGAAGAAAGACAAAGGAGCTGGAACTTTCATTACTATTGGAGAGCCAGATATTGCAATTGTTGAAGACGAAGGAGGTAAAACAGTCCATGTTGAGATTCAGGGACTTGATATTTATGACCCGATTAAAGATATTGTCAAACCCCGTTCTGTAGAAGATATTGCCTATTGGGAAATTGATGATGATTATAATGGAGAACAATTTATTGTCAGAGGTCTGCATTTCTGTGGCGGTTCGAAGAAGGAGTTCGAAGCCTGGAGAAAAGGTCTGCAATCGGTCGCCCCGGGTAAAAACAAAAAAGGAATCGAGAAAACGCTGCGAATCGTTTTCAACGAAGAGATGTGGGATACCCTTTATGATTTCCGCAGCCATCCGATAGAGAAACGAGCCGGTCGCAAGATTGCGGTCCGTGTCATCTCGCAGTTCGGCGAAGAGTCAACGAAGGTGCTTACAATAGAATGAGGTGTTGTTAGCCGTAATTTTGTTTGATAAAAGATGGTTATAAACGAGATACATATAGAAAATGTAAAAGGGCTGCAGAGTTTTGATCTCAAGCAGCCTATACAGCCTAATCGTCCTAATATTTTGGTAGCGCCTAATGGTTTTGGAAAAACATCTCTGGCTGTTGCGTTCAATTCATTGAAAAGTAATTGTTTGGAACTTGAAGGGACAAACAGTTACAATGGAGATGACACGAATCTTCCTGTTTTAAGATTAAAACTAAGCACAGGAAGAATTTTAGAGGCAGATCGTAACCATAATACGATCTCTGACGATTTTGACGTCTTTGTCATTAATTGTCAACTTAAACCGAAGGCGACAGCTCAACGGTACGGAGGTAGGCTTATTCCAAGGGCCTCGATGGATATTAGGCCTACCGTTATGATTAAAACGATTCCCCCAAAAATAAACTTTGATTATTCGTTTACGAGAAACAAACGAGATTTTGGAGCAAATGGTAAATTATTAACAGATATCTCAGATATTTATAATAATCCTAACTTAATGATCCAGATCTCTGAGAAAGTAAATTTTGGAGAGTTTGGCTTAGTGCGGTTTAGAACTCCTTTTGATGCAATAATAACACGAATCAATAATATTGATAGCAGGAAAACGGCCCGAAGTATTAAAGATGAAATTAATAGGGAGAATATTATAGACATCAATAATCAAGCGTTCGCTAATTTGTGTGATATAATAAGAAGAAAAAGGGCCTTTGATAATAGTGTTGATGTCTTTCTTGCTGCATGGCAAATTATTCATGTTAGAAATAACATGGGGGTAAATTATAGAAAAGCACTGGAGTATGCGGCCTTTCTAAAAAAACAAGCAGAGATAGATTCTACCCTTAAAAAGTTAAATCCTGTAAGTGATAGATTTGAAATTAAGTCTACAATCAAGGATCGTTCATTAATCATTGAATGGCCCAAAGCAGATATGATTTCAAATGGTCAACGTGACATTCTTACGTTTATATCTAGATTAATGGAATGTCATTATAAGGAATCAAAAGCTTGTATCCTTGTTATTGATGAGTTCTTTGATTATTTGGATGATGCAAATCTTGTTGCATTTCAATATTATGTGTCCACTTTAATAGATAATTATAGAAAAAATAAACGAGTCATATTTCCGATCCTGCTAACTCATATAGACCCTAATTACCTAAAACATTTTTGTTTCAATGACAAACGACTCAATGTTTGTTATTTAAAAGAGAGCAAAGGTCGAATTAGTGATAAGATGAGTCAGCTTATTGGAACAAGGGAAGATCCTTTGATTAAGAATGAAGTGGATACATATTTTTTGCATTACCACCCCGATTTGGATAGAGTTGATATTACAGACAAATTTGTAAGCTTATCACTGAATAGCGATTGGGGAAAGCCTGAGAAATTTAAGAAAAAAGTCGATAGGGAATTACGTCGATATTTGTTTGAACCGGATGAAGTGTATGATCCGTTAGCCGTATGTGTTTCAATGCGGATTAGAATTGAAGAGAACGTGTATAGTCGTATTAGTACAGATGCTGATAAAGAGAAATTTCTTGCTACACATGGGACAACCGAAAAGTTAAATTATGCACATGATTTAGGAGTTCTGATACCCGAAACATACTATCTGCTTGGAATCATCTATAACCATCCTTTACATCTTGAGGGTGATAATGATATCTCAAAACAATTAAGTATAAAATTGGAGAATAACACTATCAAAAGTATGATTCGGCATCTATGGCCATAAATTATAGTTGGCAATATTCTACTATTAAACTCATGAAAGGAGTGATATGTAAATACTGAATTTCTCGTAAATGAGGAATTCAGTATTTATGGTTTTCTACTGCAGGTCTATTGAATGATTAGGGCCACAATAGTTCCCAATGTATAGAGATAATCTATTAACAATAATCTTCCAGAACATCTCCTCCTGTCCATTCTTTGCCAAGGGATAGCGAGTAGTATTTTTCAGCACCTTCATCAGTGAAGAATGTGCGGATACTTTCGTGTATGTAAAATCCATCTTCGTATCTGATTTCTGTGAGGGCAAAATTGGTTACTCCGCTAGTGGTCGTAAGCACTGCTATATGTGTTTTGTCTAAAGAAAGTTCTGCTTTAATGACTTCTGAATGATAGTATTGATTTTGACAAAATACTGCTGTCGGAATTAAATTTGCTATGTAGTCTTGTAATGGCGTTTTTGTATGAGTGTTGGGACACAAAGGGAACTCTGTTGGGATTTTCCAATGTACTTGTTTTGCTCCTGGCGTTAGAGATTCTTTGAGTGAGAGTTGTTCTTCGTAGTGTCTGGCAGTTTCAGCTTCGATTTCAGCCCGTTGCTGAGCATATGATTTATGTGTCTCTTTTGAATCCCAAGCTAGATTCCAAGATGATCTGAATCCGCTGTCTGGGCTATCTTTGTAGATCCATTCCCCGATTCCTTTGCTTTCATTTGATGATTTTGGGGTAGTGTTATCTTCCGTTGCCCATCTTTCAAGATTTTTAAGGCATTTTGCTGCTTCTTCCTTTGATACAGTACGCATCCAGCCGATATTGGGATCTGATGCAGATTCACGCAGAATGGAGGGATCCGCTAAAAAAGCCTCGATTGAACCACATAAATATTTGATTTTGTTTCTGGTTATGGGGTTGTTGAGAGCATTCTCCAACCGAGTAACCCATGCAAGATTTTCGGGGCGATTGTTACATCTGTTCGTATCTTTGTGATCGATGACCATATGTGAATCATCAGGCGTTCCATGAAACGCTGTTGCGACGATTTGATGAACGCGAACTCCACCATAGAGCATATAACCTGTTTTGTTGTCTTTGTTTCCAAAGGTCCAAGTACAGTCTAGTTTTGATGGCTTACAATCCTTTTTGGGATGCCGATATATTGCACCATTATCTCTAACGGAATAATGGCGTTCTTTGAAATCACATTCTCGAATTTCACTGTATTTAGATAATAATTCTTTAGGTGAGGTTTCCATATATAGTCTTTTGTGAATGTCTTGTCCAAAAATGCATATGCTCAAATTCAATTATATTTCCTCCAACCCTATTGACTTGAGGTATTCGTAGGTACCGTTATAAAACTCAGGTAGTCTGGTCGCATCTTCCGGAAAACCGCCGACAGTTTTGTTGGAATTGCCTTCTGGAACACAAATGACCATGCCGATGCGGGCTCGTGTTAGGAGAACCCGATAGGCATTTAGCATGTATTTCCTTCGTTCAAGGCTGCCTTCGGTTTTACCAGCTTCTTCGCGCCAGGCTGTTCGGCCATTGAAGTTATAATATCGCCATTGTCCGTTTTCGCATCTCAAGTCAGCATCCCAGAGGACGCATGTATAATCCAGCTCTAGACCCTGAACCTGAATCTCGGTTGCAGCGTCCTCGAGGAAATTAGATGAGCGGATGTCGTTTTTATCCTCCAAGAACCAGTGTACGGCATTTTCGTCGCCTTGATCCAGAATATCGACGGCCAATGGTTTGAACCGAGCCGCAGCCTTGCTGACCAGCACACCTGATCGTTGCGAACCTCGGGTGTTCTTACGCAGCCAGGCCCTTGCCTTGGTCATATCTCTTGTTAGTACAATCGGATAGCGCTCTTTTATTGTGTTGTACCATGTAGAAGCATCCGGATTGAAAGAGAGTAAAGAATGTACAAATGCAGAGAGATTTTCAGCTCTGAACGAACGCAGACTAACTCCCAGATGGAGTTCTGGAGAGAACGTGACCTTGTTATTGTCGGCCAATAGTTCATTGACTCGACCTTCGGCATATTCCGCTTCGGTCAGTTTGTCGGAGATATAGATTTGCCAATGTGTAAATTTCTCGTTGAGAGCCTTGATCCACTCTGAAATGCCGGCCTCTCCGGTGTTGATCTCCTGACCGCCACCGACCAGACATACGATTGTTGCCCAATCTTCCCGCTGATCCAAAGACCAAATTAGGAATGCCGCCTCGGAGTAGGGAAAGTTCGGCACCTTGAGTTTGTTCCCATAGGTACCGCCTCGTTTAAGGTAGTCTGCGAGCCTTTTATGCGTCCATGAACGCTGGGCTTCGTCAAAGATGGCCACATGCTCCACCTCACCGTAGCCGGACTTTGCTAGCTTCATTGCTTTCTTCGGGTCAATCTCGAGGACTCCGTTTTCAACGGGGTTCTTGATTTTGGCCAACATATTGTCGCGGTAGCGGTGAATCATCTGTATGAATTTGCCTACCTCCCTCCTGGAGTCTGACATGTTCTTTTTCTCGCCCCGAGCTTTGCATTTCTTCTGATTGTCTATGGCCAAAGCCTCGGTCAGCACTGCGACCAGTGGCCCATTGCCGGATAGGTAGACCGCACCCTCGTCCTCGACCAATTTATCACCATTCTGATAAGACTGTTTGACGGCAACGTCCAATCCGACCAGCGTCTTTCCCGCTCCGGGTACACCGGTTACAAAGCAAATGCTCTTCTCTCCTTTCTCACGACTAGTCTTGATCACATCGAGGATATATGCAATGGTACGGTCGGTTGATACCTTGTCGGCTTCGTGGCGGGTGATGTCCTCTACCGAGTGATTTTCATAGAGTCTCTTGGCCGCTTCAATGATGGTTGGGGTGGGTGAATAAGGGCTAATAATCCAGTCGGCTCCCAGACTGGGATCCGGGGCTATTGCTCCGGCATGAGCCAGAACATCCGTAATGAGTTTTCGCAATCCATTGGCTCCAGTCGCCAATGGGTTGTATATAGAATCATCGTATACCGAGGGAATGAACTCACTTGAACTTGTTCGGAATAGGGTAGGCACGAGAATCGGGACAATGATCCTGTTTTGGCTCAGCAAATGAAAGTTTTTCAGGTCAAGGGCATAATCCAGGACCTGCTCTATATTGGATTGAAGCATCTCCCGCTCTCCGACCTTGAACTCGAAGCAGAAGATCAATCCACGGAGCAGCAGAACGACATCGATCCGTTTCCCAAGTCGCGGAATATCGTACTCGAATATCACTTGTCCATCTTCATCCATCCACGGTTGTAGAACCTCCTGCATGATGTGGATCTCGTTGGCCCATGCTTCATTGGTTGTGGTAAGTGCCGCTCCGTGGTAATTGTTCACAAAATGTCCTAACAGTGCCTCGGGGGACAACTGCAGAAATTTGCGGATTGTGGAATTATATAGACAACGTGCCATATCTGTGTATTAATAATCAAAGCGCTGATGATGTCGCAACGCAATATAATGGGCTGCATTCAGCATATTGATTTGAAATATACAAAGTTAAGACAATTACAACAAATATGTCTTATATTTGCTGTGGAATATACGATCGATATGTGAAAAAGATGCAAAATAGGAAGTGGCACTTTATAAATTTTCCAGATTTATAAAGTAATTTCTCCCATATCCGCCAAGATTGGCGGACTATTAGCGGTCGCACGAGGCGGCCGCTTTTTGTGTGCTTGTTTCATGACTTTATCGTCTTAATCCTGTTCTCGGTTTCTTGCCTAATAGGAGGGTAGCAGCACGTGCACAGCGGCGAGCCCATTGCAGGTCGTCATCGTCCTTGTCCCGCCAGGGAAGATCGCTTTGCGAACCTCCGCCACCACCTCCGGCAGATACGGCCGGCGTATCAAGCATCCCGACAAAGAGTGCTACGGCTATGTCGGTCAGCTCACTGCTGTTGGCAACCTCCCGGTAGTCGAACTCTTCATTGAAATAGTCAAGTACCCGCTCCGGGATATAGAAACGCTGTTCCATTCCGCCATGGGAAGAAAGCGTGTAGGACACCGAGCCGGAACGATAGTAGGTATAATCCATACCGGCTGCCGGTCTTTGAACAGGTTCCGGCCGATGGATTTGAGAAGTATTGACCTGAGTGGCAAGCCTCTCCCGGTAGTGGAGCTTTTGCCACGTACGGGGAAGTTTCGAAATCATCAGGTTACGGGCCACTCCCAGTTCGGAAGCCTTGTATTTGGTATTTCCTTTGAGGATCGCATATCCTCGGAGAACATCTTTCTTATCTTTCCGTTCATATACAGAATAGCCTCTCCGGGCAAGTGCCTTCTTGTATTCTTCCCATGACCACGATGGCATGATTCTCAATACCTCCATGCACTCTCTGCTTACCTCCGGAATGTTGCGACTTCGGATTTCTTCCGCAGTCTTCCAGCCACGTTTCACTGCAACTCGCTCGGCTGCACGTTGTGCCCGAAGATGAATGTTATGGTCATTGTTGATGTTCCCGTTTTCATCAAAACGGCAAATTGCAGCATGGAGATGGGGAACTTTACCTTTGGATTCCATGTGCAGGTAAACCGTGTATTTGCTGTTTGCCAGATTGGTCTGGCAGGAACGGACTTTCCCGTCCTTGCCGCTAATCACTTGTTTGTCGAACTCTTCGGCGAACTCGTGCCAGAGCTTTTTCCAGTCCTCAATGTCATAGAAAGTGGTATGCTCAGGCGATGGACTCAACTCTATTCTGATTATGGAATTCTTTATCGTCCGATACTGGGAAAGGGTCAACTGCATGGAGTTCCATATTCCCATAGCGTCCAGATCAGGGGGCAACAGATTGTCCAATACCCGATATATTTTTTCCGGATGCTTCTTGTGCTTTGATTCGCCAGTAATATAACGAAGGTCATTGATACCGTAAGATATGGCTTTGGCTTTTGCAATCATTTTTCTTCGGATTGAGGGTTGGACGGAATTCTGTTTTTCTCCTTTACGGCTTCCAGAAATTGGCAGACGCCTTCGGCAACATTGGAAAGTTCTCCGAGCCAGCCGATCATGAACGGAATCTGATTGAACATTACCATCCGTTGCTTTGTGGACATTCCGTGAAGTGCGGAGGTATATTTTACGAGATCAGACCGACAATTGTCCAGATTCTGCAGCAGTGCCGCCTCTTCTTTAGTAAGCCGCGCTTTGGGCTTGAAGTTATACGCACATGACAATATGTAGTCGCTTACGGTCATGCCGCATTGTTCGGCCAGTGATTTTATATGTTCTCTCTGGCTGGGAGTGACTTTTGCCCCGACAAAGACGCTTCTTGTTTCTTTCGGGGAAGTTGATGTATTGGCAATATTTTCTTTCATTTGAATCGTTGTTATAATGGTTGAAAAGGTGCGAGCTTGCGAGTACCGTACTGGCGAAGGAACTGAGCAGTCAAGAGCGCCAATGTACAACCGTAACGCAGTGAGGTTATACCTTGGCATATCTCGAAACAGTTACCTGTTTATCCTTCCCCGCAAGCTATATCGGATGCGTATAATGAATTGGCACTTGGACAAGGAAATGCAGGATAATATTATCCACTAAAAGAGGGGAGAAAATGAGTATCTCACATGATGATTTCCTGCCAACTTTGCTTTATTCTAATATATACGCCCCTGCAATAAAGTAAAGTTGTACTCAGTAATGGCATTCTGGATTGAGAATATAATTTTTCCCCTCCTTTATGACCATCTGCTTGTTGCCAAGAAAGGTGGCTACCTTGACTGCCTTGTTGTAGCCGAGCTTTACATTGTGCAATCCGTAAGCTTCCTTCAGACGTTCCAGGTAGTCATCATAGCTGCCGATATTGCCATTGGCAAAAGCGGCATCCACTGCAGCACGATGTACAGGCTCAGGAATCTCCCTCTGCGGATCGAACGGTTCTTTGGTTGGTCGCCCGCTCTTCTTCTCTTTGGACAGATATGGTTCTACCAGTTCGGGCAGGACGTCTTCGTTTATGCGGAAAGCGAAAGGTTCAAAGTCCCGGTCCCGGATGTGCACAGCTTCGACCACACTTATGGCTTTGTCCTCTTTGTCCACTTCTACCTGCAGGATGGTTTCCGCCTTGTTGTTTAGTTCCGTGCCGATGTGACCACGCGCATGTTCATCATTCTTGTTCTGATGCAGGACAGTATGGATATGGATTTGTTTGTCGTCCGTCCACTGCATGAATTTCGAGATAACTTCGGTAGATTCACTGGATGAATTGATGTCGTAAAGGAAATCACGGATGCCATCTATAATGACCAGACCCAAATCAGGTGTGGTGCCGATAGCTTCTTCGACTATCAACAGACGCACTCTTGGTGCAAACTTGCGCAGAGACAACATGATCAGATTCTCCGGCACCTTGTCATCCGGCATTTCCGCCAAACGCAGGATGCGCTTCAGTACCTGTTGACAATGATGGCGTCCCTGCTCCGTGTCGATATACAGAATCTTCCTCTTGTTCTCGGGGAACATGGAACGGTAACGAAGAACAGTGCGGCCACTTAATGCTGATGCGGCAATGGCCGAAACGTTGAAAGTCTTCTTGCTTTTGGCTTTCCCGATGGAAGCGCTGAAATTCCCCAACGTGCCTATAACAGCATCATCCACCATCAACACCGCCGGCGCTTCTTCATAGTTATTCGTGACGCTCACGGCAGCTTCCTCTATAAAAACTGCCAGTTCCTCACGTGAAGGTATCGTTTCGTCCGTCTTCTCCATCATTACCAGTTTTTAAGGTTAGGTTTACGGCGATGGGAAGCGAGCATGGCTTCGTTCTCTTCCTCGAAAGTTTGCGGAGCCGGATTCTTTCGGGAGGATTCCAGCCATTTATCCAGTTCATCCCGATAAATGTATAGATGTTTCCCTTGCTTGATGACTGGAATATCATCTTTTTTGACCTTGTAATAAAAGGTCGATAACGGCATTTTGAGATAGGCGCAAGCTTCCTGCACGGTCATGGGGACGTGCGTGTTTTCTTTGGCTTCATGCTGCTTGGACAGTTTTTCTGTCAGCAGATTTTCCATGCTTGCTATCCGGTCGCAAAGTTCGCCGACTACTGCCGGCAAGTCATTGAATGTAAGTTGGTCTGTTTTCATATTATAACTTTTTAATCGTTTAACATGCTGCGAACCAACCCAATGAAGCTTTGCAGAACAATACAGACCGGATTAATTATTTCATCTGCATACGTTTTTTGTTACGACTCATCGTTATCTGTTTCCAAATGGAAGCAATAGTCTCCCTTTTCAGGTACATCAATTGGAATCTGACTTGCTACCTGATCCCGTAAATTAAGCCTGAGATATTCAATACTCGCGTTTTCAAGTTCGTATGGAAATGATTCTTTGATAAAGACGGCTCTTTTCGCCAATGGTACTCTCAATCGTTCACCTACATTCCACGCCAGATGACGAAGTCCCGGTGACCGTAACGGATTGTCAATATTGGAACGAATCGGTTTGTAGAGTTCCGGCTGATCACAAGCCATGTACTCAATGTTGGAAATGAGAGTCGCTATAGCCTCTTTGGAGAGATAAGGGGCAGTCTTGATGGTTACATATTCCCGAATCGCATCCATAACTTTTACTTGCCTTTTCAGTTCTTTCTCTTTGAGTTCTTCCAGAATGGAATCATACTTTTCCAAATGAGATTCATTGGAACAATCAGGTACGGCAGGCTCTTGATTTGGCTGTAGGGATGGAGAATACTCCTGTTCAGAAGAATCCGCCGGTTGTTCAGTAGGGAGTGTTTCGGCAATACAAACAGGCTCTGTGGTGCTCTCTGATTCTATAACAGGAGAGGATTGTTCACCAAAAGAGAAGTGGATAGGATTTTTCGTCAGCCAATTATAGAAAAATTTCTGCAGGACTCCACACAATATGATGGACATCGCCAGTCCGAGAATTATAGGAGTTGTTATGCGCATGATGTTGATGTCATGGCAAAGGGTAAAATAAGTGGCTATGGCCGCAAAAATGATAACGGATAGCGCAAGGATAAAACTTATTTTCTTAGTTCGGATTTGTTCTGTATTTGTCATCTTCTATCACTATTTGGAATTGCTGTACGTCAAAGTTATGTGCGTTATTTCAGATACTGATAAATAATGAGTTATAATCGTCCGATTTTACACAAAAATTACGGATATAGTCCGATTTTTCGCTCAAAATCAAACTATATCCGCTAAAACAGGTGGTCAAAATGCCTGTCAGTCTTTCCGCATCAGGGTGATTTTCTTGCTGGCTTCACGCTTGTTGCTGTCCACTACTTTCATGTACCTTTGGGTTGTAGTTATACTCTTGTGAGCCATCATGCTTTGTATGGTACGGATGTCCGTTCCGGCAGCCGCTTGCAGCGTAGCGAATGTTCTACGATAGGAGTGGAATGTGATCTTCTTGGTGATTCCAGCCGAACGGATCCACCCTTTCATGTAAGTCTGGGTCCAGCTGCGCTGTAATCCCTTGAATACCATTCCCCGCTTGTCGGGGCTGTAGCCGATCAGGTCCAGTGCTTCCTCGCTGATGGGGATGATGTCCTCGGAGCGGTTCTTCTTGGTGATGATGTGTACGCACTTGCCACCGGCCGAATAGTCCACGATGTCCTCCCAGCAGAGGGCGAGGATGTCGCTGATGCGCAGGCTGGTCATGCACGAGAAGAGGGATGCCGTCTTCAGTACGGGCTTCTTGCAAGGTGTCTCGGCCAGCTTGTAGAGTTCTTCCACTGAAAGATAATCTTTGACTACGTCCTCGGTCTCGATCTTTTCGAGGAAGTCGTTGACGTTGTTGCGGATCAGTCCGTTACGGTAGAGGATTTTCAGAAGTCCCCTGAATGTAGACCAATATCCCGATGCGGAGTTTCGTGTGATGTGTCCGTTACGCTTGAGTTTCTTTGCCGTCAACAGGTACTCACGGAACTTGTTGCAGAGATCAATGTCGAGCTCCTCAAAAGTACATTTCCCATGCACGAAGTTGCTGAAATGGAGATAGACAAATTCCCACTTTGGGTCATGTTTACGGAGCTGATTACGGAAATACTCCAGGAAATCAGCCTTGAGTTTGTACTTGTCGAAGAAATCATACCGTTCATTCACTACCGACTCGAATCTGCGACAACGGATGGCTTCAGCCTTCTCGGCCATTACCTCGTTGAAATCCTGTTCCCGCTTGTTCTTCGGATTGGCATATATATAAATGCCAAGCGATTCATGACGGATAACTTTCATTGTTTCCTTGTCTCTATACCCAGGATAATAATCCAGATAAAACGACAGCATCCTGTTTTTCAAAGGACGTGTTCTTAATGTTACGGTTTTACAATCGTTCATAATGTTATATTTTTTATGGTTGTTGTTAATTCGCTGGCAAATCACTGTAATGTAACCATGCAGACCACCTTCAGTGACGATTAATTTTGGAATAATTTACGGTAGCCTATAATTAGGTCACTTACGGACACCCAAAACCCGGTCAAAGTCCACTTTCAGGAAGCGGACGAAGCGCCCGTTCTTCTCTCGAGGAATCTGATGGAATTGCAGGATATTATAAACTGAGTCACGGGAGAGGTTGAATTTTTCCATTGCCTCCTTGACGGTGTAGTATTCGGCCTTGCTCTCTTCCGCAGAGTTTTTCGAGAGATCGAAGTGGAGTTTGGAGTAGAATATCTGCCCGTGTTCTTTTTTCGAAGGTATGTTGTTACGGTAGACGTGTGAACGGATGGCGACACGTGTCATGCCGTATTTCTCCTGAATATCTTCGGGCGTGTACCATTCCGTCAGGTCAGAGTCCACCTCATATTTGGCAAAGGCAGCATCAATATGTTTCTTGCTGTAATAGTTGAACTGGCGGATTCTCACTTTCGGAACCTTGTGCTGTCGTGTATAAGTCCATACCCATTTGGCATTGACCTTATATTTCTGTGCAATCTCTTCGGCGGTGTAATACTCGGTAATGTCAAAGTCGTTTTTTGCTACCAGCCGTTCATAAGGTTTGCTTTTAAGCATGAGTTCGATGTCGGCTTTCCGTATCAACGACATCTTTCCGCTGAGCCGGGAGGCACGTAGTTTCTCTTCCTTTACCAGTTTGTAGATGTACTGGCGGCTTACCCCCATCAGACGTGCTGCCTGCGAAAAGGTGAAGTATTCCTGCTTTTCCAGCGACGAGCGCAATTCCTGCATCTCCTGCATATGGCGCAGCTCCATCTTCCGTTCCATCATGCGGTGTTTGTAACCTCGTTTCGAGCATTGCGGGCTGCAATAACAGGTTGTTGTTTTCTGTGCGATGAACGGTTTTCCGCACCATTGACAAATTCTTTTTACTTCCATATTTTCGTCCTATTTTCTGCCATTTTACATGAATTTTAATTTCCCTTTTTGTCCACACATGTAAACCATTGTCAACACACGTCAACTAATGCGTCACTGTGATATTTGGGCAAACCGTGAATTGCTGTCACGGTAGAAATACGTATGAAAAATATGGATAAAAACCGTTACTTCCAAATACGGTCTGGAAAGTACACAAAAACAAAAGTCGCTGATATACAGCGACTTTGTTCTAAATGGTTATGATTGGTTACGGTTGTTTACAAGCCGTCATTTGCCGATGCAGAAATGCTTGAATATGTTTCCTAAAACTTCATCATTAGTGATTTCTCCACCTACAATTTCTGCAAGGTGAAAAAGACATTCACGAAGATCTTGTGATACAAGATCTCCAGAAAGTTGCATGGCCAGTCCGTCTTGTACCCGGTGAATAGCCTCTAGCGCACGGCTTAGCGCTTCGTAGTGACGAATATTGCTAACTACTACATCATTTTGTGACAGATCGGGTAAAGCCGCAAAGGTTACCAATTGTTTTTGGAGCGAAGACAGTCCTTCCTTTTGTTTGGCTGAGAGTGAAAGTACACAAGTATCCTCCGGCAGGTCGGGAAGAGTCGTTTTCAAACGGGCAATTTGCTCATCAGTCGATTTCGTATCCTCTGTTACCTTATTGAGAGAGTCTGTCGGCGAAAGTAGATCCACTTTGTTAAGCACAATGATCAAATTCTTGCCTTCACATCGTGGCAGAATTTTGTCGGCCAACTGGCGATATTGTTCTTCGGCACAGGTTGCGTCGATGACCCAGAGTACGATATCAGCCTGATCCAGTTTTTGGAAGCTCCGTTCGATACCTAAACTTTCGATAGTATCAGTTGTTTCACGGATACCGGCGGTATCAATAAAACGGAAGGTGATACCTCCAAGGTTCATGGTATCCTCAATGACATCGCGTGTGGTACCGTGAATATCGCTTACAATGGCACGTTCTTCATTTAAGAGAGCATTTAGCAAAGTGGATTTTCCTGCATTTGTTTCGCCAACGATGGCTACAGGCACTCCATTCTTAAGGGCATTACCTACGCTGAACGTATCTACCAAATGATGGATAACGTGTTCAATTTGGTGGGCGATGTTTTCCAATTCGGAACGATCGGCAAATTCCAGTTCTTCGTGGTCGCTGAAGTCGAGTTCCAACTCCATGAGGGAAGTTAGGTGAAGCAACTTGTCGCGCAATGTGGCTAATTCACGGCTGAATCCGCCACGCATTTGGTTCATGGCCATGCGATGGGTGGCAGCGGAGGTAGATGCAATGAGGTCGGCTACAGCTTCAGCCTGACTGAGGTCCATTTTGCCGTTTAGAAAGGCTCTCTGGGTATATTCACCTGGACCTGCTGCACGACATCCTTGTCGGATGAGAAGTTGCATCACTTGTTGGAGGATATAGCTCGAACCATGGCAGGAGATTTCTGTAGAGTCTTGTCCGGTGTAAGAATGAGGTGCTCGGAAAAGGCTGACCAATACTTCATCGATAATTTCTCCTTCTGGCGTAAGTATATGACCGAAAGTAAGGGTATAAGGTGCCCGTTCAGTCAGTGGTTTTCCGGAAACGGGTTTAAAGATGCGGTCCGTAATGGTGATAGCTTCTGGACCTGATACGCGGATAGTGCCAATAGCTCCGCCCTGAGCGGTAGCAATGGCACAGATAGTATCTTCTGTTTGTAATATATTCACGTGTGTATATGTTTTTTTATCCTTGCAAAGATACAGTTTTCGGGTTACATCCGGAAATGGAGTTAATATATTTATGCGTGAGAATAGAGGGTTTTTACCAGCAGAGCAACTACTTTTTCGAGATATTCACGATCGGTCTCGTCGAATGTGGCCAATTGGTCACTATCAATATCAAGTACTCCTCGTACTTCTCCTGCGGCTATCATTGGTACGACGATTTCGGAACGGGAAAGAGAACTGCAAGCGATGTGACCGGGAAACTGATCTACGTCGGGTACAAGTTGAGTACAAGCTTCAGCCCAGGCAGTGCCGCATACTCCACGTCCTTTCTTGATACGATAGCAGGCCACACTGCCTTGGAATGGGCCGAGATGGAGTTCATCTTCGTGGACGAGGTAGAAGCCTATCCAGAAGAATCCGAAGGCTTCTTTTAGCGCTGCACAAGTATTGGCCAACACGCTGATTTCATTTTTTTCGCCTTCAATCAGGGGAGCGAATTGTTCAAGGAACTGAGCGTATCGCTGACGCTTATCGGTAAGGTTAGATTTAAAACTTGCTTCCATATGAGTGAGTTTTCAGACATAAAAACAGGTTCTCCTCAAAGAGGAGAACCTGTTGATTTATAATAATTTTGTTAGATTCTTTCAAGTACGACTTTAATCAAATCGTCAATTTTGTTCTTGTATCCAGTATTGGCTTCTTTGGCTACTCGGTTCGCGATGACCATGCACACGGTAGTAGCTTTATGGCCTTGCAAACGTGCCAGTCCGGCCAATGCAGAACTTTCCATTTCGAAGTTGGTGATGCGATATCCTTGATACTCAAAACTCTCAATTTTTTCATTCTGATGTGGGTCAGCCAAAGGAATACGAAGCTGACGTCCCTGTGGGCCAAAGAAACCGCCGCAAGCTACTGTTACGCCGCGTACCATGTCTGTGCCGGCGATTCGATCTACTAGTTCTTCGTTGGCGTGAATTACATAAGGAGCCGGTGCACAAAGGTTACCTGTCCATCCTAAATGGTTGAGTAGGGCACGTTCCATAGGCAAGTCGCATACAGCATTGCGTCCTTCGTAGAAATTCAGAAGCCCGTCGAATCCCACGGAAATAGCAGAACATATATAGGTTCCTACTGGTGTATAGGGTTGTAGACCTCCACAGGTGCCGATGCGTACAACTTCCAACTGGCGAAAAGTCTCATTTTCTTCACGAGTTTGGAAATTAATATTGGCCAGTGCATCGAGTTCATTCATTACGATGTCCACGTTATCGCATCCGATACCGGTAGAAGTTACCGTGATGCGTTTACCTTGATAGGTACCGGTTACTGTACGGAATTCACGGCTTTCTATTTCGCATTCTTTAGTATCAAAATGAGAGGCTACAAGCGCTACACGTCCTGGGTCGCCTACCAAAATGACTTTATCTGCCAAATGTTCTGGTTTTACGTGAAGGTGGAATACCGAACCGTCCTCATTGATGATCAGTTCTGAAGGGGGAAAATACTTTTTCATACGCATTCGTTTTTAATTAGCAAGTTAAATGCTAGTTTCTGTCTCTTTATTTACCGATAGGTTCATGTCCGGCTGGATGCACATCGGGGCGAGCAATACTGGTTCGCATATCGGTATCGGCTTGAATGTTTTTCATTCGATAGTAGTCCATAATACCAAGATTGCCAGTTCGGAAAGCTTCGGCCATGGCTTTAGGTACTTCAGCTTCGGCTTGAATCACGTTAGCACGTGCTTCTTCTGCTTTGGCTTTCATTTCCTGCTCCAAAGCAACGGCCATCGCACGGCGTTCCTCTGCTTTAGCTTGGGCGATGTTCTTGTCAGCGTTAGCCTGGTCTATCTGCAAAGAAGCTCCGATATTGCGGCCTATATCGATATCGGCAATGTCAATGGAAAGAATTTCAAAGGCAGTACCAGCATCCAGTCCTTTACGCAAGACGAGTTTAGAGATGGAGTCTGGGTTTTCGAGTACTGACTTGTGATTTTCGGAAGAACCGATGGAGGAAACGATACCTTCACCTACACGTGCCAATACAGTATCTTCACCGGCACCGCCTACCAACTGGCGTATGTTGGCTCGTACAGTCACACGAGCTTTAGCTATCAACTGGATACCATCTTTTGCTACAGCGGTTACAGGAGGAGTGTCGATGACTTTCGGGTTGACCGACATCTGTACGGCTTCGAACACATCACGTCCTGCCAAATCGATTCCGGTAGCCATTTGGAAAGACAAGTCGATGTTAGCCTTTGATGCCGACACCAATGCATGTACAACTTTTTCTACATGTCCTCCTGCCATATAATGTGCTTCCAGTTCATCACGGGTGATGTTACTAAGTCCTGCTTTATGCGCTTCTATCATAGCAGGTACAATGACGTAAGGTGGTACATTACGGATACGCATCAAAAAAAGTTGTACCAGTGAAATACGTACTCCTGAAACTTTGGCAGATAACCAAAGGAAAAAGGGAACGTAATGGAAAAATATAGCCAACAGAATAACTCCACCACCGGCTAAAATAAACGGAAGATAGTTAGGGTCAATCATAGTTTACCTTGATTTAAGTAAATATTATTGAATAGATTGTACGTAAATGGTATTAGGAGTAATCCGGCATACTTTTATAGGAGTTTTCTCATCAATAAACCCGTCTGCTGATTGTACTTCAAGAATATGCCCGTTAATTTCAGCATTTCCTATTAAGGTCAGTCTGGTTATAGTTGTTCCGATATCTCCTACATGTATGTCAACTCCTTTTAACGGGTTAGGCTTATAGTCCAAGGTCTGTTTCAAAGCAAGTTTATCTACCGTCTTACCCTTCATAAACCAAATGGTAATTCCGGTTATTCCTATTATAGTAATACCTATAGTTATAATACCAGCTTGTGTTCCTAAACTGTCGAAAGCATAATAAATGGCATACAATAAACTGCACGCTGAAGCAATTCCAGCGACACTGATACCCGGAATCAGGAATACTTCGATAATGAAAAGTATCAGTCCGGCTATGATAAGCATGCTAATAATTAATACTTCCATAATTATTGTTGTTAATTTTTACTCTTTAATTCTAGATTTCGAATAGAAACAGAAAGACTTTTTACTTCTTTACGCAATTCTTCTATTCGTTTTTCTTGATCTAATATCTGTGGAGCAAGATTAATTTTCTTGCTTTCATTGCCTTCATGATATTCTTTTCTTAATTCAAGCAGGCTTGCTTCCAATGCCTCCAAATCTTTCTGCTTTTGCTGTAAGAAACGGAACTGTTTGCCGGCTTCTTTGGATACGAAATCAGATGGGTTGTGATAAATGGTATTATCATTTACAATGAAGGTAAAGTTTGCTTCTTTTTGGGATTGATTACTACCATATAAAACCTTAGCTAAACTCTGTCGTCCTGTTCTTAGTTTATCCTCATTGTTCCATGTATCTTTAATACTTTTCAAGGTAGCTGCATTTATTATTTTCGGAAGATCTGTCGTTTCATAATCATATACAGTTTTGGATGCATTAGGCACAAAAACATACACGCATACTTTTCCTTCCGGCTGGTATCTGTCGGAAGCGAACCATCCTAAGCCATTGAAATCATCCAATGCATACATATAATCGTTATAGGGTGAGTTGAAAGGCATTCCAATGTTGTCAGCTTTTAGATAAGTATTGTCTTCAGAATCGTAACGGGTTACAAAAATGTCGTATCCTCCCATGCTTTCTTCACCTTCTGCGGCATAATATAGTGTAATGCCATCTGCAGCCATAAACGGATAGTTCAACAGTCTGCTATTTTCATTTAAAGACTGTAAAGGTTCCGGGGCACTCCATTGGTTGATCATTTGTATTTGTGAAGCAAGATATGTTTCTCCGTCATTATTCGTTTGAGTCACAATTTTTTTGTCTCCCATCTCATTTGTAAAGCAAGTACCGTTCCCATCTGCATTCATGGATATTTCTCCAGATTCTTTACTTAGTCTGTAGGCCGAAAGCAGATTTTGTTTATCTACTACAAAACTATCCACTATTACTACATTTTCAGTACCTCGGAGCATGCGTGCAGCTTTTCTGCAACGTTCCAATTCTTTTTCCGCATCGGTTGTGTCTCTTTTTTTCTGTTCAAGCCAATAGATATGATTTTCTATGTTCTCGATTGCATCATCAAAACGATATAAATCATAATATAGCTTTCCTAAATAAAGGTATGCATTGATTACTTTTCTTTCTGCACTCTTTTCCAGATAAGGTTGGGCTTCTGCTTTTTCTCCTGTTTCGTAGCAACAGGCTCCATACCAAAAACTATAGCTGGCATTCGAGGGCGACTGTTTTACAAGTTTTTTGAATACTGGTTTAGCTTCAGCAAATTTTCCTTCGAGAAACCAACTTTTTGCTTGAGATAATGTTTGAGAGTAAGCGCTTCCTATTGAGCTTAAAATAAAGAAAGTCAGTATATATTTCTTTTTCATCATTTTCGTGCTGTTATTTAATAAATTCAAAAATACAAATATTCTTCTAAAATTCGTATTTTTGCAACCATTTTTTATGTGATATATGGAAAAAAGAATCATGGAAGAAAAGTTGATGCGTCGCATTCAGAAATGTTTCAATAAAGGAGTCGTTCAATACGGATTGATAGAAGATGGAGATAAAATTCTGGTCGGTTTATCGGGAGGAAAAGACTCGCTTGCCTTATTGGAGTTACTTGCCTTGCGTTCCCGGATTTACAAGCCCAAATTCTCGGTTGTAGCGGCTCATGTAGTAATGAAAAATATATCTTACGAATCGGATATGGACTATTTACGTTCTTATGCAGAGTCGTTGGGAGTACCTTTCATCTGTTATGAGACTTCTTTCGATCCTTCTACCGATACGCGCAAGTCTCCTTGTTTCCTTTGTTCATGGAACAGAAGAAAAGCCTTGTTTACAGTCGCAAAAGAGCAGGGGTGTAATAAAATAGCATTAGGACATCATATGGATGATATATTGGAAACACTATTGATGAATATGACTTTTCAAGGTGCATTCAGTACGATGCCTCCTAAACTGGTGATGCGGAAGTTTGATATGACCATTATCCGCCCGATGTGTCTGGTGCATGAAGCCGACCTTCTGCAGATGGCAGCATATAGAGGATATAAAAAACAAATCAAGAATTGTCCATACGAAAAAGACTCTAATAGATCGAGCATTAAGGAAGTTTTTCACACATTGGAGAAACTGAATCCGGAAGCCCGTTACAGTTTGTGGGGAAGTATGAGTAATATACAGTCGGATTTATTGCCGGAAGAAAAATAATCTTATTATAATATTATATTTGACATGAAAATTTTATACACAATCTTATTGCTTGTCATATCGAATATCTTTATGACATTTGCGTGGTATGGACATTTAAAGCTGCAAGAAATGAAAGTGATTTCAAACTGGCCGCTTTATGCTGTAATCTTATTTTCCTGGAGTATTGCTTTGGCAGAGTATGCTTGCCAGATACCGGCCAATCGAATAGGGTTTGTAGGAAACGGTGGCCCTTTTTCTTTAATGCAGCTCAAAGTAATTCAGGAAGTCATTACACTGGTTATTTTTACAGTGTTTACTACCGTATTTTTTAAAGGAGAAGCTTTGCATTGGAATCATCTGGCAGCATTCGTTTGTTTGATTATGGCGGTTTATTTTGTTTTCATGAAATAATTTTTCTTAATCGATTTAAAATCAGACAACTATTCTAAGAGGGATTTTAAGGCGATAAAAAAAGTGTTGCAAAAGTTTGCACAAGTCAAAAAGTCCCTCTATATTTGCACCGCATTTGAGAGCAATGCACTACTAAAACAGAAAGATTGGAAGTTTGGGTGAGTGGCTGAAACCAACAGTTTGCTAAACTGTCGTACGGGTAACCGTACCGGGGGTTCGAATCCCCCAGCTTCCGCTTTTCTGAAATGCCTTGACGAGCCTAACGACTTGTTTAGACAGACGAATGGCGCTTTCGTCTAGTGGCCTAGGACGCGGCCCTCTCACGGCTGAAACACGGGTTCGATTCCCGTATGCGCTACTTTGGAAGTTTGGGTGAGTGGCTGAAACCAACAGTTTGCTAAACTGTCGTACGGGTAACCGTACCGGGGGTTCGAATCCCCCAGCTTCCGCTGAAGTGGAAAATCGAAACTTTAAAAGGTTCTGCAATTTGTTATTGCAGAACCTTTCTTATTTTATTCAATTCTGTTTAAATTTGGAATTCTTTACTAATCTTTTAAGCGTATGAAAGAACTTGTTTCAAATACCCGGATTCCTTTTGAATTGACCAACGAACAGCGCAGATACTTAGGATTACTTCCTGTAAAGGATACATGGAACTTAGTCTGTATTGCTGGAAAATATTTGTATTTTGACGGAGATATTATCCGTAAGGAAATACAGAGTGATGAAATGGGAAACTATTATGAGACGGAATTGTGTGAATATACTACCCAAAATCGTACGCTTTTATTACCCAAGACAAAGCGAGGAAAACTGAAACCATTGACAGCCTCTGCCTTGTCTTTTCGCCCACAAGGATGTTATTTCCATTTTGATCTAGGTTGTGTAATGATAGGGAATAATTTCACACGTACAGAGTATTATGTGGAACGCAGGGCTAATTTCTGCTCATTGCACGAGTGGCTTGATAAATGGATGACAGAGTCTACAGAAGAAGACTTGAAAGATATAGAGTGTTTCAGACAGGCTGAACGTCTGCATGTGAAATACCGGGAAGGAGATTTTTTCACCTTTAAAGTAGGGAGAAGGAAATGGGGATTCGGACGTATTGTGATGAATGTAGATGCTTATCGTAAAACAGAAATGTATGCTCGTCAGAATAATTACGGATTGAAAGAATTAATGGGAAAGCCATTGTACATCATGGTTTATCGGAAGTTGGCCGATATTCCTTATGCAGATTTAAAGGAGTTGGAAGTATGTGCAGTTTCTCATGTGCAGCCCATTATGGATAATTGTTTTTACTATGGGGAATATAAAATTATAGGGAATAAACCGGTTTCTCCTGAAGAGTGGGAGCCTGTAATAACTTACGGGAGAAGTCTGATGGATAGAAAGACTGTATTCTTACAGTATGGATTGATTTACAAGGAAACAAGTGACCGGTTATTTAATAAGTTTCTGATAGGAGAGGATGGCCGAGATAATCCATATTGTAAGATAGGTATAGGTTGGGAAATTTACAATATTTCTGATTTAGAAAAAGAAGAAAAAGAGAGTGCGGAATGCTATGTTTTTAGTCCGTTAAGTGATCCGAAGAATAAAAAGATTAAAAGGGAGATTTTTTCATTTTTCGGGCTGGATGCTGATAAGACTTATGCTGAAAACTTGAAGAGAGAACAGAAAAAAGAATGATTTGTGCTTATAAAGTCTGCCTATAGAGAGATAGAAGAAAATGATTGTAACTTATGTATGATAAAACAATGCTTCTGTGAGTGAACTTTTATATTGAAGTGCTTTATTCGACGACGTTGAATGTACAGCCGGCGTCGTTGGTTTTGTATCCGACATCGGTGAATATATGTCCAACGTCGCCGATTGTACACCAGAAAAAGCAAGGTGTACAACTGATACAAATAAAAAATAAGGAAGACAACCTTTCACGCAGGTTGTCTTCCTTGTTTTATTGGAACAATAAAGATTATCAGTTTGTATCACCGGAAGTCATGCTGACTTCAATACGGTTGTTCTGACTGAAGAATGCTTTTGCAAATGCCTGCAAGTCTGCCCCTGTAATATTGTTTACAAGTTCCTTATATCCGGCAGCACGGTCAAGATTTTCCCAATAGAAAGAATAGAGCAGATTCATCCAATATCCGTTTTCTTTCTGGTTGGATTCAAAATTTTTCAGCATATATTCTTTCACTTTTTTCAGGTTGTCTGCATCCGGACCATTGGCTATAAACTCAGAGATACCTTTGTCTATCAGCTTGGTCATTTCTGCACGTTTTTCCGGGTCGGTATCGAAGTAAACTTGCAAAGTAGCTTCTTCTTTTGGATATTTTCCAATGTTTCCGGAAACTCCTACGCCGTATGATCCTCCTTCTTCTTCGCGTACGGTTTCTGTATACTTCATTGTAAGCAATTGAGAAAGCATACTCATTTGGATGAGGTTCTTTAATGTATACGGACATTCTCCGCTGTTGAACAGGAATACGGTAGCTTTTTCTGTCTGTAATTCTTTGTGGAAGACATTACGAGACTGACCTTTGCGTATTTCCACTACATTGCGGAAATCTTCTTTTCTGTTGATAGATGGCAGTCCGCCTAAGTATTTTTCTATAAGAGGAAGGGCTGTTGCCTGATCTATGTTACCTATCAGGATGAAAGTAAAGTCGCTTGCATCCTTAAAGCGGTTCTTATAGAGTTCTATTACTTTTGCGTAATCAATTTGGTCTATCATGTGAGCTTTGATGCGCAATGCATAGGGATTGTTTCCGTAGATTTCTTTGGAAATAGTATCGCTTAGAGCTACGCTTGGATCTGCTTCCATGTTGGCCAATTGTGACTTCATACGTGATTTATACGATTCGAAGGCAGGCTGGTCCATACGCGGAGCGGTAAATGTAAGGTAGGTAAGCTGTAACATAGTTTCCAAATCCTTTGGAGAGCATCCGCCTTTTACAGTTTCCGACAGGGTATTGACTGATGTAGAGATAGAAGCCATCTTACCGGCAAGTACCTTCTGCAAGTCGGTCAGACTGAAGTTGCCCAGTCCTCCTAATGCCACTACCTGGTTCAATACATTGAACTGGATAGAATCTTTACTGTCGAAAAGAGAACTTCCTCCTTTGCTGAATCCCTGCATTCTGATTTCATCAGCTTTGAAGTCGGTTGGTTTTAAAATAACACGTACTCCGTTGCTCAAAGTCAGTACAGTAGAACCAAAGGCACCCTGTTCTGTTTTCACAACTTTACCACCGGCCGGAATCTCTTTCATCAGAGGTTCGTTGGAAACTTTGTCTACATATGCTTCCAGTTTCTCTGCTTTTACATCGTCCAGCACTTTTTTGATGTCTGCTTCAGTAGGAAGTTTCATTTCCGGTTTGTCCGGACAGAATAGAGTGACTACTACATTGCTATCACTAACCAACCCTTGGAGGGTAGCGTTGATTTGTTCTACTGTAATGGCTGGTATAATGCCTTGCGACAAAATATTGTATTCATCCTCTACGCTGGGAATTGGCTCTCCGTTGATGAAGTTTGATACGTATTGCTGTACAAACTGGCTGTTCTTCATCTTGCTTCTTTCGTTGTAAGCCGATTCCAAAGCACTCAGATAGTCAGCTTTTGCACGGGCATATTCTGTAGAGGTGAAGCCGAAGCGTCGTGCGCGTTCAATTTCTCTCATTAAAGTAGCCAATGCAGTTTCTATACCATCGTCTTTGCTGACAGCCACTCCTGTGAAAGCGTGTTTTGTCTTGGCCAGAATAAATTCTCCATCGCCTACACCGGCTCCGATAAAAGGAGGGTTGGCTTTTTGAGTAAGTTCTGAAAGACGGGTATTCAGCATACTTTCAATCATTGAAGTGGTATAATTGTATGCCAGATATCCCATTGTTTTTTTCATTTCGGCAGGAACAGGTTCATGCTTATGGTATACATATATTTGTGTAACTTGCTGTTCCTTGTCTTTTGCAATGGAAATGATGGGCTCTTTGTTGTCGGATACAGGATAATACACGCGTTCTGCAGCATTAGCCGGCATCTTGATAGGAGAGAAAAGTTTTTTTATTTTCTCTTCAATCTGGTCGACATCAATATCACCTACAACAATGATTCCCTGCTGGTCCGGACGATACCATTTTTCATAATAGTCTCTTAAATCCTGATAAGGGAAGTTGTCTATTACTTCCATTGTACCAATGGGCAGTCTGTGTGCGTATTTGCTTCCGGAAAAGATTAATGGGAACGTGGTTTCGAACATACGCATTTGGGCTCCCATACTGGTACGCCATTCCTCGTGTATTACTCCACGTTCTTTATCTATTTCCTTGGGGTCTAAAGTCAGATCGTCTGCCCAGTCATGAAGAATCAGCAAGCAGGAATCTATAATACCATCACGAATGACAGGTACATTCGAGATATTGTATACTGTTTCGTCTACGGCTGTATAGGCATTAAGATTTACACCAAACTTTACACCAATTGATTCCAGATATTCTCTTAATGAGTTTCCCGGGAAGTGCTTGGTTCCGTTGAAACACATATGTTCCAGAAAGTGAGCCAATCCTCTCTGGTTGTCTTCTTCAAGGATAGAGCCTACTTTTTGTGCAATATAAAATTCTGCTTGCTTTTCAGGCCGTTCGTTGTGTCGGATATAGTATGTAAGTCCGTTATCCAATTTACCAATGCGTACACTGGGGTCGGTGGGGATAGGAGGCATTTGTTGGGCATGAGTATTGACCATTCCTCCTAAAACAACGACAATGGCGCATGTCTTTTTAAAAAGATTCTTCATAGCTGTTTTATTTATAGGTTTTATAGTAGTCCGTTCGCTGAAAGATAGCGTTCGGCTTCAATAGCTGCTTTACATCCGCTGCCAGCTGCTGTAATTGCCTGGCGGTAGTGTGGGTCGGCTACATCACCGGCTGCGAAAACACCAGGAACTCCTGTGCGTGGAGAACTTCCTTCTGTGATGATATAACCTACTTCGTCTGTCTGAACCCATGGTTTGAAGATTGCTGAGTTAGGCTGATGACCGATAGCCAGGAAGAATCCGTCGATTGCTACATCATAACGTTCTTCATCTGCTTCTCCCATACGTTTTACTACGTGCATACCTTCTACACCGTTGTCTCCGTAAAGACCTACTGCGTTGTGTTCGAACAGAACAGTGATGTTAGGATGGTTCAAGACACGCTCCTGCATAATCTTAGAGGCACGGAGGTATGGCTTGCGGACTACAAGGTATACTTTACTTGCCAATCCTGCCAGATAAATAGCTTCTTCGCAGGCTGTATCACCACCACCTACTACTGCTACGGTTTTCTTGCGGTAGAAGAATCCGTCGCAAGTGGCGCATGCACTTACACCCATTCCGGCATATTTCTTTTCGTCTTCCAAGCCTAAGTATTTTGCAGTAGCTCCTGTTGAGATGATTACAGTATCGGCAGTGATTTCTTTTTCATCGTCGATAATGAACTTATAAGGAGCCTGGCTAAGGTCTGCTTTGGTAATAATACCCTGACGGATATCTGCTCCGAAGCGTTCTGCCTGTTTGCGCAAATCGTCCATCAAAACCGGACCTGTTACTCCTTCAGGATAACCGGGAAAGTTTTCTACTTCTGTGGTGATAGTAAGCTGTCCACCCGGTTGTATTCCCTCATAAAGTACAGGAGAAATGTTTGCGCGGCTTGTATAAATTGCTGCTGTATATCCTGCAGGTCCTGATCCAATGATCAGACATTTTACGTGTTCTGTTGTCATAGTGTTATTGTTTTTATATTAATATGTTTAAATTATAAGACAAAGATAGTTTTTTTTTCTAATTATAGAAAGTAACAAAATAAGAAAAGGAAAAGTCTGGAGACTGGGACGGTATAAACAGATAAAAAAATAAGGAGTCCTACATATAGGACTCCTTATCAGATGTATTATGAAAGAATAATATTATTCTTCATTGCTCCAGTCCATGGCAGCCATACGCTTGTAAGAAGCGTAACGTTTTTTAGCCATGTCTTCGCAAGCAGCGAACAAGTCAGCAGCTTCTGTAGGATACTGTTTCATAACAGATGCGAAGCGAACTTCACCCTTCAGGTAATCCTGGAAGCCTTCCCAGTTCGGTTCTTTAGAATCGAGTGAGAACGGATTCTTACCTTCTTCTTCCAAAGCCGGGTTGAAGCGCCACAAGTGCCAGTAACCACATTCTACAGCCTTAGCTTCTTCTGCCTGAGATTTACCCATACCAGCTTTCAAACCGTGGTTGATACATGGAGCGTATGCGATAACCAATGATGGACCTGGATAAGCTTCTGCTTCGCGGATAGCTTTCAAAGTCTGAGCCTGGTCTGCACCCATTGCAATCTGAGCTACGTATACATAACCGTAAGTAGTAGCAATCATACCCAAGTCTTTCTTACGTACACGTTTACCAGAAGCAGCAAATTTAGCGATAGCACCCAGAGGAGTAGCCTTAGATGACTGACCACCAGTGTTAGAGTAAACTTCAGTATCCAATACCAAGATGTTTACATCTTCACCAGAAGCGATAACGTGATCCAAACCACCGTAACCGATATCGTAAGAAGCACCGTCACCACCGATAATCCACTGTGAACGTTTTACCAGATAGTCTTTAAATTCAGCGATAGTAGCGCAGTAAGAGCATTTGTCTTTTGCAGCTTCTACCATTGGGATGATCTTTTCAGCAGCAGCTTTGCTCTTGTCTGCATCGTTGCGACCATCAATCCATTCCTGGAATGCTTCTTTGTATTCTGCTGGAGTACCTTCTGCAGCGATAGCAGCTTTCATGGCTTCTTCCAGACGGTTGCGCAGTTTCTTGTTAGCCAATTCCATACCCAAACCGAATTCGCAGAAGTCTTCGAACAATGAGTTAGCCCAAGCAGGACCCTGACCTTTTTCGTTTGTTGTGTAAGGAGTTGAAGGAACTGAACCAGAGTAGATAGAAGAACATCCGGTAGCGTTAGCAACCATTTCACGGTCACCGAACAACTGAGAAATCAGTTTAACGTATGGAGTTTCACCACAACCAGAGCAAGCTCCAGAGAACTCAAACAATGGCTGAGCGAACTGAGAGTTCTTCACGTTAGCCTTGATGTCTACCAAGTGCTGTTTAGACTTCACGTTTTCAGCGCAGTAAGTCCAGTTAGCAGCTTCAGCCAACTGAGTTTCAAGCGGCTTCATAGTCAAAGCCTTGCCACCCTTCTTCGGGTTGCCCGGACATACGTCAGCACAGTTACCGCAACCCAAGCAGTCCATAACGTCTACCTGTACGCGGAATGTCATACCGTCAAACTGTTTACCAACAGCTTTCAGTGTTGTGAAGTTTGCACCAGCCTGTTCGTTAGCATCCAATACGAATGGACGGATAGCAGCGTGAGGACAAACGTATGCACACTTGTTACACTGGATACAAGTTTCAGGATTCCATTCTGGAACGAATGCAGCTACACCACGTTTTTCGTATTTAGCTGTACCCTGATACCAAGTACCGTCTTCGATACCCTTGAATGCAGATACTGGCAACAAGTCACCGTCCTGAGCGTTGATAGGACGAACTACTTCGTTGATGAATGCTGGATCGTTGTTTGCAGCAGCTGCTTCAACTTCCAGGTTAGCCCATGCTGGATCTACAGTCAATTGTTTGTATTCACCACCGCGGTCTACAGCAGCATAGTTCTTGTTGACTACGTCTTCACCCTTCTTACCGTAAGACTTCACGATGAATTTCTTCATCTGTTCTACAGCCAAATCAACAGGAATTACACCTGTGATACGGAAGAATGCAGACTGCAGGATAGTGTTGGTACGGTTACCCAAACCAATTTCCTGAGCAATCTTAGTTGCATTGATATAGTAAACAGTGATGTTGTTTTCTGCGAAATATTTCTTAACCTTGTTTGGCAAGTTCTTAGCCAGTTCTTCACCTTCCCAGATAGTATTCAACAGGAAAGTACCGTTCTTACGCAAACCACGAGTTACATCGTACATGTGCAGATAAGCCTGTACGTGGCAAGCTACGAAGTTCGGAGTGTTTACCAAGTAAGTTGAACGGATAGGATGATCACCGAAACGCAAGTGAGAGCAAGTGAAACCACCTGATTTCTTAGAGTCGTATGCGAAGTAAGCCTGGCAGTATTTATCAGTGTTGTCACCGATGATCTTGACAGAGTTCTTGTTTGCACCTACAGTACCGTCAGCACCCAAACCGTAGAATTTAGCTTCGAACATACCTTCGCCACCCAAAGCGATTTCTTCTTTCTGAGGCAGTGAAGTGAATGTTACATCATCCACAATACCTACAGTGAAGTGATCTTTCGGCATTGGTAATGCCAAGTTTTCAAATACAGAAAGGATCTGAGCCGGAGTTGTGTCTTTTGAACCCAATCCGTAACGTCCGCCTACGATAACCGGAGCATTTTCCTGTCCGTAGAAACATTCTTTTACATCGAGGAACAAAGGTTCACCTGTTGCTCCCGGTTCTTTAGTACGGTCAAGAACTGCGATACGTTTAACAGTCTTAGGAACAGCAGCCAAGAAGTGTTTAGCTGAGAACGGACGATACAAGTGTACAGATACCAAACCGACTTTTTCGCCGTTTGCTACCAAGTGGTCGATAGCTTCGCGAGCAGCTTCAGTTACAGAACCCATAGCGATGATTACGCGTTCAGCGTCTTCAGCACCATAGTAGTTGAACAAGCCGTAGTTACGTCCTGTAATCTTGTTGATTTCGTTCATATATTCTTCTACGATAGCAGGAACTGCATCATAGAAAGGATTGCAAGATTCTCTGTGCTGGAAGAAGTGATCCGGGTTTTCTGCCATACCACGTGCTACCGGTTTGTTAGGACTCAATGCACGTTCACGGAATTCAGCCAAAGCTTTCTGGTCTACCAGCGGAGCCAAGTCTTCATTTTCCAACATTTCGATCTTCTGGATTTCGTGAGAAGTACGGAAACCATCGAAGAAGTTGATAAATGGAACGCGTGATTTGATAGTAGACAAGTGTGCTACACCAGCCAAATCCATAACTTCCTGTACAGAACCTTCGCACAACATAGCGAAACCTGTCTGACGTGCAGACATAACGTCCTGATGGTCGCCGAAGATACACAAAGCATGAGAAGCCAGTGTACGAGCTGATACATGGAATACACAAGGCAAGAATTCACCTGCAATCTTGTACATGTTAGGGATCATCAGCAACAATCCCTGAGAAGCAGTATAAGTAGTTGTCAATGCACCAGCCTGAAGAGAACCGTGTACTGCACCGGCAGCACCACCTTCAGATTGCATTTCCTGAACCAAAACAGTTTCGCCGAAGATGTTCTTACGGCCTGCAGCAGCCCATTCGTCTACATATTCAGCCATTGTAGAAGATGGGGTGATAGGATAGATAGCTGCAACTTCTGAGAACATATATGAAATATGTGCTGCAGCTTGGTTACCATCACAAGTGATGAATTTTTTTTGTTTAGTCATACAATTACTAATTATATATTAGTTAATAAAATCTGTCTTCTATATTAATAGAGGAAACCGAATAGCCACAATGGGATTTGATTTCCGTATCCCAATTCCATTTTGTGCATGGCATAATATACATTGGGATTGTTCTTTAATTTGCTGTTTTCTGCACAAACCCGGAACTGAATATTGCCATCCACTAAAAAAGATGTGCCTTTATCGCCCTTGTTTACTTTATGATCTTTCCAGAAAGTATTTACAAAGAATGTTTCCAATACGTCTTGCTCTTCTACTTTTACCGGATAGATGCTGTACATCAGACTGGTGTTGTGCATCATTATCTTAGAAGGCTTTTTAGGAAACTCTTCACCTTTCGGATAAACCATGTTGATGAGACGGGCATCTGCCAGATACTTCATGTAATTCATGATAGTGGCACGCGATGTCTGTATGTCTGTAGCCAATTGGCTGACATTAGGAGCAACGGGACCGTCTACTGCCAACAAATATAGTAACTTTTTAATTTTCGAGAGATATTTCAGTTCGATTTGTTTTATTAAAAGTATATCTACTTCAATCATCATATTCATGGTCTTGAGCAGATTTTCCGAAAAGTTCCTTTTTTCAAGAAAAAAAGGATAGAATCCATGATGAATATAATCTTGAAAATAGTTCAATGGATTGATGTGTGGAAGAATGGTCTTGACGATATGTTCGTGATTGGACAGAATTTCTTCCAACGTATAAGAAGGAAAATGATTCCCTGTCTGAAGATTGAGGAATTCTCGGAATGAAAAGCCACGCAGATTGTAAGATTTTACAATACCGTTCAGTTCGGGGTTTTCTTCTTTCAGACGCATCACTGATGATCCGGTGAATACGATTTTAAGGTGAGGGTAGCGCTCGTAGCAAGTACGAAGTGCATGACTCCAGTCTGGCAATTTAAATACTTGGTCAATAAGCAATACTTTGCCGCCACGTTTTACAAACTCTCCGGCAAAGTCTACCAAACTCACTTGTGAGAAATAGAAATTGTTCATGTTGACAAACAGGCAAGAGCGGTCCAATCCAAACTTCTCTTTTGCATACTGTAACAAAAAGGTGGTTTTCCCCACTCCCCGAGTGCCTTTTATACCAATCAGCCGATGACTCCAATCTATTTGATCCATCAAATCGCGGCGTACCGGAGCATTGGTATGTTCTATCAGGTAACTGTGTGTTCTGTAAAATGCTTCCATGAATTTCTTTTTCTTCGTTGCAAATATACGAATACTTCGTTATATTGCAAACTGGAGTTGGCAATATTTAATTGAATCTTGTTAGAAATACAGGAAAACTTAAAACGAACTTGTTGTCTTTATAAAGAGAGGGCAGTATTTTATTTGTACTTTTGGAAGGTTGTTGGTTAAGTTCTGCATAGAAGTTGACCAACTGTTCTGCAAAAGAATAAAAAATCATTTGTCTGAAATCATATAATGACAGATAGTTTTACATTTGCAGTATAATTTCGTAGCAGATAAACATTATGGCACATTTGTACTTGTTTAATCCAGACCATGATATGGCTTTAGCCAACTTTACACCTTATTATAAAACTACATCCGAAATTATCCGGATGGCTAATGATTTGTCAACTCTTCCGGCATGGTATGCAGCAGAAAAGGGAAGTTGGGTAAAAACGGATAAACTGCAACGGGGCGATCAGTTGGAAGTACAATGTCGGGAAATGGGAATAATGCTTGATGTGCATTGGTGTACTGAGTACCATTCTATGCCATATAGAGCATGGGGCTGGAATCCTGCGCTGGTTTATGCATTAAGAGGAGCCGGAGTGGAAGAAAAATTTTTGCTTACAGATGAACAATTAAAAAGACTTCGTTATCTGTCCGGCAGGCAACGGTGCCGGGAAATTTTGGCCCATTTTTCTAGTTTACCGTATGCATGTGGAAAATCGGAGTTATGTTATTCTATAGAAGACGTTAAATTTTTCATTAAAGAAAATGGGAAAACGGTGTTGAAGGCACCTTGGTCGGGAAGCGGAAGGGGGTTAGCTCATGTGTCTTTGGATAATTGGAGTGATTCTGTGGAAGGATGGATATCTCGGATTATTCGCACACAGGGGACTATCGTTGCAGAACCTTATTATAATAAGGTGGTGGATTTTGCAATGGAGTTTTATGTAGATTCTGAAATTTCATTTGCCGGTTATTCTCTTTTCGAAACGGATACGCACGGGAATTATAAAGAAAATCTTTTGCTTTCGAATGAAGAGATAGAAAGGCGGCTGACTGCATATCTTCCACAATCTGTTTTACAGATTGTGCAACAAAAACTGAAGGAAACACTCTTTACATTATTAGGTAAAGATTATAAAGGTTATTTAGGGGTAGACATGATGATTTGTAATGAAGATGATAAATATCTGATTCACCCTTGTGTAGAGATAAATTTACGTATGAATATGGGAGTGATATCAAGAATTATCTTCGACCGCTATGTGCATCCTTCCGCACATGGACGTTATATTGTAGAGCATTATACAGCCGACGGACTTGCTCTGGAGAAGCATCAGAAGATGATGGAGCAATATCCTTTGTGCATGAAAGAGGGACGAATCTGCCGAGGATATCTGTCATTGACTTCCGTATTTGCAGATACGCGTTATCAGGTTTATATCCATATTGACTGATTCGTCTCTCTTTATAGTTAAGGATTAAGGGTACGCCGTCTGAATTCGGAGCAGGTAATAGCCGTAGCTACAGCTACATTCAGAGACTCACTGGTTTCACATCCTTGTGGAAAATTAGGAATCAGCAGTTTACTGTTGACAAACCGTGAAACGTTTAGACTAATCCCTTTACCTTCATTTCCCATCACGATGATTCCATGATTGCTCAATTCTTGTGTGTAAATATTTTCACCATCTAAAAAAGTACCGAATACGGGAATATCGGTCAACGAGCCAAGTACTTCCGATAAATTGCAGTAATGTAGTTTTACACGTGCTATTGCTCCCATGGTAGCTTGTACAGTTTTGGGGTTATAAATATCAGCTGTACCAGTAGAACAAAAAATATGTTTGATACCAAACCAATCGGCAATGCGGACAATCGTCCCAAGATTTCCCGGGTCTTGTACATCGTCCAGTGCCAGACAAAGTTGTTCCTTGGCAATATTAGGGTTGAATAAATATTGGGGCTGCTTGAATACACCCAGCACCTCTTGTGGTGCTTTGAGCAGACTGGCACGTGCTAACTCCTCTTCTGTTACTTCTATAATTTCTTCTGCTTGTATTTCAGCATGATTCTGTAGCCATCGGGAGGTTGCTACAATTAACAGACATGGGAAATGGCCGAGTAAATCGCCTACGAGTTTATGTCCTTCTGCTAAAAAAGCTTGTGCTTCTTTTCGATTTTTCTTAAGTTCTAAAGAACGGATATACTTGATTTTATTTTTGCTGAGCATGTTTGTTAACGCGTGAAAATAACAAATATTAGAAGCAAAGCTAAGAAGTTTTTTTTATTATTCCCTATATTTGCAAATAAATTTGCATAACACTACTACATTGGTATGAAGAAAACTGTCTGTCGATATATTACAATTTCTATGCTCTCTCTTTCTTGTGTAGGGTGCTCTGTCAGCAAATTTATTCCGGAAAATCAATATTTACTTAATGATTTTAAGATAGAATCGGACAATAAAGAAGTAAAGCCTTCTCAAATGAATATTTATGTCCGTCAGCATCCTAATGCTAAATGGTTCAGCCTTTTTAAATTTCCAATGTATATGTACAGTGCTTCGGGAAAAGATTCAACCAAATGGGTAAACCGTTTTCTTAAAAGAATAGGAGAAGCACCGGTAATATATAGTAGAGAGGCTGCTGAAGAAAGTCGTGCTGAAATCCAAAAGGCCGTACAAAATATGGGATATATGGGAGCACAGGTCGACTTAAAAGAAGAAACTGATGGGAATAAAATCAAGGTTTATTATATGATTCGTTCGGGAGAACCTTATATAGTAGACCAAATCACATATGATATATTCGATGGAAAAGTCCGGGATTATTTGGAGGCGGATTCTACTCGAAGCCAACTTTATCCTGGAATGCGTTTTGATGTAAATCGCCTTGATGAGGAACGTCAACGTATTACTCAACTTTTACAAAATAGAGGATATTTTCGGTTCAATAAAGACTATATTGTATTTCAGGCAGATACTATGCTGAATACATATAAAGTCGGATTGACAATGAAATTACAACCTTTTCAGTCGAAAGAAAAAAATAAGCAGGAAAAACATCCTCAATATACAATTCGTAAAGTGCACTATTTGTTGGACGCGGATTTTGCTACATTGTCAAAAAATGAACTTAAAGGTTTAGATTCAATCTGTTCTGGTGGAGTAAACTTATATTATAAGAATAAACTTTTTTTACGTCCACGTGTGTTGACAGATTATAATTATTTGAATACCGGTAAGTTGTATCGAAACCGAGATGTGCAGAATACCTATTCGGCTTTAAGCAGATTACATATATTGAAATATTCCAATATCCGCTTTGAAGAAATCATGCAAAACGATTCGACTTATCTGGATGCATATATTTCATTGTCGAAGAACAAAAACAAATCGTTGTCTTTTGAGATAGAAGGAACAAACTCGGCTGGCGATTTGGGGGCTGCGGCTTCTGTATCTTATACTCATCGTAATCTATTCAAAGGATCGGAAACTTTTACAATAAAGTTGAGAGGTGCTTACGAAGCAGTTACTGGTTTGGAAGGGTATACGAACAGTAACTATATGGAGTATGGGGTGGAGAGTAGTTTGAATTTTCCTGAATTTATGTTTCCTTTTTTGTCTTCTGATTTCAAACGGCGTATTAAAGCTACTTCTGAGGTCAATGTAAAATATAATTGGCAGATTCGTCCGGAGTTTGAACGCACTTTGGCCGCCGCATCATGGAGTTACCGATGGACAAAACGGCAGAAAGCAACACATCGTTTTGATTTGTTGGACATCAACTATATCTACATGCCTTATACATCGGCTGCTTTCGATGCATATTTAGACAACATGGATAAAGTTAACCCTTTATTAAGGTATAGTTATGAAGATTTGTTTATCGTACGTTTGGGATATACTTATAC
Organism: Phocaeicola acetigenes; assembly: GCF_027529745.1. Taxonomy (NCBI): domain Bacteria; kingdom Pseudomonadati; phylum Bacteroidota; class Bacteroidia; order Bacteroidales; family Bacteroidaceae; genus Phocaeicola; species Phocaeicola acetigenes. Next base: position 222,919 of record NZ_JAPZVM010000001.1, read on the forward strand.
TTATAACAGTGCTGGGGCTACATCGCTGAAAACTTCACAGCGTAATTCTTATTCAATTCGTTTCAATATCGAAGAAGCGGGTAATCTGTTATATGGTTTCTCAAAATTAATTAATAAACATCCTAAGGAAGGAGAAGCCTTTCAATTAGCAAACATAGATTTTGCCCAATATGTAAAGGCCGATTTTGATTTTGCCAAGAATTTTATGATAGATGACCGGAATTCATTGGTATTTCATTTAGGGGTAGGAGTTGCTTATCCATATGGTAACTCAAAGAGTCTTCCGTTCGAAAAACTTTATTTTTCCGGTGGAGCCAATAGTGTACGTGGATGGAGGGTGCGTTCGTTAGGTCCAGGCTCATATCGGGGTGATGGAAATAGTATTGATTATGTCAATCATACCGGTGATATAAAACTTGATTTAAATTTGGAGTATCGCACCTATCTTTTCTGGAAACTGAACGGTGCTTTGTTTGTAGATGCAGGGAATATATGGAATATACGTAGTCAGGGTATTCAGACAGAAGGATTGTTCCGGTTTAACAAATTCTATAAACAATTGGCTGTTGCTTACGGTCTGGGTATACGTTTTGATCTTGATTTTTTGATTTTACGATTTGATGGTGGTATGAAAGCCATCAATCCGATGTATACAGGAAAAGACCGTTATCCGATTGTGTCTCCCAATTTTAAAAGAGATTTTGCATTCCACTTCGCGGTAGGATATCCATTTTAATTGAATGCTATATGGAAAATAAAAAGAACTTTTATACAAAAGACGAATTCAAGGAACTGCAAGCTTGGTTCGAAGCTCAAAACCTGCCAGAGTCAATGCAGGTAGATAAAGCAACTTACATTCCGAATTTAAAAGAAACTGTACTTCGATTATTGGATCAGGCAAAAGTTTGCCATGACAATCCTAAAATGCAAGGTTGCCTTATCTTGTTGGAACATATTAAGCAGAAGTTGGAAGAGTAGTTATTCTTCCAACTCAGATGCAATGTATTGTGGTTTGGGTTGAGGTATACTGAAATCCTTATCAGCAAACAATTCAGCCAATCCGGATATTTGTTTCAGTCGGAGTAATTCATCCCTATCCATACCAATGTGTTTCATTATCCATTGGTCGGACATACCGGCTTTATCTAATTCTGCCACAATATGCGACATTAATTCAATATTATGTGTACCTCGTGCCCGATTGTGACGAATAGTAGATCCCATACGGTTTGATAAATCTTTTTCGATAACTACGACCGGCAATAATCCTCTTTCCCTTTCATAAATTCGTTGTGAGGTCTTCAATACCGTATATCTGTGAAACCCATCGACTAAAATATATTTATCATTTTCTTTGTCATAATAACAAACACATGGCATTGTAAAACCATCTTCCCATATTGATAGTTCAAGTAGTTTCATTTCTGGGGGAGCCACTACATTGGGGTTATAATCATTGGCAACCACTTTGTCTACCGGTATCGCTCGTACATTGTAAACCGGACTCTTATATTCGTCTTTTATCTCCATATATTTTTATATGTTTCCATTATTCTGTTTTTTCTGCTGATTTCTTCCTTCGTGGGTGAGAATCCCATATATTTACATGCATGATCGTTTCGTAGTATACAGATACACATGCGTTTATAAGATGGAAGTTCTCTGAATTCCGGAATATCAATATCATCTTGATACTCCATGCGTACAGGATGTTTATGTGTACGATAATTACTTTTATCTCCGACTTCAATGGGGATTTTCGCATCAATCAACTTCTGGATAACTTCATCATCCAAACATCCTCCCTTTGTTCTCCAGAACCTAATACTTACATCAAGTCTTCTTAAATATCCGTTTCTTGTTTTTTCTGGTAATGTAGAAAGAAGGAAATACATGAATTTTTTCCATGTATAACCTTCGGGAAGTTTGATTTTTTGTCGAGCCATAGCATGTGTGCTTCCATAAATACTTGAGAAATTTACCCCATTAATACGGCCAATCATTTTTCCCCATGTATCCGGATCGATAGCTTTATATAAAGCCAAGCTTTCAATCGCTTCACCGATAAAGGGACTGGCTACACGTTGTCTTTCCAAACTAACTCCAGCTTTGTAGTACAGATTATAAAGGTTGTTATAATCCCATTTAAACTTTCCATTCGCTACCCAAATATCTGTCGTTTTCCAATCATAGATGGGATAAGCATTGTATACATCGTTCTGTAGTTTACAGGTCCATATATATTTATGATACAAGATCGTTTTCGGATTTTGAAAGATACATCTCCAACGGTTGAAACTTTCTTGCGTTCGTATACCTACAAGGCAACAGGTACGTGTAGCTTCTTTTTTCCGATGTAGCCATTGGGCAAAATATAGCTGGAAATCATAATCCCACCATTGCGGATTAAAATCAGGAAAATCGTTTATTGTCATGGCTCCTTTGGGCATGGAGCGTACCCATAACTCTTTTTTCTCTGCCTCCCAAGGTCTCCAAAATGACTGATACATGGAAGTACAAGTCGCAACCCGGAAAGGCAGACAAACACGATACACCTCCAGTAAATCTTTATTTTGTTCAATGATGCGGTCTATATATTCGATAGTCATTTTATATTGTACCTCATAATCCATATGGAAAAGACCTATCTTACGCTTAATTTGATGTTTTCGCATATAATCCAAGCAAAGATTCAGTAAAACCCCACTGTCTTTTCCTCCGGAGAAGGATATATAGATGTTATCGAACTCCTTGAAGATGATATCTAAACGTTCTTGAGCTAATTCGTATACATTTTTCTTGTCGTTCACATGAGTAATCATATTTGTTTTTTCATTTTGCAATAGATTTTCCAATTTTTAGTTATTTCAAAATCTTCTTCCGTAAATATTGTCAAATGTCTGGTTTGTACTACGGCAGACAGAGAAATGGAACTTTCCTGCTCCCATTCTTTGATTACCGCTTTAACTAATGTTGAAAGTATTTCATTTTCTTTGTCCGGACAGGCGTAATAATTATTAATTATCCATTCCTGTTTCCGGTATTCCACAGGAATAAATCCTAAAATCTCCTTCTGTGATACCGCAATATACCATTTGTATTGTTCCCCTGTTTTAAATGGATAATTATTGTTGAAGCGCAACACTTCAGGATTCATAACAAGTGGTCCTATCAGTGGATAGAGTTTTTTGTCTATACCGTCCAATCGGATGATTTGTATCATTGTTTATTTAAATAATATTTGCTATTGAGACAAATATATAATAAAAAGATGTATTTATGTGCATTTATTCTGAAAAACAGGTATAAATAGAATCCAATTTATATTATTAACACATCATAAGTCGATTGTCTTTTTACTTTTCCATATCTTTCAAATGTATTTCCAATGCTTTTACAGATATGTGTATTTCCCATATGGATATACCTAAGGATGCTATCAGCAGGAGTAAGGCAAGTCCGAAAATATAAACAGAGAGTTCGTGTAGATTAATATAAATAAGGAACATGGATATCACGCAAAAGAACAAACTGGATATGCCCAGAACTTGCATGGCTCTTGTCAGATACAAGCGCTTACGTAAGTTATCGATTTGTGCCGCGGTTACCTCCGAATGTTGTTGTACATATTGTTCCTTTAAAGTCCGGACCAGTTGTGCATAAGAAAGGAAACGGTTGGTATAGGCCAATAGAATTAAAGATACAGCCGAAAACAGAAGGGTAGGGGTAGTAAGTGTCAATTCGTCCATGTGAGATAAAGTTTATATTGTTTCATTTACAAAGTAAAACATTTAACTTATAAAAAATGTTTTTTGTATTGTTATCTTTAGATATGAGAGGGTGAAGTTTAGTATTTTCTTTGCTCAAAAGCAAGTTTATGGCTTGATATTGTACTCGCCTTTCACTATATTTTCAGAAGATAGGAGTCGGCTTAGCATAGATCAAATTTGAAAACTTGGTTTTCTGTTTGCCTCTGCACTCGCCTTTTTTTTATCTTTGCATAAGCGTTTAAGTAAAGTAAAGAATATGAACAAAAGAATGAAAAAGATAGTCAAGGTAACCAGTATTTCTTTAGGAACATTACTGCTTGTTATCGTGCTACTTATTACGGTAGCTGTGAATTGGTTTTTCACTCCGGAAAAACTGACTCCAATCGTATTGCGTACTGCCAATCAGACTCTGAATGCCAAGTTGGATATGAAGAGGGTAGAGCTTACATTTTTTTCTACTTTCCCGCGTTTCGGACTAAAACTTACGGAGGGGACATTAGTGTCTAAGAGCATACGAGATACACTTTGGCAAAAGACAGACTCTTTGATAACCTTCGACAAGTGTGTAGTGGTAGTAAAACCGATTGATTATTTGTTGAATAATAAGATAAACCTGCATTATCTGGGATTGAAAGGCGCTTCAATATATGCTTATAAAGGGAAAGATGGCATTGTGAATTGGGATATCATGAAGAGTGATACTACTACAGTCTCAGCCGATACGCTATCCAAATCGTCCGGACCGATAGCCGATGAAATTAATATCAGACGTATTTCTCTGAAACAAGCTAATGTAATCTTCGACGATCGTGATACACGTGTTTATACTCGTCTGACCAATGCGAATCTCAAGTTGAGTGCTTCCTTAAAAAAAGGTTATTCAGCTTTGGACATGGAGTTTAGCAACGACAATATCTTATTCTGGCAAGACGGGCAGTTGCTGGTCAATAAAGTCGCTACTAAGCTTCAGGCAGATCTTGAATTGAATAGAGCCATCCGTACTTTGACGGTAAAAAAAGCAGGATTGACCGTAAATGGAGTCGCACTCGATTTATCGGGTACGTTGAAAAGGGATACGGTTCAGAAGGCAATTGATGTAAATGTACATTATGGCCTGCATGCTCCTTCTTTAAAGACAGTGTTTGATATGATACCGGAAAGTGTCTTGAAACGGGAAGAAATGACTGCGAAAGGAGAGGTTTTGCTGGAAGGAGATATAAAAGGATTTTATGGCAAAGAGCAGACTCCTTTGGTTACAATAAAGGCACAGATAAAGGATGCTTCTGCCAAATACGACAAGTTGCCCTATGGAATAGATAATCTGACGGCTGATTTTTATGGGGCAGTAGATTTGACACGAAAGACTCCTTCTTTTGCCGATTTAAAGATTTTTCATTTTCAGGGAGCTCACACCGATATCCTTGCCGATGCAAAAATACAGGATTTATTGGGTGATCCGGATATTACATTGAATACCCGTTCTACCATCGATATGACCGCCCTTGCTCAAACTTTCCCTTTGCAGGAGGGAGTTACCATTGAAGGAAAAGTCGATGCCGACTTACGTCTGAAGTGTCGTTTGTCGTCCATCCTTCGTCAGGATTTGGGCCGTATAAAGATTGGAGGTAAACTGAATATGACGGGACTCGCCTTGCGTGATACAAGCCGGAATTTTGAATTTACCAGCGATGCAAAACTTGCATTTATAGGAAAGGATAATCTGGCTGCACGTATCGAGGTAACAAAGATGGTTTTGAATTCCAACAATATTTCTTCTGAATTAAAAAAGCTGACGGCCACCGTAAAATCGACTAATCCGCAAGATACCACACGCATTGTGGATATGGAATGTAAGTTGGATATGAACCAGTTGAAAGCAGTAATGGGAGATTCCATTAAGGTTTTCTGTCGTAAAGCAAAGTCTACTCTTCGCTTACAGCCCGGAGAATTGAATCCGGCCATGCCTAAAATAGGACTTAATTTGGAGTCTGATACTTTATTCTGCCGCTTGGGAGCCATGAAGATGGGAATGGACAAGGCAGGATTTGCCATTAAAGCCGAGAAACTCCGCGATTCACTTTGGGCACCGAAAGGAATTATCGGATTCAACCGTTTGTTTGTATCCACACCGGAGTTTGCTTTGCCTATCCGGATGCGTAAAACCGCGGTTACAGTCGGTGATAGGGCGATTACGTTGCGTAAGGCTAATATGCGTATAGGACGCTCGAATCTGACGGCAAGTGGGGCTGTATACAATTTGTATGAATCGTTGAAAAAGAATAAAACCATACATGCCAAATTGAGTATAGCATCGCGAAATCTGGATTGTAACCAGCTCATCAATTCATTAAATTTCCCGGAAGATACGCTTCAGGTAGAAAATGATACTGTAGACTCCAACATTCAGTTATTTGTGATTCCTAAAAATATCGATTTTGAACTGGATGTGAAGCTTGATAAAGTAAAATACGATAGCATGGTATTCGAAAATGTACAGGGCGATATCGATATTCGTAATCAGGCTGTCCATCTGAAGGAAGTCAGCATGCGCGGGATGGATGCCCAGATGAATGCAACCTTGGTATATCGTGCCAAAGAAAAGAAAAGAGGATATGCCGGATTCGACTTTAAATTGCGCGATGTGGACGTCAGCAAACTGGTCGATTTTGTTCCTTCTTTGGATACCATTGTGCCGATGCTCCGTTCCTTCAAGGGAGTTGTCGATTTTGATGCGGCGGCCGAAACCGTACTCGATTCAAACTTAAATGTCAGGATTCCGAGTCTCCGTTCCGCTATTCATATCAAGGGAGATAGTCTTGTACTGATGGATGGAGAAACATTTACCGAGATTTCCAAAAAACTGATGTTCAAGAATAAGGAAAAGAATGTATTCGATAGCATTGCTGTAAATATTACGGTAAAAGACGGATACGTTACCGTATATCCTTTCCTTGTACAAATAGACCGGTATAAGGCGGCCGTAGGAGGTACACAAGATCTTGATATGAACTTTAATTATCATATATCGATATTGAAATCTCCGCTCCCATTCAAGGCCGGAGTGACCATTACCGGAAACATGGATAAAATGAAATTCAAGATAGGAAAAGCCAAGTACAAGGATGCTGTTACTCCGGTAGAAATCCGTAAAGTGGATAGTACCCGAGTCAATATGGGACGTCAGATTGTAGACGATTTCAGACGTATCATGAGAAGGTAATGGGATAGAATGATAAAAATCCTGATAGCGTAATGCTCTGTTACACTATCAGGATTTTTTTATGGCAATTGGGATGAAAGATCACCGGACGGAAAAGGAGGGAAATCTGCTTCTTTCTGAATGGTAAGAAGTTTACCCGTCACAGGGTGTACGAACGATAATTCGGCCGCATGCAGATACAATCTCGTCGATTTTCGTCCATACAGTTCGTCCCCGGTAATCGGGCAATTCAAGCCCAGAGGATGTGCCGAATGTACCCGTAACTGATGGGTACGTCCGGTTTGTGGAAAGAAATCAACGTAAGTTTTCCCGTTTTCTCTCTTGTTTACCTTATACCGTGTGATGGCAGGCTTCCCATACGTATAATCTACCATCTGCCGGGGGCGGTCCAATGGATTCAGACAAAGAGGTAAATCAATTACGCCCTCATCAAGAGGAAGTATACCGTCCAGTATGGCTGTATATCGTTTGTGGATATTACGTGTCTCAAATAAAGCCTGCAATTGCTGGTGTATTTCCTTGCTTTTAGCCGCGAGCAGCAATCCCGATGTAGCCATATCGAGCCGATGCACAATGAGCGGACCGGTAGCATGGGGAAGATATTCGTTTAACCGCTGGCTGACGGAGTTCAAATCATTCTTGCCCGGAACAGAAAGCATGCCGGCAGGCTTGTTTACCATAACTATCCATTCATCCTCATACACAATATCCAGTGGAGTCTGGCTATGTATATTCTCGTCGAGTGGATTCTTTTCCACCTTCAGTCCTACTAACATGTGCTTCAGTATCGGTTCGCATTTTCCTTTACACGAAGGATAGAAATGTCCGTGATGCCGTATCTCGTCTTTGGGTGACATACCCCACCAGAATTCTCCCATAGCAAGCGGATACAAGTGGTTCTGGTAAGCATATTGCAAGAGCTTGGGTAAGGCACATTCTCCTGCACCGGCGGGAGGTGTACCCTGTGGGGTATCTTTAAAAATTTCACACAAATCTTTTTTCTCCCCATTTGCATTCAGCATCTGAAACTGCCCGAATATCCAGCGTTGAAGCTCAGCCGAAGATTTCTTGCGTTCTTCCTTCAATGCTGCTATCGTTTGTTCAATATTGTTCAGAGCCCTTGTCTTTTCCTCTACTTCCTGCCTCAATCGTCTTTCCAGGCGTTTTAACTCTGCTTTCTGGAACTGGCTTTCCCGGACCAGCGCTTCCAGTTCCGCTTCATCAAGTACAGTATTCCGTTTTGCCTGTCGGATGGCCTTTGCCTCTTTCAAGGCTTGTTTGGCAGCAGCAAGTTGTGCGGTGGCAGATGCCTGCACTTCTTCCACTTGCCGGCGGCAGATTCGATATTCATCACTTGCTTCCATCTGCCGGATACGTGCGTTGATATCCGAAATACGCTGCTCGCCTTTTCGGAAAACTCCGTCCGGACATAGCAAATCGTACACCGGAGGCACAAAGAAATCATGCAGATTCCGTCCTGCCAGATTACCCGAAAAAGCCGCCAAATATCCCGTTCTGCCTTCAGGGGTACGGACTATCAGTACCCCGAACATTTTCCCTTTTTTCAGTTCTTCCTGCCATTCGGACTGTGTTTCCAAATAGCGTTCTACCTCTTGTGCGGCAAGTTCGGTGAGAGGGTGAGGGGTATAATGAAACGGATAAGTGAATTCTTCGGGTGGGGCAGGCAACACATCTGTCGCAAAGAAATGGATTTTATCAGTACACTCCATTGTGATTACAATTCGCGCTGACGACAGAAGCAACCTCCGAATTTTTCGTCTACGTTTTCTATCGGGTTCTTGAAAATACCATATACGGCAGAGCCGGAACCGCTCATGGCAGCATACACAGCCCCCAGGTCATAGAGTTTATCCTTGATGGCTGCAATCTCCGGAAAACGTGTGAAGATGCTACTTTCAAAATCGTTTTTCAGACATTCTTTCCATGTTTCCAAAGGCTGACGGATTACCTCTTTCAGCGAAACCTCCGGACGTTTTGGAGTAACACCTGCATAGGCATCTTTCGTAGACACATGGATATCCGGTTTTATAAGCACGATGTGATATCCTTTCAAGGAAAGGTCAATGGGTTCGAATACATTTCCGATACCCGATGCAAAAACAGGAGTATTACGGACAAAGAAAGCACAATCGGCACCCAGTCGGGCTGCGTATGTTTCCAATGCTTCAGCGGTCAGGTTCAAATTGAACTTTTCATTCAGCAATTTCAACATGAAGGCACAATCGGCCGAGCCACCCCCTAAACCGGCACCGGTAGGGATGTGTTTGAACAGATGAATATCTATCGGCGGCATCGGAAAGTCGGCCTTCAGCATCTGATAGGCTTTCACGACAAGATTGTCTTCCGCATTACCTTCAATGGCAGTACCGCTGACATGAAGTTTGTAAGGCTGTTCACTATTTTCAAGCACTTTTACTTCGAGTGCATCTTGCAGGTTTATAGGATAGAAAACTGTTTCCAGATTGTGGTAACCATCCGGACGTTTTTCTACAATATGAAGTCCGAGATTTATCTTTGCATTAGGAAATGTAATCATAATTATAGTATTTTTAGGTTGTTCAAATATACGATAAAGTTTTGAATTAACTCTTTTTTGTGTTTAAAATTCTCTGTAACTTTGCGTATCGACCGTTTAATGAAATACTTAAATTATGGATATTATTTTAATTGTATTAAGTATAATCTGTCTGCTGACAGGCTTTCTGGGATGTGTGCTTCCGGCCTTGCCCGGTCCTCCGGTTTCGTATGTAGGTTTGTTGTTATTGCATTTTACCGACCGGGTTCAGTTCTCTACTTCCCAGTTGCTCGTCTGGCTGGGACTGGTTGCACTCTCACTTCTGCTCGATTATCTTATTCCGATGTGGGGCAGTAAATACAGCGGTGGTACCAAATGGGGAAGCTGGGGTGCTTTTGCAGGATCCATCATCGGACTGTTTTTCCTGCCTTACGGGCTTTTGCTCGGCCCATTTCTCGGAGCGATGATTGGAGAGCTGCTGGGAGACAAAGGATTGTCTGTAGCCCTGAAATCGGGTATCGGTTCGCTTCTGGGATTCCTGTTCGGAACGATACTGAAAGTGATACTTTGCGCTTATTTTATCGTGGCCTTTTTTACTTCACTTTGGTAAAAGTATGTATCTTTGTGCCCCTATTTAATAAAAAATACCCTAAATGGCAGAAACGAGAAGAACGACACGCGTCCCAAAGGCTACAAAAACGAAGCCTGTAGACGAATATGGGCATCTCCAGCCGCAGGCTCCCGAACTGGAAGAAGCGGTGCTGGGTGCATTGATGATTGAGAAAGACGCCTATTCGCTGGTGAGTGAGATACTCCGTCCGGAGTCTTTTTACGAACACCGCCATCAGCTGATTTATGCAGCCATTACCGACCTGGCTATCCAGCAGAAGCCTATCGATATTCTTACCGTAACCGAACAGCTCCGCACTAGGGGCGATCTGGACGAGGTGGGAGGTGCTTTCTATGTAACCCAGCTGAGTGGAAAGGTCGCATCGTCGGCACATATCGAGTATCATGCCCGTATCATCGCGCAAAAGTTTCTGGCTCGTGAACTGATTTCCTTTACCAGCAATATACAGACCAAGGCATTCGACGAAACGCAGGATGTAGACGACCTGATGCAGGAAGCCGAAGGCAAGCTCTTCGAGATTTCCCAGCAGAACATGAAGAAGGATTATACGCAGATTAATCCTGTCATCCAGGAGGCGTATGAAATGCTTCAGAAAGCGGCAGCACGTACCGACGGTTTGAGCGGATTGTCCAGCGGTTTCCATCAGCTGGATAAGATGACTTCCGGCTGGCAGAACTCCGATCTTATCATTATCGCGGCACGTCCGGCGATGGGTAAGACGGCTTTCGTTCTTTCCATGGCCAAGAATATGGCGGTCAACAATCAGGTGCCCGTAGCTCTGTTCTCGCTTGAAATGAGCAACGTGCAGCTGGTCAACCGTCTGATAGTAAACGTTTGCGAAATCCCGGGCGAAAAAATCAAGAGCGGACAGCTTGCACCTTACGAGTGGGGACAGCTCGACTATAAGATAAAGGAATTGTACGACGCACCGTTGTACGTCGACGATACGCCTTCTCTTTCCGTGTTCGAACTTCGTACAAAGGCACGCCGTCTGGTGCGCGAACATGGGGTGAAGATTATCATCATCGACTACCTCCAGCTGATGAATGCCAGCGGAATGTCTTTCGGTAGCCGTCAGGAAGAAGTCAGCACCATTTCGCGTTCGTTGAAAGGACTTGCCAAGGAGTTGAACATTCCGATTATTGCTCTGAGTCAGTTGAACCGTGGTGTAGAAAACCGTGAAGGTATAGACGGAAAACGTCCGCAGCTGAGCGACCTTCGTGAATCGGGAGCCATCGAGCAGGATGCCGATATGGTATGCTTCATTCACCGCCCGGAATACTACAAGATATATACCGACGAACGTGGAAACGATTTACGCGGTATGGCCGAGATTATCATAGCCAAGCACCGTAACGGTGCGGTGGGCGATGTGTTGCTGCGCTTCCGCGGAGAATATGCACGTTTCCAGAATCCGGACGACGAGATGATTGTGCCGATGCCCGGAGAAAACGCAGCAGCTCCGGTACTCCGCTCCAAGATGAACAGTGGAGGCGGACAGGGCAGTGTGCCTCCTCCTCCGGTAGATATGATTCCTCAGGAAAATCCGTTTGGCGGACCCATCCCCGAGGTTCCGTTCTGATGATTAAATTTTTTCTCCATAAAAAGCCTTGCCGGTTATGTACCGGTAGGGCTTTCTTGTTTTAGAGGGGTACGTTGTATAAAAAGAGGAGTATATGATTTATCATTTTGTTTGAAAATTCTTTATTTAATTGTCATAATTCGCCGGTTTCAACATTTGGGCTAACTCGTATTTTGAAAAGAAAGGGTGGGTTTGATGGAAATAATTGGCTTCAAAGGCTGGTAAAACAACTTTATTTTATGCTTTACAGCATGAAAAAGGACGCTATATATCCCTCTTTTTTACCTCGTCACATCGCCTTCCGATACAAGTATCGATGCCCGATGCGACTTGTATCGTAGGCTTACGCTACTAGTCGCGTTTGCTTTCGGTACTAATCATGTAAAAAAGAGGACTTAAAACACGAATTCATAGAGATTTTAATCTGTAAAAAGACGTTTTCGGATGAAAAATCACCTCTTTTTAAAAGTGTGAAAATGTATCAAGAATATCTTTAAAATGGATATATAGAAATATTATACTACAATATCAAATAGAAAAGACTGCTATTTTAGCAAAATCTCTTTCTTTTTGGATATTCCCTAAGCTTGAAAAAGCCTTGTTTTTTGAGCATTGCTGTATTCCGATACAAATAAAGCGGTTTTTACAGGGGGTAAATTGACATTTTGATTATATATAATCTGCTGTATCCAAACTTAAAGTAAAATATGAAGTAATATCATTTTGATAAAAAACTTCTTATGGATATTGTAATAGTTTTGAGAAATCATTTGTTCATATCGCGGTAAATTTCGCCAATCAGTCTGCAGGCAGTTTCAAGTTTAATGCTTCCTGTATTGAGCATTAAGTTGTAATGGTGCGGATCGCCCCATTTCTTGCCTGTGTAATATTCATAATGATGGATGCGGTTGCGATTGATCCGATGAATTGCTTCTTCTGCCTGTTCTCGGGCAATACCATATTGGGTGACACAGCGGCTAAGTGCGCTTTGGAAATCTGAATAACAGAATATTTTTATAATGTTCGGATAGTCCTTCAATACGAAATCAGCACATCTGCCAATAATAATACAAGATTCCTTTGCGGCTAGTTTCTGTACTATGCGACTTTCTGCCAAAAATAGTACATCATCAGCGGAAAGGCTATCTTCCAATGGACGTTCGCTGTTTTTTGAGAGAATACATTTCAACCAAAAAGAAGGAATCGATTGTTCGTTTTTTATGATATATTGCTCGTCTATACCACTTTCCTTTGCTGCCATATTGATAAATTCTTTGTCGTATAGATGTATACCAAGCTCTTTGGACAGCATTTCGCCCAATAAATGTCCTCCACTTCCGAATTCTCGGGCAATGGTGATGACAATATTTTTGCCGGATCGTGATGTCTGTTCTATTTGCTGAGTAGGATAAGTTATCCATCGATCGAATATATGATAATATGGACTTATAAAATGTACGATAGGACCAACGGCCAATGCTGCGACAACTGTACCTTCCCGCACACCATGTATTCCAGACATAAAGAGGAGTGATAGGATACAAGCTGTCAGAAGCAAGGTTACATCCAGTCCTAGCTTCACATATCCAAATTCTTTATGAAACCGACGAGTAATGACATTTACAAGATATTCTCCAGCCATCATAGCTACATTGGCTTTTACTTCCAAAGCTATTCCGATGGCTAAAATTATACAGCCAACTATAAGTCCGATTATTTGAGTGATATAGGTTGACGGATTAAGCCAGGAGAGCATAAACATGGAAAAATCAATAAACAATCCAAAGCAACATGCTATGGGAATCTGAAGTAGATACATTTTCCAGTCGGATTTCAAATCCTTGCGTGTCATAAAAAAAAGCTCAAGTATGACAAATAACAGATTTAGCAGAATGGTCCATATTCCCATAGTGAAAGGAGTAAACATACTCAGAACATAAGTAACACTGGTGATGGGAGATGTTCCTAAAAATGCCTTGGTGATAAAGGCAATACCAAATGCATTGATAAAAAGCGAGATAATAAAAAGCAGATAACGTCTGATAGTGTATTTGTTCATAAGCTATTCTTTTGAATTAAGTTGATGCAAAGTTCAAGTTATTTTTCATTTTGAGTTTGGAAAAAGATAACCTATGTTAGTCAAAAACGAAACAAAAATATATTTTTGTATATAAAATTGAGCTTATGGATATCCTATTTACAGAAATTGCAGATTCTTTGGGTTTGAAATGTACAGATTCATGTTATCGGCATGTTAAAGGCTCCTTTATGGATTTTGGTGATATCGTAATGGAGAAAGGTTTCTTTTTTTTACTCGTCACAAACGGAACAGCTTCTGTTTCTGATATCTATCATCGTTATACACTTTCTGCTAATGATTTATTAGTTCTGACGCCAAGTGTTCGAGGGGTTTTATCCAAAAGAAGCACAGACTTTTTCTGCTCTTGCCTTTATATTGTCCCTGACTACTTTGATACTTTGTCTGCCGGACAATTGTTATACAATCAAGTATCACTGTATATTGGCAATTATCAGCTTCCTATATTTTCACTTGATGCGGAAAGAGTCAAATACTTGAGTCAGGTGATGTCTTTGCTTTCTCCACAACTGGAAATTATGCATTTATACCAAGACGGTAGTCTTCGCCACCTGTTCTGTTTTCTGCTTCTGCAAATAGCAGATACATTGTATAAAAAGAACCGTGATACATCTGGTTATGTGAAACGCTCTAGTGAGATTTTCCGGAATTTTAAAAAGTTGCTGGTACATCATTATCGTGATTATCATACCATTTCTTTTTATGCGGATAAATTAAATGTCTCGACAACCTATTTGTCAAGAGTCGTCAAGCGAATAACAGGTCATACAGTTTGTTTTCATATATCAGAATTACTTTGTGCCGATGCACGTAAAATGTTGGAGTGTACCGATATGGATGTACAGGAAATAGCTGATGTGTTAGGCTTCTCTGACCAATCTGTTTTTGGTAAATTTTTTCTTCGAAAAACGGGAATGTCACCAATGAATTTCCGAAAGCGAAAAGAATAAATGTCACTGGCTTTAAGATTATATCCTCTCTGAAGTTTGTAATGCCCGATAAAGGACATTGTATAAGGTACAAATATAGCAGAAGAATCAAAAAAACGATAATGCTTTCATTATACAGTAGAAGCAAATAATTTTCGCCTTTCTCTTTTATCCCAAATATTTATATTAAATTTGCGCAACATTCTGCGAACTATAAAAAATGATATATATATGAATATCTCTTATAACTGGCTGAAAGAGTATGTAGATTTTAATTTGACACCTGATGAAGTGGCAGCCGCACTGACCTCCATCGGACTGGAGACAGGTGGAGTAGAAGAAGTTCAATCAATAAAAGGAGGATTGGAAGGCCTCGTAATAGGTGAGGTCCTGACTTGCGAACCGCATCCTAATTCCGACCATATGCATATTACTACTGTAAATCTGGGTCAGGGAGAACCTGTACAGATTGTGTGTGGTGCAGCCAATGTAGCTGCCGGACAGAAAGTAGTAGTAGCTACGCTGGGAACAAAGCTCTACGATGGCGATGAATGTTTTACCATTAAAAAATCAAAGCTTCGCGGAGTAGAATCGAACGGTATGATTTGTGCTGAAGATGAAATTGGTATTGGTACAAGTCACGAAGGTATCATTGTGTTACCGAACGACGTGGTTCCCGGTACTTTGGCAAAAGACTATTATAACATCAAGAGCGACTATGTACTGGAAGTAGACATCACTCCCAACCGTGCAGATGCTTGTTCTCACTATGGTGTAGCTCGCGACCTTTATGCATGGTTGATTCAGAATGGTCATCAGGCTACTTTGAAACGTCCGTCTGTAGAAGCTTTCAAGGTAGATAACCATGACATGGATATTGATGTAGTAGTGGAAAATGCAGAAGCATGTCCGCGCTATGCAGGTGTATCCATCAAGAACGTAACCGTAAAGGAAAGTCCTGAATGGTTGCAGAACAAACTCCGTCTTATCGGTGTACGTCCTATCAACAACATTGTGGATATTACCAACTATATCCTTCATGCTTACGGACAGCCTATGCACTGCTTCGATGCCGACAAGATTAAAGGCGGCAAGATTGTAGTGAAGACTTGTGCAGAAGGTACCAAGTTTGTGACTTTAGACGAAGTAGAGCGTACACTTTCGGAACGCGACCTGATGATTTGCAATACCGAAGAGCCGATGTGTATTGCCGGTGTATTTGGTGGACTGGATTCCGGTACTACAGAAACAACCAAGGATGTATTCCTTGAAAGTGCTTATTTCCATCCTACTTGGGTGCGTAAGACTGCGCGTCGTCATGGATTGAGTACTGACTCGTCTTTCCGTTTCGAACGTGGTGTAGATCCGAACGGTACTATTTATGCATTAAAAGAGGCTGCTTTGCTGGTGAAAGAACTTGCCGGAGGAGAAATCGCTTCGGAAATCAAGGATGTATATCCGACTCCGATTGCTGACTTTAAGGTAGATTTGGAATATGCTTACATCAACTCTCTGATTGGTAAGGAAATTCCGAAGGAAACTGTAAAAAGCATCGTAACCAGCCTGGAGATGAAGATTGCGGAAGAAACAGAAACAGGTTTGTCTCTGCTTGTTCCTCCTTATCGTGTGGATGTACAGCGCCCGTGCGATGTGGTAGAAGATATTCTCCGTATTTACGGTTATAATAATGTAGAGATTCCTACTTCTGTAAAATCGAGTCTGAGCGTAAAAGGCGATGTAGACAAGTCGGTAAAACTTCAGAATCTGGTGTCAGAACAGTTGGTAGGTTGTGGTTTCAATGAAATTCTGAACAACTCTCTTACTGCTGCTGCTTATTATGAAGGACTGGAAACTTACAAGCCGGAAAATCTGGTTCGTCTGATGAACCCGTTGAGCAACGACTTGAATGTAATGCGTGCCACACTGCTCTTTGGTGGTTTGGAAAGCATCCAGCACAATGCCAACCGTAAGAATGCCGACCTGAAGTTCTTTGAATTCGGTAACTGCTATCACTTCAATGCAGAGAAGAAAAATCCTGAAAAGATTCTGGCTGCTTACTCAGAAGAGTTGCATTTAGGCTTGTGGATGACCGGTAAACGTGTAAGCAATTCATGGGCACATGCCGATGAAAACATGTCTGTGTATGAACTGAAGGCTCATGTGCTGAATATCTTCCGTCGTTTGGGTGTAAACTTCGGAGGACTGGTATTTGGAAACTTGACTGATGATATTTATTCAGTAGCTATTTCAGTACATACCCGTGGCGGTAAGTTGCTGGCTACTTTCGGTATAGTTTGCAAGAAGATTCAGAAGGCATTCGATATTGATAACGAAGTCTATTATGCCGATTTGAACTGGAAGGAACTGATGAAAGCTATCAAGGGCAATACGGTTTCTTTCCGCGAAATATCGAAGTTCCCGGCTGTAAAACGCGACCTCGCTCTGCTGATAGACAAAGGTGTACAGTTTGCCGAAATCGAAAAGATTGCTTACGAAACAGATAAGAAATTATTGAAGAGCGTAGAATTGTTCGATGTATACGAAGGCAAGAATCTGGAAGCGGGCAAGAAGAGTTATGCTGTAAGCTTTATGCTTCAGGATGAGAATGCAACCTTGAATGATAAGCAGATTGACAAGGTAATGCAGAAACTTATTGCCAACTTGCAGAATAAGCTGGGAGCTGTTTTGCGATAAAAAAGAAAAACTTTATGCATACCGAAATCAAACCGGACTATCACATCAAGGAGAAAAGGAAATATACAGCTGCTTTTGTACTGTTCTTTCTTCTGACAATACAGGCGGGCAGAGTGTTGTATAATTTTTCTGCCAATGAAACCTGGAAGAATATTCTGGCAATAGCCGGTGGATTAGTATGCGTAACTATCGCTTGTCTGGCTTTCTTTAAATGTAGAAAGCTGGAAAAGAATAAAGACAAGAAAATTCATTAAAAAATAAACTAAAATATACTATCCAATGGGAAGAGCATTTGAATATAGAAAAGCTACAAAGCTGAAAAGATGGGGTCACATGGCTAAGACCTTTACACGTCTGGGTAAACAAATCGCTATTGCAGTAAAAGCTGGCGGTCCGGAACCGGAAAACAACCCGACATTGCGTTCGGTAATCGCTACTTGTAAGCGTGAAAACATGCCGAAGGATAATATCGAACGTGCTATCAAAAACGCAATGGGTAAAGACCAGAGCGACTACAAAGGTATGACATACGAAGGATATGGTCCTCATGGAGTAGCCGTATTTGTAGATACTTTGACAGACAATACTACACGTACTGTAGCAGACGTTCGTTCTGTATTTAATAAATTTGGTGGTAACTTGGGTACTACAGGATCATTGGCATTCTTGTTCGACCATAAATGTGTATTTACCTTTAAGAAGAAGGATGGCATGGATATGGAAGAACTGATTCTCGACCTGATTGACTATAATGTCGAAGATGAGTTTGATGAAGATCCGGAAGAAGGAACAATTACTATCTATGGTGATCCTAAGAGTTATGCTGCTATTCAGAAACATTTGGAAGAATGCGGATTTGAAGATGTAGGTGGTGACTTTACATATATACCAAACGATTTGAAAGAAGTAACTCCGGAACAGCGTGAAACTATCGACAAGATGATTGAACGTCTGGAAGAGTTCGATGACGTACAGACTGTATATACAAATATGAAACCGGAAGAAGAATAATTCTTCCGTGTCTGAACGATAATAAGACAAAGAAGGAACTGTATCAGGACAAGTGACTTGTTGCTTTTGTTTTGCTACAGTTCCTTTTATTTTATACTCTTTATTTTGATTGATATGAAAATTAATTATACTACACAAGGTACATGCAGTAAACTGATCGAAGTAGAAGTAGAGAATGGTATAGTGCAGGAGGTACATTTCATTGGAGGATGTAATGGCAATCTGCAAGGCATCAGTGCTTTGGTAAAAGGAATGCCGGTAGAAGCAGTGATCAGTCGCCTGGAGGGAATCCGTTGCGGAGGTCGCCCTACTTCGTGTCCTGATCAGCTTTGTAAAGCATTGCACATGCTCGAAAAGTAATATTCTTTTGGGCTATATACAGGTTTTGATAAGCCCCGAAGAAGTATAGCTGTGATTACAGGCCAAGATATTTTAACGACTGTAGTTTGGAGTGCCTTTATTTATTGCTTATCTTTAAGAAATAACCTTACACTCTTTTTACAATGGGAACCTTAGGCTGTATCAATGATATGCTTCGTCGGGACAAAGAAAACCGTGAACTCCGTAAGGTAAGCAAGGAGCGCTTGCATGCCACACACCAACGTCTGCTGTCGGTAAAAGAAGCCTCGCCTTTACCTGATATCACTTCCGAAGATTTATCGGAAATTATACATCAGACTCAAATCCGGGAGTCTGCAGAAAGGAAGCATTTCTTCCGTTTTACATTGACTTTTCTCGGCGTTATTTTACTGGTCATACTACTTCTTGCTGCACTTATTCTGCTAATTGTTTGAAGGGAAGTCTGTATATATTCCCGAAGGTTTCTTATCTTTGTGTTCAGCTAATTTACACAGAAAGATATGGAGCAAGATCCCCGATTATTAGTTTATAAGGCCTCGGCAGGTTCTGGAAAGACCTTTACGCTGGCTATACAATTCATTATCCAACTTATACAAGATCCTCACGCGTATCGCAAAATATTGGCCGTAACCTTTACCAACAAAGCTACTACGGAAATGAAAGACCGTATTTTAAGTCAGCTGTATGGTATTGCTACAAAAGACAAAGGTTCGGATAATTATTTGCAGGAAATCGTTCGCCGTACTTCGAAGACTGAAGCTGAAGTGAGACAGGCGGCAGATGAAGCCTTGCATTATATTATTCACGATTATAGTCGCTTCCGTATCGAAACCATCGACTCTTTTTTCCAGTCGGTTATGCATAATCTGGCTCGCGAACTGGAGTTGGGTGCCAATCTTTCGGTAGAACTGAATAATGCGGAAGTGCTGAGTGATGCGGTAGATACCCTTATCGAAAAGTTGGATCGCCGTTCACCGGTATTGTATTGGCTGTTGGAGTATATTGAAGAGCGAATAGCCGATGACAAGCGCTGGAATGTGTCGGGAGAAATCAAGAACTTTGGTCGAAACATCTTCGATGAAGAATACCTGGAGAAAGGAAAAGGACTCCGTAAAAAATTGGCTGATCCTCAGTTCATTCCTCATTATCGCAAGCAGTTGCAGGACCTTCGCGAAGAGGCATTAGAACAGATGAAAGGATTCAGCGAACAGTTCATTGGTTTGCTGGAAGCAAACGGCCTGAGTCCGGCCGATCTGAAGAATGGTTCGAGAGGGATAGGAAGTTACTTTAACAAGCTTTCGAACGGATATCTGGCGAATGATATTCGCAATGCTACGGTAGAAAAATGTCTTGAAAGTGAGGATAACTGGACAACCAAAACATCTTCTTATCGGGATACTATCCGTTCACTTGCTGCGAATGAACTGATTCCCTTATTGGGGGAAGCGGAAAAGTTCCGTGTACGAAACAATCTGATAGTCAATTCCTGTGATCTTTCGCTCCGCCATCTCAATAATCTTCGTCTGCTGGCTCATATCGACGATGAAGTACGCTTGCAGAATCAGGAACACAATCGTTTTTTGCTCTCGGATACCAACAATCTGTTGCATAGCCTGATTCGGGAAGGAGATGCTTCGTTTGTATACGAAAAAATAGGAACCACTATCGATACGGTGATGATTGATGAGTTTCAGGATACTTCACGTATGCAATGGGAAAACTTCCGTCTGCTTTTACAGGAAAGTTTGTCGAAGAAGGAGGGGAGTTTGATTGTGGGCGATATCAAACAGAGTATTTATCGTTGGCGAAGCGGTGACTGGCGTATCTTGGCGAATTTGGATAAAGACCCGGCTTTTCGTACCCAGGAATGTACACTTGCTACCAATTGGCGTAGCGAAGCCAACATCATCCGTTTTAATAATGAATTATTTACAGCAGCCTGCCAGGTGCTGAACGACCGCTATGAAGAAGAATCGGGAGAGCCTTGTACCCAACTGATGAATGCGTATAGCGATGTCTGCCAGCAAACTGCCAAGAAGACCGAAGAAGGATACATCAAAATCAGTTTTCTGGCTGATAGCAAGGAGCATCCTTATACAGACCGTATGTTGGAAGAACTGGCCCGTGAAGTGGACACATTGGTAGGACAAGGGGTGCAAGTAAACGATATTGCCATTCTGGTGCGAAAGAACAAAGCTATTCCAGCTGTAGCCGATTATTTTGATAAATATACTCCGTATCGTATTGTATCCGACGAAGCCTTTCGTCTGGATGCCTCACTTGCTGTATGCATGATGATTGATGCCTTGCGCTATCTCGTTACTCCCGACGACCGTATTGCTCAAGCGCGTCTGGCGGTATCCTATCAGCAGGAAGTATTGCATAAATCAGTCGACCTGAATACTGTCCTACTTAACCGGATTGAAGATTATCTTCCGGCAGGATTTATGTTGCAAATCGCTGTGTTACGACTTATGCCTCTTTACGAACTGCTGGAGAAACTCTTCCTCCTTTTTAATTTGCAAGAGATAAAAAATCAGGGAGCTTATCTCTGTGCTTTCTACGATGCGGTAACCGATTATCTGCAGAACAATTCATCTGAACTGACAGCATTTATTGCGCATTGGGATGAAAAATTGCATGAGAAGACCATTCCTTCCGGAGAAATTGACGGTATCCGTATTCTTTCTATCCACAAATCAAAGGGATTGGAATATCATACGGTACTGATTCCATTCTGTGACTGGAAGATGGAGAACGAAACCAACAATCATCTTATCTGGTGTTCGGTAGCCGGTACAGGTGATGAAACCGATCTTCCTCCCTTCAACGAACTCGATCTTGTTCCGGTAAACTATTCGGCAAATATGGCAGAATCCATTTACCGGAACAGTTACCGGGAAGAACGTTTGCAGCTTTGGGTAGACAACCTGAATCTGCTTTACGTAGCATTTACACGTGCCTGTAAAAATCTTATCATCTGGGGAAAAGCCAATCAGCGTGGAACGGTATCCGGACTTCTTTCCGAAGCATTGCCTCAGGTATCGCTTTTTTCCTCTTCTGCTACATCTGCCAGAGAAGAAGAGAACGATTCTTCCATAGAAGGAGAGGAAATCTACGAATATGGTACACTCTGTCTGTCGGATACTTCGAAGAAAAAGACTACGTCTACCAACCGCCTAACTACCGAAGCCGAAGCCCTTCCTGTCACCATCGAATCTTTGGAAACAGAAGTGGAGTTCAAACAATCCAACCGTTCAGCCGATTTCATACGAGGCGATGAAGAAGAAGACAAGGAAAGCCGTTACATTCGTCAGGGACAATTGTTGCATCACCTTTTTGCTTCCATCGGGCAGGAGAGTGATCTTCCCCAAGCCATTGAACGACTTCGTTTCGAAGGCATTATCGAATCGGCAGAACAGGAAGAGCAAATCCGTAAGTTGGCTGCATGGGCTTTGCATAATCCGCGCGTCAAAGAGTGGTATAACGGTGAATGGAGACTATACAACGAATGTGCTATCATCTATACTGATGCTGACGGAAAGGTACAGACCCGACGTCCCGACCGTGTCATGATGAAGAAAGACAAGGTTGTAGTCGTTGATTTTAAGTTTGGTAAGAAAAAAGATATTTACAATCGTCAGGTGCGCGAATATATGGACTTGCTTATTTCTATGGGATATACCCATGTGGAAGGCTATTTATGGTATGTATTTGCCAACGAACTGGAAGCCATCTGATAAAGAAAAGTATAAAAAGAAACGGAATGCGTATGGAAACTTTTTTACAGCAAGTAGCACACGATTTATATCAGAAGACCGGTGGTGATTTTACAGATGTAGCCGTGGTCTTTCCCAATAAGCGTGCCGGATTGTTCTTTGACGAATATCTGGCCAAGGAAGCCGACCGTCCTCTTTGGTCGCCTTCTTATGTCAGCATCAGCGAACTTTTCCGCCAGTCGTCCGACTGGACCGTGGGTGATCCGGTAAAGCTGGTATGTGATTTATATAAAATCTTCCGAGAGGTGACGGGTAGCAAGGAAACGCTGGACGAATTTTATTTCTGGGGAGAAATGCTGATTGGCGATTTCGATGATGCCGACAAGAACCTGGTGGACACGAAAGCCCTGTTCAGTAACCTGAAAGACCTGAATGCTTTGATGGATGATTACGATTTTCTTGAAGAAGGACAGAAAGAAGCCATCAGTCAGTTCTTCAAGAATTTCTCTATCAATCAGGTAACGGAGCTTAAACAACGCTTTATTTCCCTTTGGGATGTATTGGGCGATATCTATATACAATACAGGACATTGTTGGCCAGTCAGAAATTGGCATACGAAGGAATGCTTTATCGCCGTGTAATCGATGAATTGAACATCGAACTGCTTCCTTACAAGAAATATGTATTTGTCGGATTCAATGTATTGAACAAAGTAGAGCACCGTCTGTTCGAAAAGTTGAATGCTGCAGGAAAAGCTTGGTTCTACTGGGATTACGATGTATTCTATTTGAATAAAACTCCGCATGAAGCAGGAGAATTTATCCGTCGCAATCTTCGTGATTTTCCTTCAGAGTTGCCGGCTTCCTTCTTCGACCATCTGAATCATCCTAAAGAGGTAACCTTCATCGAGTCGCCTACAGAGAATGGCCAGGTACGTTATCTGCCTCAGTGGATTCGGGAAAATCTTACCGAACAGGAAAAAGAAACCGCCGTAGTATTGTGCAACGAAGCCTTGTTGCAGCCTGTGCTGCATGCTTTGCCAGACAATATTCGTCACATCAACATTACGATGGGATTTCCTTTGTCGCAGACTCCGGCATATAGTTTCATCAATTCGCTGATGGAGCTTCATGTGGCAGGATACAATGCAACCAATGGCAGATACCGCTTTGCCGAAGTTCTCAGTCTGTTGCGTCATTCGTATACCCGGCAATTGTCTGCTATGGCAGAGGAACTTGAAAAGACTTTAGTTCACGACAACCGTTTTTATCCACTTCCTTCGGAGCTGAAGAAAGATGCAGTACTGGAACTGCTGTTCGAACCTCAGACAACCAACTTAGGTTTGTGTACACTCTTGGGAGAGGCTTTGAAGCAAGTAGCGGCATTATACAACAAGCAGGGAAGTGGGGCAGGAGCGGCCTTCGATCAGTTGTATCGCGAATCATTGTTCAAAGCTTACACGTTGGTCAATCGCTTCCATACCTTAGTAGAAAGTGGTGAACTAACCGTTCAACTTCCTACACTAAAACGTTTGCTTACTCGTGTATTGGCTACGGCTAGCATTCCTTTTCATGGCGAACCGGCTATCGGTATGCAGGTAATGGGGGTATTGGAAACCCGTAACCTCGATTTTCGTCATCTGGTATTGCTTTCTGTCAACGAAGGACAGCTTCCAAAATCAGGAGGCGATTCGTCTTTCATTCCCTACAACTTAAGAAAAGCCTTTGGTATGACTACCATCGAACACAAGATTGCGGTTTATGCTTACTATTTCTATCGTATGATACAGCGTGCCGAAAAAGTAACCATGATGTATAATACTGCTACCGATGGCATTAACCGCGGAGAATTGTCGCGTTTCATGCTCCAGTTCCTTATCGAGTGGGAGTATACCGTAAAACGTGCCCATCTGGAAGCAGCACAGTCGCCTCAAGGTTCTCAGCCTATTGTGGTAGAAAAGACGCCGGAAGTCATGAAACGTATGCAGAGCTTGTTCGATGTTCGGGTCAATCCCAAGGCCGTACTTTCTCCTTCTGCTTTGAATTACTATTTGGATTGTCCGCTAAAGTTTTATTATCGTGCCGTAGC
This sequence comes from Phocaeicola acetigenes, assembly GCF_027529745.1. Taxonomy (NCBI): domain Bacteria; kingdom Pseudomonadati; phylum Bacteroidota; class Bacteroidia; order Bacteroidales; family Bacteroidaceae; genus Phocaeicola; species Phocaeicola acetigenes. The sequence goes on from NZ_JAPZVM010000001.1 coordinate 247,558, forward strand.
CAAACTCTCTTTGCCTGATGAAGTAACCGGTGAAATCGATTCAGCTACGTTTGGGACCATTTTCCACGATGCGGCAGAGCATATTTACAAAGATTTGACTACGCACGGAAAGGTGATAAACAAAGATGCTATCGAGGCTCTGCTGAAAGATGAAATCCGTGTGCAGAATTATGTAGATGATGCGTTTAAGCGCCTTTTCTTCCATGTAAAACCCGATGAAAAGCCAGAATACAACGGAGTACAGCTCATTAATTCTGCCGTTATCGTAAAATACATTCGCCAGTTGTTGCGAAACGACCTGCGCCATGCTCCGTTTACTTTTGTAGCATCGGAATATCCGGTCTTCGAGCCTACCGAAATACAGACTCCAAAAGGAATAATTCGTTCGCGTATTGGAGGAATTATCGACCGTATGGATGCGAAAGATAATGTCTTACGTATTGTGGATTACAAGACAGGAGGAGATGCAGATATTCCTGCCAATGTGGAGTCACTTTTTATACCCGACAAGAAACGTTCTAACTACATCTTCCAAACCTTTCTTTATGCTTCACTCATTTGTAAGCAGTTGCGTGAAAAGAACGATTCCCGTAAGGTGGCGCCGGCTCTGCTCTATATACACCGTGCTGCTTCTGCCGATTATTCTCCGATAGTACGTATGGGAGAACCGCGTAAGAGCAAAGAAGAAGTAACCGACTTTGCACAACATGAAGAAGAATTCAGAGGAAGATTAAAAGAACTGTTGGAAGAAATCTTCCATCCGGATATTCCTTTCCGCCAGACCGAAATACCGGAAAAATGTTTGTATTGTGATTATAAGGATTTGTGTAAGAAGTAACTTCTACCAATCATTTTACATGTTATAAGGTGTGCGATTACACTTTATAATATGTAAGATGATATTTTTCCTCTTTTGAATTTGTCTTTCTTTTTATAACTCTTTTATTTTTTTCGTGGGACTTTTTATATATGGTATATGTACTAAAAAACGCGACTATTCACGTGAGCTAACGTGACTAATCGCGTTGGCTTACGTGAATAGTCGCGTTAGCTATCGATACAAGTCGCGTAAACCGATGGTACAAGTAACATACTATTTTATCAGATTGCTGTTGCTACTTCAAGAATTGAAGCAGGAATCGGTTCTCTCATTTTCCAGTTAATTGTCATAGGACATTCTCCTTTTGCATCAATGAAATCAATAAATCCTAAACAGTGGTAAGGATTTGTAAAGCCATAACTATTAGTTTTTGTCTCACGGACAAAAAGCAAGAATCTCCAACCATTTGTGGATTGTTCCGTATATAACCTTCCTGCAGTAGAATTAGCCCTTGTATTATTCTGAGTTTGCCAATGAAATGTATGTGAATCAATAGCATAATCTTCATACATAGTCTCTGCTGAATACTCTTTATCGCTTTTATTAATAGTGCAAAATAAATACTGAATGTCACGTCCTTTTTTATCATTAAATAATCCTGTAATATTTCCTCTTGCAACATCCCCATCTGCTATAATATTAATTTCATCGCGAGAATACAGACCATATAATTTAAAATCTAAATCATCACATAACGGTTTTGTTATTCTATTAATATTGCGCTCAGTAAAATCTAATAGTTCTAGTAATTCTTGTTGTAATGATTTCATACCTTTTAGTGCATTAATAGCTTCCTCCATCGTTTGAAATGTAGTTCCCATCTCTTTATTAACTTTTTCAAGTTTATTAAAGAATAGGTTGTAATAGAACATTGTTATATAATGGTTTGGCAGATTTTTGATATCGTATATATTGAAATCATTTTTAATTACACCTTTAATAGCTTGTATAAAATCTTTATCATTAATATGGATAAATTGTCTAATATATTTTTCAACTTCTAGTTGTAAATCACTTGGATTATCTTGCAAAATATTCACTGAACGTTTTAATGCATTCCAGCAATTATCACTCTTGTTGTATAAAGCATAAGCCTCTAAATCATAATAATCTAAGAAATTTGAAATAGTCAATGTTTTTCCAGAATTATCTTCGAAACTTTGAATATCTCTGCGAAGCCGTTTCAAATTGAAAATAGAGTTTTTTACAGTTTCTAAAATTCGTTCTCGTGCAACTTTTTCCATTTCAATACTGCATCCTCGTGGCAAAAAAGAGAATCCATTTCTAATACCTTCTTCTGTACTTTTTCTACTACCTCCAGTAAGGGCTCTAAAGCGACTTTCATAATCGTATTGTTTATTTGCTTGTGCAATAAAATCAAGTACCGTTAATTCTGTTTTTCCATCTGCTATTCGAAGTCCACGTCCTAATTGTTGTAAAAAGATTGTTAAACTTTCGGTAGGTCTCAAAAAGAGTACAGTATCAATCTCTGGAACATCATAGCCTTCATTCATTATATCAACTACACATAAATAGTTAATATCACCACGGCTAAACTGTGACATAATTTCTCTGTGCTTCCCTGTGTTTTCAGAGGTCATAGCTGCAGCTTTATATTTACGACCTAACATTTTTGCCATGAAATTGGCATGTTTAATGGTGGCACAAAAACAAACTGCTTTTACTTCATGTGGATTTGTAATATAACGATTTAATGCATTATCTATAACCTCAATACGTTCATTATTAATTAATGTATTGCTTAATTCTGTTATATCATATTTTCCACTACAAAAAGTAATGTTTGCTAGGTTTACAGAATTATCTGTCACACAAAAATATTGGAATGGACATAATAGCTGTTGATTTAGTGCATCATATAGACGAATCTCTGCAGCAAAGCGATTATTAAAATCTGGTTTTATCATTTGTCCATCCATTCGTTCGGGGGTTGCTGTTAAACCAATTAAAATTTCCGGTGTAAAGATTTCAAAGACTTTCCGATATGTATCAGCTGTTGCATGGTGTACCTCATCTATTACTATGTAATCATAAAATTTCTTTCCAAGGCTTTTAAAAACTTCTATTCGTGAAGAAAATGTTTGAACTGTAACAAATAGATGCTCTAAATTTCCTTCTGTAGATGGGTGCAAATTGCCGGTCCAAATTTCACCAAAATTGCCATCTGCCATGACCGAGCGAAATGTAGAACGAGCTTGTTTTAATATCTGTTCGCGATGCACTACAAATAATAAACGAGCATTACGTTGATGTTTCTTTCGAAATGTTTTATTAAAATCTTTATAATCGAATGCACTAATAGCTGTTTTTCCAGTACCAGTTGCTGCGATAATAAGGTTACGATAACTATTTAATACTACACGTTCATAATTTAATTGTTCTAAAACTTTTATTTGATGAGTTTTTCGTTCAAAACGGACAACAATAGAATCTGTATTTTCATTTGAAGATACTTTTTTATTACGTTCTTGTGAAATAGCTTTTTCAAATTTTCTTAAGTCTTCTTCATTTTCTATAAACTCAAAGTTTTCATCATTCCAATATGATTCAAATGAAGCTTGAGCTTTCTCTATAATATGTTTATTTTCTACAGAAGTAACTCTAATATTCCATTCTAATCCTTTTGTAAAAGCCGATTTTGAAAGATTGGAAGAGCCTATAAATGCTGTATTTAAGCCATTAGTTCGATTAAATAGATAAGCTTTTGCATGTAAACGTTCTTGGCTTGATGTGTAGGATACTTTAATCTCTACATTCCCAAATTGCTTTAAATCTAATAATCTTTTTAATGCTTTAGGGTCACTATTTCCCATATAGGTAGTAGTGATTATTCGTAAATGACCACCTCGTTTTACGAATTCTTGTAGTTGTTCAATAATAAGGCGTAAGCCTGTAAATAGAATAAATGAAACCATCAAGTCAATACTATCAGCTGTCAATATATCACGTCTCATTTCCTCATCAATTGAAAGATCTCTGTTTGAGCCAGTAAAAAGATTACTCACACGATATCCAGAGGAAGGATGAATTAGTGCTTTCTTTTCTATTTGCTCTTTAGTATAGCCTACAGTATCATAGATACCACGTAGAAAGTCTTTTTCAATAGAAAGCATATCTTCAGAAAGATCTACTTGCCATTTTTCTTGAATGAACAAAAAAATTTCGTTAATACGTTTAATTTGCTCAGTGATAGTTTCATCAGATTTAGCGCGCTTTACATCTTTCAAGATATTAGATACGATTTCTGCCAAATAATTAGCAAAAAAGCTATTTGAATCAGCTGAATCTATTTTTTCTTTCGCTATATGATACCCATTTTTTATTTTTTCATTTAGCTTTTCGTTAATAGCTTCACTAATAAGGGTCTCATATACTCCAGGGGTTAGTTCCATAATAATATCTATAATCTAACTACAATAGTTGTGTTTGTTAATACAGAATCTATATATTCATTTTATTATCATATTTAATGACTTCAGATTCTACTTTCAAATATACGAAAAGAAAGATTATTGAGTGAAGGAACAGAGTAGAATTACTAGTTTGTTTAAGAAGTTATAAATATAGGCTCATACCCGTCTATCTACAAAAAGCCATAGCATACTGTCTTATACAGATTGCTATGGCTTTTTGTTTTATATTTTATACAAAAAATCTACTGAAATATTGAAAAATATTCTATTATTCTGGACTATCCTGAGGTTGATCAATCTTAGAAACTTTCATATTATCAGTATGTTTGGCTAGTCCTTCTAATCTTTTGGTGTTGTTAGCGATAGCAGCCAATGCCCTGTAGAGTTCTGCAATTAATCTTCCAGAAACAACAATGAGAAATCCCATGATAGGATACATGATTACCATGCTGAAACCAACACCCATAGGAAGTACGCTATTACCTAACATTCCTCCTAAAGAATCGTTTACTCCAAAGAGAACAAATAATAAGGATATCAAACATCCTCCAACTCCTATGTAAAAACCTAACCATTCTCCCATTGTCTGTATAAAATGTGAAACAACAGGAATGGCAATAAACTCATTTTCTTCTTGAAGATATTCTTTTACTTTTTTCTGACGGTTGCTCCATAAGTGGAAACTCATTATACCAAGGAAGATTAACAACAAGAATACCAAAATGCAAGCAAATATGTCTCCTCCAGACATATATTTGAAAAGTCCACTGTCTATTGTCAGAAAAATAATGTAAAGCGGAAACAACAGATTTAATACTGCTATTACTGCATAAAGCCAACGAAAAGGCTCACGGTAGAACTTACCTGTGTCAATATAACTCCACACGGTCTCAAAAAAAGCAAATAATTTGTTGTTCATAATACTAAGATTTTAAGTGTTATTATATGCTATAAAGCAAATATAACAAATCTTTTTATAAGACATATAAAAGTGTTCCATTATTTTAAACAAATATGATCATTACAAGTGGATGAATTTCTCTTTATTAGAAATGTAAGAAGAGAGAATAGCGTAAGAATGATAAATTCTTTCTGTATTTTTATAGCTAGTAATCAGTATATTGAGATTTAAAATATTTTTTTAAATTATAAGCAGATGAAGATATATACAAAATAAGCCGGACTGCAATGCCCGGCTTATTCTATAAATATCATCAAAATTATTTACTGTACTTCTTCAATAATTCATCGGCAACAGTATCACCCAGTTCTTTTGCTTTCTGCAAATTGTCTATACCTTCTTTAGTGTTTTTCTGCTGTACTTGGCAATAACCTAACATACGGTAAGCCGGTGCATTTTTCGGATCGAGAGAAAGAGCCGTACGAAGTGCCTTTATTGCTTCTTCTGCCTGATTGACACGCAAATGTACGCCTCCCTTTTCAATCCACAAATCTACGTTCTTGGGTTCAAGTTCTACAGCCTTGTTGATATCGTTGATGGCCTGCTGATACATACGGCACTGCATTTCTGCCTGTTCACGTATCAGATAAAATTCAGCAGAAACCTGTCCCATCATGGCATCGTAGAAGTGATTGTAGTCGATTACGGCTTCGCGGTATTTCTTCAGTTCGTTCTTCATACGGGCACGCTCGTACAGATAAGGAGCTGCATCCTTGCCATAAGGTTCGTTGAATCGGGCTACAGCACTATCCATTAATGCAATGACTTCATTCTTGTCTACATCTTTAATCAGTTCTTTCGTTTTCGCAGCTGCATAGAATGTGGCAGCCGATGCCATAGAAGATTGGTTTACCTTTTCATAACTTGCGTAAGCTTCGGCATATTTTTGCATAGCGAAATAGATATCGCCCTGTACCTGGTAATACACGCCCTCCTGTGCAATTTCAAGAGCTTTGTTGATTTCTTCTAAAGCACGTTCGTATGTCCAACTGGCATAAGCTTGTGCTCCGTTCAGATTAATCTGATAGTTATAAAGCAACTTGGCAATGTTGAAATGAGCTTCATCAGGCTTGGAGGCTACCTCCAGCATGTGTTCTAAATCTTGTGCTGCCAAAGCATTGTGGGTATCATCACGATATTCCATATACAAAGCTGCACGACGCTGATACCCTTCCATATTGCGAGGATACTGTGCAATAAAGTCGTTCAGCAACTCCAGATATTGCTCCCGATTAAGCTGAGAAGACATCATATATAAGTAAACCAGAGCTTGTGATTCGTCTTCAGGCAATCCTTTCTTGATACCTATGGAATTTAAAGTATAATCGTTGCCGGAAAGTGCATTGATGCTGAGTGAAGAAACATAACTGATACCTACGGCATAGCTTACTTTGCTTTCTGCATCGGCATTTTTCTGGATAAGTCCTAAGACTTCTCCTTCAGCATTCATTATGGGACAGCTTACAGTTTTATCACCAGTCTGCATCTGTATGGTATAATAATATGCATTGTTTCCGATGGTGTCTACCTTTTCTACACTTCCGCTCTGTCCGTTGACTGCTTTCTGGGTAGAATAGGGAAGAAGATATACAGTAGCTCCTTGAGGCACTGCCTGTGAAGCAGGTTGAAGTGCTACAGTCTTTTTATCTGTTTCGGTCTTGAACTTGACCACATCGTAAAGATCGTTTGCTCCCATAATGCATTTTACCGGGAGTTCCTTGCCATCGGCTGTAACCACTACGGCATGATGAGCACCTTTAAACAAGGTGTAATCGGATACAGCTGTTCCGCTTTCATCGATGTAAAAACCATTTCCTGTGTTCAGAATCTTATTGTCTTTATTATAAGTAACAACAGAGAAAACAGCTTTCTTTGCCTTATTGGCCCATTTGGGCAGACTTTGGGCAAACATCGTCTGGAAGCAGAATCCTCCGATAAGAAGAAGATATATCTTTTTCATGGTGAATAGTTGTAAAATATTACTGTGCTTCGTTATCAAATCCACGCTGTTTTACAGCTTCATAAATCAGAATACCTGCAGCAACCGATACATTTAGTGATTCGATTGAACCGAACAATGGGATCTTAATCCATTCGTCGCACAAAGCCAGATGTTCGTAAGGCACGCCAGTATCTTCAGCTCCCATAATAATACAGGTAGGGTCTTTATATTCGGCTTTTGTATAGTCGTAATCTCCTTTTTCGGTAGCAGCTACAATCTTGAATCCGCTTTCTTTCAGGAATTTGATAGTATTAGTCAAATTGTTTTCGCGACATACAGGAATAGTATGTAGTGCTCCTGCCGAAGTCTTGATGGCATCGGCATTTACGCTGACACTATTTTTAGAAGGAATGATGATGGCATCTACTCCGGCGCATTCGCATGTACGTGCAATGGCTCCGAAGTTTCTCACATCGGTCAGTCCGTCCAACATGATAAGCAAAGGATTCTTACCCTGTTCGAACAGGAAAGGAACAATATCTTCTGTGCGCTGATAAGTAATAGGAGAGATAAAAGCTACTACTCCCTGATGGTTTTTCTTGGTAATGCGGTTGATGCGTTCTACCGGCACACGCTGTACAGGAATAAAAGTTTCTTTCAGTACAGCAAAGAGTTCTTTCGACAGGTCGCTCTGAATATCTTTCTTCACAAGTACCTTGTCTATTTCTTTTCCGGCCTGTATAGCCTCAATGACGGCTCTAACGCCAAATATCATTTCATTTTTTTCTATCATATCTTCCTGTTAAAGTTATTTCTAATTAAATCCTAAAAGTGCCCGCGCATTATTAAGAGCTGCTTCTGTAAGGGTAGAACCACTTAGCATATTAGCTATTTCGCGAACACGTTCTTCACGGGTAAGCAAACGGATGTGGCTGTTCGTACCGGTTTCCGTATCTTCTTTATATACCTTGTAATGTGCGATACCACGGGCAGCAATTTGAGGCAAATGGGTAATGCTGATTACCTGACGGTTCTGCTTTCCCATATCCTGCATAATGAGTGCCATCTTTTCGGCGATGGAACCAGATACACCTGTGTCAATTTCGTCGAAGATGATGGTGGGGAGTTTCACTGCACCGGCAATCATTGCTTTTAATGAAAGCATGACACGGGCAATTTCTCCACCCGATGCAATGGATGCTACATTTTGAAGTGTCCCGTTTTTGTTGGCCGAGAAGAGGAAAGTTACACTATCCATTCCTTTGGCATCCGGTTCTTTGCGTGTAGTCATTTCTACAGCAAAACGGACATTAGGCATACCCAATGGAATAAGTAATGCTTGCATTTGTTCTTCAATCTGACGAGCCGAACGACTACGGCATTCGGTAAGGACGGCAGCTTGTGCCAGCACTTGTGCGTACAAGTCTTCTTTCCGCTTATTCAGTTTGGCAATGGTTTCATCGAAAGAGGTAATGGTGTTCAACTGATTGCGATATTTGTCTGTCAGTTCAATCAATGCTTCTACTGAATCTACCCGGTGTTTCTGCTGCAGATTGTAAATGAGATTCAACCGTTCGTTTACGAAATCCAATCGGGCTGGGTTGAATTCAATTTCCTCTTGAGCTCCGGAAATTTCACGGGAGATGTCTTTCAGTTCGATGTAGCAACTGTTCAGCCGCTCCCCCCATTCTTGTGCTGGGGTATATACCCGCGATACACTCTGGAGTGTCTGCATCGCTTCTTTAACCAATGACAGACCTCCACTTTCATCACCGTCTATCAATTGACCGGCTTTATAAAGTCCTGCCTTTATATCTTCTGCATGACTTAGAGTTTCTGCTTCCTGTTCCAAAGAAGTTTGTTCACCTTCTTTTAAATCGGCATCTTCCAATTGTTCAAGTTGGAAACGGATATAATCTTCATCCTGTCGGCTTTTTTCTGCCTGAGCAATAAATTCTTCAAGCTCTCGGCTTACTTGTTTATAAGTAGTGTATAAACGATGATAATCAGCAAGCTGTTTATCGTCTTGCGCCAATATATCAAGGATATTCAACTGAAATCCTTCTTTATTGAGCAACAGATTCTGGTGTTGGCTATGTACATCTATCAATCGTTCGCCCAACACTTTCATTTGTGCAAGGGAAGCCGGTGTATCGTTGATGAAAGCACGGCTTTTTCCATTGGCCGACAATTCCCGGCGAATGATACACTCTTCCGGTTCATATTCAATGTCGTTCTCCTCAAAGAATGCTTCCATGTCGTAAGTGGCAATACGGAATTTGGCTTCTACCACACATTTGGAAGCCCCGTTTTTGATTGCTTTCACATCGGCACGTTGTCCAAGCAGCAGCCCGATGGCTCCTAATATAATAGACTTTCCCGCACCGGTCTCGCCGGTAATAACAGAAAAGCCAGAAGTAAAATCGATGTCGAGCCGATCGATTAAAGCATAATTTTGTATATGAATAGATTGTAACATAGTCAGTATATCTGTTTATCTGAATAGCGATACCAGTTTGTCTACAATGTCTTTGGCAACTTCCTTTTTCGGCTTAAGTGGATAGGGGGTAATGCCTTGAGCATCGATAATAGAGATCTTATTAGTATCGCAACGGAAACCGGCACCAGCATCGTTCAGTGAGTTCATTACAATGAAATCAAGGTTCTTACGTTCCAGTTTTGATTGAGCATGAGCAATCTCATCGTTTGTTTCAAGAGCAAAACCTACAAGATGCTGACTTCCTGTTTTCATCTTACCCAGTTCGGATGCAATATCGTGTGTAGGTTTCAAACGGATTACCAGATCATCCTCTCCACGCTTGATTTTCTGATTGCTGCATTCTTCGGGTGTAAAATCGGCTACAGCAGCACACAAAATACCTGCATCGGCAGACGAAAAAGAAGAGATTGCTGCCTGATGCATCTGTGCAGCACTTTCTACACTGATGCGATGAATATTAGGATGCACAGGATTCAAGCTGACAGGGCCACTGATTAATGTAACTTCAGCTCCTCTCTCTGCACATTCTTCAGCCAATGCATATCCCATCTTGCCAGATGAGTAATTGCCGATAAAACGTACCGGGTCAATTTTTTCGTAAGTTGGTCCTGCTGTAATGACCACCTTTCGTCCCTGCAGATCCTGACGCGAAGCAAAGAATTGTTCCAATACTTCGATTATCTTTTCAGGTTCTTCCATACGACCTTTTCCAATCAGATGGCTGGCCAGTTCGCCTGCTGCAGGTTCAATAATATGATTACCGTACGAACGGAGAATGTCCAGATTGTGCTGAGTGGAAGGATGGGCAAACATATCGAGGTCCATTGCCGGAGCCACGAATACAGGTGCTTTCATCGACAGGTATGTAGTGACAAGCATATTGTCGGCAATACCATGTGCCATCTTTCCGATGGTAGAAGCTGTAGCTGGAGCAACAATCATGGCATCAGCCCATAATCCCAAGTCTACATGGCTGTGCCATGTCCCATCACGCTGTGAAAAGAATTCACTGATGACCGGTTTGCTGGTTAGGGCAGACAAGGTAATAGGAGTGATAAACTCTTTACCTGCCGGAGTGATGACAATCTGTACTTCCGCACCTTTTTTAATCAGCCCTCTTGTCAGGACAGCAGCTTTATAGGCCGCAATGCTACCTGTGATACCTAATACTATTTTCTTTCCTTTCATCATGTTATTTGGTCAGACCGCCTTCACGTAATCTGATTTTTGTCAGAACATTTTTTGTATTCAGAGTAAAGTCTCCGTTCATTATCCAGCCGTAATATCCCGGATCACGCAACAAAACTTCGCTTACCGGTATACCTTTGTATTTTCCAAAGTTGAATACTTCCACTCCCTTGTCATCGTACACTATGCGTCCAGCAAAGTCTACATTTTTACTGTAGGTAGAATATTCAGACAGAAAATTGATATCGTTTTCCAACACCTCCGGATAATGGTCGAGCTGTGCCTTCAAGACTTCATAAGTGGCACGTGTATCGGCTTCTGCAGTATGAGCATCCTCTAAGTTCTTGCCGCAATAAAACTTATAGGCAGCCGAAAGAGTACGCTGCTCAAGTTTATGGTAGATAACCTGTACGTCGACAAATTTACGCTTGGTAAGATCGATATCAATACCAGCACGGAGAAACTCTTCTACCAGTACCGGTACATCAAAACGATTGGAATTGAAACCGGCGATATCAGCTCCCTCAATGTCTTTAGCGATGTCTTTAGCTACCTCCTTGAAAGTAGGGCAGTCTACTACATCGGCATCGAAAATACCATGTACGGCAGACGATGCTTCCGGAATATGCATTTCCGGGTTGATACGCAATGTCTTTGCTTCTTCATTTCCGTTAGGATATACTTTCAGATAGCAGATTTCGACAATACGATCGGTGTTTATATTTGTTCCGGTAGTTTCCAAATCGAAAAATACCAGAGGATTCTTTAAGTTCAGTTTCATCTTTAAAATTTTTCAAATCTCCGAATTATTAATCATTCAGCATCATAGGCATCAGCAACATCAGCAAGTCTTCATTTTCATCCTGTTCTTCAGGTACGATAACTCCTGCACGTGAAGGATCGGCCAACTCGATAATGACATTCTGAGAAGAAATATTGTTCAGTATATCAATCAGGAATGACGATTTGAAGCCAATGCTCATTGCGCTACCGTCGTACTGGCAGATAATTGTTTCTTCTGCCGAAGTTGAGAAGTCGATATCTTGTGCCGAAATTTTCATTGAGTTGGCAGAAAGACTTAACTTAATCAAACTGCTTGCTTGAGAAGAGAACACAGAAACACGACGCAATGCACTGATAAATGCAGCACGGTCGATGATAGCCTTGTGCGGATTGTTTTGCGGAATCACTGAATTGTAGTTAGGGTAACGTCCTTCAATGAGACGGCATACCATGCGATAGTTTTCCAATGTAAAAGTAGCGTTACGGTCGTCGAATCCAATCTGTACATCGCCCTGTTCTTTAGGAAGCAGGTTTTTCAGCAAGTTGGCTGGTTTTTTAGGAAGAATAAAAGCAGCTTTTTCTGTACCCTGCGCCGCAAAAGTCTTGCAACGAACCAACTTATGCCCATCGGATGCGACCAAAGTGATGTCTTCGGTAGTGATATCGAAATAAATACCGTTCATTACTGGGCGGAGTTCATCATCAGCAGTAGCAAAAATACTGCGGTTAACCCCTGCCATAAGTACATCAGCTCCCATTGTTACCTGTACAGCATTAGCACCCAGCTCTTGTGCCTGTGGATATTCATCGGCACTCTGTCCCATCAGACTATATTTACCGTTCTGATATTGCACATTGATTTCCAAGTTGCTCATATCAATCTGGAAAGTCAGAGGCTGTTCGGGAATTTCCTTCAGAGCTTCCAGCAATGTCTTTGAAGAAACGGCAAAGCGTCCATCCTCTTCGTATTCATTGACTTCGATTGAAGTAGAAAGAGTCGTTTCGTTATCAGATGCAGTCATAGACAAAGTTCCGTCCTGCAGCTCAAGCAGAAAACAATCCAATATTGGCAATGAGTTTTTAGAGTTGATTACACGACTGATAGCCTGCAAGTGGCTGAATAATGCGGTACTTGAAACAATAAACTTCATAGTGTTTTTATATTTATAATATTTAATTCGGAATCCGTTATTTAACTGCCAAAGTTACGAAAAGATTATATAAGCGGCGCAAAAAGCTTTTAAAAAATTAGTGTACTTCTTAGGAAAAGCTTAATTTCGTGACCGAATTAAAATATATTTAGACAATGGAATTAGCAGGAAAAGTGATCGCTGTTCTCGAACCGAGAGGAGGAGTTTCCAAAAACGGTAATGAATGGAAAGTACAAGAGTATGTAATTGAAACGCACGACCAGTATCCGCGCAGAATGTGTTTTGATGTGTTTGGTGCTGATAAAATACAGCAGTTTAATATTCAGATTGGCGAAGAGCTGAATGTTTCTTTTGATATTGATGCCCGTGAGTGGCAGGGACGCTGGTTCAACAGTATCCGTGCATGGAAAGTAGAACGTGTAGGAGTAGCTCCTCAAGTTCCACCAATGGATGCACCTTTCCCTCCAATGAATGCGGCTCCAGTAGATTTTGCAGCAACTGACGAAAAGGACGATCTGCCGTTCTAATAAAATCAGTCTGTATAAAAGCAAGAAGCGTGTGTAAAAATTGACCTTTTCAACTTTTACACACGCTTCTTGCTTTCACCTGTTTTTCTATTCCAATTACAACTAGAAAAGTTATACGATTATATAAGAGAAAACCTGATTGCTAATCTATATATTTTTCTACAAAGGAACGGACACGATGAGTATATTCTTCAGGTTCATTCAGGTAAGACTCGGCATGAGCAGTCTGAGGAACAATCCACAAATCCTTAGGTTCCGGCTTGGCTTTATAGACTTTATAGACCATCCACGTAGGAACGTAATCATCTTTATCACCGTGAATAAACAACATCGGTTTCTGGCATTTTTCTACCTGTCGGAGTGCAGAGGCTTCATGGAAATTCCAACCATTCTGCCAATCACACAAGATACTTGCTGTATATAGTAAAGGAAACGCAGGAAGACCAAATTGTGACTTTAATTCTTTTTTGAACTGATCCCATACGCTGGTGTATCCACAGTCTTCTACAAAACAAGATATATAATCGGGCAACGGCTCTCCAGATACCATCATAGTGGTAGCAGCACCCATTGAAATACCGTGTACTACAGCTTTCAGAGAATCGCCAAAGAGGGAAGGAGCTGTATCAATCCATTGCATTACATCCTTACGGTCCAACCATCCCATTTGTATGGCATCACCTTCACTTAATCCTGTATAGCGCAAATCGGGCAACAAGATATTATAGTCGAGTGAGTGATTGTAAAGATAACCTATATGAAACATGCGGATCGCATTATCTGTATACCCATGAACAATCACTGCCGTATGTCGGGTAGGACGGGAAGCGTATGCGTAAAAAGCATGCAGACGGATACCATCCGGAGCTGTAATAAAAGTATCACGCAGAGCATGATGGTGCTGCAAGCTGTCTATCCAAGGGGTGATATGAGGATAGGTCTGTTTCATATATTGCATAGATCCTTCCATATCTTTTCCCCGGTTGACGGGTCGTAGGGAGTAATCAATCATATAAAGACTTCCACCAACTATACTTCCCAAGAGTACCAGTATGATTATACCGATAACTCCAATTCGTTTTTTATTCATAGATGTTCTGTTATTGATTCCAGATTTCCCATGCTCCAAAAGCTTGCAAAAGCAACATCTCAAGACCGTTCTTTACTACAGCACCTTGTTCTGCTCCTTTTCTCATAAAAAGAGTTGTGTCTGGATTATAAAGCAAGTCGTATAGCAAATGCTTGGGAGTAAGGCAGTGATAAGGAATATGCGGATATTCATCGGCCTTAGGATACATACCTACGGGAGTACAATTTACAATGACCTTATATTCTTCCATTAATTCCGGAGTCAGTTCCTCGTAAGTAATGGTAGTTTCATTATGTCGTCCTCTTGATACAAAAAGGCATTCCAATCCTAATTTCTTCAATCCGTGATATACAGCTTTCGAAGCTCCTCCAGTACCCAATATTAACGCTTTGGTATGATAGGGTTCCAATAACGGTTCTATTGAACGAGTAAATCCAATCACATCAGAATTATAACCAATCAATTTATGCTTTCCGTTTACAAGTTTTAGTTTGATGACATTGACAGCTCCAATTCCGGCAGCATCCGAGTCTAATTCATCCAGATACGGAATCACTTGTTCTTTATAAGGGATAGTCACATTAAGTCCAGCTAAATCCGGATTTTCGGCAATGATCTTGGGAAAGTCGTTGATAGTAGGAATCTCGAAATTAACATATTCGGCATTAATCTTTTCGGATGCAAACTTTTCATTAAAGAAATTTCTTGAGAAAGAATGTCCAAGCGGATAGCCGATTAAACCGTATTTTTTCATCGCTGTATTAAACTTTAAAAAGAAACAAAATATTATTTGGTTGCAAAATAAAGTGTACAAGTTCCCATTGTCAACCGTTTGAATTCTACTTGGCTGAATCCTGCTTTACGGATGATTTTCTGCATTACTTCTCCTTGAGGGAATGCTTTGATAGACTCGGGAAGATAAGTATAGGCACTTTTGTCCTTAGAGAAAAGTTTACCCAAAGTTGGTATCACAATTTTGGAGTATAAGGCATACAACTGTTTCATTGGGAACCATTCAGGTTCAGACAATTCAAGAATAACCAAATGTCCCCCCGGCACCAATACACGATACATTTCTTTCAAACCTTGATCTAGATTTTCAAAATTACGGATACCAAATGCCACGGTAATAGCGTCGAAACGATTGTCGGAGAAAGATAAAGCAGTACAGTCTTCTTTAGCAAACGAAATTTGCCGGTCCAGTTTTTCCCGCTTTACTTTTTCACGCCCTACATTCATCATACCTTCCGATATATCCGTCCCGATAAGTTCCTGAGGCTGCAATATACGGCAGGCTTGTATAGCAAAGTCTCCAGTTCCGGTAGCTACATCCATCATATGTTGCGGATGGAAAGGTCTCAGTCGGTTAATCGCCTTCTTACGCCAGCTTTTGTCGATGCCTAAAGAAAGCATATGGTTCAAGTTATCGTATGCAGGAGCAATGGTGTCGAACATCTTTTCTACTTGTACAACTTTGCTTTCATCTTCATTATAAGGTTTGATTTTTTCTTGTGGATACTGAGACATGGATAAAGAGATTTAATAAAACAAATGCAGAGGATAAAGCAGTATGGCCTTACCCCCTGCATATTAAAAACAGATTTATTTTGTAAGATATTCGGTTACGTTCTTTTCGATACGTGCTGCAATACTATCAGTATCTGCCTTTACAAAAGTTTCGCCTGTGATGTGCTCATACAATTCGATGTAGCGTTCGCTGATAGAATTTACAATTTCCGGAGTCATTTCAGGAACTTGCTGACCTTCTTTACCCTGGAAACCGTTTGCCATCAACCATTCGCGTACAAACTCTTTAGACAACTGTTTCTGAGGTTCACCTTTTTCGAAACGGTCTTGATATCCTTCTGAATAGAAGTAACGGCTTGAATCTGGTGTATGAATTTCGTCCATCAAATAGATTTCTCCGTTATGCTTACCGAATTCATACTTAGTATCTACCAAAATCAATCCACGTTCTGCAGCCATCTGAGTACCACGTTCGAACAAAGCCAAAGTATATTTCTCCAGCAATTCGTATTCTTCCGGAGTTGCCAGTCCCTGAGCAAGAATTTCTTCTTTAGAAATATCTTCATCATGCAAGCCCATTTCAGCCTTTGTGGTCGGAGTAATGATAGGATGAGGGAATTTTTCATTTTCACGCATACCTTCAGGAAGAGTTACGCCACAAATTTCACGTACACCACTTCTGTAAGCACGCCATGCGCTACCACACAAGTAGCCACGAACAATCATTTCTACAGGAAAACCTTTACACATAACTCCCACTGTAACCATAGGGTCTGGAGTTGCCAGTTTCCAGTTAGGACAGATATCTGTTGTTGCATCCAGGAACTTAGCTGCAATCTGATTCAGCATTTGTCCTTTATAAGGTATACCTTCAGGCAATACGACATCGAATGCTGAGATACGGTCGGTTGCTACCATTACCAGCTTTTCATCATTGATGTTATACACATCGCGTACTTTTCCATGATAGACACTTTTCTGACCAGGAAAATTGTAATCTGTTTTTGTTAATGCTTTGCTCATATCCTTTTATTGTTTAGTTATGAATAAGATTATTTATTGGGTTCTTCAGTTGTAGTTGTTTTCACTTTAGTTTTGACGCGTTCCGCCTTTTCTTTTTCCTCAAACTTCTCGTATGCTTCTACAATACGGGTTACCAGCTTATGGCGAACAATATCCTTTTTGTTCAGTTCAATGAAGCTGATACCTTTCACACCCTTCAGAATTTTCATGGCCTGTACAAGACCCGATGTTTGTGAAGAAGGCAAGTCGATCTGTGTCATATCTCCAGTCACAATCATCTTGGTATTCATACCCATACGGGTAAGAAACATTTTAATCTGTTGAGTGGTAGTGTTTTGTGCTTCATCCAGAATGACTACCGCATCGTTGAGTGTACGTCCACGCATAAATGCAAGAGGGGCTATCTGAATGATATTCAATTCCATATATTCTTTCAGTTTTGCTGCTGGAATCATGTCTTGCAATGCATCGTACAGAGGTTGCAGATAGGGGTCGATTTTGTCTTTCATATCACCGGGAAGAAAACCTAACTTTTCTCCCGCTTCTACAGCCGGACGGCTAAGAATGATTTTCTTTATTTCCTTATTCTTTAAGGCACGCACAGCCAGTGCAATGGCCGTATAAGTTTTACCGGAACCTGCCGGACCAATTGCAAAAATCATATCGTTCTTGTCGAACTCTTTTACAAGCTTTTGCTGATTGGCGCTGCGGGAAGTAATGGGCTTTCCGGTCACACTATATACAATTACATCGTTGTTTGTTTCTGTCTGCGGCTTTTTACCCTTAACGATATCCAGTATAACTTCCTCGTTCAGCGAATTGTATTGCACACAATATTTTTCAAGTGCAAGAATCGCCTCTTCGAATGCACACATTTCTTCTTCATCACCCATTACTTTAATGACATTGCCTCGTGCTACCACTCTCAGTTTAGGGAACAAGGCCTTTATCATTTGTATATTGGTATTGTTGATACCATAAAAAATAACGGGGTCTATATCTTCTAATACAATATGTTTCTCAATCATTTGTATAAATCTTCATTATAATCAAACAGCCATTCGGCATCTTCTAAAAACGGATGATGCTTATCTTTTTCAGACAAGATAACTTTGTCGGAAGGTATGCGCCAGTCTATTCCTAAAGCCGGATCATTCCATGCAATGGCTCCTTCACTTTGTGGTGCATAAAAATTGTCGCATTTGTATTGGAAAATAACTTCATCAGTCAGTACACTGAATCCGTGGGCAAATCCCCTTGGTATAAAAAACTGAAGATGATTATCTTCGCTTAATTCTACGGCTACATGTTTTCCAAAAGTAGGAGAGCCTTTACGAATATCTACAGCCACATCCAGCACTGCTCCCTTTATGACACGTACCAGTTTGCTTTGTGCAAAAGGTGGTTTCTGAAAATGCAATCCTCTCAATACTCCATAGCTTGATTTGCTCTCATTATCTTGTACAAAATGTATATTCCGTACTTGAGTATTAAAATCTCGCTCCGAAAAAGATTCAAAAAAATACCCGCGAGCATCTTCGAATATTCTCGGCTTTATAATCAATACGTCTTTTATTTCAGTTTTTATAATTTCCATTATAATCAATGTCCTCTATCGGCTTATTTTACTTCTTCTATGAGTTTCAATAAATATTGTCCATATGGATTCTTTTGCATAGGCAATGCCAATTCGCGTACTTTATCCGCAGAAATCCATCCCTGACGAAAAGCAATATCTTCCAGACAAGCAATTTTCAAGCCCTGCCGCTTTTCAATCACTTCAATATAAGTAGCAGCTTCGGCCAATGAATCGTGCGTACCTGTATCCAGCCAGGCAAACCCTCTTCCCAATGTCTGCACTTTCAGCTTTTCTTCAGCGAGAAAAATTTGGTTTACAGTCGTTATTTCCAATTCTCCACGTGCTGAAGGCTTAATACCTTTTGCTATCTCAATTACTTTATTAGGATAAAAATACAGACCGGTTACTGCATAGTTCGATTTTGGACAAGCTGGTTTTTCTTCAATGGAAAGACAATTTCCTTCATCATCAAAATCGGCAACACCATATCGTTCCGGATCGCTCACCCAATAACCAAAGACAGTAGCCTTATCTTCTTTTTCTGCAGTACGAACGGCCTCTTTCAGCATTTCAGTAAACCCGTTCCCTTGAAAAATATTGTCGCCCAAGACTAAACACACAGAATCGGTTCCTATAAACTTCTCACCAATGAGAAAAGCCTGTGCCAATCCGTCTGGTGAAGGTTGTTCTGCGTATTCAAATTTTACCCCGAAATCGCTTCCATCTCCCAGCAGGCGTTCGAAATTAGGCAAATCATTTGGAGTAGAAATGATTAATATCTCACGTATACCGGCAAGCATCAGTACCGAAATGGGATAATAAATCATTGGCTTATCAAAGATTGGTAAAAGCTGTTTGGATACCCCTTTGGTAATAGGATAAAGTCGTGTTCCTGAGCCACCGGCTAAAACAATACCTTTCATGTTTACTTCATTAGAGATTTTGGTCTACAAAGTAAGAGTTTTTTTGTGTACTGACAAAGTTTTCCTATCGAAAATAGTATACTTCTAAAGATTCCCATATATTTGCATCCTGAATTTAAGTACCAAAAATATGAACAAACGACAATTTCTGATGGCTGCTATGTGTCTGATGGCTCTTGCCGGGTGCACTCAAAAAACAGAGCTACCAGAGAATCCTAAAGATCAGGAAGAATATAAAGACAGTCAGGGGAATAGCTGGATTTACAATGCCATGTTGATGCGTTGGGCACTGATGCCTTCACCTTTCAATGGCTTGACTACTACACATTATTATTATCCAAGCTCAAATTCATGGACAGATGCCAATGGAGCCCGCGTCAATCCTCCTTCAAAAGTAAATATAAAACCCTCTTCGAAATCGAGTGGTAAAGTGTTTGGAAGTAAACATCGTTCTTTCGGTGTATATGGATGATAAATAAAGAATGATATGGAAAGACTAAACACAATACCCCGTTCTGATTATAAGAATAAAATAGAGGCCTTGGGATTTGATTTTCACGGAAACTATTGGAGGGAAGAAGCATATTACCGATTTAATCCGAATGAAATAGAAGCAATAGAAAAAGCAACAGCAGAAGCTTATCGGATGTATTGTGAAGCGGCACAATATATTATTGAGGAAAAGCCGGAGTTTATGGAACGTATCCTTCGGATACCTCCTCAGGTGTGTGCACGTATCAAAGAATCCTGGGATAGAGATGAACTGAGTTTATACGGACGCTTTGATTTCCTGTTGGATGAGAACGGCATTCCTAAAATCTTGGAATTTAACGCTGATACACCGACTTCCCTGCTCGAAGCTTCTGTAATACAATGGCAGTGGAAAGAGGATATGTTCCCCGGGAGCGATCAGTATAATGGCATCCATGAAGGTCTTGTTCAATCGTGGAAAGATATTTTTCCCGCGGGCAGCGATATTCACTTCGCAGGCGTATTGGATGAACATGAAGATACCGGAACGCTGCAATATCTGGCAAGTACTGCCATGGAAGCAGGTTTCTCTACCCGCGTTTTGGATATTAATGACATGGATTTGCAAGAAGGACGTTTCTACGACCCAAGCGGAGAGATGATAAAACAATGTTTCAAACTTTATCCGTGGGAGTGGATGGTAGATGAGAGCCCGGATGGGTGTTTGGCAGAAACAACATGGATAGAACCTATATGGAAACTGATTATGTCGAACAAAGCCATCCTGAGTGTATTGTTTGAATTGTTTCCGGATTCTCCCTATGTATTGCCATGTTACTTATCTCGTCCGCAGAGTGGAGTATTCTGTAAGAAGCCCGTATATTCCAGAGAAGGACATAATGTAAGTATTGTTGATATCCGCGAATGGAATGAGCAAGCCATCATCAAAGAAACAGAAGGGGAATATAACAACGGGGCATATGTTTACCAAGAGTATGTAAAACCTACCATGTATGGAGGTCGTTTCCCCGTATTGGGCTCGTGGGTAATAGGAGGGGAGCCCGCCGGATTGGGTATTCGGGAAAACAGTACGGAAATTACCGATAACCTTTCGGAGTTTATTCCGCATATTATTGGATAAATCTAAGTCACGGAATCTTATCTGAAAAAATAATTGAGCCATCACCAGGCAGGTTTCAACTGCTGAATGATGGCTCAACTATATGATAGCTATAAATCCATAATTCTATTCGCTTATTCTATCCGACGACGTCGGATAGATAATTGACGTCGCCGAATATACAGCCATCGCCGTTGGCTGTGCAGCCAACGGCGATGATTAAAACTTCCGACGCTTATCATCACCTTCTGTTTCTATTCCATTATGTCCTTCATGCAATAAAAAAAGGCAAGCGTCACAGACACTTGCCTTTCGAGGTTCCTGGCGGATTCGAACCGCCGTACACGGTTTTGCAGACCGCTGACTAAGCCACTCATCCAAGGAACCAGTACTTGTTTTCTTGATTTCGCTTGCAAAGGTACGACTATTTTTGAAACCTGCAATACTTTGAACGAAAAAAAATCTTTCAAGACGCTTTTTCCTATTTTATCTGCTTTTTGCCTACAATTTGAGCACAAGTAACCTTGTTTTAAATCTTATTTACGTAATACTCTTCGTTTTGTTTTCCTTATATCTATTTTTCTTTTAAATTTGCAGCCTAAATTTAAGGATGTTGTACCCTTATATGTAAAGAACTTAATAAAAATAACATAACTATGAGTAAGAAATTCACAGAATATTCACAGCTCAATTTATCAGAAGTCAATAAAGAAGTTCTGAAGAAATGGGATGAGAATGACGTATTCTCTAAAAGTATGACAGAACGTGAAGGTCATCCTTCATTTGTTTTCTACGAAGGCCCTCCTTCTGCCAATGGTATGCCGGGTATTCACCACGTAATGGCTCGTACCATTAAAGATACATTCTGCCGTTTTAAAACCATGAAAGGTTTTCAGGTAAAACGTAAAGCAGGATGGGATACTCACGGATTGCCAGTAGAACTGGGTGTAGAAAAAGCTTTAGGTATTACCAAAGAGGATATCGGAAAGACGATTTCTGTGGCAGATTACAACAAACACTGCCGTACAGATGTCATGAAATTTACAAAAGAGTGGACAGACCTTACTCATAAAATGGGATATTGGGTAGATCTTGACAATCCTTATATTACTTACGACAACCGTTACATTGAAACCTTGTGGTGGTTGCTGAAACAGTTGTACAACAAAGGTCTGCTGTATAAAGGATATACTATCCAGCCTTATTCTCCGGCAGCAGGTACCGGACTTAGTTCACACGAGTTGAATCAGCCGGGTTGCTACCGCGATGTAAAAGATCTGACTGTAGTAGGTCAGTTCAAAATGAAGAACCCGAAACCTGAAATGGCAGAATGGGGAACTCCTTATTTCATCGCATGGACCACTACTCCTTGGACACTGCCTTCAAATACTGCATTGTGTGTAGGACCGAAAATCGATTATGTAGCTGTACAGACTTACAATGGATATACCGGCGAAAAGATGACTGTCGTTCTTGCCAAACCATTGTTGTATGCTCACTTCAATAAAAAGGCAGAAGAACTGGCTTTGGAAGATTATAAACCGGGCGATAAGCTGATTCCGTTCAAAGTGGTAGGCGAATATAAAGGTACAGATTTGGAAGGTATGCAGTACGAACAGCTGATTCCATGGGTTAAACCGGTAGAAGCTACTGAAGACGGAAGCTGGAAAGAAGCAGCAGACAAAGCATTCCGCGTAATTCTGGGTGATTATGTAACAACTGAAGACGGTACAGGTATCGTACACATTGCACCGACTTTTGGTGCCGATGACGCCAATGTAGCACGTGCAGCGGGCATTCCTTCTTTGTTTATGATTAATAAGAAGGGAGAAACCCGTCCGATGGTCGATTTGACTGGTAAATTCTATCTTATCGAAGAACTGGATGACGCTTTTGTTAAAGAATGCGTAGATGTAGAAAAATATAAAGAATACCAGGGACGTTGGGTTAAGAATGCATACGATCCTCAGTTCACTGTAGATGGTAAATACGATGAAAAAGCTGCACAGGCTGCAGAATCATTGGATGTATACATCTGCATGATGATGAAGCAGAACAATCAGGCATTCAAGATCGAAAAGCATGTACACAACTACCCACACTGCTGGCGTACAGATAAACCTGTATTGTATTATCCGCTCGACAGTTGGTTTATCCGTTCTACTGCTGCCAAGGAACGCATGATTGAATTGAACAAAACAATCAACTGGAAACCGGAATCTACAGGAACAGGACGTTTCGGTAAATGGTTGGAAAACCTGAACGACTGGAACTTGAGCCGTTCGCGTTATTGGGGAACTCCGCTTCCTATCTGGCGCAGCGAAGAAGGTGAAGAAATCTGTATCGGTTCTGTAGAAGAATTGTACAATGAAATAGAAAAATCGGTTGCTGCCGGTTTCATGACAGAAAACCCATATAAGAAACTGGGATTTGTACCGGGACAATACGATAAAGAAAATTACGAAAAGATTGACTTGCATCGTCCGTATGTAGACGATATCGTATTGGTATCTGCTTCTGGTAAACCGATGAAGCGTGAAACCGACCTTATCGATGTATGGTTCGATTCAGGAGCTATGCCTTATGCGCAGCTGCACTATCCGTTCGAAAACAAGGAAATCGTAGACAACCGCTCTTATTATCCGGCCGATTTCATCGCGGAAGGTGTTGACCAGACTCGTGGATGGTTCTTTACTCTGCATGCAATTGCTACTATGGTATTCGACAGCGTAGCTTATAAAAATGTAATCTCTAACGGATTGGTACTCGACAAGAACGGTAACAAGATGTCGAAACGTTTGGGTAATGCGGTCGATCCATTCGAAACTATCGAGAAATTCGGTTCAGACCCACTTCGTTGGTATATGATAACCAACTCTTCACCTTGGGATAACTTGAAGTTCGACAAGGAAGGAGTAGACGAAGTTCGTCGTAAATTCTTCGGTACTTTATACAATACATATTCATTCTTTGCATTGTATGCCAATGTAGACGGATTCTGCTATGCAGAAGAGGAAGTACCGATGGAAGAACGTCCGGAAATCGACCGTTGGATTCTGTCATTACTAAACTCATTGATTAAAGATGTGGATGCTTGCTACAACGATTATGAACCGACAAAAGCAGGCCGTTTGATCAATGACTTCGTAAATGATAACTTGAGTAACTGGTACGTACGTCTGAACCGTAAACGTTTCTGGGGAAGCAGCATGTCAACAGATAAATTGTCTGCTTACCAGACATTGTATACCTGCCTCGAAACAGTAGCCAAACTGATGGCTCCTATTGCTCCGTTCTATGCAGACCGTCTTTATATGGATCTGATTGCTGCAACAGGACGCGACAATGTGGTATCTGTACACCTTGCCAACTTCCCGGTAGCCGACGAATCACTTATTAATAAGGAATTGGAAGCACGTATGCAAATGGCTCAAGATGTAACTTCTATGGTATTGGCTTTACGCCGTAAAGTAAATATCAAAGTTCGTCAGCCACTGCAGTGTATTATGATTCCGGTTATCGACGAAGCACAGAAACTTCATATCGAAGCTGTAAAAGATCTGATCATGAGCGAAGTCAATGTGAAAGAAATCCGCTTCGAAGAAGGAGCATCGGGCATGTTGGTGAAGAAAGTGAAATGTGACTTCAAGAAGTTGGGTCCGAAGTTTGGCAAACAGATGAAAGCCGTAGCTGCTGCTGTTGCAGGAATGTCACAGGAAGCTATTGCTGAATTGGAAAAGAACGGTCAGTATACATTCGCACTCGAAGGTGGAGAAGCTACCGTAGAAGCAGCTGATGTAGAAATCTTCAGTGAAGATATTCCGGGCTGGCTGGTTGCCAACGAAGGCACACTTACTGTAGCTTTGGAAGTAACTGTTACCGATGAATTGCGCCGCGAAGGTATTGCCCGTGAACTGGTTAACCGTATTCAGAATATCCGCAAGAGCAACGGTTTTGAAATAACAGATAAGATAAATATCACTTTATCTAAAAATTCAAAAACAGACGATGCGGTAAATGAATATAATAATTATATTTGCAACCAAGTTTTAGCAAATTCACTGGAACTGGCAGATGAAGTTGCAGAAGGAACAGAACTGAACTTCGATGACTTCTCATTATTTGTAAAAGTGACAAAGTTGTGATATGAACCTATTCACTCAGTCTTCGGACTGAGTGAATACTATTATTAATTTTAAAACCTAATTACTATGGCTGAAAAAACGAGATACTCTGACGCAGAACTTGAGGAGTTCCGTGCCATTATTATGGAAAAGCTTCAATTGGCTGAACGCGACTACGAGAAACTGAAAGGGAGTATAATGAACACAGACGGCAATGACACTGATGACACATCACCTACCTATAAAGTATTGGAAGAAGGTGCAAATACATTGTCGAAAGAAGAAACGACTCGTCTGGCTGCACGACAACTTAAATTTATTCAGAATTTGCGTGCCGCACTGGTGAGAATTGAAAACAAAACTTATGGAATTTGCCGTGAAACCGGTAAATTGATTCCTGCTGAAAGACTTCGTGCTGTACCACATGCTACATTAAGCATTGAAGCAAAGCAGCAAGGAAAGAGATAATATTTTTAAATTGACAATTGATAATAGACAGTTGGCAATTTCCATGCAGACAAGAGGTATGGCTTGATTGTGGATTGTTTAATTATCAATTGTCAATTGTCAATTTAAAAAGAACGTATGAGGAAATTTCTGACACAAGGACGTCTGGCAACCCTAATCGTAATAGCGGTATTGGTCATTGACCAGATTATCAAAATTGCAGTAAAAACCAATATGTATCTGTACGAAGACATACACATTGCAGATTGGTTTCAAATAAAATTTGTAGAGAACAGCGGAATGGCTTTCGGACTTGAAGTCATATCTAAACTATTTCTTACTTTATTCCGTATTGTTGCCGTAATAGCTATTACCTGGTATCTTCATAAAATAATCAAAATTCATCGTTATGTAAAAACAGGATTTATTGTCTGTCTGTCACTGATTCTTGCCGGTGCATTGGGCAATATCATCGACTGTGTATTTTATGGAGAAATATTCAGTGCCAGTACACCTTCCGAAATTGCTACCTGGGTACCTTTAGGAGAGGGATATGCAGACTGGTTACATGGGAAAGTGGTAGATATGTTCTATTTCCCAATTATTGATACATTCTGGCCCGATTGGATGCCGTTGGTAGGAGGAGACCGCTTTATCTTCTTCAGTCCTATCTTCAATTTTGCTGATGCTGCTATCAGCTGTGGTATGATTGCAATGCTGATCTTTTACAGCAACTACTTGAGCAAAGGTATAAACGCTAACGAAGACAAAGAGAATGAATAAACGTATCAGTCAGATTGCTATGCTGGCCCTGTTGACAGGAATGATCAGCTGCGGGAAAAAAGTTCCTAAAGACATCATTCAGCCGGATGCAATGGAAAATCTGTTATATGATTACCATTTGGCATCTACGGTTGCTAATGATTTACCTTATTCCGATCACTATAAAAAGGGGGCATATTTGAAATATGTCTTTGAGAAACATCATGTCACAGAGGCAGAATTCGACTCTTCCATGGTATGGTATACTCGAAATAGCAAAGAATTAGCAACTATTTACCAGAATTTGCAACAGCGCTTTGAAGCTTCAGAGCTACAACTGAAAGCACAGGGTAATCGGCAAGGAACACAGACTGCTGTTTTCCTGTCGGGAGATACTGTAGACATCTGGCAGGATCGTTCTTTATATTGGCTGTCCGCTTCACCGCTTACTAACAAGGTGACATTCGACTTGAAGGCTGATACAACTTTCAAACCGAAAGATGCAATTGCATTGATGGCCGATTTCCACTTCATGCCTCAGATAGCCGATGCCAAGGCAGTCATGGCTCTCAACTTTTACTTCGATAACGATAGCGTGCAGGGATTGACCCAAACAGTATCGGGTTCGGGAACACAACGCTTGTATTTGCAACCGGATTCAGCTTATAACATAAAAAACATTAGTGGTTTTATTTATTACACTGCCGGACAAAATTCGAAAGGAAGTGTATTGTTGAATCAAATTCGACTGATGCGCTATCATGATACAGGCAAAGAAAGCACTGACAAAAAGCCAAAGGAAGTTGAAAAGATTGCAGCGAAATCAATTGAAATGCAAGAAAGCAATAAAGAAGTAAAGCAAAAAGCATCTGAAAAAATGAAACCAATGAAACTCCAGAAAATGGAGAGTGTAGAATAAGAATGAGAAAGATAGCTACACACCGGGTATATGATGCGGAAAGCGGAAAAATTTCCTTACAGCAGGTCGTGGAGTTGGACGAACAAGGATATGTATTAAAAATGTATTCCTTTTCTGAGGAAATACGTTATACCGAATGGCTGGGAGATCTTATAATACTATCTCCTTTGGAATTGCCCAAAATTCTTCCGGATGAGAGCTTTTCTCATTTTAAAGAACGTATTGCATCCCTCGTCCAATCGGAAGGAAAGGAGAGTCCTAAAAAGGCTTATTGGATGACTCCTTTCAATGTTTCTGAAATGGAATTTACTTCAGATACGCATGTGATAGTATGCAAGTCTATATAAAAAAGAATCCCAATATTGAATTTATGCACATGAAGTGCACAGATTGATATCGGGATTCTTTTTTATTTACTCCTTTATCTGATAGGAAAAAGCCTTAAAAAGAGGTTTGGTTTGCTGAGTTTCTGTATCGAATCCAAACCAATATGAAACAGGGGTATCTTCTGTAGCAGGCAATAGGCACAAACGCATTCCTTCCCGATATTCTCCGTACACGGTTTCCCAGTCGGAAACAGGATACACATGTTTGGTACGAACTCGTGATGCCGGCTGTTTTTTCAATGACATACCACCTTCTATCCAGGCAAGACTGACAGCAGTTTCGTATTGAGGATACTCAGCTTTACAGAATTCATATAGAATCACTCCACGTCTCTCCAGTCCAAGAGGTTGGTCTATAACACCAATAGCAGTTAGATATGCTAGAAAACGGTGAAGGAAATCAGATTGCTCCACAATTAACTTACGTGTAACCTGTTGCCAGACTTTCGCATTATAAAATCCGTCCAGCAATCTGGAAAGCAAACGTGCAATCTGAAGTTCATCCGCACTGATTTCATTAGTTTGTAATACCTCATACGGTGGAAGAGGAGAGTAACAAATACCCAATTCTGCTGCTCTTGCCCGCATTTCTGTTCCCGGCAACAGTTTCAATGATTCAAGTTGTATTTCTCCAGCTCCATATTCGGCAAGTGTACGTACATCTTCAAATATTTCGTCCAGGCGATAAAGCGGAAGGCCGGCTATCAAATCGGCATGCGTTTCCATCTGAGGCAACGAACATAAAAATTTTAATCCTTCTAAAGCATCTTCCAATTTACCGGCACGGCGGCTTGTTGTCAACACCTCCTGACGTAAACTTTGTATACCTGCTTCCAGATGAAGTAATCCGTAGGGCATTTGTTTTAACTCTTCTTTCAAAGCATCAGAAAGAAGCGCCGGATGAATTTCTAAATGAAAGTGTATATCAGGATATTGACAAAACAAATTCAGCAATGCTTTGGCATGACGAATATTATAATTAAAAGTACGATCCAATACCCGGATATTCTTTATTCCGTGCCGATGAATTTCTTCAATACGGCGTCCAATTGCTTCTACAGACAGGTTTCTGACCGGTTTTTCCCCTCCACTGACACAGAATGCACACGTATTAAAACATCCTCGTGTAGTTTCCAGCTGCACAAAGGGTTTCTCCCAATTGAAAAAACGGCTTTGTTCCGGATTAACCAATGTATCAAATGCCAAAACCTTCGCCAAACCATTGTCTCTATATACATGCAAAGAATCGAGGTAACATATACCGGAAATAGAAGCCCATTCTTCCGGCCTGTTCCAACACATCAGCCATTGCGGTACTACTTCCTCACCTTCACCCCGGAATACACAATCTACAAAAGAATTCCGGCGGAGAAAATCTTCATTATCCCCCAAAAACTCCGGGCCTCCTAATGCAATGCAACATTCCGGTATCAGCGCTTTGACCCTTGAAAGAATGTGTAAAAGCATTTCGTGATTGAACAGCCAACAAGTAGCAGCTACAATATCGGGATGCCGGCGATAAATTTCTCCTGCTATCATACCAGGATTTTCATTAATAGTAGCCGAAACAATATCCCATTCCCATGCAGTGTTATTCGCAACCTGTGCATGGATTGCAGGAAGCGCAAGAGAGGAGTGTGCGTAAGAGCTGTTCAAGTCAAGCCAGAGTATTTTCATATTCGTATAAAAAGAAAAAAGGATTTGTCGAAGCCATAAGACTCCGACAAATCCCTATATTAGTGATAAGCTATTACAGTAAGTACTGTGAGCTGATAGATTCGTTAGTCATCACGCGGCGGATAGTTTCAGCAAACATATCTGCGATAGAAAGCTGTTTAACTTTTGCGCAACGGTTTGAATAAGGAATACTGTCTGTAAATACCATTTCTTCCAACTGTGAGTTCTGCACACGTTCTGAAGCAGGACCTGACATCACACAGTGAGTAGCAATTGCACGTACAGATGTTGCACCAGCTTCTTTCATGATGTCGGCAGCTTTTGTAATAGTACCTGCAGTATCTACCATATCGTCGATCAAGATTACATTCTTATCTTTTACATCTCCGATAATCTGCATAGAAGCTACAACGTTTGCTTTTTCACGAGTTTTGTGGCACAATACCAAAGGTACATCCAAATACTTGGCATAAGTGCTGGCGCGCTTAGAACCACCTACATCTGGAGTTGCAATTACCAGGTTCTCCAAATTCAGTGACTGAATATATGGAGCAAAAATGGTAGATCCGTACAAGTGGTCTACAGGAATATCAAAGAATCCCTGAATCTGATCTGCATGCAAGTCCATAGTAATCAGACGGTCGATACCTGCTACGCTCAGCAAGTTAGCAACCAATTTAGCACCAATTGAGACACGTGGTTTGTCTTTACGGTCCTGACGAGCCCATCCGAAATAAGGAATTACAGCGATGATACTTTTTGCAGATGCACGCTTGGCAGCGTCAATCATCAGCAACAATTCCATCAGGTTGTCTGAATTAGGGAACGTAGACTGAACCAAGAATACATGTTGACCACGAATTGATTCTTCGTACGATACGGCAAATTCGCCGTCTGCAAAATGAGTAATGTTCATGTTACCCAGCGGGCAGCCTAAACTATTACAAATTTTCTCTGCGAGGTATCTCGAGTTTGTACCCGAAAATACTTTAAAAGGTGATGTTTCGCTCATTGTATATTATAATAGATATAATTTCCTTAATTTTTCTGCAAAGTTACGCCATTTCTTTAAGTCATACAAATGTTAATTAGAAAACTTTAAACGATTCCTTCATGTATAATTAATCAGCTAATCGTTTTAGTTTTCTAAAATGCGTAATCAACTCCTGATAATTAAAGTCGACATTGGGATTAAACTTATTCCAGATATCACCAAGTACAGCAACTCCTCCAAATCCAAAATCTTTTATTTGCAGGATATTGTCTTCATTTATACCTCCCAAAGCTATTACCCGTTGATCAATAATATCGGCCTTGACCGCCTTTCTGATCTCTTCTGGTGTATAATTCGATTTATAACCTTCTTTGGAAATACTGTCGAATATAGGACTGAGAAATACGTAATTAAAATCTTTCTTCCGTTCCTCTACCTCCTGAATAGAATGACAGGAAGTACTGATATGCCCTGTATAATTAAGAGGAGGGGTAGGATTACGATGATTTAAATGAATTCCTTTCAACCCATATTCATCCTTTAGGTAGAAATGACCGTGCACAACGATTCTTTTTCTGTATTTTTCAGGAATCAGTGTCAACAATCGTTCTGCATAAACCGGGGCTGTATCAGGTTTACGCAAATGAAGAATATCCAGTCCTTCTTCAAAGAGAGAGGTAATAATTTTGTCTTCTTCTACGAAGTATGTAGGCGTTGTTATTAATATTAATTTCATTGGAAATCTAAATTGTGGCGCAAAGGTAGCAATAATCCCAATCTTTACAACAAAATTAGATAGCTTTCAAGTGTCTTCAGGTCGATTTGCCATAGCTTTCCGCTCAGAACTTCACCATAACCGCAAATAATCTTTACGACTTCATTGGCTTCGGCGCATCCTACCAGTCCGGGAGTAACCCCTAAGACTCCTTTGGGAGGGGCAGGCATGGAAAGCATCTCTTGTTCATCGGGGAAAAGGTCGCGATAGGTCTTTCCTCCCTGATAATTGAATACAGATACTTGCCCGTCGAAAGCACGGATGGCACCATATACATAGATTTTTCCCAACTGTACACACGTATCATTAATCAGATAACGGGTTGCAAAATTATCGCATCCGTCTACAATGATGTCGTAATCGGAGAAAATTTGAAGTACATTGTGTGAAGTAAGACGTTCCGGATAGGCTTTTACCTGAATATTGCTGTTCAGTGCTTTCAAGCGTGTACATGCTTGTAGTGCCTTGGACATACCGACTTCATGCTCCGTATAGAGCACCTGACGCTGAAGATTACT
This sequence comes from Phocaeicola acetigenes, assembly GCF_027529745.1. NCBI lineage: Bacteria > Pseudomonadati > Bacteroidota > Bacteroidia > Bacteroidales > Bacteroidaceae > Phocaeicola > Phocaeicola acetigenes. Next base: position 279,259 of record NZ_JAPZVM010000001.1, read on the forward strand.
TACGCTTACTACATCGTCGTCTATCACGCCCAGTGTGCCTACTCCTGCTCCAGCCAGGTAAAGCGCGACAGGGCTTCCCAGCCCTCCGACACCTACAATTAAGACACGGGCCTGTCTTAATTTTTCTTGTCCTTCTTCTCCTATCTCAGGGAGAATCATCTGACGATTATATCGTTCCATAATCAATCTTTATACTGGTATTAGTATTACATAAACAGTCTTTCTGACTGCATAGAGAACAGATTAGAAGCGGAGATTCTGTATTGGCAGACAATCCCCGCTTCTGATGAACTGTAAATTTCAAGCAGTTAGAAACGGTCGAAGGAAGCATCCCAATCCTTCCATACCGGTTCACGTCCTAACTTACGCAAGGCACTTTCTACTTCTACGGCAGTACGGTCGTCACTAATGTGGAATTGTTCCAATGCCTGCGGATAAGTATAATAACCTCCGGGTTCGGTCTTGCTCTCTGCACTCATTGTAGTTACCCCCAATGTCGCCATATTGTCACGGATGTTCGCCGGTTCGCGAGTAGAGTAGGAGATATCCACATCGTGGTCGAAGATACGCATTGCAAAAGTCACCTGTGCCAGTTCGCGGTCGCTCATGATGACATTGGGCTGGAAGCCTTCGTTTTCTGCCGGACGCATACGAGGGAAGTTTACACTGTATTTGGTCTTCCAGTAATGCTTCTGCAGATAACGCAAGTGACGAGCCATCATTGTAACATCAGTACGCCAGTCTTCCAGACCAATCAATACTCCCATACCTATAGAGTGTACACCAGCCTGTCCCATACGGTCGAATCCATCTACACGCCATTCAAATTTTGATTTCATACCACGCGGATGATAAATACGATAGCGGTCGCGATTGTATGTTTCCTGGAAACAAATGACTCCATTCAGCCCATGATTAACCAATTCGGCATATTCTTCTGCCTTAAGCGGCATCACCTCTATCTTGAGGTTTGAGAAATAAGGCTTCGCCAGATCAAGTGCACGAGCCAGATAAGGAACACCTGCTTTTGCAGGATTCTCTCCAGTCACCAGCAACAGATTCTCAAAAGGGCCCAGTTTCTTGATGGCACGATATTCATTCTCTATCTCTTCGGGTGTAAGAATGGTACGAGCCATCGGGTTACTGATGTGAAAACCACAATATACACACGAATTGGTGCATGAGTTTGTCAAATACAAAGGGATAAAGAGCGACATGGTCTTACCAAAACGCTCTTCGGTATATTTGCGGCTGAGTTGTGCCATAATCTCCAGATACGGTTCTGCCGCAGGTGATATCAGCGCCATGAAGTCGTCAATGTCACAGCGCTCTTTTGTTAAAGCACGACGTACGTCGGCTTCTGTTTTCGAATAGATGGCATGGGTAGTGTCATCCCAACTTATTTTTTCTAATTCTTCTGAAAACATAATGTAATTTTAGTTTACAGTCAATGTCGTGTTGTTTATTACCGGTTTACTTCCTTTAAATCGCGTGAAAGTTTCATGGCGCAGAAGTTCGGTCCACACATGGTACAATATTCTCCATCGGTATGACGGCCTTCGTTGAAATATTCCAAAGCGCGGTCCGGATCGAGTGACAGATGGAACTGGTCTCTCCAGCGGAATTCGTAACGCGCTTTCGACAAGGCATTGTCTCTGACCTGTGCCCCCGGATGTCCTTTGGCAAGATCGGCCGCATGAGCTGCAATCTTGTATGTGATGACTCCTGTGCGTACATCTTCACGGTTCGGAAGTCCGAGATGTTCTTTCGGAGTCACGTAGCAAAGCATGGCAGTTCCCAGCCATCCGATTTGTGCAGCTCCAATGGCCGAAGTGATATGGTCGTATCCCGGAGCAATGTCTGTAACCAGAGGGCCCAGAGTATAGAAAGGTGCGTTGTGGCATTTCTCAATCTGGCGCTGCATGTTTTCCTGGATTTTATGCAAAGGTACATGACCCGGACCTTCAATGAATGCCTGTACATTCTTTTCCCATGCACGTACCACCAGTTCGCCCATGGTATCCAGTTCGGCGAACTGTGCTTCGTCGTTGGCGTCGGCAATAGAACCGGGACGCAACCCGTCGCCCAGTGATACAGCCACGTCGTAACGGGCCAGGATGTCGCAAATATCATCAAAATGTTCGTAAAGGAAAGATTCCTGATTATGTACAAGACACCACTTGCTCATGATAGAGCCCCCACGGCTCACAATACCGCAAAGACGTTTGTCGGCCAAGTGTACATTGTGCAGACGGATACCCGCATGAATGGTAAAGTAGTCTACACCCTGTTCGCACTGCTCAATCAGCGTATCGCGATAAATCTCCCACGTCAGGTCTTCTACACGTCCGTTTACCTTTTCGAGTGCCTGATAAATAGGTACTGTACCTACCGGCACCGGACAGTTGCGTACAATCCATTCGCGTGTTTCGTGAATGTTATCTCCTGTAGAAAGATCCATCAGCGTATCACCGCCCCATTTGCAGCTCCATACCGCTTTATCCACTTCTTCGTCGATGCTTGAGGTGGTTGCCGAATTACCGATATTGGTATTGATTTTTACAAGGAAAGCACGTCCGATAATCATCGGTTCGCTTTCCGGATGGTTGATGTTGGCAGGAAGTACGGCACGGCCGGCGGCAATCTCATCACGAACGAACTCCGGTGTAATGTAAGTCTCGATTCCCAGTTCGCGGCAATTCATGTTTTCGCGAATGGCTACATATTCCATTTCCGGAGTTACAATACCCTGTTTGGCATAATACATCTGTGTACAGCATTTGCCTTCTTTTGCCCGATAAGGCAAAGCGATATGTTCGAAACGCAAATGATCCAACGATTTGTCGTCACGACGTTTCTTGCCATATTCGGATGTGATGGAAGGAAGTTGTTCCACATCACCGCGGGAAGTAATCCATTCCTCTCTCATTCGCGGCAAACCTTTCTTCAGATCAATCTTTATCGACGGATCGCTGAACGGACCGCTAGTATCGTAAATATACACAGGTGCATTCGGAGTAATCACCTTTTCTCCGTTTTCGATAGTGACAGTAGGAGTCAGGTTGACCTTCTGCATACCTACACGTACGAAAGGATACATTGTTCCTTGCATGTAGGCTTTCTCTGCATGAGCATATGCTTTTTTATCTTTTTCCATAAATTGTGGTTTGCTAAATAGATTATTTTTCGTTTAAGAACGCAGTCAGAGGAGATGACGCTGATGCGGTGAAGTCAATACTTTGGATACCCAATCCGGCTTCGTAGGCACGACGACCGGCTATTACCGCTTCGCTGAATGCCTTAGCCATTTCAACCGGATTTCCGGCCACAGCAATAGCTGTATTCACCAGGCAAGCCGCTGCACCCATTTCCATTGCTTCGGCTGCATGGCTTGGCGCACCGATACCGGCATCGACTACAACAGGAACATTACTCTGCTCGATGATGATGCGCAGAAAATCGCGTGTCTGCAATCCCTTGTTGCTACCGATTGGAGCAGCAAGCGGCATCACAGTTGCCGCACCGGCTTCTTCCAGACGTTTGCACAATGTAGGGTCTGCCTGGCAGTAGGGGAGTACCACAAAGCCTAATTTGACCAGTTCTTCTGTAGCACGCAAGGTTTCTGTAGAATCGGGCAACAAATAACGTGGGTCTGGATGGATTTCCAGTTTCAGCCAGTTGGTTCCGAAGGCCTCGCGAGCCATCTGTGCAGCAAATACAGCTTCTTCGGCTGTTCGTACACCAGAAGTATTAGGCAACAGTTGGATATGTGGGTGAACAATATGACGAAGCATATCGTCCTCTTTATCTTCCAATTCGATACGTTTCATAGCTACAGTTACCATTTCTGTACCTGAAGCCAGAATAGCTTCTTCCATCAATTGATTGGAGTTGAATTTTCCAGTTCCCAAGAACAAGCGGGAGTTAAATTCTTTTCCTGCAATAATCAGTTTTTCCATTTTATCTTGATTTAAATTTTTCTGTAATGATTCTACTGTACATACACATAAAGAGAAAACGCTGTCCCTTCATCATTCAGGGAGAAGTCCCAAAATACGGCGTGTTTCCTCTACCGGATTGTCGGCACGCAAAATGGTACCGCTTAATGCAATACCCGAGACTCCTGTCTGCATGATTTCCGGTATATCTTCGTAGGTGATTCCACCAATGGCCACAACAGGCAATTGGATATCAGCCTCTTTCATCCGATTCAAAATGTTGCGGTATCCTTCCAGGCCCAATACCGGACTCAGATTCTTTTTCGTCGTAGTAAAACGGAAAGGACCACATCCTATATAATTGGCACCTGCCGCATAATGCATCTGCACATCTTCGAAGGTATTCGCTGTTCCACCGATGATAAAGTCATTTCCCAATATCTTGCGGGCTTCGGCTATCGGCATATCGTTCTTACCCAGATGCACGCCATCTGCTTCAAGTTTTTTTACCAGTTCTACATGGTCGTCTATAATAAAAGTAGCTCCGTATTCACGACATAAAGCCTGCACACGTCTGGCTTCATACTCGAGTTCTTCGGGCGAAGCATCTTTCATGCGCAACTGAATCCAACGGCATCCACCTTCGAGTGCCATCCGTGCCGAATCGAAATAAGAATACCGGTCTGTAAAATGAGTGATGAATTGTAGTTTCATATCCTGTTACCCCCCGCATGCTGCTTTAATGATAACCAGACTGTCTCCCGGCTGGAGCACCTGTTCCTCCCACTGGGCACGAGGAATCATACGGTTGTGTAGCGCAATGGCTACTCCCTGTAAAGGTAATTCAAGTTGACGGGCAAGATCGGCAATGGTATTGCCTTGAATAAGATCTACCTCTTTGTTGTTTACTATAATCTTCATGTCGATACATTTTAAAAATTAAAGTAATACAAAGAAGGAACTTCCGGAAAACGGATATAAAAAAGATATAATCGAACAACAATCCCTCCGTTGGCATTAACCAAATCAGGTTCGTAGGGTATAATCTCAGCCCGTCATCTGGTTGGGCACCCCTTTGTTTTACTTCTTAGTCGCAAAGGTATACGAAAAGTTTGAGATAAAAAAGCGAATAATCATATTTCAACGAAAGGTTTCGATACGGTTCTGAGTGTAGTCGGCAGTATCACCTTCGGCAGACGATTTTTTTAAAAGGAATAAGATTCTCGTAAGTTTTTGTGATGAATCACGGTCTGCATCCAGCGTCGTCGGCTGTATAATTGCCGACGTCGGTTGACGAGCCAACGTCGCCGTTTTTATATCCGACGTCGTCGGATACAAAAGATGAATAGAACAACAAACATACTGCATCTGTGTAGTACATCCATTTTATTGCAGAGACAGCCTATAAAAAACAGATACCGATAAACTCCACCCAAAAGGAGTATCGGTATCTGTACTATTTTACCTGAATAACAAGATCTTTTTCCGCTTAGCTTCTACTTGTTTTGCTCTTGTCTGTTTTTCCACAAACGAGTCATGTCTTCCAATGTCTTTCCTTTGGTTTCGGGAACCAGTTTCCAGACAAATACGGCTGCTATAATACAAATCACACCATATAGGCCGTATACAAAAATATGTCCGAATTTTTCACCCATATCGCCTGCACTCATATTATACATCGGCAGGAAGGTGGACGATACAATGAAATTGAATATCCACTGGAAAGCTACGGCAATGGCAACAGCTGTACCACGCACTGTATTGGGGAAAATTTCAGAAATAAGTACCCAGCATATCGGACCCCAGCTGAACATGAAAGATGCGCTGTAAATCATAATACTGATCACCGGTATTAATGGAGAAATTCCTGTAGCCAGATTGCTGAAAGCAACACCTAAAGCTCCTACAGCCATACCGATAGAACCGCAAATCAGCAAAGGCTTACGTCCTAATTTCTCTACGGTAAACACAGCCAAAAGTGTAAATAAAATATTAACAACTCCCATGAAAACTGTTTGTACCATCGGATTGCCGATATTCATACTTTCGAAAATACGTGGAGCAAAATATAATACAGCATTGATACCCACTGCCTGCTGGAATACACTCAGCATAATGCCAATAAATATTACCAACCATCCGTAAGTAAAGAGTCGTTCTGTCTTAGTCTGTACGGTACCCTTGATATCGGCCAAAATTTGCTTGGCACGCTCACGACCGTTGATTTTCGTCAATACAGTCAGTGCCTCTTCATCATGTCCCGACATTACCAGATAACGTGGTGTTTTAGGTACAAACAGAATCAAGATAGTAAAAAGTCCGGCAGGTACTGCTTCGCTTACAAACATCTGTCTCCATCCGGTTTCGATAGCCCATGCTGCTGCATCCGGATTGATAACCTTGTTTACTCCTTCTACCACTTCGACAACAGGATTAACATTATCACCAAGAATGATAAAATTGACAAAATAAACTACCAGCTGTCCGAAGATGATAGCGAATTGATTCCACGAAACCAATGTACCTCGGATATTACTTGGAGCAACTTCGGCAATATACATCGGACAAAGAGCAGAGGCCAGTCCGACACCTACACCGCCCAATATACGGTAGAAATTGAAAGCCAGCAATAAAGAGTAAGAAGGTTCTCCATAAGAGAAAAAAAGAAACTCGGGATAGTATGAACCTAAAGCCGACAGAAAGAACATGATACCTGCCAGAAACAACGACTGCTTTCTGCCATAACGGGAAGCCAGACAACCCGAAATGGCACTACCTATGATACACCCTAAAAGAGCACTGGATGAAGTAATGCCATGCCATGTATCTGTATAAACAAAATCGTCTGCTCCCATGAAGAATGCCTGTAAGCCTTTTTCGGCTCCGGAAATCACCGCGGTGTCGTATCCAAACAGCAAGCCTCCCAATACGGCTACCATTACAATGGAAAAAAGATAGGTTTTACTTTTCTTTGCGTCATTCATAGTTATAAGATTGTTAAAAAGGTAAACGCCGGTACATATTACTGAAAGAGATCAGTCTGTAAATGATATGTACCGACGATACCTGATACGGTATAATAAAATCAAGAGATTAGCAATACATATTTACAATTGCTTCATATAACTCTTGTTTACCACTTGTCTGTTTAGGTTCACCTGCAGTCTTGGCATAAGCAACAACATCTTCCAAAGAAAGTTTTCCTTCTTCGAATTCTTTTCCTTTACCACTGTCGAAGGAAGCATAACGGTCTGCCAGCATCTTCTTGTAAGGAGATTCTTCGAGCAGACGGGCTGCATTTTCCAAAGCACGGGCCATTGCATCCATTCCCGCAATGTGAGCGATGAAAATATCTTCCAAGTCGGTAGAGTTGCGGCGTGTTTTTGCATCAAAGTTGGTACCGCCATTACCCAAACCACCAGCGCGGATAATCTGCATCATAGCTTGAATGAGTTCGAAGTTATCGATAGGGAACTGGTCTGTATCCCATCCGTTCTGATAGTCACCACGGTTGGCATCAATAGAACCCAGCATACCATTGTCTACTGCTACAGCCAATTCATGTTCGAAAGTATGTCCGGCCAATGTAGCATGATTAACTTCGATATTTACCTTGAAATCTTTGTCAAGACCGTGTGCTTTCAAGAAGCCAATCACAGTTTCTGTATCTACATCATACTGATGTTTCATTGGTTCCATTGGTTTGGGTTCTACAAGGAATGTTCCTGTAAAGCCTTTGCTGCGTGCATAGTCACGTGCCATTTTCAGCATCTGTGCAAGATGTTCTTTTTCACGTTTCTGGTCAGTATTCAGAAGCGACATATAACCTTCACGTCCGCCCCAGAATACATAGTTGGTACCACCCAGCTCAATGGTTGCATCGATTGCGTTTTTAATCTGAACAGCCGCACGTGCCACTACATCAAAATCGGGGTTGGTTGCAGCTCCGTTCATATAACGGGCATGGCCGAATACATTAGCAGTACCCCAAAGAAGTTTGATACCGGTTTCTTCCTGTTTCTTCTTCGCATAAGCAACTATTTCCTTGAGATTCTGTTCATATTCTTCGATAGTTTCTGCTTCATCGCACAAATCTACATCGTGGAAACAATAATATTCGATACCTATTTTTTGCATGAACTCAAATCCAGCATCCATTTTATCTTTAGCTGCCTGTATTTTGTCTGCACTGCTTTTCCACGGGAATTGTTTTGTTCCACCACCAAACTGGTCTGAACCTTCTGCGCACAAGGTGTGCCACCATGCCATTGAAAATTTGAGCCAGTCTTTCATTGGTTTACCCAAAATCACTTTTTCGGCATCGTAATAACGGAATGCCATTGGGTTCTTACTTTCTACACCTTCGAATTTTATCTTTCCAATTCCTGGGAAATACTCTCTTGTTGCCATAATATTAAAGTTTAAAGATTATTTATTTTAAATAGTTGTTTTATCAAATCAGAATCTATGATTGTTTATATTTTTTTCAAACATTCTACCCATCTCGCATAGGCATCTGCGTAAGCATCTGCATTCGAAGAATCGGGTTCTATGACTGCAAGCTTCTCTAAAGTTGAAAAAGCTTCCACATGGTCTTTATAAATTCCAGCTCCCATACCAGCCCCCTTGGCAGCGCCTACAGAACCGTCTGTGTCGTAAAGTTCGATTACAGAACCTGTTACACCAGCCAGTGTTTCACGGAATACCGGACTAAGGAACATGTTGGCATGACCTGCATGGATTTTCTGTACATCCATTCCCATGCCTTTCATAATGTCGATACCGTATTTGAAAGAGAAAACAATTCCTTCTTGAGCAGCACGGATAAGATGGCCTTTATGATGTAAATTAAAATTAATGCCATTGACAGAGCATCCTGCTTCACGATTTTCAAGCATACGCTCCGAACCGTTGCCAAAGGGCAGGATACTGATACCTTCCGAACCGATTGGGATTTGAGCAGCCAAATCGTTCATTTCTGCATACGACAATCCCTCTGTTGCCACATTTCGCTTCATCCAGGAGTTCAGAATACCAGTACCGTTGATACATAAGAGAACGCCCAGTCGGGTACAGTCTGCAGTGTGATTAACATGAGCAAATGTATTTACACGCGACTGTGGATCGTAATTGACTTTTCCATTTACTCCATATACAACTCCCGAAGTTCCTGCTGTAGAAGCAATCTCTCCCGGATTGAATACATTCAAAGACAATGCATTATTGGGCTGGTCGCCTGCACGGTAAGTAATAGGTGTTCCTGCTGCCAGTCCAAGTTCCAGAGCAGCTTCGGCAGAAACAGTTCCCTGTTCTCCGAATGTAGGCTTAATATCAGGAATAAAAGAAGAATCAAATCCATAATATTTCATCAGGAAATCGGCCACTGAGTTTTGTTTGAAATCCCAAAACATACCTTCCGAAAGGCCTGATACGGTAGTACAGATTTCTCCGCTCAAACGCATGGCGATATAATCACCGGGCAACATGATTTTGTATATCTTCTCATATACCTCCGGCTCATTTTCTTTAATCCATGCTAGCTTAGAAGCTGTAAAGTTACCTGGAGAATTAAGTAAATGAGACAGGCAATATTCTTCGCCTAATTCATGAAAAGCTTTTTGACCATACGGAACGGCTCGGGAATCACACCATATAATCGCCGGACGAAGAGCACGATGCTGAGCATCTACACATACAAGGCCGTGCATCTGATATGAAATACCTATTGCCTTTATATCTTCCTTACGAATACAGGAATTGGATAGAATATCCTGAGTTGCAGATTTCAAATATTCCCACCAACTGTCCGGTTCTTGTTCTGCCCAACCTCGTTTGACTGAGATAATAGGAGCTTCTGTTTTAGGATAAAAAGCAGAAGAAATACATTTCCCCGTTTCTGCATTGACCAAACTGGCTTTTACAGAAGAACTCCCTATATCATATCCTAATAAATACATACTTTATTATTTTATCTTCTTGTCTTGTTGTAAATTTTCTTGTCAAAATGGTAATATCTTGCTGCACGATGTGACACTCCCTGCTGGAATTCATCCAAAGGAACTACATAGTCTAACATCGCTATTTTCTTATGAAAATTACGGACATCTACAGCTTTCCCATAGAGTAAACCATATAAAACACGCAACTGAAGAGCTGTAAATTTTCGAGGAAGCAATTCGAAAAGATAAGACGGATTAAACTCCACATATTGACGGATAAATTCCATTGCATCGGCAATAATCTGATTATGGTCGAAAGCAAGTTCCTTTACATCTTGCAGAGAAACCCATTCTGCTTGAAAGTTATCCAAGAGCTTACTTTGAGTTTTATCGATCTTTACTAATGAAAAATAAGCAACTGTCACAATACGATCAACTTTTGCTTTTTCAGCTCTTTCCAACCAACGGATATCTTTAGGGTTCTTGGTGCGATCTTTAGAACCAAACACTTTAAATTGCTTTAAGTCTACATTTTTCAATCCAGTCAGTTGGGTTAAAACTCGCTGAGCCGCACTATCCAAGTCTTCATCCATGTATATAAGACTACCAGGCAGTTTCATATCATGGAAAACTTCACCTTCATCTTCTCCTATACGACGTACTAATAATACTTTTAAATTTTGGCCATCGAATCCAATCACTACACAATCTACCGAAATATGATTATTGGCCAATTGCATGCTGTGTTCCATAGTTCATAATTTTGTTTCGCTGTGCAAATAAAGAATTTATTTTTGAAACAACCAAATTTTACAAGATTAATAATTACCTATTAATCAAATAGATAAATATCTTATCTTATACAATAAACCTTTTCATAAGCAGTACAATATGTATTTTTTATGCAGCTTATCACATAAAACTATTAACAGTATAAGTAAATGATAAAAATCAGTATGATAGTACTTTATATATTCTCTCGGAACATATAATGCAGAAGGTACTTATTGTACTGAACAGGATATATAAAAGTGCTTCATGAAATACAATAAGTACATGCAATAAAAAAACTAATCTGACTCATACTTTTTGCTTTAACAATCAGATATGAATTTTAATTTCAAAAACAATATTAATATTACATATTAATACTATTATTCATAAAATATAGAATAGTTTATTATTTAATACATGATTATTATATCAAAATAACACAAAAAGAACAACTATTTATTTTTTATTCCATTTCATCATAAAAACAGAATTTCTATTTCCTACATTTGCGAACATAAAGATATAATAATAGTGATTAATAATGACAATATTTCACATACAGCTAATTATTGTATCATTATAACATAATATAAGCAACAATGCAATACTATATGTCAATTATATATCCAATTATAAGTATATGATAAAAAATTCAATCTACTCATTTAATCAAAATAGTCTATGAAAATAAAATTTACTAAAATGCATGGAGCAGGTAATGACTATATTTATGTCAACACCTTGCAATATCCTATAGAGAATCCGGAAAAACTGGCAATCTGCTGGAGTCAATGGCATACTGGAATAGGAAGTGATGGATTAGTATTAATAGGACCATCTAATATCGGTGACTTCAGCATGCGCATTTTCAACGCAGATGGATCTGAAGCCATGATGTGTGGGAATGCCAGCAGGTGTATTGGGAAATATCTTTACGAATATGGACTGACGGATAAAAAGGATATTGCGCTGGAAACCAAATCGGGTATTAAACAATTAAAGCTAAATGTAAACTCAAACAATACAGTAGATGAAGTTACGGTAGATATGGGAATACCCACAAATATTCATTGGGTAAAATTAGGAGAACAATCTCTTTACCCCCAGGGTATTACCGTATCAATGGGGAATCCACATTTAGTCATTTTTGTAGACAATGTTTCGAGTGTCAATCTTTTTCAGGCAGGCCCGTTTTTAGAAAATCATCCTTTATTTCCAGATCGGACCAATGTAGAATTTGCCCAAATTTTAGACGAGGGACACATTCGCATGCGTGTGTGGGAGAGAGGATCAGGCATTACTCAGGCTTGTGGAACCGGAGCATGTGCAACTGCTGCTGCCGCTATTTTTACTAAACAGTGTACAAGAAATGTAAAAGTAAAAATGGACGGAGGAGAGCTCCTGATGAACTGGGATGTACACACCAATCATATGACCATGAAAGGTTCTGCAACCAAAGTTTTTGATGGTGAAATAGAAATCTAAACAAATAACATCTACAACCATAAAAACTTCTATTTCTACTTAAAATTAGTTCCTGTTTAAGGTATACCCAATAAATTCGGTATACCTTAATAAATTAATAATGATGTATTTCTTTACGATGACCGGGAGCATAATACTTAGCTGATTTCTTTCCATGTTTTTTCTTTGCATGGCCGGGTGGAATTTCTTTATGATGCAATTTATGAGGATGCTTATGTACAACACACGAAGACATACTGAAACAGAGAGACAGTACAAATAAAAAAAGTAAAAACTTTGGTTTCATAAAATCAACAATTGGTTTTTACAAATTTAAGAAAACAATCTATAATTTCTCGCAATAGCAATAAAATATCTGTTTCTTCCTTTTAAAGCATCAGCCAATTTTGGCTTAATCCCCTCAAATAGGTATCCATAATTTAAGAAACAAAAGCTGTATCTAATATTATGATGTATATAGTGTTTTCCAACAGTCTGAAAACAGCAGCAATACGCCTTAAGAAAAGCACTATTTTTAGGTATTTCAAAACAACCCTAGACCGCCTACCTTTGTCACAGAAAAACAATCTAAATTAAACATCATGAAAAAAATTGGTATCGTTTATGGTTCCACTACAGGAACATGTGAAAACTTGGCAGGGCAATTGGCTGCTGTATTGGGAATCGCAAATACAGACGTTTATAGTGCAGACAAACTGACTGTCGAATTGGTAAATGCTTACGATATTCTGCTTCTTGGCACTTCAACCTGGGGAGACGGAGAACTGCAGGATGACTGGTATGATGGCATCAAAGTACTGAAGAATGCAGACTTAAAAGGGAAGTATATCGCTTTATTTGGCTGTGGAGACTCTGAATCTTATTGTGACACTTTCTGTGATGCCATGGGGATTTTGTACGAAGATTTGAAAGACAGCGGATGCACCTTTCTGGGCAATCATGTAAGTACAGATGATTACACTTTCTCTAACTCTGCAGCTGTTGTCGACGGTAGTTTTGTAGGTCTTGCATTAGATGATATAAATGAAAGCCACAAAACATCCACACGCATCAAAACTTGGACCGACGAGTTAAAGAAAACTTTTTAATCCACAATCATTTTTTATCTACCATAATCCATTTTATTACAATGATATCATCTCCCGACATCCTGCCAGCTGAAATGAAAGTTTTTCTGAATCACATATATGAATACAAAAAAGGTGTACGCCGCATGATTCTCTTTACAGTCAACCGCAAGTATGAAGAGTTTGCCATCGAACGCTTGAAAAAGCAGCGAATCGACTTTCTGGTACAACCGGTGACAAATACAAGCGTGAACTTATTTTTCGGGCGTCCGGAATGTATTCAGGCAATCAGACATCTGGCAAAACGCCCACTCCATATGTTGACACCGGAAGAGGATTTTATACTGGGAGCGATGTTGGGATATGATATTTGTGCTCAATGCGAACGTTACTGCAAACGCAAGAAAAACTATTACTGAGCTTATAAATAATCAATTTATAAACTCAACACCTAAAACACTGAAACAATTTAAATTTCATACGTATTCTTTCTTATATCATCATTCAGCAGAATCTTCATTCTTTATGCCAATGTCATTTTTCACTTCTTTGATATTTTCCTTGAAACTACGTACTCCTTTTCCAAGTCCTCCCATCAATTCCGGAATTTTCTTACCTCCAAAAAACAACAGGAGTATCAGTGCGATAAAAATAATTTCTTGTGTACCTATTCCAAACATCATTTTATTTTATAAATCGTTACTTTTTATTACATCGTTAACCCAGTTCTGAATAGCATTACGATTCACCGTATTCAGTAATTTACCATCCTTCCATTTTAGCTTAGGATATGCATTCCTTAACTCTTTTACACTATTGGCTATTCCGCTCCCACCAGATGTAGCAAAAGGTACAAGTATTTTCCCTTCCAAAGAATAACTTTCTATAAAAGTATTGACAATTCTTGGAGCTTGATTCCACCAAATAGGATAGCCGATAAAAATTACATTATAGCCACTGATATTTAATTTTGTACCATGCAATGTCGGACGTGCTGCAGGATTTTTCATTTCTATTGAGCTACGTGACATTTTGTTATTCCAATCAAGATCTTCAGATGTGTAAATCCGTTGAGGAGTAATCTCATATAAAGTACCACCAGTGATATTTGCAATCATATGAGCCACTTTAGCTGTAGTATGTGTGGCAGAGAAATAAACAATTAACACCTCATTTAAGGTTTGCATACGCTTTTCATTTTGAGCATAAGCAGTAAAACAGAAAGTTGTTACTACCAGCAATGTTAAAATAATCTTGTTCATAAATAGGCTATTTATTTTTCAACATATCATTTAATTTTTAAATTCAATCTCTGCAATTTCCATATTTGACACTATTATTACACGATGTATTATATATGTTTTATTTTTCATCATGCAAAATTAAGTTGAAACATAGAGTAATTTTGTAAACATAATCCTGCAATCTGTACCATTTTTACAGAATTTACTATCTATTCAAAACATGAATCACATAATAGTATATCTTTGCATTACTATAATAGAAAAAATAATGAATAACATACTGCAAGTAAGAAATGTCAATGACTATAGCCATTATCTTGGATGCAACGAACAGCATCCGCTGATCACTGTCATAAATTATGCAGAAGTATCACCTATGCGTCATAGTTTAAACAACTATAGTGTATACGGATTATTTCTCCGAGATGACGCGAACATAGATTTGGAATATGGCTGTGGAAAATACGATTATAATAAAGGAACATTACTCTGCGTAGCTCCAGGACAAATAGGAGGCAAGGAGGACAATGGAGAACAAGTATCCATTACAGGATGGGCGCTTCTATTCCATCCTGATCTACTTCATAATTTCCCGCTCGAGAAACATATTAAGGATTATTCCTTTTTTGACTATCGTGTCAATGAAGCCCTCCACATGACGGAAGACGAACATGATATTCTTGTCTCATTAATGCAGCAAATTCGTAAAGAACTAAACAATAAGCCAGATAATCTTCAGAATACGATTATCATAAGTTATATTGAACTAGCTCTTAATTTTTGCCAACGTTTTTACAATCGCCAATTTATTACCCGCAAGCATGAAAATTCCGATATTCTTATTCGTTTTGACCGCTTGCTTCGTGAATATTTTGAGAACAAACTCCAATTAACTCATGGGGTTCCCAGCGTGCAATATTGTGCAAACGAATTATGTATGTCACCCAATTATTTTGGAGATGTTATCAAAAAAACTACCGGTGAGACAGCAAGCAATCACATTCGCTTCTTCATTATCCAACTTGCAAAAAACTACCTTACTGCCGGAGAGACTGTATCTCAGGTATCGGAGCATCTTGGTTTTGAATATTCTCAGCATTTTAGCCGAATGTTTAAAAAATTAGAAGGTATCACTCCTTCAGAATATTGTAAAAAACTCTGTTATTGACAAGCAGACGTTTATAAAATTAAATTTGTACATCCGATAAGTTTTTTGTCTGAAATATGCAGATACCTCACAATCTATACCAATGAATATAGATGATTATTTATCAATTTGACTTTCTGTAAACGGATCTGCACGATGTCCCATCAAATCTATTTTAGTATAAGCAGCATCAAACTCTTCCATTTCATAAGGAGTTAATCTTACAGATACTGCACCAAGGAAATCATCTAAATGAGCAATACTTGTAGTACCAGGGATAGGAACAATCCAAGGTTTACGGGAAAGCATCCAAATCAACGCAAATTGTGCAGGAGTCAATGCTTTACGCTTTGCCCATTCTCTTATCAAATAAACCAAAGGCATATTATGCTTTAATGCTTCAGGCTGGAATTGCGGTAAGTTATATCGCCGGTCCCCTTTCAGGAAACGACTACTCTCATTAATGGTTCCGGTAAGAAAGGCTCTTCCGAGCGGACAATACGGAACAAAGCCTATACCTAATTCTTGAAGAGTAGAAAATATTTTAGTTTCCGGCTCTCTCCACCAAATAGCATATTCACTCTGTACTGCCGAAAGAGCGCATACCGCATGTGCACGACGTATGGATTGAGCACTGGCCTCAGACAATCCCCAATGTAAAACCTTGCCTTCCTTCATTAACTCTTTCACAACCTCTGCCACAGCTTCCATTGGCACATTTGGATCTACACGATGTTGGTACAAAAGATCAATATGATCGGTACGCAAACGTTTCAAAGAACCTTCTACCGCTCTACGGATATGATCAGGACGGCTATTAAGTGATGTCGGTTGACCTTCTTCCACTCCAAAGCCAAATTTTGTTTCTATCTTTATCTTATCACGGAATGGTGCAACAGCTTCACCTACCCATTCCTCACTGATATAAGGTCCATAAACTTCCGCTGTATCAAATAATGTAACACCTTGATCGTATGCTCGACGAATTAAGGATACCATGTCCTTTTTCTCATATTTCCCTCCATAATAGCCTACCATTGGCAAACAGCCCAGTCCAATAGCAGAAACATCCATTCCGCCTAAATTACGATGCTCAAAATCCTGCCTCTGCTCTGTGTTGTTATGAAGATTATATGCACTACCTTTTTTTGCGGGTATTAATTCTGCAAAAACCTTTTCTACTCCTGTCATTGTACCGGCTACTGCCAACGCGTAACCTGAAGCTTGTTTTAAGAAAGTCCTGCGGTTCATAGTAATTATATTTAACTCTTATATTCCTCAAATTATAGAATGTTTTCGTAACAATATTTCCCAACTCAGCCGATAATTTACAAACTGGTAAGCACAGGATTCTCCAAATAATTAAAAAGCCGATGCACTTCACTTGGCTTATGCGGGTCAAGCATTTGTGGGCGTGCAAGATCAAGTGAAGTAATTGCTTGCATATCATTTTTAGAAAGTTCGAAGTCCCAGATTCCTAAATTCTCTTTCATGCGACTGCGATGAACAGATTTCGGAATGACACTTACGCCTCTTTGTACATTCCAACGAAGAATGACTTGTGCTACCGTCTTATCGTGTTCTTTCGCTATTTTTCTCAATATATGATTCGTAAACATTCCATTCATCCCCTCGGCAAAAGGAGCCCAAGCCTGCGGTATAATACCATATCCATGTAAAATATCAAGCTCCTCTTCTCTTTGATAAAAAGGATGCAACTCCAATTGGTCCACCATCGGTTTAATCTCAGCCATATAACAAAGATCTATAATACGGTCACTCTGAAAATTACTTACACCAATAGCACGAATACGCCCTTCTTTATATAGTTCTTCCATAGCCCGCCATGCACCATAATAGTCTCCAAAAGGCATATGGATGAGATATAAATCAAGATAATCAACACCTAAATTATTAAGTGTCCGTTGAAAAGCCGTTTTTGTCTGTACATATCCCATTTCATTGATAAAAGCTTTTGAGGTAATAAAAAATCTTCACGAGGCAATCCCGATTTACGGATTGCTCCCCCTACAGCAGTTTCATTATTATAAGAAGATGCGGTATCTATAAGGCGATAGCCAGTCTCAATAGCCTCCAATACAACAGATTCACATACATCATTAGATACTTGAAATACCCCAAAACCCTCCTGTGGCATTTCTATTCCGTTATACAATTTAAGAGTTTGCATATTTATCATATTTTCTTTTCATACAAAAGTAGTGGTATACTATGCAAATTCATGTAACAATAATACGGAGATTTGTAATGATTTTACAGATTATGATTTAAATAACGAATACGTAATAAATCATTCAGCAGGCTTCTCAGCTTCATATTAATGACGCTTGCATCCTGTCTTTTTTGGATAAGTCCATTTTTGAATTGGTTCTCAGAATCAATGAGATAACGTGTTAAAATGTAACATGTTTCTCCTTTATGGCACAACGCGATTCTGATTTTGTGCTTCCCATTCTTAAGAACTTTTGCTTTGATAATTGTAAGTTTTAATGTGGCCATAATAGATTAAATAAAAAAGGATAAGTTTTCGGACATGTAAAATCACTCAAAAGTGAGGTGATTTTCCTTTTTTTTAATCTATAAACGAAGAATAGGGTAGAAATAAAAAGAGTAAATTAATTTGTAAAATATTGATTATCTACAACTTAATCTACTCTTCCATTTGGTACACCCTCAGGGATTCGAACCCTGGACCCACTGATTAAGAGTCAGTTGCTCTACCAACTGAGCTAAGAGTGCATCCACTATAAATTGTCAAATTTCCCGAATTAAAGTACACCCTCAGGGATTCGAACCCTGGACCCACTGATTAAGAGTCAGTTGCTCTACCAACTGAGCTAAGAGTGCCTTTTTGATTGCGGGTGCAAAGGTATAACCTTTATTTGAAAAGAACAAATAAAAAGGAATAACTTTTTCAACTTTTTATAGTGATTTTCTATAATATTCTATAAATCAGATAAGTTGATATTCTTCTTGATAATACAAGAATGATTGAGCACATGATTTATATTCGAATAGTTCTTCCGGCTTAAAGAAACGTGCTATTTCTTCCAAGGCAGCTTTAGGAGAATCGGAAGTATGAATGATATTTTCCTGCGAACTGACACTGTAATCACCACGAATTGTTCCGGGAATTGCGACACGACCATTTGTAGCACCAGTCATAGAACGAACTATCTGAATAGCATCTACTCCTTCATAGCAACATACAACGACAGGGGAAGCCATCATCGAATTTTTTACACGCTGGAAGAACGGTCTTTCACTCAAGTGAGCATAATGCTCATTCAGTATTTCATCGGTAAGCTGCATCATTTTCATTCCAATCAAATGCAAGCCTTTACGTTCAAAACGGGTAGTTATTTCTCCAATCAAACCACGCTGTACTGCCGATGGTTTTAAAATGACTAAAGTTCTTTCTAAACTCATAATTGTGTTTCAATTTTTAGATTTATACAAAGATTTACATAGCAGCTACTTTGTCTTTGCAGTTAAAGTAGCGCCCCAAATATACGTGCTTTATTTTAAATACCAAAAGTTATTGAAAAAAAACGATAACAGAAGAGTTTTTCGACCGACGGCGTCGGATATGCAAACGGCGACACTGATTTTACAGCCGACGTCGTCGGATGTACAGCCAACAACGCCGATTACAGGATACAGTTCGGATTGAATCAGCATGATACCAAACAGGGAGAAATAATTTGCTTCTCAGCATTTTATTCTCCCTGTTTTCATTCTATCTTTCAAAAATAAACTTATTCAAAACAGTACAATTCCGAAGGAACGGTTCTTTTTAAAGGAATGACTTGCAAGTCTTGTCCGGCTATAATATTCTTTTCCTTCAAAGCCATTTCTACCGTTTTGTATGCCAGTTCCGGATGATTGTTGTCTTTGCTCAGGTGGCAAAGCCATAAATATTTCAATCCTTCCGGCATATTGGACGCAATATAGTCGGCCATCTCCCGGTTGCACATATGTCCGTTCGGACTTGCAATGCGCATTTTTAAATGATAAGGGTAGGGGCCCATTTGCAGCATAGTCTCATCATAGTTGGCTTCCAGTATCAGATAGTTTGCTTTTGCAATATACTTTGCGGCTGTTTCTGTAATATGCCCGATGTCGGTCAGAAAAGAAAAAGTCTTACCATCTATCACCACACAGTATCCTACATTGTCGGTACCGTCGTGCGGAACCTCAAAACAGGTAATTTCAAAATCTCCAAGTCTTATTGTTTCCTCTTTCCGAATAAAACGCGTATGCTCTTTATCCAGCTTTTCCGTCATGCAATAACTGCGCGAAATACCATAATGTACCTCCTGTGTAGCATAAATTGGAATGTTATGCTTACCGGCCAAATGACCTACAGCCTTGATGTGGTCGGCATGGTCGTGAGTTACAAATACGGCGCGTATATTTTCCAGACTCAGTCCTGTTTCCTTGAAGATTTTCTTTATAGAACGGATACCGATGCCTGCATCTATCAAAATTCCTTCATTATCTGTTCCCAGATAGTAGCAATTCCCGCTACTTCCGCTTCCCAGACTCATAAAACGTACTTTCATGCTTTTTTATCTTTTTACCCTTCCATCCGTCGAAAGGAGTGCAAAGATAGCAATTCTTCTATTTAATCTTCGTATCTTTGCCCACGTTTTAAAAAGAAGTAATGCTATAATATGAAACCACAGTTTATGATTGCTGCACCAGTCTCGGGAAGTGGAAAGACTACTTTCACACTGGGGCTTTTGCATGCCTTGCACAAGCGCGGCGTAAAGGTGCAGCCTTTTAAATGTGGTGCAGATTATATTGATACACAATATCATACTATTGTATCCGAACGGGAATCTGTGAATTTGGATCTCGGCCTGGCTTCACGCACCCATATTCAATACATCTACAATAAATACGGAGAACATGCGGATGTTTGTATAACGGAAGGAGTGATGGGACTGTACGACGGTTACCGGCGCATGCAAGGAAGTTGTGCCGAAATCGCAAAGATACTGAACATACCTGTTATTTTAATAGTCAATGCCAGAGCGACAGCCTACTCTGTAGCTCCTCTTCTATACGGATTCCGTCATTTTAATCCTTCGGTCAGAATTGCAGGAGTAGTATTCAACCAAACAGTCTCTCCGGCTCATTTTGCCATGCTGAAAGAAGCCTGTTCGGACGCAGGAATAGAATGTTTGGGGCATTTGCCTTCTATAGAGGATATCAATCTGCCTTCCCGCCATCAAAGCATTACATCGGTAGAAAAACAATCTATTGTATCGGTCTCTTCACGTGTAGCCGAACAGATTGAAAAGCATGTCGATATAGATAAGATGCTGAATCTATGCACACGTATTTTTCCCTGTCGATACACATTGCCTTACACTTCGGAAATTGGCATCGAAGCCATGCATTATTCTCAAGGGAAACGGATGCAGATTGCCATTGCACGCGATCCGGCTTTCTGTTTCTTATATCGGGAGAATATAGACCGGCTGGCAGAGTTGGGAAAAATAACCTATTTCAGTCCCGTATACGGAAGTGACCTTCCTAAAGCAGACCTGGTATATCTGCCGGGAGGATATCCCGAATTTTTTGCCCGACAATTACACCGTCGTAAACGACTTATGCTGCAACTTCGGGATTATGCAGAAAAGGGAGGAAAACTACTGGCCGAATGTGGTGGAATGGTACTCCTGTCCCGTTCACTCACAGTACGGAAGGGGGGCACGGCTTATGCCATGGCCGATGTATTACCGTTTGAGTGCACTTCGGCCGACTCACGTTTGACGACCGGTTACCGAAGAATGAACTACCGTAATATGGAGTGGAAAGGCCATGAATTTCACTATTCAACCGTCCTCAATCCGGATGCTTTACCAACAGAAGCTCCACTTTATACACCGGCAGGAACAGAAGTGGGTACTCCAATTTACAGATATAAGAATGTCATTGCCGGGTTCACTCATTGGTATTGGGGAGAAACGGATGTCATGAAATTTTGGGAATAAAAAAGGCAGATTTTATTCTTGTTTATTCCAAAAATAAAATCTACCTTTGAGTCTGTTATCGAATTGCGGTAGTAGCTCAGTTGGTAGAGCGTCGGCTTCCCAAGCCGAAAGTCACGGGTTCGAGTCCCGCTTACCGCTCTTATACTCCCAAATCAATAGTCAATCTTATCCAAGATTCCATTTATATAAGCAATCACTACACCATAGTTGGTCATCGGGATATGCTGGTTACGTGCCTGTGCAACACGATTCAATACATATTTACGGTTGAACATACAGGCTCCGCAATGTATGACTAAATCGTAAGAGGAGAGGTCTTCCGGAAAATCTGTACCGGAAACCATATCTATCTGCAATCCTTCTCCAATCCGTTTGTGCAGCATACGTGGTATTTTTACCCTGCCTATATCTTCTGTAAGGGGAGCATGTGTACATGCTTCGGCTATCAAGACTTTCGATTTCTCAGTCAACTGACTGATGGCATTGGCTCCTTCGATATAATAGTCTATATCGCCTTTGTACTGGGCAAACAGTACAGAAAACGAGGTAAGACGACTTGCCTCGGGCTTCAGTTCGTATACCGTTTTGAAGACCTGTGAGTCAGTAATTATCAGTTTAGGAGGTTCTACCAATGCTTGAAGCATAGAGGTGATATTCTCTGTAGTACAGCTCATTACAAGACACTTTCTATCCAACAGTTCACGGATTGTCTGTACCTGCGGAAGAATCAGTCTTCCTTTCGGAGCCTGAATATCTTGAGGCATAACCAGCATCACTACATCCCCGGCAGAGACCAATCTGCCTACAATACCGCGTTCCATAGTTTCATCAGGGAACTGCCCAATCATGCTTCGGCGTATCTCTTCCATTCCTTCCCGATTCCGGGCACTGACAATCAAAGGCATTTGTCCGCATCGTTTCTCTATACGACGGGCTATCTGTTCGCTGTCTGCATGTAAGTCGGCCTTATTCAATATCCATAGGATAGGGGTGTTCTTCTCTTTCAACCATTTGCTCCATTGCAGTTCCTGGTCAATCTGATCGTCTGTGCACACAATCAAGGCAATATCCGTGCGCTCCATTGCACGCATTGTCTGTTTGATGCGTAAAGCTCCCAGTTCACCTTCATCATCCAACCCTGCAGTATCAATAAACACACAGGCTCCCAGACCGTGTATTTCCATTGCCTTGTAGACGGGATCGGTTGTCGTACCGGCAAAATCGGATACAACAGCAATCTCCTGTCCGGTCAAAGCATTGATCAACGAAGATTTTCCACTATTTCTCTTTCCGAAAATTCCAATATGAATACGATTTGAACGAGGTGTATTTTCCATACTCATTAAAATCTGAAATCTCTTTTACCTTCCTTTATGCGCTCTAAGTTCTCCAAGGCACGTTTGCGAATGGCCGGATTGGGTATCTGTTCCATTTGCTTACGTATCATATCAATACCCAACTCACGAGTTTCCGGAGATGCATAGTCTTCCAGATACTCCTGCAAGGTCATCAAAGCATTGGGAGCACAACAATTGGCTATCTGGCCAGTCTTTACCAGCGACATAAAGCGGTCTCCGGTTCGTCCTTCTCTATAACAGGCTGTACAGAAGCTGGGAATATAGCCCAAACGCAGCAACCATGCTACAATTTCATCCAATGTACGGGTATCACTGACATCAAACTGAGCAGAGTTTTCTTCGGAAATTTCTTCTGTTGCATAGCCTCCTACGCTGGTTTTCGAACCACCACTGATCTGTGAAACTCCCAGTTCGAGTACCTTTTCGCGTGAGCGTTGAGATTCTCGGGTAGAAATAATCATACCGGTATAAGGCACGCTGATACGGATCACAGCAACAATCTTCTGGAATATTTCATCGGAGATAGCGTTCTCAAAGTCGGCTTTATCAATATCGTCCGCTGAGCAAATACGAGGTACACTGATTGTATGAGGACCTACTCCATAGGTTGCTTCCAGATGTTCGGCATGCATCAGCAATCCTACAAAATCGTAACGATATGTATTGAGCCCAAACAAAACTCCTAACCCCACATCATCAATACCTCCCTGCATGGCACGGTCCATAGCTTCCGTATGATACGCATAATTGCTCTTCGGACCACGTGGATGCAGTTTTTCATAATTCTCTTTGTGGTACGTTTCCTGAAAGAGAATATAGGTACCAATACCTGCTTCGTGCAGCTTTCTGTAATTTTCTACTGTAGTAGCAGCAATGTTTACATTCACTCTGCGTATAGCTCCGTTCTTATGCTTAATCTGATAGATAGTCTGAATAGATTCCAGAATGTATTCTATCGGATTGCGTATTGGATCTTCTCCTGCTTCAAGTGCCAAACGCTTGTGTCCCATATCTTGCAAGGCAATTACTTCGCGGCGAATCTCTTCCTGAGTCAGCTTTTTACGGGCTATCGTCTTGTTTTTCACATGATACGGACAATATACGCAACTATTGACACAATAATTGGACAAATACAAAGGAGCAAACATGACGATACGATTGCCATAGAATTTTTTCTTTATCTCACGGGCCAGATTGTAAATCTCTTCCAGCAAATCCGAGTCTGTACACTCCAACAGCACTGCTGCTTCACGATGACTAAGCCCCTTACAAGCTCGTGCTTTCTCTATCAACGAGCGAATAAGTTCTTTATCATCGGCATGTGCTTGAGCATAAGCTAATGTATCCAAAATTTCATCATGACAGATAAACTCTTCTGCATGAGGGGAATCTATTTTATACATAATCTTCTACAATTTAGTTGTTCAGTTTTCGTAATCACCTCTACTTTTGTCTATCACATATCCTATTGCATCCAACTTTTCTTCCAACAACCGCAATCCTTCTGCGGCCTCTGCTCCCATAGAGGCTTTATTATCGTATAAAGCATATTTGCTACGTTGCCATACGGGTGATAGATTAGGCATCACTACATTAGCACCTGCCAGGATACCTCTTTCCCGTCCATCGGGAGCTAAAGTAGCCAATGCTGTGGTTGAAGGAATAAGTGCTTTGGGGTGCATCAATCTGAATATAGAAAGCAATAATAATGTTTGTTCCATCTTTCCGGACGGTTCAGATGCAAAAGGAGTATCGTGATGGGGGAGGAAAGGACCGATACCAATCATCTCCGGTTGAAGAGTTTCAAT
Organism: Phocaeicola acetigenes; assembly: GCF_027529745.1. Taxonomy (NCBI): domain Bacteria; kingdom Pseudomonadati; phylum Bacteroidota; class Bacteroidia; order Bacteroidales; family Bacteroidaceae; genus Phocaeicola; species Phocaeicola acetigenes. The sequence goes on from NZ_JAPZVM010000001.1 coordinate 304,045, forward strand.
AAAAAGGATGTCTTCGACCAAATGTTCAATCGTTTGCCCCGGACTTCCTACCATAATTCCAGTTCCTGTCTGATAGCCAATTTTCTTCAAATCGTACAAACAACGTAATCTGTTTTGCAACGACATGCTTTCCGGATGCAAACTTTGATAATGTGCTTCATTATGTGTTTCGTGGCGCAACAGATAACGGTTGGCTCCTGCCTGATAAAAGGCCTGATATGCCTCTGTTGACTTTTCTCCTAATGACAATGTAATTGCAATATCCGGATAAGCTTTACGAATGGACGAAACCAGATCTACAACCCGTTCGTCTGTCATATAATTATCTTCTCCACCTTGCAATACAATAGTACGAAAGCCTAATTCATATCCTTGCGCACAACAGGAAAGTATCGTTTCCTTATCCAACCGGTAACGTTCTACATTACGGTTGCTGCGGCGTATACCACAATAAAAACAATCATTCCGACAGCAATTGCCGATTTCTATCAATCCTCGAATAAAAATCCGATTGCCAAAATGAGAATATGCTACTTCACGGGCTTTTTGGTTAATCAATGCCAAATGCTCAGCATCACAACCAACCAAAAGAGTACGTAATTCATCGGGAGACAAGGTATGCTCCCGATGAAGACGTTCTATTAAACTTCTCATTGAGAAGAGTTATTTATCGTTACTGTTTTCGTATTTCAGTGTACGCTTCAACAAGTCCTGATTCAACTGTCTTCTACCAGCCACAGGATCGTTGTGTGCACTTGGTCCGGTCACACATCCACCTTCACAAGCCATCATCTCGATAAATTGTGCATCTACCTTTCCAGTCTTGGCATAAGCACGCAATACACCGATATTCTTCTTATTGAAATCAGAGAACTGTAACATCTTGATACCATCTGCCTTAGGACCTAAATAAGCCTTCACAGCTCCGGCTACTCCACCAGCCTGAGCAAATCCATGAGCTTCGCACACCGATTCATAAGCTACTTTATACGGATTAGCCTGTTCCAGTTCAATACCCAATCCCTTGAACAAAGGATGCAATTCTTCGAAAGTCATTACATAATCCACACACTCATCACGTTGTGCTTCCTTTCTCTTAGCGATACAAGGGCCGATAAAGACTACTTTTGCATTCGGATATTTCTGTTTTGCAATGCGTGAAGCATAATACATAGGGGAACCGGTGGAAGATACATATTTCTTCATATCAGGAATATGTTTGTTCACCAACTCAATATACGACGGACAGCAGGAAGTCGTCATGAATTTCTGTCCTTCTTCCAGTTTTTCCAGCAGTTCATGAGCTTCATTGCTGGTAGTATGCATAGCACCTTCCGCTACTTCTATCACATCCGCAAAGCCTACTTGTTTCAATGCTCCATATACCTGTTCGATAGAAGCCTTGAACTGCCCTAAAATAGAAGGAGCAGGAATAGCAACCACCTGTTCTCCATTACGGATTGCTTCAAGCACATCGAATATCTGAGAAATTTCGAAAATTGCGCCAAACGGACAAGCATTCAAGCATTTACCACAATAGATACACTTGCTTTCATCAATATGCTCGATATTGTGTTCATCTTTCTGAATAGCCTTAACCGGACAAGCTTCTTCACAAGGAACAGGAATGTATACGATTGCATGATAAGGACAACTCTTATGACAGATACCACAGCTAATACAAGTATCATGATCAATATGTGCCTGTCCTGTCTTTTTATCAAAATGAACTGCTCCCTTCGGACAATTCATATAGCAGCTACGTGCTACACAACCACGGCACAAGTTACTTACTTCATAGTTTACCTGCACACATGAAGAACAAGCTTCATCAATCACGCACAATATATTTTCCTTGATTTTTCCTTTACGTTCCAATGCTTTGCGGGCATATTCTGAAAGAGGAGTCAATTCATCCGTTTCATCAGTCATATCCCATCCCAGCAATGGCAAAGATTTATACTTCGTCACCGCACGTTCTTTATGAATACAGCATCTGCCTACTGCCTGCGAACGACGAGGGCTAAATTCCAAAGGAATACGGTCTATTTTTTCTATCAGTTGATTTTCTTTCCACAAAGCGACAAGATTCTCGAGCAACTTGTGGCGTACAATCATTACGTTATTCGTAAAGGCCATAATCAAAGTTGTTTATTAGTTAGTTATCCTTAAATAGTTAGTTATTCGTATCAAATAAACGGTTTTATACACCGAATTGTTTTTAAGAGTCAGACTCTGCACTGCGTAAAATCAATGTAGTAGCTCCCAAGGTAATAATAGCACCTCCTTCAATACGGACTCTATCCTTAGGACCTAACAATTCATTCATCAAAAAAGTTCCCGTCACACTGTCATTATCCCGAAGAGTATACACCACTTCGCCCTGTTTGTTACGCTTTACATGAATAATACAATGACGGCGGTCGAGGCTCGGATCGTTACTTTCAATCGGAATGTCCACTTCCGTACCTTTAGAACGACGTCCTATCACATTATCTCCCTCTTTTAAGGGAAGTACCTGCTTGAATGCGAATACATTCTCAACAACTACAATATTACCATAGTCTTGCAAACCGTCGGTTTCATCTACAACTTCCTCCCGACGATTAGCCGCATTCAATTTCGATTTACCGATACGGATTCCAAATTGTTTCTTACACTGATCACACACAAAGACGAGTGACTGCCCTTCTTCGTATTTTGTTTCATCAAATTGTATATAATTGTCACATTTCGGACATCTTACTCTTTTCATACTTTAATGCTTCAGATTATTTGTTGGAAGTAAATACCCAGGCATTCTTGAAAGCATCTTGCTTTCTCAATTCCTGTACTTTTCCATATGCACCCGTTTGCGTAGAATATTGGTCGAAAGCAATACGATATTTACCTTGAGACTCTAAGATAACAGCTTTGGTACATCCTTCTTCCTGAAACTTCTTCAGTTCCCGCTGTGCATCTGTACGGGTTGTAAGGCTTGCAATAATCACATAATACACCGGTTGGACTTTCTTAGGTTGTGCAACTGTTTTTGTTTCCTTTTTAGGAGAAGCTGTTGCGGCAGGAGTTACAGCCGATGCTGCAACTGGTTTTGCCTTTTCTACTTTCGGTTTAGAAGAAGGAGTAGAAGACTTTGCCACTTTTTCCACTTTAACAGCTACCGGTTTCAATGTATTGACATTATTCTTTCGAGAAGATTTGCGGGCAACCTCCTGCTGTACCGAAGAGCCGGCCACCTGAGTATTCACCGACTGATTGCGGATTGCATCAAACAACGTAGCAGAGCCTAGTGAAGCATAATTTGCTTCGTCCATATACGTATTTTCTACCGGAACGGACAGAACAAAGAACAATAGGATAGCAGCTGCTACAGCCACAGCCGTCTGCAACCAATGGCGCAACGGTTTCAACGCAGTATGCTGCTGAGGTATTTCTGCATCTTGCAAATCTGCAAGGCTATTTTCAAGCTGAACCTTCTGTATTTGCTCTTCCGGCAAAACAGGCAAAGAAAAGCGCTGCAGACCATAAAGAGAAGGGGTAAAATAACCACCGTCGCAAGGTTCAAACCCATAACCACCGTTCATATTATAATACAACATACCCACACTGCCAAGCGAAAACTGTCCTTTCTTGTAAAGTTCCTCTTTCAGAGAAGCAACAGTCTTTTCTATCCGCCGGGTTGCATCGGGAAAGTCAGTATCATATGCCTGCATATACGATTGTACCAGCAAGCCGTCATTCATCACCAGCTGAGGATTAAATCCGATTGTACGCACAGGAGGACAATACTCCTGAGTATCTTCTTTATATACAGAAGAACGGTAATGAGCAATAAAGCCACCTAATCCCGGAACGATAACACAATCGTTCTCAAGCAGTAACACTTCGATATGTTTCGACAATTCAATCATAATTGCAAAATTAATATTTTTTTCCGTAAACCTACAAACTTTCGTTTCCATTTCTCGGTCGGCTTCTTTTTTTATTTTACTTTTGCATCGCATATAGAAACAGAAGAAATAACTATGAATATCGCAATTGTAGGAACCGGATATGTCGGTTTGGTTACAGGTACTTGCTTCGCCGAAACAGGAGCAAATGTGTATTGTGTAGATACAAACAAAGAAAAGATAGAAGCCTTGAAAAAAGGCATTATACCAATATACGAACCAGGATTGGAAGACATGGTGCTGCGCAATGTAAAAGCAGAACGCCTGCATTTTACCACTTCTCTGGAAGAATGTCTGGATAAGGTCACCATCGTATTCTGTGCGGTAGGAACCCCTCCCAATGAAGATGGAAGTGCCGACCTTTCGTATGTGCTGGATGTGGCCCGTACCATCGGTTCCTGCATGAATCAATATGTACTGGTCGTTACAAAAAGTACCGTACCGGTAGGTACTGCCAAAAAAGTAAAAGCAGCCATTCACGAAGAACTGGAAAAAAGAGGATGCTCCATCGAGTTCGATGTTGCTTCGAATCCGGAATTCCTGAAGGAAGGCAATGCCATCAGCGACTTCATGACTCCAGACCGCGTTGTAGTAGGGGTTGAATCAGATAAGGCTAAAGAACTGATGACCAAGCTTTACCGCCCGTTCCTGCTCAACAATTTCCGTGTAATTTTCATGGATATTCCATCGGCAGAGATGACAAAATATGCTGCAAATTCCATGCTGGCTACCCGTATCAGTTTTATGAACGATATCGCCAATTTGTGCGAACTGGTAGGAGCCGATGTAAACATGGTACGCAGCGGTATCGGTTCCGACAGCCGCATCGGACGCAAGTTCCTTTATCCAGGATGTGGATATGGAGGTTCCTGCTTCCCTAAAGACGTAAAAGCTCTTATCAAAACCGCAGAAGAAAACGGATACAGCATGCGTGTACTGAAAATGGTAGAAGAAGTAAACGAAGCACAGAAAGATATTCTGTTCCGTAAACTGCAGAAATATTACAACGGCAATCTGGAAGGCAAAACCATTGCCATGTGGGGGCTGGCCTTCAAGCCGGAAACAGACGACATGCGCGAAGCGCCTGCACTGGTACTTATCAAAAAACTCAAGGAAGCCGGCTGCCAGATTCGGGCATACGATCCGGCTGCTATGGAAGAAGCCAAACGCAGAGTGGGAGATACCATATATTACGCACGCGATATGTACGATGCCCTTCTCGATGCCGATGCCCTTCTGATGGTGACCGAATGGAAGGAATTCCGTTTGCCGGCATGGGGAGTAATCAAGAAAACCATGAAAGCTCCGGTCATCTTCGACGGAAGAAATATATACGATGGAAACGAGCTGAATGATTTAGGCTTCGTATACCATTGTATAGGGAAATAACAGATTATCACCTAATCGGAATAACATGAAAGAATTACACATCAAGAAACTGGCAGCATGCGGAGAGATAAAACCCGAGCAGATTCCTTCTTTATTTGAAAAGGAACAAATTGCATATCATGCTGTAGACAACGTAAACTGGAAAGAATATCCGTACAAGCCGGAAATGAAATTTGCTGTTGCCCACACAGGCGACCGCATTCTCTTGCATTATCACATTACCGAAGAAAGTGTACGTGCCGTGGCACCTGCAGACAACGGACGGGTATGGGAGGATGCCTGTGCAGAGTTTTTTTTCCAGCCTGACGAAAAAGAAGACGTATACTATAACTTTGAGTGCAACTGTGCCGGCACCTTGCTGATAGAATTCGGACGGGTAGGCGACCGTATGCATGCTCCTTCCGAAGCACTGGACAGCGTATCCCGATGGGCTTCACTCGGAAGAACTCCTTTCGAAGAAAAAGTGGGTTTATGTACTTGGGATTTAACTCTGATAATTCCCGTATCTGCATTCTTCCGTCATTCTATCCTCAATCTGGATGGCCTGACTGCACGTGCCAATTTCTACAAGTGTGGCGATTTACTGCAGACACCTCACTTCCTGTCGTGGAGTCCTATCGACTTGCCTAAACCTTGTTTCCATTGTCCCGAGTTTTTCGGCAAAATCTATTTCGACAAATAAAAAGGAGAACAGAGCATGAAAGGAAAAAACGTACTGATAACCGGAGCCACCAGTGGCATTGGCGAAGGCTGTGCCCGTAAGTTTGCAGCCATGGGCTCGAACTTGATTCTGAACGGCAGAAACATCGAAAAACTCAACCAGTTGAAAGAGGAGCTCACCGCCTTGGGAGTAGAAGTACTTACTCTGCCTTTCGACGTAAGAGACCGTGCTGCCATGCGCGCAGCCATCGACTCCCTGCAAGGCTCATGGCAGCAGATTGATGTACTGATAAACAATGCCGGACTGGTAATCGGGGTAGACAAAGAATTTGAAGGGAATCTTGACGAGTGGGACATTGTGCTCGACACCAATATTAAAGCCTTACTCTCCATGACACGGATGATTGTGCCGGGCATGGTCGCACGCGGACGCGGACACATCATCAATATCGGTTCCATTGCCGGTGATGCAGCTTATCCGGGAGGAAGTGTATATTGTGCTACCAAAGCTGCTGTAAAAGCCTTGTCGGACGGACTCCGGATCGATCTGGTAGACACTCCGCTGCGCGTAACGAACATTAAGCCGGGTATGGTAGAAACGAATTTCACTGTGGTACGTTATCGTGGCGACAAGCAGCGTGCCGACGACTTCTACAAGGGTATCCGCCCACTGACGGGTGATGACATCGCCGAAGTAGTCTACTATGCAGCTTCGGCCCCCGAACACGTCCAGATAGCCGAAGTACTGGTTATGCCTACTCATCAGGCTACCGGAACCATCAGTTATAGAGAAAAATAATTTTTATTCTTATCTTATATCATCAGGTGTATCGTTGGCTTATGCCAGCCATACACCTGTTTTTCTTTGCACGGCCTTTTACCTCTTTTCCTATTCTGACATTTTGACAAGCAAAACGAATATTTTCTTTCTTAAAACAGAGAAAAAGGCTTTTTCTGCTAACGCACATTTCAGACAAAATCTTTACTCATGATGTAAAAATTCTCTCACTCAAGCCGAAAACAGCGCCTAAAACATGCTTTACAGCATATATTTACCTTCATTATTACCCCTAATCACGACTTGAATCGAAGCCTTCCGATTCAAGTATCATCGGCTTACGCGACTAATAACGTTTGCTATCGCGACCATTCGCGTTTCCAATTCTTGCTAAATGCGGAAAAACAGAATACCTTAAAACCGATTTTCCAGCAAATTTCCTTCATAAGTACATAAAAATCCATCGTTTATCCGATAACAAAACGATGGATTTAAGTTTAAATATCATATAAAAAGACATTCTTCTCCGCATTTCTTTTCCTTGAAGTCTTATTACGCACCAATTCATTGTCTTCCCGTTTTCAGAAAGGTTCAAAAAACCGGCAAAATCACAACCATTCCCGAATACGTGTGCAAATAACGCCGTGTAGAAGCATCAGAATTGACACTTTGCAATTATCATGTCGACAAGAAAAGAAGAGAATCAGAAACTTTCATTTTGTCAGAAAAAAAATATATCCCTCTTTTTACTGCCTTACCTTCAAACCTTATTCTCCAACTTGACAACAAAACACCCGTCGTTGATGTAAAATTATAGAAAATATCTGATTTACTTTTTTCTATGTTTTGACATATATGCCGAATTATCCAATGCCCATTTTATGAGATTATTTAGTATAGGAATTAAACTTTGGCCTACCTCTGTCAATGAATATTCCACTCTTGGAGGTATTTCGGCATATAATTTTCTTTTCACCAGCCCGTCGGCCTCAAGAGCCTTTAATGTCTCGGTAAGTACCTTAGGAGAAATATCCGGAATAGCCTTACTTATAATATTAAAGCGCGTTGCTTCATTTTCAGAAAGTACGCACAATATGAGCATAGCCCATTTACTGGAAAACCGCGACAACACATTCCGGATAGGGCATTCTTCTATACGAGTATATTTTTTTAGATTTTCTTGTAATTGCAAGCTGTTCATTTCCAATAATAATTACCTTAAAGTAAGTGGGTTACATTTATGTAACTTCTTGTTTATCAATATAAAAAGGATTAATTTTGCACTATCTGAATGATAGTAAGTTTAGAATACAAAGTTAATCAACTTTATAAAAACAGAAAATATGAGCAATATTAAAATTATGAACAAGGGCGAAAAGTACGCTCACGCAACAATCGGTTGCATCAAGGGTTTTGAAGGTAAGCAGTTTGTGAAAGAAGCTACAGAAGCTACTTCATGTGAGATCTCGTTCGGTACATTGCCGACTGGGGCATCTGTTCCGTTCTTTCATAACCATAAGGCGAATGAAGAAAACTACATTATCCTATCAGGAGCCGGAAAGTTTCAGGTAAACGATGAAGTTTTCGAAATCAGTGAAGGGTCAATCGTTCGTGTATCACCAGGATGTGACCGAAACTTAAAGTGTACTTCTGCTGAGCCTATGATTTATATCTGTATTCAGGCAAAGGATGGAAGTCTGGAAGGCTACACAATGACAGATGCCGAAATCACAGAACGCGAAAATCTGTTGTAAAAAGTTCTATTATTGATTACCTGATAAACTGAAAATCTCTGGCAATGACAGCATATTATATATTGTATCATTGTCAGAGATTTTCAGTTGTTCCTAATATCATATTCATAGTTTCCCAAGGAACCCCAAAGCAATGCATCAGAGATACAACTCACATTCTTTCCGTACGGTACATGCCTTCTTAAGCATCATGTTTACGATAGCAAGAAGCAATCCGTTCACCTTTCTTGCATGATGGGGACATACTGTGATGCATCGCATGCACGAGATACAGACTTTCTTGTTTACTTTTGCCGGATTGTTCTTGTCAATGGCTCCTACCGGGCATTTGGAAGCACAAAGACCGCATTGGATACATGCTTTTGTAACTTTAGGTACAATACCTGTAGGGGCAGCTTTCCGGTAGGGTCTGTTGCCCGGTATTGCTGGAGTGGAAAAGTCATTTCTTCTCAGTTTATTTCCAATCTGCTCTGCAAATGCTCTTAAATGCTCATAATCCTCCTTATCCGGTCTGTTTGTGGCATATCGATGTGCTATCGAGTGTTCTGCAATTGCGACAACAGCTCCTATCACAGAAAATCCGGCTTGCTGTGCAATGTCCTGAAGTTCTACCAAAGTATCCTCATAGGCACGGTTCCCATACACACAGACTATAACTGCTTTAGCACCATTGCCCTGAATCTTTGCTATGCGCTCTGCTGCTGTAGAAGGTACGCGCCCGCTATAGGATGGAATGGCAACAATAGCCGTATCTTCATTAGTCAATGAGAATTTATGAAAATCCTCATTACCGTTTGACAAATCAATACATCTAATCTCCTGACTCAATTCGGTTGCCAGAAAGTCGGCAACTTTTTTCGTTCCACCTGTCGGACTGAAAGTTATTTCATAAATGTTCATATCTTTTATCTCCTCTATTGGAAGCAATTCACCTTTGGTATTTCTCTGTACATTTTCCAAAGTATTTATGGAAGCAGCTTTCTCGTTTTAAACTTCTTTCTTTCACAACATTTATATCACGCAATAAATATCCCATTTCTTTGGGATTTATTTTATTACAATACATATTGCGCCAGAACCCGCTGCACCTCCGCTACATTCGACTCACGGCCAAACTGCTGCTCCAGCGGCTCATCACACCCCCGTACCCAGATTTTTATTTCTGCATCCATATCAAACGTACCGGCAGTTTCCACCGAGAACCGTTCGATAGAACGGTAGGGGATAGAATAATATTCCTTCTTTTTGCCCGTCACCCCCTGCGTGTCCTGTATAATCAGGCGTTTGTTGGTAAATACCCACTTATCACGTATCAGTTTATACGCTTTTTCTATTTTCTCCCCCTCGCACAGTAAAGGCTGATATTCATTTTTCAAAGCATTGGCATCCATTTCGGATACATTTCCCAAAAGAGCATTAAAAAGTCCCATAGTATTGTTATTAAGTAAAACATTTTCTCCCTTGCCTGCATTTTAAACACAAGACAAGGGAGAATTATAAATCAGATTATTATTTCTTATCCTTCAACCATCTGTCGAGCCAGTTGAAGAAAGTTCTTTGCCATAAAATTCCATTCTGAGGCTTCAACACCCAGTGATTTTCATCGGGGAATACAAGAAGTTGGGCAGGTACTCCTCTCAACTTAGCCGCATTAAAGGCAGCCATACCTTGTGAAGCAAGGATACGGTAGTCTTTTTCTCCGTGAATACAAAGAATAGGAGTATCCCATTTGTCAACAAACAAATGCGGAGAATTGGCATAACTGCGCTGCACAGCCGGATTTTCTTTATCCCAATACGGACCACCCAAGTCCCAGTTTGCAAACCAAAGTTCTTCGGTTTCCAGATACTGCTGTTCCATATTGAAGAATCCGTCGTGCGCAATAAAGGCTTTAAACCGCTTGTTATGATGTCCGGCAAGCCAGTATACAGAATATCCGCCGAAACTTGCTCCTACACAGCCTAAACGGTCTTTATCTACGTAAGGTTCCTGAGCAATATCATCGATAGCACTCAAATAATCGTCCATACAATGACCACCATAATTGGTGCTTATTTCCTCCAGCCATTCCATACCGAATCCCGGCAATCCGCGACGGTTCGGAGCAATAACGATATAATCATTTGCTGCCATAATCTGCAAATTCCATCGATAGCTCCAGAACTGGCTGACAGGACTTTGCGGTCCACCTTCACAGAAGAGAAGGGTAGGATACTTCTTATTCGGATCGAAATTGGCAGGATAAACTACCCACGAAAGCATATCTTTTCCATCCACTGTCTTTGTCCAACGTGGCTCAACCTTACCCAAGTTCAACTGACTGAAAATATGGTCGTTTTCTTTAGTGATACGCACCACTTCCGTTTTTTTCTTCAGACTTACAGTAAAGAGTTCATCGGCTGCGCTCAAAGAATGGCGTTTGGTAAGCAACTGCTTATCATTCAGAACAGCTACCGAAGCATAGTCGTACATACCGTCTGTCAGCTGCTTTACCTCACCCTTAAGGTTTGTACTATGAATCATGCTGGTAGCATGCCATACACCGGTAAAATACAGAGTCTTTCCATCCGGTGCCCAGCAATAATCGTCTACTCCCGACTGGAATGATTCAGTCACATAGGTTTTCTGCCCGCTCTTCAAATCCATTACGCACAAACGGTTGCGGTCGCTTTCATAGCCGTCACGCTCCATACTTTGCCATGCAATCCGTTTACCGTCTGGCGAAAACTTAGGATTAGTATCATAACCCATATTCTTATCTGTAGCATCCTCTTTACACAGATTGCGTGTCTGCTTGTTTTCTATATCGTAAAGATAAATATCCGAATCGGTAGATACAGAATACTCTTTTCCTGTTTTTTTACGGCACGTATAAGCAATCTGCTTTGAATCAGTGCTCCATGCTATCTGTTCGATACCTCCGAAAGGTTTCATAGGCGACTCATAAGGCTCACCTTGCAGAATATCGGTTGCCTGTCCTACTTTATTGCCATCAAACGAAGCCACAAACGGATGGGGTACATACTGCACCCATTCATCCCAATGCTTGTACATCAGGTCGTCTATTACCATACCGCTGGCTTTATCCAGGTCGGGATACAAATCCGAGGTACGTTTACCGTATTTTACCTGAGAGATAAAGACCACTTTGCTTCCATCGGGAGAAAATCGGAAACCTTCTATATCTCCTTCATAATTTGAAAGCTGTTTGCGTCCGGAGCCATCTATATTCATCTCCCATATCTGAGAGCTTCCTCCTTCCGAAGTAAGGAAAGCAATCTTCTGACCTCCTTTAATCCATGCAGGCTCCATCTCGCTGGCTGCGCCTGTAGTAAGTAGAGTATTTTCCGAACCATCTGCATTCATTATATAAATTACAGTATGGCTTTTGTTTGCCTTTACACTATAATAAGATACGGTATAAACAATCCGTTTGCCATCGGGAGAGACACTCGAACTGCCGATACGCCCCATTGCCCACAACGCTTCAGGAGTAAGGCGGCCGTCCTTGAACGTAACTTCCTGCTTACCGATAATTTCTGCAGCCACACCAGGCTCAATATGTGCTGCTGATGCAGCCAGCACCATAGCAGCCGTCATCGTCATAAAATTCTTATTCATTTATTTCTCGTTTTTAAAGTTGAATATTCTTCCTTGTCCTACAAATGTACAAAAAAGAGCGTATAGAAAAGAAAAGAGCGACTTACTTTTAGGTAAATCGCTCTTGATATCTATTCTTCGAAAGAATTTATTTTTTATTCAGACGGTCTTGACGTTCTTTCTGAAGACGTTCCTGCTCTTTCTGCAAAGCTTCCAGTTTTGCCATCAGACCACTGGTCTTCTTCTGCGAAGGAGCTTTCTTATTGGCTTCCAACTGAGCCAGCAACTTCTTCTCATCTGTCATACGGCGCATAATCCACATGGTAAGAATACCAATCAAACTTGAAATAAAGTAGTAGTAGCTCAATCCCGATGCATATTCGTTAAAGATAAAGAAGAACATCACCGGCATGATATACATCATCCATTTCATAGCTGCCATCTGCGGATTGTTGCCCATATCCTGCTGTTTCATCATGATAATCTGATTCAATACAGTAGCCACACTAAACAGCAAACAGAACAGGCTCAAATGATTTCCCAGCAAAGGAATATTGGTACTCCAGCTGATTAAATCATCGTACGAAGACAAATCGTCTGCCCACAAGAAACTTTGCTGACGGAGTTCGATAGCATTCGGAACAAAGAAGAACAATGCCATAAACACCGGAGTCTGAATCAGCATCGGAAGACATCCTCCCATTGGGCTTACTCCATACTGGCTATAAAGCGCCATTGTTTCCTGCTGTTTCTTCAATGCATCTTCCTTGTTCGGGTATTTAGCGTTAATCTTATCAACGTAAGGCTTCAAAGCACGCATTTTAGCCGACGACATAAACGACTTGTAAGTAGTAGGCAATACCAATACTTTTACAATGATAGTCATCAGCAAGATAACAAGTCCCATGCTGAGTCCCCAGCTTGATAACCAATCGAACAGGTTAATTGTAAACCAACGGTTAATCAGGCGGATAATAGGCCATCCCAGATAAACCAAGTCTTCCAACTCCTGATCTTTGTCTTTAAAACTCAAATCATTGGTAGCCAGCAGTGTCTTGAAGTGATTCGGACCGAAATAGAACTGGAAACGACTTGGAGTAGCTCCTGTAGGGTCGAATGCAGTTTCCATATCTGCCTGATAATTCTTCATGTAGCCGCTACCTTTCTGTTCCATTCTTGACTCGAGAGTTGCATTCTCAAAGCTTTTCTCTGCCATAAATACGCAAGAGAAATACTGATTCTTGAATGCTACCCAATCCAGTACTTCAGGAATTGTTTCTTTCTCATCTTTTGTTTCACTCAGATAATCGAAACTATCTCCATTAGGCTTATAGGTAAGCGACGTATAACGCTGCTCGAATGTATATCCTTTCTCCATCTGACGCGCACGCTGCTTCCAGTTGATGCTCATGCTACGAGAGGAAGGAGAGAAGAAGTTCTGCATACCAGTCGCCTGCACAGTAAAGTCAACTACATACGACTCGGGCAACAATTTGTATGTAAAATCCAAATGTCCTCCATTTCCGGCATTCAGACGCATAGTAACAGTAGAATCGGTTACCTGAGTAGTTTCAAAAAACATCTGTTCGGTCAGAATATTTTCATTCTTTCCTGCAAATCCAAAGTTCAAAGAAGCATCTGTACCATCAAACAAAACCAGTGGTTCATGTTTCTGGTCATTATACTCTTTCAGCATGGCCTTGCATACTCGTCCTCCTTTATTTGTAAGAGTGAGCTGTACCAGATCGTTTTCCAGTGTAGTAAACTGTTCTGTTCCTTGTGTTGCAGAAAACAGAGCAGAAGTTGAATCAATCTGAATGGTTTTTGCCGCTGCTTCTTCTTGTGCTTTGCGTATTTCTTCTTGTTTTTGGGCTACCGCCTGAATAGAGTCCTGATAGTGTCTTGCACGCTCCATTTCCTCCTGACTGGGGCGATTCCAAATGCCAAATCCGACAATGACCACTCCAATCAGTGCGAATCCCACTAACGTGTTTTTATCCATTTTTTCTATTTATATAATTAATACCTATTATTTTTCAATAGCTGCTTTTATGAACGACAAGAACAGAGGATGCGGTTTCAGTACTGTACTACTGTATTCAGGATGGAACTGAGTACCGATGAACCATTTCAAGGTCGGTATTTCTACGATTTCCACCAAATCTGATTCAGGATTGATACCTACACATTTCATACCGGCATTTTCGAATTCTTTCTTATAGTCGTTATTGAATTCATAACGATGACGGTGACGTTCCTGGATATGCTCACTCTGGTATGCCTGATAAGCTTTAGAAGTAGGATCAAGCACACATTCATAAGCTCCCAAACGCATTGTTCCACCCATATTGGTGATTGATTTCTGTTCTTCCATAATGTCAATCACATTGTGCGGAGTCTTTTCATCCATTTCACGGCTGTTGGCATCTGCATATCCCAATACATTGCGGGCAAATTCGATAGCGATACATTGCATACCCAGACAAATACCAAATGTCGGTACATCGTGTGTACGGCAATACTTGATAGCAACAAACTTACCTTCAATACCACGCTGGCCAAATCCCGGACAGATAATAATTCCATCCATATCCTTCAATTGTTCCTCTACATTCTCGTCGGTCAATTTCTCGCTATTGATGAAATGAATATCAGCTTTACGGTCGTTGTAAGTAGCAGCCTGCGACAAAGCCTCAAGAATAGATTTGTATGCATCCTGCAAATCATATTTGCCCACCAAACCGATTTTCACTTTTTCCGTTGCTTTATTACGACGGTTCAAGAAATCTCTCCACGGACCTAAAGAAGGAGTTTCGCCTACAGGCAATCCCATCTTTTGAAGAATAGTTACATCCAGGTTCTGCTCCTGCATACGCAAAGGAACTTCGTAAATAGTCGGCATATCCATTGACTGAATAACGGCATTGTCGTCTACATTGCAGAAGAGGGCAACCTTTTTCTTCAGGTTAGTACTCAATTCATGTTCTGTACGCAATACCAGGATATCCGGCTGAATACCTACAGACTGCAATTCTTTTACAGAATGCTGAGTAGGTTTAGTCTTCAATTCACCAGCCGCAGCCAAATAAGGTACATAAGTAAGGTGTACACACAAAGCATTCTTACCCAATTCCCATTTCAACTGACGGATACTTTCCAAGTAAGGCAATGATTCAATATCACCTACAGTTCCTCCGATTTCGGTAATTACGAAGTCGAACTTGTATTTATTACCAAGCAACTTCACATTGCGTTTGATTTCATCCGTAATGTGAGGGATAATCTGGATTGTCTTACCCAAATAATCACCACGGCGTTCCTTGTCGATTACACTCTTGTAGATACGTCCGGTGGTAATGTTGTTTGCCTTTGTTGTCTGAATACCCAAAAAGCGTTCATAGTGACCAAGGTCGAGGTCGGCTTCATGTCCGTCTACCGTTACATAACACTCTCCGTGTTCGTAAGGATTCAAGGTTCCCGGATCGATATTGATATACGGGTCAAACTTCTGGATGGTAACGCTATAGCCTCTTGCTTGAAGCAATTTACCAATAGATGATGAAATAATACCTTTACCCAATGAAGAGGCAACACCACCTGTTACGAAAATGTACTTTGTTTCTGCCACAATCGAATATTTTTAAATGATTTGTTTTCTTAAAACTATTATTCAAAGATGCAAAATTATAAAAAAATGCCGAAACTCATAGCATGATAACGTGAAAACATACGAATGTTAAGGTTCATTTTGCTTTTCGTTCTTCATGTTCTGTTGCATTCCAATAAGAGTCGAGAGATAAAAATTGCCTCTTCGTATATTAAATTAGTAGAATCGTCAACAAAACACATACAAACTTTGTTTTTTGAAATAATTCTTAAAAAATAATTGTACTTTTGCAGAAATTACATACATAAAATAGCGATGAAAAAGATAGGCATTTTTCTTATAGTCCTTACTTTATATAGCAAAGGATATTCACAAACATCTACAGACAATCTACTTGTCAATGACACAATATTGACAAATACCACTCTTGTAAAAGACAGTACTATAACCCAAAGAGCTACAAAAGAGACTAAAAGCGACATTTTCGTACGAGATACTGTTGCTATTGATTCCATGCATAGAGTTATTCAAATACTATTGGCAGATACAATAGCAGCTCCCTCCAAGAGTATAGCAGCAGACTCGCTTTCTTTGCGAAAAAAGAATATTGTAGAAATAAATCCTATTGTTTTACAATTTAACCGTTTTCTGTACAAATACCGTAGCGACCGGAAAGAGTGGTGCGAACGCTGGGATGACATTTATTTGCCAGCTCCTGATATCCGCTCGAATGCAGACTACTATAAACTGTCTATGCCGGCAACTTATTATAGCGCTCCCATAGAACAAGCTATGAGTATAGAAGGATGGACACCAAAAATTCCGTTCATCAAAGAAAATGTGGAACACGATTCCTTGTTTCAAGTTCCTCATGTAACGACTTCAGCTGATATTGACCGGGCCATCAACAAACAATTACTTAGTTTTTATTTGCAATATCCGAACTTGGTAAATAAAAACGAGATGCAATTAAAGGACTTGGAGCCTCTCTCAGAGGAGTTAATCATAAAAAGACCAAGAAGAGAATATGTGTATGGCCTTCTGACAACTCCGACACATGTACACGGAGTGCAAGAACAGGATTTATCTGTTGCCAAACCTAATTTCTGGAAGATTGCTGGTAATGCAGACGTACAGTTCTCTCAAAATTATGTATCCGACAACTGGTACAACGGAGGTGAGAGTGTAAAAACTTTGTTGGGAAACTTGTTATGGCAGTTCAATTATGATGATCGTCAAAAGGTTCAGTTTGAAAACAAGATAGAGTGGAAGATGGGATTTGTTACCACTCCTTCTGATACCGTACATAAGTTTAAGCCCAATAACGATATGGTTCGTTTAAGCTCCAAGTTAGGATACAAGGCCATTGCCAACTGGTATTATACTTTGTCTGGAGAATTCAAGACTCAGTTATTCTCCAACTATG
Source organism: Phocaeicola acetigenes (assembly GCF_027529745.1). Taxonomy (NCBI): domain Bacteria; kingdom Pseudomonadati; phylum Bacteroidota; class Bacteroidia; order Bacteroidales; family Bacteroidaceae; genus Phocaeicola; species Phocaeicola acetigenes. The sequence continues at coordinate 321,209 of NZ_JAPZVM010000001.1, forward strand.
ACACCAATTCAGATAATCTGATTGCTGCTTTATTCTCTCCGGCCGAATTGAACCTCGGTCTTGGTATGGACTATAAATATAATAAAGATGGCGTTTGCAATTTGTCTGTACTGGTCAACCCTTTCAACTACACCCGATACAGTGTAGCAAGCAGCAAGGTAGACCCGACAAAGTATAACATTAAAGCAGGAAAGAAAGTAGAAAATCAGTTGGGTTCTCGTTTGGAAGTAACATTAAACTATAAGATTCTTTCTAATTTGATGTGGGATTCAAAATTCTCATATACCACTAACTACGAAAAAGTATTGTCCGACTGGGAAAACACTTTCACTTTCGTGTTCAATCGCTTTTTCTCAACCAAACTCTTTGTACACACTCGTTTCGACGATTCAGTAACAAGAGCTGAAGGAGATAGCTACTTCCAATTACAGGAACTTCTGAGTCTGGGATTCAGCTATGCATGGTAATCTCTAAACAATACAATACTTCTAACCCAAAAGAAACATAAACACAATGCCCTCATTTGTACAAGTACTAGACTTTATCGGAACTTTTGCATTCGCTATCAGTGGAATTCGTTTGGCTTCTGCCAAACGTTTCGACTGGTTTGGAGCTTATGTTGTAGGATTGGTAACCGCTATTGGTGGTGGAACTTTACGCGATGTCCTTTTAGATGTACCTCCAGCTTGGATGCAGGACCCGTTCTATGTAATATGTACGGCTTTTGCCATGTTATTCGTTATTTTATTTAGCAAACACCTTATTCATCTAAACAATACATTCTTCATATTCGACACCATTGGTTTAGCTCTTTTTACCGTCGTAGGTGTAGAACGAAGTATAGCTGCAGGATATCCGTTTTGGGTAGCCATTATTATGGGTAGTATGACCGGAGCAGCCGGTGGAGTTATCCGCGATGTATTCATCAATGAGATTCCTCTTATTTTCCGCAAGGAGATTTATGCTATGGCTTGTGTAGTAGGCGGCATTGCTTACTGGATTTGTGCCTTAGTAGGTGTAGAATCATATATTTCTCAAATCGTAAGTGGTTCTACCGTATTTCTTACTCGTGTACTGGCTGTAAAATATCATATTACTCTTCCTATATTAAAAGGCGATCCTGAGCATGAAAATGAAGCTTAGCTTTTTCCTGATATGGAGTGCTTTTATATTTAACCTCCCCACACAGGCTTCTATATACCAAGACAGCATAAAGGTAGAGAAGTTGCTTCATACCGGAGCATCACTTCCCAGTGATAGCTGTCGAACTCTTTTTTACGGCCAAGCATTTTTAGACAAACCTTATGCAGCAGGAACTTTAGAAACAAAAGGAGAGGAGAGGCTGGTCGTACGCCTCGACTCTTTGGATTGTACTACCTTCGTAGAAACTGTACTAGCTCTCGTTTTGACCGAGCAAGAGAACAATTTGACTTATAGGGCATTTATACATAACCTGACACGTATACGCTACCGAAACGGAATTATAAACGGATATTCTTCCCGTTTGCACTATTTCAGCGATTGGGTAAAAAACAACGAATCAAAAGGCTTTTTACATGAACGTACCCAAGATTTGAGCCATTCTTCACACCCACTGACATTGTCTTTTATGACAAGCCATCCGAAGGCTTATCCCGCATTGAAGGACAACCCCTTAGAGGTAGAGAAGATGCGCACAATAGAAGCTCAATGGCAAGATAAAATCATATTTTATATCCCCAAACAACGGTTGGACCAACCTATAAAAGAACTTCCTATACATAATGGAGATATACTGGCATTAACCACTTCCATTAAAGGATTAGACGTAGTACACATGGGCTTTGCATGCTGGATAAAAGGGAAATTACACTTGCTTCATGCCTCATCAGCAAAAGGAAAAGTTATTCTAGATTCTGTATCTCTGTACGAATATTCTAAAAACAAGAACGCACACACGGGCATTCGGGTAATTTCCGTGTGTGCGTTTCCTCGCTAATTAAAATACAGATTCCTTTTATCAATACGCGAAAATAGGATAATCCTTCATTGTATTATTGACGCGTGCGCGTACCGATGCAATAACCTCTTCGTTATCTACATTCGACAATACAGTTTCAATCATCTCAGCAATTTCATACATCAGGTCTTCCTTTGCTCCACGTGTAGTAATTGCCGGTGTACCTAAACGAATACCAGAAGTCTGGAATGCCGAACGAGTATCAAACGGCACCATATTCTTATTCACAGTAATATCAGCCGATACAAGAGCTTTTTCTGCAACTTTACCAGTCAAGTCCGGATATTTGCTACGCAAGTCTACCAACATGGAATGATTGTCTGTACCACCCGATACAATAGTGAAACCACGATCCATCAAGGCCTGAGCCAGGACAGCAGCATTCTTCTGTACCTGTTTCTGATATTCCTTATATTCCGGCTGCAAACATTCCCCAAAAGCCACAGCTTTAGCAGCAATTACATGTTCCAGAGGACCACCCTGAATACCAGGGAACACAGCAGAATCCAGCAACTGAGACATCATCTTAATTTCGCCTTTAGGTGTTGTCTTTCCCCATGGGTTAGGAAAGTCTTTACCCATCATAATTACACCACCACGCGGACCACGCAAAGTCTTATGAGTAGTAGAAGTTACGATATGTGCATATTTCACAGGATTATCCAGCAAACCTGCAGCAATCAATCCGGCAGGATGAGCCATATCTACCATAAAAATAGCTCCTACCTTATCAGCTATTTCACGCATACGTTTATAATCCCACTCACGAGAATAAGCAGAACCACCACCGATAATCATTTTCGGGCGTTCACGCAATGCAATTTCTTCCATCTGATCATAATCTACTCTTCCGGTTTCCTTATTCAGATTGTATTCGCACGGATGATAGATGATACCCGATGTATTAACTGCAGAACCATGAGACAAATGACCTCCATGTGCCAGATTCAAGCCCATGAATTTATCACCAGGATTTAATACAGCGAGAAAAACAGCAGCATTAGCCTGTGCTCCAGAGTGAGGCTGTACATTTGCCCATTCAGCTCCAAAGATCAGTTTCAACCGGTCGATAGCAATCTGTTCGCTCTGATCGACTACTTCACATCCTCCATAATAGCGTTTTCCCGGATAACCTTCGGCATATTTATTTGTCAGACAAGAACCCATTGCCTGCATCACTTGATCACTTACAAAATTCTCGGAAGCAATCAACTCAATACCTTTAAGCTGACGCTGATGCTCCTTCTCAATAATGTCAAAAATTAAATCGTCTCGTTTCATATAATCCTGTCTTTTAAAGATAAATGAATATTAAAAAATCACGCCTAAAGAAAAACTCATCACATTCCGCCGGCGTTTGATTATTATTTCCTGTTCGTTATACGGGGCTTCTGTAACTCCCCGATTGAAATCAACTCCCTCAGACATGTTATGTAACCCCATCTCATATCTGAAATCGAAAAAGATATTGGAGACATTAACAGCCAGTCCTATCACCGCACTGAAATTAAATGGGCGTATAGACTCCTTTATATCCTGTTGATAAAAACCGGTATATTCACATTTCGTGTATTTGTCCCACGTATAGGCAACTTTAGGACCAACGAAAAAAGCCATACCGTAAGGATAAACATCTACAAATTTATATCCATAAAGCAAAGGAACATCGACAGAATGAATTGTCGTCTTGACCAATGCATTACTTTTCAAAAAATCAATGTTTTCTGTAGTCTGATTAATAGAAATACTTCCTTTTGCAATATGATAGGAAGCTTCTGTCTGGAGAAAATGATGCTTCTTAAGATTAAAGCGAACGAAAAAAGAGGCAAAATATCCTACTTTATAATTATTTTGAATATGATCAAGTGAATAATCACCCAACTTGAATTCATCAATAAAAAACATGGACGAATTGAATCCTGCCTTTACTCCTATATTAACCTTGGCATCGTGCACACCACTTTGCAAATTCTCTGCCGATTGTGCCCATAAGTCTGCACACACAAAGAAATGCCACAGTAATATAAGTAAGGCTATTCTTCTCATGCTATCTGGTATTTTTTATTTTATTCTTTTCTACCGACCATCCAAACTTGCCAATTTTATCTCCCAACTCATAGTATCCTCCGTGGGCGTATACCAGTAAATTGGATTGTGCCAGTTCAAATTTTCCAGTTTCCGTATTCAGGTACTTGTCATCCGCCTTCACATTTACCACATCAGCAATAAACATATCATGCGAGCCTAAAGAAATAATCTCTTTCACCCTACATTCTATACACAGCGGCGATTCTTCAATAAGAGGACAACTTACTACCTCACACTTACCAGGTGTAAGTCCCATTTCAGCAAACTTATTGAAAGATTTTCCGGAACGTACCCCACACCAGTCGGTTGCATAAGCCATATCCTTCGTTGTCAGATTAATGACAAACTCCATATTTTTCTTCAAAATAGGATAGGAGTGGCGTTCCGGCCGTACAGAGATATAACACATAGGAGGGTTGGTACAAATTGTACCGACCCACGCTATGGTAATAATATTATATTCACTCTCATTGCTTCCGCATGTAACTAAAACGGCAGGCAACGGATAAATCATTGTTCCGGGTTTCCAGTTCTGCTTCATCAAATCAGCTTTATATTATCTTTATGCTGTTCTTTTTCGCAATAATGGCATTTCAATATTCCGTTTTCCTTATCTACTACATGAAACCAGGTTTGCATGGGTTCATTATTAGTAATACATTTAGGATTATTGCATTTTACAATGCCTTTCAACTCATCGGGCATCACCACCTGTTTTTTCTCTACCACTTCATAATCGCGGATGATATTCAGTTTTACGTTAGGAGCAACAACCGATAAACGGCTGATTTCCTCATCAGTAAAGAAGCGGTCAGCAATTTTAATAATTCCTTTCTTTCCCAATTTTGCACTCTCAAAATTATTACCAATGGTTATGTTTGTATCCATATGAGGTAAATCAAGCAACGAAACCACTGTGAATAATTTATCAGAAGGTATATGGTCAATCACAGTACCGTTTTTTAAAGCGGCAACCTGCAGTTCTTTCTTTTCATTCATAAGACTTTCTTATTTTTATTTTAATGTATCGGCTTTCACTTCGTCCAAGGTAATACCCAAAACATCGCATAAAATAGCCTGACGAGCGTACAAACCATTTTGTGCTTGCTGGAAATAATATGCTTTTTCATTATCATCCACATCATAAGCAATTTCGTTTACACGAGGAAGCGGATGCAGAATACGCAGATTAGGACGAGTATGTTCCAACATTTTATTATGAAGAATATATACATCCTTCACTCTCTCATATTCCATCAGATCGGTAAAGCGTTCACGCTGTACACGAGTCATGTACAAAATATCAGCGTCGGCAATTGTTTCTTCTGTAAAATCAGTATGCTCTACATAATTGATATGATGCTGTTTACAGTACAATTTATATTCATCAGGCATCTTCAATTCTTCTGGAGCAATAAAATGGAATGTAGGATTGAAATGGCGCATGGCCATCAGCAAAGAATGTACGGTACGACCATATTTAAGGTCACCTACCATATAAATATTCAGATTTTCCAGTGTTCCCTGTGTTTTGTATATGGAATAAAGGTCGAGCATAGTTTGTGAAGGATGTTGGTTTGCTCCATCACCGGCATTTACGATTGGCACTGGCGCCACCTCACTGGCATATCTTGCTGCCCCTTCCAGATAATGGCGCATTACAATAATGTCAGCATAATTACTCACCATCATAATGGTGTCTTTCAGCGTTTCTCCTTTCGACGAACTGGTAACTTTCGGATCGGTAAATCCAATTACTCGAGCCCCCAGGCGGTTGGCTGCAGTCTCAAAGCTCAAACGGGTACGGGTAGATGGTTCAAAGAAAAGGGTTGCGACTACTTTTTCGGCCAACAGACGGCGATTTGGCTTCTTTTCAAACTCTCTTGCCATTTCCAATAAGTAAAGTATCTTCTCTTTGGAATGTTCGGCAATAGTAACTAAGCTTCTTTTTTCCATATCAACGGTTTTATATTTGTTTTTATTTAACCGGAGTTCAAAGGTAAACAAAAAAAACGGAACAGCAAAAAACGGAACTGTCAAAAATAGATGCGAATAAGCATGTTTTATATAGATAAGAAAAACAGTTTTCAGAATCACTTTGTGGTTTTATCAGTTGAATGTCAAACGTTTGAAAAAAGAAGAATTCCAAATATATTTTTACAAAAAAATGTGAGCAAAAACATCAAGTCTATTATCACTACAAATACTTCTATTACCATAGATTTGTATCGCTATAAACGCAGACCAGCGGTACTGATAATACAGCCTACGCTAATAGTAACGTTTTTTCTACACACCGATATCGTCAACCTTTTGTCATACAAAAAGTTTTTCATACATTTGCACAAATGTATCGAACTCAAAAACAATGAGAAAAAAAGTCATCTACATACTTTGGGCACTCATGGTGCTCGGTATTCTATCCGTTGCTACGGTATTTACAGCTATTTCAAAAGGATGGATAGGCTATGTCCCTCCTGTAGAAGAACTTGAAAATCCAAATCTGAAGTTTGCAACCCAAATCATATCCGACGATGGACAGTTGCTCGGCACCTGGTCGCTGAGTAAGGAAAATCGTGTATATGTAGGCTACGAGGATTTATCCCCTCATTTGGTTCATGCCTTAGTAGCCACAGAAGATGTGCGTTTTAGCGAACATTCGGGTATCGATATACGGGCTTTCTTCCGTGCTTTGATAAAGCGAGGTATCTTCATGCAGAAACATGCCGGAGGAGGTAGTACCATTACCCAGCAGCTGGCTAAACAGTTTTATTCGCCTACGGCCGACAATGTAATGGAACGTTTGTTGCAAAAGCCAATAGAGTGGGTGATTGCCGTAAAATTGGAGCGATATTATACTAAGGAAGAAATCCTTACGATGTATCTCAACAAATTCGACTTTCTAAACAATGCCGTGGGAGTCAAAACTGCAGCCAAGACCTATTTTTCTAAAGATCCAAAAGATTTGACTATAGAAGAAGCGGCTACATTGATTGGAATGTGCAAGAATCCTTCACTGTACAATCCCCGCCGTTTCAACGAGCGTTCTCGCGGACGCCGCAACACCGTATTGGACCAAATGCGTAAAGCAGGTTTTCTGACCGAGGCAGAATGTGACTCTTTACAGCAGTTGCCCTTGGTATTGAAATTTCAGCCTGTAGACCATAAGGATGGTCTGGCAACTTACTTCCGCGAATATCTGCGTGGAGTAATGACTGCAAAAAAACCGGAACGCAGCAAGTACCGCGGCTGGCAGATGCAAAAATATTACGAAGACTCGCTGGCTTGGGAAACCAATCCTCTGTATGGATGGTGTGCAAAAAACAAGAAGAAAGACGGTTCTAATTACAACCTCTATACCGATGGTCTGAAAATTTACACCACCATCGACTCCCGCATGCAACGCTATGCCGAAGAAGCTGTATATGAACATGTAGCCAAATATCTGCAGCCACGATTCTTTAAAGAAAAACAAGGCCGCCGTACAGCTCCTTACACCAACCAGCTTACCCAAGAGGAGGTAGACAAGATTTTAGACCGTTCCATGCGCCAGACAGACCGTTATCGTCTGATGAAAGCAAGCGGTGCTACAGAAGCCGAAATACGTAAAGCTTTCAACACAAAAGAAGAAATGTCTGTATTTACCTGGGAAGGAGAAAAAGATACCATTATGACACCAATGGATTCTATCCGTTATTACAAACATTTCCTTCGTGCAGGTTTCATGTCAATGGACCCGATTACAGGATATGTGAAAGCCTATGTAGGTGGACCAAACTATAATTATTTCCAATATGATATGGCAATGGTAGGACGCCGCCAGGTAGGATCTACTATCAAGCCCTATCTGTATGCATTGGCTATGGAAAATGGTTTTTCTCCATGCGACCAAGTACGTAACGTAGAACAAACATTATTCGATGAAAACGGAAAAGCATGGTCTCCGCGCAACAGCTCCAAATCGCATTACGGAGAAATTGTTACATTAAAATGGGGACTTGCCAACTCTAATAACTGGATCTCGGCTTACCTGATGAGCAAACTGAGTCCATATGCATTGGCACGCCTTATCCACTCATTCGGAGTATTGAACAAAGACATTCAGCCTACTGTTTCCCTCTGCCTGGGTCCTTGTGAAATTTCAGTAGGCGAAATGGTAAGTGCTTACACTGCTTTTGCCAACAGAGGTATCCGCACTGCACCTTTGTTTGTTTCGCGTATCGAAGACAACGAAGGCAATACTATCGCTACTTTCACCCCACAGGTAGAAGAAGTAATCAGTGAATCGAGTGCTTACAAAATGCTGGTTATGCTCCGTGCAGTCATCAATGAAGGAACAGGTGGACGTGTTCGCCGTCTTTATAATATTACAGCAGACATGGGTGGAAAGACAGGAACTACCAACCGCAACTCCGACGGATGGTTTATGGGATTCACTCCTTCGTTGGTATCGGGATGCTGGGTAGGAGGTGAAGAGCGTGACATCCACTTCGATACCATGCGCGACGGACAAGGAGCTTCTATGGCTCTTCCAGTATGGGGTATATTTATGAATAAGGTATATAAGGACAAATCATTAGGATACTCACAGGAAGAATGTTTTGAAATTCCTGAAGATTTTGATCCTTGCAAAGACAAGTTGACCGAAATAGAAGAAGAAAACACAAGCCGTTTGGATGATGTATTCTTCCAATAACGTGATAATGGTACTTGCTTTCTGATTTTTGATAAATTACTTGCTTTTTTCCTCCTTTCTTCTTAACTTACACGAAAGATAATGAAGAAAGGAGGTTATTTTATGAACAATAGTCCCGTATTTTACCAACTACCTCCAGAACTGATTGCGGGCATACAGACAAAAATTGACTCGTTTAATCAAGGGCGAACGGTTCAAAATGGAAAATACGCTATCAGTACTGCCACTCCGTACCGCCCATATTATGCCCTTTGGAGACTCTTTTCCGACAACTCCACACCGCTTTTTATCCGTACTCTGGCCATGACTTTCGATGTTGCAGCCGAAAGAGCTTTCACCTTATTACAAAACTGCAATGTCAAAGTAGAAATAGTAGATAATTCTTATTTTGAAGCTTATTATGGTCTGACAGACGACCTGATGCCTTTCGGAAAATACCGGGGAAAACGACTGGCTGAAATCTATTATATAGACCCTTCCTACGTACTTTGGCTAGCCAATAAATTCGAAGTTTCCACAAAACGGTATGAGCGTATTGTGGAACTCGCCAAGCAATTTTCTACCGTCCACTTTGAACTGACTGCACAAAAACGAAAAATCTCATCCGTCAGTCGCTTTGTGGGGCAAATAGGAGAAACCCTTAGGGAACAATACCTCACTGTTCTCAATGTACGCTTACAAGTAGACCGGTATAAGCCTGATTTCTATGTAGACCAGCAAGTATTGGCTGCCGACCGCGACGGAAACCGATTTACCCTACTGATAAAGGCAAAAGGGAAAAGTATGTCTCCTGAAATACTGAGTTGCTATACTCGCAAAATTTCCATACAGGAAGTTCTCCATCTGGCCTCAGCCAAAATTATGTCGCACTACGAAAGCCGGGGAGTACAATATACACGGTTGGGATATGTTAAACTGGTAAATCAGAAATAGAGAGGACTGCGAATTAACAGACGTCTTTCCGTATATAGACATGGACTCTTAGCACTCATTACCTGTAATGAGTGCAGTTTTTGCCCGTAAGTATTACAATACTTTCAAGGAAAAACTCCAGTACTTACTTGAAAGGACTGGCAAAAATAATAATACCTCCATAGCAGGCTCCTTGTTTCATTTTCATTCTTAATCAGAACCGCATGTAGAAACCATGCGTCCATCGAAACAACTCTAGTTGTATCCCTACCTTGCTTTTTTAAAACGAGATTGACGGATATTCTAAAAATTATTTGTATCTTTGCCTTAAATTTTCGCGACATATGAAAATTAAGGAAGTAATTAGTGCCCTTGAGATGTTCGCGCCTCTGCCTTTGCAAGACGGATTTGATAATGCCGGACTGCAAGTTGGATTGACAGACGTGGAAGCTACAGGGGCATTGTTGTGTCTGGACGTAACCGAAGCGATAGTAGACGAAGCCATTGCATTGGGATACAATCTGATTGTATCGCATCATCCGCTTATTTTCAAAGGCTACAAGTCGCTGACAGGGAAAGATTATGTAGAACGCTGCGTGATGAAAGCAATCAAGCACGACATCGTGATTTTTTCCATGCATACCAATCTGGATAATGCTCCACAGGGAGTAAACTATAAAATAGCCGAGAAACTGGGTTTACACCATGTATCCATACTCGAAGCCAAAGAAAAAGCCTTACTTAAACTGGTCACTTTTGTTCCGACAGAACGGGCTGGAGAAGTACGGGAAGCATTGTTTGCAGCCGGCTGTGGATGTATAGGAAACTACGACAAATGCAGCTACAACATAGAAGGAAAGGGAACTTTCCGTGCAGGAGAGGAAACAAATCCTTATTGTGGAGCGATAGGAGAGTTGCACGAAGAAAATGAGACAAGAATTGAAACTATTCTGCCGGCTTTTCTAAAGCAATCTGTAACCCGGGCATTAATCGGCGCGCATCCGTATGAAGAACCGGCATACGATTTCTACCCACTGGCTAACCAATGGACACAAACCGGGGCTGGAGTGATAGGCGAACTTCCGGAAGAAATCAATGAAGGTGATTTTCTCCAACAAGTAAAGCAGATATTTGGAGCAGGATGCGTAAAGCATTCCCGACTTACAGGCCGGCCTATCCGGAAGGTAGCTTTATGCGGAGGAGCAGGAGCATTCCTTTTGCCTAACGCAGTTTCTGCTCAGGCAGATGTATTTATTACCGGAGAAGTGAAATATCACGATTATTTCAACTACGAAGGAAGAATATTAATTGCAGAAATAGGGCATTACGAGAGTGAACAGTATACCACGGAAATATTCCAGAATCTCCTTAAAGAGTATTTCCCAAGCCTCAACACTCAGATAACCCATATAAATACGAATCCTATTAAATATTTATAAGAACTATGGCTAAAGAAGCAAAAAAAGATTCTACAGAATTGAGCGTGGAAGAAAAACTGAAAACATTGTACCAGTTGCAAACCATGCTGTCGGAAATCGACAAGATTAAAACTTTAAGAGGTGAACTTCCTCTCGAAGTGCAAGACCTTGAAGACGAAGTAACCGGCTTGAGAACACGTATTGAAAAAATCAAAGGTGAGATAGAAGATCTGAAATCGAATGTTGCTGGAAAGAAAATCGAAATCGAAACAGCCAAAACTTCTATCGAAAAATACAAAGCTCAACAAGACAACGTACGTAACAACCGCGAGTACGATGTATTGACTAAGGAAATTGAATTCCAGTCATTGGAAGTAGAATTGTGCGAAAAACGTATCAAGGAATATACTGCTTCTATCGCAGCAAAAGAAGAGGAAATTGTAAAAAGTACTCATGCTTTGGAAGAACGCCAGAAAGATCTGGAAGTGAAGAAAAACGAACTGGACGAAATTATCTCTGAAACCAAACAGGAAGAAGAAAAGTTGAGAGAAAAAACCAAAAACCTCGAAACTACTATCGAACCTCGTTTGCTTCAGGCATTCAAACGTATCCGTAAGAACTCACGCAACGGATTGGGTATCACTTATGTACAGCGTGATGCTTGTGGAGGATGTTTCAATAAGATTCCGCCTCAGAAACAGTTGGATATCCGTATGCGTAAGAAAATTATCGTTTGCGAATACTGTGGACGTATCATGATCGACCCGGAATTGGCAGGAGTAGTGACAGAAAAGCACTTGGATACCAAGATTAAATAAAAGCATTTTATCTCTTCCTTATATTCCGCAATACACATAAAAAGGCATTTACCTTTTCCGTGTATTGCGGATTTTTTTTATTCTATAACATATCGTATGGAGGAATATCCGGCAAAAACGCATACGTGCCATCCATATAGTTCACTTTACAGCAATAATGACGAAGCCCGTTGCTCACAATCAGGTATTCTACCTTCAATACGATATTATAACGGGTAATCTGGTCGAATACAGCCTGCGTAATCTCCACTGAAGGTGCTTTATATTCCACAATCATCCGCGCATTCAGATTGCGCCCGTAGAGCACCGTATCACACCGTTTTTTCGTCCCGTTTAAGCAGATCTGTACCTCATTGGCCAATAATCCCTTGGGATAACCTTTCTGCTCTAACAGGAAATGAATAAAGTGCTGACGCACCCATTCCTCAGGTGTCAAGGCTACATACTTCTTGCGTAAATCATCAAAAATATAGTTTTTACCTGTCTTTGTGATAACTTTATGAGAATAGTGTGGTAAATTTAATGGCAACATTTCGTACATTTGCATATATAGGTCATACATTTCTTACAAAAGTAGTGAAAGACGAGTGTAGCGGCAAACGAAAAGTAATGTTTTTCAAGTTTGACCATACCGAATCGCTTTCTATTTTACTCTAAAAAACAAAAACATTATGAAAACAAAAGAAGAAATTGTAGCAAACTGGCTACCCCGATACACCAAACGGAACTTAGAGGATTTTGGTGAATATATTCTGCTGACCAACTTCAACAATTATGTCGAAATTTTTGCCGAAAAGTTTAATGTACCTATCTTAGGACGTGACGCCAATATGATTTCTGCCCATGCCGAAGGAATCACCATAATCAACTTCGGAATGGGAAGCCCCAATGCGGCAATTATCATGGATTTACTAAGCGCTATCAAGCCTAAAGCATGCCTGTTCCTGGGAAAATGCGGAGGAATAGACAAGAAGAACCAGATCGGCGACCTGATTCTGCCAATTGCAGCCATCCGGGGAGAAGGTACATCGAACGATTATTATCCCCCTGAAGTACCGGCCCTTCCGGCATTTATGTTACAGCGTGCCGTTTCATCAGCCATCCGTGACCATTCCCGCGACTATTGGACCGGAACTGTGTATACCACCAACCGACGTATCTGGGAGCATGATGATGACTTCAAGAAGTATCTTCTCAAAACACGTGCCATGGCCGTAGATATGGAAACTGCAACGCTTTTTACAACAGGATTTGCGAATCATATCCCTACAGGAGCTCTGCTCTTGGTATCCGACCAACCCATGATACCGGAAGGGGTAAAGACAGACAAAAGCGATTCTATGGTTACACGCCGTTTTGTGCATGAACACGTAGAAATAGGTATCGCTGCCTTACGCATGATTATCGATGAAAAGAAAACAGTAAAACATTTGAAGTTTGATTGGTAAATGGCTAAAGAAGTTACTTACGAAGAGATTGTCCGCAACTTAAAAAATGAAGTCTATTCTCCCATCTATTTTCTGATGGGAGAAGAAGATTATTACATCGACCGTATATCCGATTATCTCGTAAATCATGCGCTCACAGAGACTGAAAAGGAGTTTAATCTGACTGTTCTGTATGGAGCAGACACAGACATTGCAACGGTTATCAATGCAGCCAAACGTTACCCCATGATGTCTAAATACCAGGTGGTGGTAGTAAAAGAGGCTCAGCATTTACGTAATATAGAAGAGCTGACTTACTATCTCCAGAAACCTTTAGCGTCAACTATTCTGGTCTTTTGCTACAAGCATGGAGCATTAGACAGAAGAAAAAAAATTACAGCCGAAATAGAAAAAGCCGGAGTACTCTTTGAATCGAAGAAACTAAAGGAAGCTCAGTTGCCAGGCTTTATTTCTTCCTATCTGAAAAGAAAACAGGTAGAAATAGAGCCGAAGGCATCCGAAATGATGGCTGAATTTGTAGGAGCTGACTTAAACAGAATGGCGGGCGAATTGGAAAAATTAATTATCACTCTTCCGGCCGGACAAAAGCGTATTACCCCCGAGCTGATTGAACGAAACATTGGCATAAGTAAAGACTACAACAACTTCGAATTACGGAATGCTTTAATAGCAAAGGACGTCTTAAAAGCAAATCAGATAGTAAAATATTTTGAAGAAAATCCCAAGAATAATCCATTGCAGGTGACCTTGGCTGTTTTATTTAATTTCTTTGCAAATCTTATGCTCGCTTACTATGCACCGGAAAAAACAGATCAGGGAATCGCAGCTCAACTTGGTCTTCGTTCACCCTGGCAATCCAAAGATTATATGATAGCAATGCAAAAATACAGCGGAGTTAAAGTAATGCAGATTATTGGGGCAATCCGCGAATGCGATGCTAAATCCAAAGGTATAGGCAATCCTTCTACACCCGATGGAGAACTGCTACGAAGTCTGGTCTATATGATCTTGCACTAACTCCTAAAGTTGCTTCTAGCAGACATCGAAAAGAAACTAAAAAAAGAAGTTTTATAAAGCTTTTCATATCCACTAGACACTGTTATCGATCTGCAATTTTAACAGCTAAAATAAACAAAAGAAAGACTCTTTTAATCTTCCTTTTTGTACAATAAGCCCCATACAAAGATCCCTCTTTCCTTTTAATCGGAAAGGGGGATTTACATAAGACAAACATCAGAAACATTACACTTCCCATCTCATATTTCTTGTCTTTGCATGATAGAATCCTCTCTCTACGCTATTGCAAATCCATCATGTATAATAGCCTCTAAAAACTCTTTTAAAATTCATAGAACGGAAATACAAAAGGAAATACACTAATTTTTTATAATATTTATAGCTACCCAAATATCATATAGACAGATATTTCGTCATTTACATTACATAATAAAATATTTAAAGGCGAATTGCAGAAATTTATGCAGGAATTTCAAAAGTAGAACTGACGATATGTATCATATAGACCATCAAAAATACGGCAAATTTACTCACAACTTGATTACACTACACAAAAACGGCCGTTTTATGAGGTTTTCCGATCTAATAGTTCACACATCCTCTTACATGCATTTTCAATTTTATATAGGGTATATCTTCGTAAACGAAAAGAGCATGTCCATGCAATAGCAAAGTAGACTTAGGATACAAAACTGCTAATCCTTTTACCTTACAATACAAATGTAATACATATTAATCAATATTACATTTATAATGATATACAAATATGATATCATACTATACAAATGTATATATAATTGTATATTTCTTTATTATTTCACAATGATAGAGTAGGGGATACCTTTTTATATACATGTATATTTGTATTACTTTATTATTGTATATGTATATTTATTCTACGGCACACAACTATAATTATATTCTAATAACCAACACTTTACAAAAATAAAGTAAAGCTTATATACATGAATTAACATCTGTTATGTCTGTATTTATACTATAAAATAGAAATTAAACCCAGTCAATTATCAATACATCTATATGCCAAATTTTTAATGTAAATCATTAAAGTTTATTCCAATATATAGCCTTCTCTGTTTACATATATAAATTACACTTGTTAATACAAGGTTTACATTATTAAATTGCAACTTTATTTAATTTTATAAACGTATAATTTGCAATATTAAAATCTATCAATTACTTTTGTATATCGAAATTCTTCTAATTCCATTTGTAAATGAAAGACCGTATCGCTCAAATAATGCAAAAAGAAGGACTAAGTAACGTTGAATTTGCAGAAAAGATTGGCATTTCAACTTCTTCTTTATCACATATATTCAACGGGCGCAATAAGCCGAGTTTGGAAGTAGTAATGCGTATACATAAGGCATATCCACATATAAACCTCAATTGGCTGCTTTATGGAGAGGGTCCGATGACGGAAGAATCGCAAGAAGAAAAACCAGAGGCTATTAGCGGAATAGATTTCATGTGGGATAACACCTCAGAAAAGCCCGAAATTGCGGCCAATCCATCAGACGCTTCCGATTTTGGGCAAAAAAACGGGAGTAACAACCCCATTTATCCCACCAAAGAGATTGTACGTGAGGAAATTAAGTATATTGAAAAGCCACATCCAAAAATTACAGAAATCAGGATTTTCTTCGATAACGGAACGTACGAAGTCTTCAAGCCTGATAAATAAGAAAAAGACGGTTGAAAAACGTGACCTGTATCGCAAGCTATCGATACAAGTCACGAAAGGCAACGATACTTGTATCGATAGCTCACGATACAAGTATCGTTTTTATTTTCTCTATATGTATTTAGGGTAAATTCGCTATCTTTGCAAGTAAAACGAACTTACCCTATTTTTTTATGAAAAAATACATCTTAGATTTAACGGTTACAGAGAACATACGTTTGCATGCCAACTATGTCCTCATTAAATTAACCCAGTCAGATCCATTGCCCGAAATGTTACCGGGACAATTTGCTGAGATTCGTATAGACGGCTCTAACACTACCTTCTTACGCCGTCCTATTTCCATCAACTACGTAGACCGTCGTACTAATGAAGTTTGGTTCCTCGTACAATTGGTTGGCGATGGTACCCGTAAATTAGCAACTGTAAAACAAGGTGATACTGTAAATGTTGTTTTGCCTTTAGGAAACGGATTCTCAATGCCAGAAACACCAGAAAAGAAAGTCTTACTGATTGGAGGCGGTGTAGGCACAGCTCCTATGTTATATTTAGGAGAGGCCCTTCTTAAAATGGGCTGCAAACCAACTTTCTTGTTAGGTGCCCGTTCCAAGAATGACCTGTTACAATTGGATGAATTTGCTGCATTTGGTGACGTATACACCACCACAGAAGATGGAAGTATGGGAGAAAAAGGATACGTCACTCAGCATAGTGTACTGGCAAACAACAAGTTTGATATGATTTACACTTGTGGACCAAAACCTATGATGATGGCCGTTGCCAAGTATGCCAAATCCAACGATATTGAATGTGAAGTATCTTTGGAAAACACTATGGCATGTGGCGTAGGTGCTTGCCTTTGCTGTGTAGAAAAAACAGATGAAGGACACGTGTGTGTATGTAAAGAAGGTCCGGTATTTAATATAAAGAAACTATTATGGCAGATTTAAGCGTAAACATCGGTAATTTGAAAATGTCGAACCCGGTCATGACTGCATCGGGTACATTTGGATATGGACTTGAGTTCCAGGATTTTGTAGACTTGGAAAAAATTGGAGGTATCATTGTAAAAGGTACTACCTTACACCACCGTGAAGGAAATCCGTATCCTCGTATGGCAGAAACCCCAATGGGAATGCTCAATGCGGTAGGATTACAGAACAAAGGTGTACATTATTTCGTAAATCACATCTACCCGCAAATCAAAGATATCAAGACTAACATGATTGTCAATGTATCGGGATCTCAGGTAGAAGATTATGCTGAAACTGCACGTATCATCAACGAGCTGGAAAATATACCGGCTATTGAATTAAACATCTCATGCCCGAACGTTAAGCAAGGTGGTATGGCCTTCGGAGTAACAGCTCATGGAGCTGCAGAAGTAGTCAGTGCTGTACGAAAAGTATACAATAAGACCCTCATTGTAAAACTGTCTCCCAACGTTACTGATATTACTGAAATTGCCCGTGCTGCAGAAGGCGCCGGAGCAGATAGCGTATCGCTTATCAATACACTTTTGGGTATGGCTATTGATGCAGAAAAACGCAAGCCTATTCTTTCTACCGTTACCGGTGGTATGAGTGGAGCCGCTGTGAAACCTATTGCCTTACGAATGGTATGGCAGGTAGCAAAAGCAGTGAAAATTCCAGTTGTCGGTTTGGGAGGTATCATGAATTGGAAAGATGCAGTAGAATTCCTTTTGGCTGGTGCATCGGCTATTCAGATTGGTACAGCTAACTTTATCGATCCAGCCATCACAGTAAAGGTAGCAGAAGGTATCAATGATTACCTGAACCGTCATGGATATTCATCTGTACGCGACATTATCGGAGCATTAGAAGTATAAGAAAATATTTTACAACATTTGCTTTATAAAAGAATAAGCTCTGCATCCGCTTTTATGACAGGATGCAGAGCTTACTTTTTATGGCCAAAAGAAGAAAGCTCTGCATCTTCATTTTGACAACCTCTTATTTTTGTAAAGATTATTTCCCTTCCAGCAAGTCCGGACGCAAACGCTGTGTACGCTCTAAGGATTGCTGAAATTCCCACTCACGTATTTTTGCTTCATGACCGGATAAAAGAATATCGGGCACTTTCCAGCCATTGTACTCCGCCGGACGGGTATAGACTGGAGGAGCCAGTAAATTATCTTGAAAAGAATCAGACAAAGCCGACTGCTCATCGGATATTACACCCGGGATAATCCGTACAATAGAATCAGCTATAACCGCAGCTGCCAGTTCTCCTCCCGTGAGCACGTAATCGCCAATACTGATTTCTTTCGTAATAAAATGTTCGCGGATACGATAATCAATTCCTTTGAAATGCCCGCAGAGAATTATCAGATTCTGAGTCATCGATAACGTGTTTGCCATCTTCTGATTAAACTGCTCTCCATCGGGAGTAGTAAAAATCACCTCATCGTAATGACGCTCTGCCTTCAATGCCGAAATACATCGGTCGATAGGCTCTATCTTCATCACCATACCTGCACATCCTCCAAAGGGATAATCATCTACTTTACGGTAGCGGTCGTAAGCATAATCACGTAAATTGTGAATATGAATTTCGGCAATACCTTTCTTCTGTGCACGGCTCATGATAGAATAATTGAAAAAACCTTCTATCATTTCCGGCAAAACCGTTATAATATCTATTCTCATAATGTCTTGTTATTTTTTGCAAAAGTAAGAATATTCCTCCGTACCCACATCTCCCCAAACTACATTTTTGCTATTTTTGCACGAAACATCATTCAAAAACATCATGACTGAAATAGAAAGAATAGACCAACTACGCGAAGAGTTGCATCTTCATAACTACAATTATTATGTTTTGAACGCCCCGGTAATTTCAGATATCGAATTCGATAAACTGATGCGAGAGCTACAGGATCTGGAAGCCAAACACCCGGAGCATTCCGATGAGAACTCTCCGAGCATGCGCGTAGGAAGTGATATCAATAAAAATTTCACCCAGGTGGAGCACAAGTATCCGATGTTATCCTTGGGAAATACATATTCGGAAGCCGAAGTAACCGACTTTTATGAACGGGTCAGCAAATCTTTGAATGAAGAATTTGAAATCTGTTGCGAAATGAAATTCGACGGGACTTCTATTTCTTTAACCTATGAAAACGGAAAGTTGGTACGTGCCGTAACACGTGGTGATGGAGTGAAAGGAGACGATGTCACAGACAACGTTAAAACCATCCGCAGCATCCCTTTGGTATTACATGGTAATGATTATCCTCAAAACTTTGAAATACGCGGTGAAATTCTGATGCCATGGGATGTATTCGAAAAATTAAACCGCGAACGTGAAGCACGTGAAGAACCGCTTTTTGCCAATCCTCGCAATGCTGCATCGGGTACTTTAAAATCTCAAAACTCTGCAGTAGTGGCTAGCCGGCAATTGGATGCTTATCTTTACTATCTGTTAGGTGAGAATTTGCCTTGTGACGGACATTATGAAAACCTTCAAAAAGCGGCCGAATGGGGATTTAAAATATCTCATATCACTCGTAAAGTACGGACTTTAGATGAGGTCTTCGAATTTATCAAATACTGGGATATAGAACGAAAGAATTTACCTGTTGCAACCGACGGTATTGTCTTAAAGGTAAACTCTCTGCGTCAACAACGGAATTTGGGATATACAGCCAAATCGCCCCGATGGGCTATTGCCTACAAGTTTCAGGCCGAACAGGCTCTTACAAAACTCATCAAGGTAACGTATCAGGTAGGACGTACAGGTGCTATCACACCAGTAGCTAACCTTGAGCCTGTACAACTCTCAGGAACTGTAGTGCGCCGGGCTTCTTTGCACAATGCAGATATTATTGCTTCGCTAGACTTACATGTAGGCGATATGGTATATGTAGAAAAAGGAGGAGAGATCATCCCTAAGATTACAGGGGTAGATGCAGCTTCACGCAAACCCGATAGTGAAAAGATAACTTTCATTACTCACTGTCCGGAATGTGGAAGCAAATTGGTACGTTATGAAGACGAAGCAGCTCATTATTGTACAAACGAAACGGCTTGCCCTCCACAAATCAAAGGGAAAATAGAGCATTTCATCAGTCGCAAAGCGATGAATATAGAAGGACTTGGACCGGAAACTGTAGACCTGTTTTACCAGGAAGGAATGATACAGAATGTAGCTGACCTTTATCATCTGCAGGCTACAGATATCTGCCAATTGGAAAGAATGGGTGAAAAATCGGCAGAAAACATTATACAAGGTATTCTACGTTCAAAGGAAGTTCCTTTCGAAAGAGTTTTGTTTGCTCTTGGTATTCGCTTTGTAGGCGAAACTGTAGCAAAGAAAATTGCCAAAGCCTTCCGGTCTATTGATGCATTGATGTCTGCAACTCTTGACGACTTAATTCATGTGGATGAAATAGGAGAAAAGATAGCCCAAAGTATCTTGCTATATTTTGCAAATGAGAAGAATCGTGCTTTGATCGAACGCCTTCGCGAAGCTGGTCTGAAACTGGAAGCTGATGAAACAGACTATTCAGGCTACACAGATAAGCTACAAGGTAAATCTATAGTTATTAGTGGAGTTTTTGCTCATCATTCACGTGATGAATACAAAGAAATGATTGAAAAACATGGTGGTAAAAATGTAGGAAGTATTTCCAAGAAGACTAGTTTCGTGTTGGCGGGAGAGAATATGGGGCCCAGTAAGCTAGAAAAAGCTCAGAAATTAGGCATAACAATTCTCAATGAAGATGAATTTTTAGCCATGATTAACTAAAAGCAGGCTTTTTAAAAGCAAAAAGATAATAAAAATAATAATTCAATAGAAAATATTCGTATTTTTGCATTTTGTACAAGAGTTTATAATTCATTTATGATACGAAGAAGACTTAGCGGAATGGGAGTAGCTCTGATAACTCCTTTCAATGAAGACGGAAGTGTAGACTACGACGCACTTATCAGATTAGTAGAATATCAAGTTCAAAACGGCATAGACTTTCTCTGCGTATTGGGAACTACAGCCGAAACCCCGACACTTACCGCTGATGAGAAAAAGAAAATAAAGCAGGTCGTTATTGAACGCGTTAATGGACGTGTACCTATTTTATTAGGTATCGGAAGTAATTGTACGCAAACTGTAGTAGACACATTGAAAAACGATGATTTTACAGGTGTAGATGCTGTTTTGGTTTCTGTACCTTATTATAATAAGCCCTCACAAGAAGGTATTTACCAGCATTATAAAGCGATTGCAGAAGCGACCCAATTACCGATCGTGCTTTATAATGTACCAGGTCGTACAGGGGTAAACATGACAGCTGCTACAACCCTTCGCCTTGCACGTGATTTTCAAAACATTGTAGCAATTAAGGAGGCTTCTGGAGACATTACACAAATGGATGACATTATTAAGAACAAGCCTGAGAATTTTGATGTTATCTCTGGTGATGATGGTATTACCTTCCCGCTAATCACATTGGGAGCTGTAGGAGTAATCTCGGTTATCGGAAATGCTTTTCCACGCGAATTCAGCCGTATGACACGTTTAGCTTTAGCAGGTGATTATGCGAATGCCCTAACTATTCACCATAAATTTACAGAGCTGTTTAAGCTTTTATTCGTTGATGGTAATCCTGCCGGAGTAAAAGCCATGCTAAACATGATGGGAATGATTAAGAACCGTCTTCGTTTACCATTAGTTCCTACACGAATTACAACTTTCGAAGAAATGCGTAGAATTTTGGATGAACTAAAAATCAAATGCTAAAGCAATTCACTTTTAATATAAGAAAGCCAGAATTTCAGAAAAAATTCTGGCTTTCTTATTTATTTGGAAATTTCCGTTCACTTCATTTTTAATCCTAATTTTCTTTTGAAAAGGGAAGATATATTAATGAAAATACTGATAACACTAATTAAACATAATACCAATTATAATATAAACATTCAATTATATATTTTATTGAATAATAATAATTCAATATCAATTAATTCCAATAAAAAAAGCTATCTCAAAATAAGATAGCTTTTTTATTATTTATTCTAAACTATATATTAATAACCTAATTCTTTTTCCAAAGCATCGTATTCTGCTTTATTCAACTTCCAATAGATATTCAACAAGAACTGACCCCATAATTGTTTGTTATCCGGTTTCAATTCTTTTGCTTTTTCATAGAAAGGTTTAGCTTTTTCGTACAATTCCTTAATTTTAGCTTCATTTGTAGCATATTTAGGATCATCCATAGACAGTTTAGAATTTTCTTCTACGATAACCTGTGCTGGGAAGAAATAACAATCTCCAATCTTAGAATAAGCTTCTGCCTTATAATCACTTTCCTGAGCAATTATTTCATTAAATGTTTTGATAGCAGCTTCATAATCCTGTTTTGTATACTGTAGTACACCTTTTACATACAAGAAATATGGGCTTGGATTTTTAGCAAGAATTGCGTCAATCTGAGTCAAACCTTCATCTACTTTATTCTTCTGAATATAGTAATCCATCAAGTTTGCTACGAAATATTCCTGAGTTGGGAATTTTTCTACACCTTCTTTGATTGTTGCCAACCACTGTACTGAATCAGCAGCTTCTTCACTCTTATACAACTCAGCCAAAGCCCACAATGCTCTGAAACCTTCTTCCTTGTGCTCTTTACCTACAGCTGCATATTTGATTACTGCATCTTTATCCTTGATTGAGTAAGCAGCATATGTAGCGTATGCGGCATAGAAAGGAACTAAAGTATCATTTTTTACAGCATCTTCTGTTTCAAAAATAGGATTCTTAGAAGTATCAATGTACAATCCTAAAATCTTAACAGCATTTGCATAATCACCATTATTCAAAGCAGTACCACCAAGCACATACATATTTTCACGTACGCTAGGATCAGCCAAAACCTTTACAATTTTCTTTCTCAATTTAGGCTTTTTCAATTCACCACTTTTTACTTTAGCCTGCTCAATTTCATCACACTTCAAATAGTATTCATACATTTTAGTAATACTATTCCCCAATTTCAGTGTATCTACCGGGCTATCACTTGGCAAACCATTTCTCAAGAAATACAATTTTTGATTTTCTCCATCATAAATAGATTTCTGAAAATCACCAGCCAACTTCCAAGTTTCTGGATCATTAGCAGTAGATGGATCAACCAAAGCCGGCTCCAAAATTTCAGCAGCTTTTACAGGGTCACTCTTTGCAGATTTCGCTTCCTTCACAACGCTTTCCTGAGCGTTGGCTGCATATACAGAAAACAATAAAGCAGCTGCACTTAATAATACTTTTTTCATAATTGTGTTTTTAATTTAGTAATACAATTTTTCGTTTTAGTTTTTGTCTATATGCTCTTCATTCTGTTCTGGTAATTCCTGTTC
Source organism: Phocaeicola acetigenes (assembly GCF_027529745.1). Classification (NCBI taxonomy): domain Bacteria; kingdom Pseudomonadati; phylum Bacteroidota; class Bacteroidia; order Bacteroidales; family Bacteroidaceae; genus Phocaeicola; species Phocaeicola acetigenes. The sequence goes on from NZ_JAPZVM010000001.1 coordinate 344,689, forward strand.
CGAAGAAGATTCAGCAACACTTTCTTCCTCAGCTTCAGAAGTAACCTTACAAACAGAACCTATCTGATCATTTCGCTTTTCAAGGTCAATCAGACGAACTCCTTGAGTAGCACGACCCATTATACGAACTTCGGCTACTTTCAGACGAATAGTAATACCAGACTTGTTGATAATCATCAAATCATTTTCATCTGTTACTGATTTAATGGCAACCAATTCACCTGTCTTATCCGTAATATTCAGAGTTTTCACGCCCTTACCACCTCGATTTGTTTTACGGTAATCTTCAATATCAGAACGTTTTCCATATCCATTCTCAGAAACAACCATAATTGTTTCTTTCTGAGGATCTTTAATACAAATCATTCCTATTACCTCGTCTTTTCCATCCTCATCCAGTGTAATACCGCGTACACCAGTAGCTGTACGTCCCATTTCACGCACTGCACTTTCATGGAAACGGATGGCACGACCATTGCGGTTCGCAATTACAATTTCATTGTTACCGTTTGTCATACGAACTTCAATTACGCGGTCGTCTTCACGTATAGTAATTGCATTAACTCCATTCTGACGTGGACGAGAATATTGCTCCAACAGTGTTTTCTTAATAACACCATTCTTTGTACAGAACAATACATAATGACTATTGATAAACTCTGTATCATTCAAATTCTTCACACGCAGATAAGCTGTTACCATATCATCAGCATCAATATTCAGCAAGTTCTGAATAGCACGTCCCTTCGATGTCTTATTGCCCTCCGGAATTTCATAGACCTTCAGCCAGTAACATCTACCTTTCTGCGTAAAGAACATCATCGTATTATGCATTGTAGCAGGATAGATGTGTTCGATGAAATCCTCGTCACGAGTTTCACTACCTTTCGAACCTACTCCCCCACGATTTTGAGCACGGAATTCAGAAAGCGGTGTACGTTTGATGTATCCCAAATGAGAAATTGTAATAACCATCTCATCATCTGCATAGAAATCTTCCGGATTAAATTCTTCCGAAGCATAGACAATTTCCGAACGACGTTTGTCACCGTACTTTTCTTTCACTTCTATCAATTCATCCTTAATGACTTTCTTACACAACTCATCATTAGTCAAGATTTCTTCGTAATATTGAATCTGCTTCATCAGTTCCTCATATTCAGCATGCAACTGATCCTGCATCAAACCAGTCAACTGGCGCAAACGCATTTCTACGATAGCACGTGCCTGAATTTCAGACAACTGGAAGCGTTCCATCAAATTAGATATAGCCTCATTAGGAGTTTTGGCTGCACGAATGATACGAATTACTTCATCAATATTATCCGATGCAATAATCAAGCCTTCCAAAATATGAGCGCGTTCCTTCGCCTTACGCAAATCGAACTGTGTACGACGAATAACCACTTCATGGCGGTGTTCTACAAACAGACGAATTAAATCCTTCAGATTCAGCAATTTCGGTCGTCCGTGTACTAATGCAATATTATTTACACCAAATGAAGTCTGCAATGCAGTCATCTTGAACAATTTGTTCAATACTACACTAGCGTTGGCATCACGTTTTACATCAATTACGATGCGCATACCTTCACGGTCGGATTCATCGTTTACATACGAAATACCTTCTATTTTCTTTTCGTTTACCAAAGAAGCAATATTTTCAATCAGCTCCTTCTTATTTACGTTATAAGGTATTTCATTAACGATAATTTTATCGTGTGTAGGGTGTGATTCTATATCTGTTTTGGCACGCATCACCACACGTCCCCTACCGGTTTCGTATGCATCACGTACCCCACTGATTCCATAAATGTATCCTCCAGTCGGGAAGTCCGGTGCTTTTACATATTGCATCAGGCCATCTACATCTATTTCATTATTATCGATATAAGCAACACAAGCGTCAATAACCTCTGCCAAATTATGTGTAGGCATATTGGTAGCCATACCCACAGCAATACCAGATGCTCCATTTACCAAAAGATTCGGAATACGGGTTGGCATCACAGTTGGTTCCTGTAAGGTATCATCAAAGTTATTCTGGAAGTCCACAGTTTCTTTATAAAGATCCTGCATCATCTCTTCACCTATTTTTTTCAGACGAGCTTCCGTATAACGCATGGCAGCAGGACTATCACCATCAACCGAGCCGAAGTTACCCTGTCCATCTACCAACGGATAACGCATTGCCCAATCCTGAGCCATACGTACCAATGCACCGTACACAGAAGAGTCTCCATGCGGATGATATTTACCTAATACCTCACCTACGATTCTCGCAGACTTTTTATATGGTTTGTCTGAAGTATTTCCCAGTTCCATCATTCCGTACAAAATACGGCGATGCACAGGCTTAAAACCATCTCTTACATCTGGGAGGGCGCGTGCTACGATTACAGACATAGAGTAGTCGATGTACGACGACTTCATTTCCTCTTCGATGTTGATTTTTATAATTCTGTCTTGCTCTTGCATTTAAATTAAATTTATTATTATATCTCTTTAGTTCGATTGTTAAAAACCATGCTAAAGTACGACTTTTTATTGAATTGGCAAAACAAAAGCTCCAAGTTTTAAAAAGCATTCTATTTTTCAAAAAAAGAAAGAAAAACACTGTTTACGAACATAAAAAAGAACTTCCACCATAAAAAACACGTACAATATACACATTCTTTCCTATCCCGAAAATCTCGTTGCATAACGAACTACTTCATTCTAAATCATTTAAACATCTACACATAGAAAGTAAACAAAAGAGCCACTACACGAAGATCAAACAATCAAAAAATTAACTTTCAGAACATAAAAACGCAATTTTCAAATTACAGCAAAAAAACAACAAAATGGCACACTATTTGTTAAATACAAATAATAGAACTTTGGTTCTATATTTATAATGTATATTTGCACATTGGAGAAACATGAATTTTATGGACAATCAAAATCAATTTACGCCACGAGTATCCGATATCATAGTATACAGCAAAGAGGAAGCTAACCGACTACGTAACAAGTATATCACCCCAGAACATTTGTTACTAGGTGTGATACGTGAAGGTACAGGAAAGGCTATTGAAATTTTACAAGATTTATACATTGATTTGAAAACTGTAAAGAAGGAACTTGAAGCCTCTTTGCGCGAAGAAGTCGATGAAACAGATACATACAACGAGAACATTGGTTTCAACGATCTTACAGCCAAATTACTTAAAATGAGTCTATTGGAGTCTCGCCTTATGAAATGTAAGTTCGCTGACACAGAACATATTTTATTAGCAATTATGAGAGAAAGCCAAAGCAAAGCATGTCAAATATTAGAAGAACATGAAGTTACTTATCAGAAAATAAGAGATCGTCTTATTCCTAAATCAGAACCTCAAAGTGGTCTTGATTTTGGGGAAGAAGATGAAGAAGAGGAAGGAATCCGCCGACATGGAAACGAGAACAACTCCCCTTTTGAATCTGATACACAACAAACTACCCGTACCCGCCAACAAAAACCTACTAACGATACCCCTGTACTCGATTCATTCGGTACCGACATGACAAAAGCCGCTTCAGAGGGCAAACTAGATCCGGTAGTAGGACGCGAAAAGGAAATTGAACGTTTAGCACAGATTCTAAGCCGAAGAAAGAAAAACAACCCTATTCTGATAGGCGAACCGGGAGTCGGTAAATCTGCCATTGTAGAAGGACTAGCATTACGCATTGTGGAAAAGAAAGTATCACGTATCCTGTTCGACAAACGCGTGATAGCCCTTGATATGACTGCCGTTGTAGCAGGAACCAAATACCGCGGACAGTTTGAAGAGCGAATTCGTTCTATCCTTAATGAGTTGAAAAAGAACCCGGATATCATCTTGTTTATCGACGAAATCCACAATATTGTAGGTGCAGGATCTGCTGCCGGTTCTATGGATGCTGCCAATATGCTGAAACCGGCGTTAGCCCGAGGAGAAATACAATGTATCGGTGCTACTACATTGGACGAATACAGACAAAATATCGAAAAAGACGGAGCTTTAGAGCGACGCTTCCAAAAAGTATTAGTAGAGCCTACTACTCCCGAAGAGACATTGCAGATTCTGAAAAATATTAAGGAAAAATACGAAGAGCATCACAACGTAAACTATACAGAGGAAGCTCTTGAGGCATGTGTCAAATTGGCAGACCGCTATATAACCGACCGCAACTTCCCCGACAAAGCGATTGATGCTTTGGATGAAGCAGGTTCACGTGTGCATCTGACCAATATCACCGCGCCCAAAGAACTGGAAGAGCAGGAAAAGCTGATTGAAGAAACCCGTAATCATAAAAACGAGGCAGTACGTTTACAGAACTTCGAATTAGCTGCCAGTTTCCGGGATCAGGAAAAGAAATATATAGAGAAACTGGAGGAGATGAAGCAAGCGTGGGAAGAGAGCTTGAAGGAAAACCGAGAAACAGTAGACGAAACACAGATAGCAGATGTTGTTTCAATGATGTCTGGTATCCCGGTACAACGCATGGCACAAGCCGAAGGAATCAAGCTTCGTGGAATGAAAGAGGAGTTGCTGTCTAAAGTCATTGCACAGGATAAAGCCGTAGACACCCTGGTGAAAGCTATCCGCCGAAGCCGTGTTGGACTGAAAGACCCTAACAAGCCTATAGGAACATTTTTGTTCTTAGGACCTACCGGTGTAGGTAAGACACACTTGGCCAAGGAATTATCCAAACTTATGTTTGGCTCTGCCGATGCACTGATTCGTATCGATATGAGCGAGTACATGGAAAAATTTACAGTGTCTCGTCTTGTAGGAGCTCCTCCGGGATATGTAGGCTACGAAGAAGGTGGACAACTAACAGAGAAAGTACGACGCAAACCCTACTCCATCGTATTGCTGGATGAAATAGAGAAAGCGCACTCCGATGTATTCAATCTTCTACTTCAGGTAATGGATGAAGGAAGACTGACCGACAGTTACGGACGGACAGTGGATTTTAAAAATACAGTCATTATTATGACTTCCAACATTGGTACCCGTCAACTTAAGGAGTTTGGAAAAGGTATTGGATTTGCTGCCCAAACACGTATCGACGAAAAAGAGCATTCACGCAGCGTAATCACCAAAGCACTCAATAAATCGTTTGCTCCGGAATTCATCAATCGTTTGGACGAAATCATCACTTTCGACCAGCTGGATATAGAAGCACTCCAGAAAATTGTCGAAATTGAATTAAAAGGGCTATATAAACGTATTGAAAATCTGGGATATAAGCTTTCTATCGACGAAGAAGCAAAACGCTACGTAGCTTCTCAAGGATATGATGTGCAATTTGGTGCACGTCCTTTGAAACGGTCTATCCAAAACAATCTGGAAGACGGTTTGGCCGAACTGATACTGAATGAAGACCCTCAAAGCGGTGATACATTACATGTTTACATGGATGAAAACGGGAAAGAAATCCGCATGAAGGTAGAGAAATAAGTTTTATTGGCTTGAATACAGACAAAATGTCAGACGATATTCGTCTGGCATTTTTTTTGCGATAAATACCACGTAAATTAGAAAACATAATAATTAAAACTTATAAAGATATGCAGAAAGGTAACATTGGGGTTACTACTGAAAACATATTCCCCATCATCAAAAAGTTCTTGTACAGCGATCATGAAATATTTCTTCGCGAATTAGTATCAAATGCCGTAGATGCAACCCAAAAGTTGAAAACATATGCTTCTAAAGGTGAATTCAAAGGAGAAATGGGCAATCTTACCATTCATGTAAAGGTAGACAAGGAAACAATTACCATTTCGGATAGAGGTATTGGTCTGACAGCTGAAGAAATTGAAAAATACATCAACCAGATTGCATTCTCAGGAGCCAACGATTTCCTTGAAAAATATAAAGACGATGCCAATGCCATTATCGGACACTTTGGTTTGGGATTCTACTCAGCATTCATGGTAGCCAAAAAAGTAGAAATCGTAACTAAATCTTATAAAGAAGGGGCACAAGCTGTAAAATGGACTTGTGACGGAAGTCCTGAGTTTACACTGGAAGAAACTGAAAAGGCAGACCGAGGTACAGATATTATCCTGTATATTGACGATGATTGCAAAGAATTCCTTGAAGAATCTCGTATTCAAGGATTGCTGAATAAATACTGCCGTTTCTTAGCCGTACCGGTAGCATTCGGAAAGAAGAAAGAATGGAAAGACGGAAAGCAGGTAGAAACAGAAGAAGATAATCTGATAAACGATACATGCCCTATTTGGACTAAAAAGCCAAGCGAACTGCAAGACGAAGACTACAAAAAGTTCTACCGTGACTTGTATCCAATGTCGGACGAACCTTTGTTCTGGATTCATCTGAATGTAGACTATCCATTCAACCTGACTGGAGTGCTGTACTTCCCGAAAATCAAGAGCAATATTGATTTACAGAAGAACAAAATCCAATTGTACTGCAATCAAGTATATGTAACTGATTCTGTAGAAGGTATTGTACCCGACTTCCTGACACTGCTTCATGGAGTAATCGATTCTCCGGATATTCCGCTGAATGTATCACGTTCTTACCTGCAAAGCGATTCGAACGTGAAGAAAATCTCTACCTATATCACTAAAAAAGTAGCAGACCGCTTGCAGTCTATCTTTAAAAACGACCGCAATGAGTTTGAATCAAAATGGGATGACTTAAAGATTTTCATCAACTACGGAATGCTTACTCAGGAAGATTTCTATGAGAAAGCAAACAAGTTTGCCCTACTCAAGGATACAGACGGAAAATATTATACATTCGAAGAGTATCAGACGCTGATTAAAGACAACCAGACAGATAAAGAAGGAAACCTTATTTATTTGTATGCAACCAATAAAGACGACCAGTATACTTACATTGATAGTGCAAAGAACAAAGGCTACAACGTATTAATTATGGATGGTCAGCTTGATGTTCCTATGATTAATATGCTGGAACAGAAATTGGAAAAGAGTCGTTTCACTCGTGTAGACAGCGATGTAATCGACCGTCTGATTGTGAAAGAAGAGCAAAAAGGCGAAGAGTTAGCTGCTGATAAATGTGAAATGCTGGCAACTGTATTCAAAGGACAGCTTCCTAAGGTACAGAAAACAGAATTCCATGTAGAAACTCAAGCCATGGGAGAAACTGCAGCTCCGATTATCATTACTCAGGCCGAATATATGCGACGTATGAAAGAAATGGCTTCTATACAGCCAGGTATGAGCTTCTATGGAGAAATGCCGGATATGTTCAACCTTGTATTGAACAGCGACCACAAACTGATTAAACAAGTACTGGAAAATGCTGAAAGCTCTTGTTCTGAACAATTGGTTCCTGTTGAATCGGAAATTGCGATGTTGAAACTGCGTCAAAGCGAGTTGCACAAAGCACACGAAGGCAAAAAAGACGAAGAAATTCCAACAAGCGAAAAAGACGAACTGAACAACATTGACAAGAAACTGGAAGAACAGAAAAACCAGAAAGATTCAATCATCAGTGCTTATGCAGCAGGAAATAAGGTTGTACATCAGTTGATAGACCTGGCACTGCTTCAAAACAATATGCTGAAAGGAGAAGCTCTGACCAATTTCGTAAAACGAAGCATTGAAATGATTTAACAATATTCGTTTTGTGATATAAAGCATAAGAAAAACTAAGGTAAATCCCCTTACTTGATATGATATCTGTATTATCATGCTCAAGCAAGGGGATTTTTTTATCGTCTTTAATAAAAACCCGACATTATTTAATGTCTGAATCACTTTTTCACTATCTTTGGAAGAAACGTTGTAACTTACATTTCCGAATGAAAAAAATACTCTATATTTTTTGTTGCCTGATACTATGCACATATTCTCTTAAAGCCCAAAAAGTTGGACTGGTATTAAGTGGTGGTGGAGCCAAAGGAATCACCCACATTGGTATTATCCGTGCTTTAGAGGAAAACAATATTCCGATAGACTATATTACAGGCACCTCCATGGGAGCGATTGTCGGTTCACTCTATGCAATGGGATACTCTCCCGACGACATGGAAAAGCTTTTAAAATCGGACGACTTCAAACGCTGGTATTCGGGTAACATTGAAGAGAAATACATTTACTATTTCAAACGAAACGCTCCAACTCCTGAATTTATAAACATACGAGTATCTCTTAAGAACCCCTTAAATAAGGTAAAAACACAGTTTTTGCCTCCCAGTGTAGTGGATCCTACACAAATGAATATTGCTTTTTTAGAGCTTTTCGGACAAGCAACAGCTTCTTGCCAGGGTGACTTCGACAAACTGTTTGTCCCTTTTCGCTGTGTAGCTTCGGATGTATACAATAAACGTCCGATTATCTTCCGAAAAGGAGATTTAGGGGATGCAGTCCGCGCCTCCATGAGTTTTCCTGCCATGTTTAAGCCCATTGAAATCGATTCTGTTTTAGCATATGACGGAGGTATCTACAATAATTTCCCTGTCAATATCATGACTGAAGACTTCCACCCGGATATTATCATAGGAAGTGTAGTCAGCTCCAATCCCGGAAAACCTGAATTGGGCAATATTATGGGACAACTTGAAAATATGATCATGCAAAAGACAGACTATACCCTTCCCGATTCGCTGGGTATTCTGATGACTTTTAAATACACAGACGTCAACTTAATGGACTTTAAGCGTTTTGACGAACTGCACGATATCGGATACAACCGTACTATCCAACTGATGGATTCTATTAAATCCCGTATTTCCCGCCGCACCAATTACAGACAATTGGAACGCAAACGTATGGTATACAAAAATTACATGCCCGAACTTCGCTTTCGGAAAATTATAATCCATGGTGGTAATGAACAGCAGAAAAAATATATTGCCAAAGAATTTCATTCCTCAGAGAATGAAATTTTTTCTCTGGAAGATTTTCGTGTAGGATATTTCCGGTTAATGTCGGACAATATGATATCTGAAATCATTCCCCATGCAATATATAACAGCTCTGACCATACTTTCGATCTTGACTTAAAAATTACCATGGCAGATGATCTTTCTCTTCGTGTAGGGGGAAATATAGCCTCCAATGGCTCCAATCAGATCTATGCGGGTGCTACTTATTATAACCTGAACAATTATGCGAAAGAACTTTCATTAGACGGACATTTAGGTCAGATTTATAACAGCATACAAATTGCAGGAAGACTGGACCTCCCTACCCACCTGCCTACATCCTGCCGTCTGGTAGCTTCACTATCCTCTTTTGATTATTTTAAGCAGGAAAAACTATTCACTACTGGAAGTACGGCCGTATTCAATAAAAAGAAAGAAGATTTTGTCAAGCTCTTTGTTTCTTTTCCCTTTTTAAGCAGACAAAAGGCTGAGTTTGGTATAGGTATAGCCAAATTGCAAGACCAATACTTCCAAACCAACGTGATAGATTTTAATAATGCCCAACACGACCGTAGCCGCTACACTATTTTTGGCGGTTCAGTAGCTTTAGACGGAAACACATTGAATAGCCGGCAATATGCAACCGAAGGACGCAGAGAAAGACTTGTTGCGCAAATCTATACCGGCACAGAACGTTATCGGGCGGGAACAGAAGCCTCCGACCCATACAAAGGAAGCTATAAGTATATCCAGTCGTGGTTGCAATTGTCGTACGAAATGGAACGTTACTTCCCTTTAACATCGAAGTTTTCTTTGGGAAATTACATCAAGGCCTATTACTCTTCCCGAAACTTCAGTCACAACTATACGGCTACTATGATGCAAGCTGGAGAGTTTGCCCCAACTGCACATAGTAAAATTACCTACAACGAAGCTTTCCGGGCTAATCAGTTTATCGGCGCGGGTATCATGCCGGTGTATCAAATTACTCCGGTTTTCCAAGTTCGTACAGAAATCTACGGATTTGCCCCCATATTCCCTATAGAAAGAGACCAATCTTCGAATGCTACTTATGGAAATTTATTTCATCGGATAGAATATATGGGAGAATTATCTTTAGTGGTTAAGTTACCTTTCGGAGCTATCAGCGCCTATCTAAACCACTATAGCTCACCATCTAAGAACTGGAATATAGGTATTACATTAGGATGGCAAATATTCAATTCACGATTCATGGACTAAAAAAGTTCACAAAAAGTTGCCCTAATATTTGGATATATCATAAGAAGTCCATACCTTTGCACCCGTCAAACAAAAAGATATGGCCGCGTAGCTCAACTGAATAGAGTAGCTGACTACGGATCAGCCGGTTACAGGTTTGAATCCTGTCGCGGTCACACTTCTTTGAAATGACAGTTTTAGAGTTTGGTCGCGTAGCTCAACTGAATAGAGTAGCTGACTACGGATCAGCCGGTTACAGGTTTGAATCCTGTCGCGATCACTCTTCTTTGAAATGATTGAAAGTTTTGGCCGCGTAGCTCAACTGAATAGAGTAGCTGACTACGGATCAGCCGGTTACAGGTTTGAATCCTGTCGCGGTCACTCTTTCTTGAAATGATTTATGTTTGGCCGCGTAGCTCAACTGAATAGAGTAGCTGACTACGGATCAGCCGGTTACAGGTTTGAATCCTGTCGCGGTCACAAAAGAAACCACCTCAATTTTATTTTGAAGTGGTTTCTTTTTTTAGTATCAGATTAAGCGATTTGAAATTTCTCCCCAATAATGTGAGTTCGAAATAATAATAAACACATTTATCTGATAATCCATCATATGGCGATACCTGAAACACCTTTTTCACGTCAGGTCTCCTATAACCGTTTTGTGAAACCGGAGAAAGGAGTATTGCTTCCCATGACTATCTTCATCAAAAAAGTCTGCAGGAAACCTGTACCGGCATCAGTTTAGTTGACTCCACGCCCTTGCGCGTATGCCATTGCCAAAGAGTTCTGATTCATAAGACATTTGAAGGGATTGCTGAACGTGGAAAGTGTTCCATGAGATAGTGATTCATGATTCTATTTACCCATTACAATCGACGACGTCGGCTATACAACCGCCCACGTTGAATGTACAGACAACGACGACAACTCTGCAATCAACGACGGGAATTAAAGCTCTCTACACTCCTTATCACCTGTCTATTCCTGATCCATCATTATCTGCCAGGAAAGGCAGTAAAGACAAAACAAAAAGGCCACCCCAAAATTGAGATGACCTTTTCCTATAATTTCTTCTACTGATTTTAGACTGAAGCTTGTTCTTCTTTCAGAATGGCAATAGCTTTATCAAGCACTGTGGTATCATCCAACATTACCAAACCTCCATCCGGTCCGGGTTCCAAATGAATACCTACACTTTTACCATCTTTAAAATTGTGTCCTCCAAAAAAGTTACGTACAGTTTCAACACTTATATTTAACTCATCGGCAATACGATGCATACTGCCACTGGGTAATGAATCTTTAATTTTACGAAGTTCATTAAAAGTTATTGTTCTGTTCATAGTAGTCTAAGATTTTTAAGCGTTAAACAGATTAATTGTTAAATCACGATATAAAGTTAGTGAAAGAAAATAAATATCCAAATTAAAAACAGAGATTTTTTAATCTTAGCAATTTACTCCAACTACCATTCCTGCCACCACAGCATAAAAATAGGTCACCAATAATACCATATGCAAAACCTGAATATCACTTATCTCGTATCTGCTGCTTGTATACTGAGTAGACACATATCCTTGCGACTGAAAGAAATATCTCTTCTGAATATAAGTATACAGCAGATATAGCAAAACTGAAACAATGCTTCCCACCAATGCACCACACAAAATATCACCAGGATAATGAACGCCCAGATAAATGCGGGAATACGAAGGAATAAAAGCCCATCCCAACATCATAATGGTAAGCCATTTGTTGCGGATAAGTAAAGATACAAACACTGCTACAGCAAACGTATTTGCCGCATGACTGGATATAAATCCATACATTCCACCTCTATATCCATTCACAACATCTACCAAATACATTAATTCAGGATCCTGAGCCGGACGAAAGCGGGCAAAATAAGGTTTACAAATACTTGAGGCTATTTGATCTGCAAAAGTAATAGCCAAGGCCAGCATTACAATAATAGTAATACTTTGTGCCAATTTGTTATTCTTTAAAATAACATATAACAATATAATAGCGGAAGGAATCCATGTCTTTGTATCGGTTACAACAGACATGAATCCATCCCAAAACAAAGAATCACTTCCATTAAGGAACAACAGAAGTTCTTTATCTTTATCTATTAATTGCTGAATATCAATCATCTCAGATAATTTCTATGGTACTTGTTTGAACCCATCCCTTTTTGCCGTCTTCAAGGCGGATTTCTTTCCACTCTCTCATAGAGTCATCCTCCACGTATACTTTTGTACCTTCGTGCAGCACAAATAAATCTGTACCACTCTCGTTTGGAGTACTTTTTACGGTCAGACTAGGACTCATCACAATAGCTCCCGTACGGTTTATCAGTTCTGCCTTTTGTGAGCTGGCAAAAATATTAGCTCCAATAACTATCAACAAAAATACAACAACTCCTGCAAATCCTATTTTCTTATACAAAATACGACGCCCGAAGATATATACAATCAACGACACCAGCATAAGCCAGAAAGACAGGATTCCTACAACTCCCCATTCTTTCTCGCTCATTACATTAATCAGAGAATTCATCCAGGTTACAATAAACACTTCACTTACGGGAGTTATCTGGTCTACAGTTTTACTTCTGGCCATTTCCAGGTTAAAGCGAATGTCAGCATCTCCCGGATTCAAAAGTAAAGCACGTTCATAATTCAGAACCGCTTTTGCGATGTTCTTTTCCTTATAATAGCTATTTCCTAAATTATAATACACATCGGCAGATTCTCCTTCAGTATTTAAGATTGCCTCATATTTTTCTATTGCAGCCGCAAAATCATTCGCCTGGTACGCCTGGTCCGCTTCCTCTTTTGTGACAGCTGCATTTATAAATTGAGCAATTCCTAATAATAAAATCAACACAATAGATAGCTTCTTCATTTTTTCTCTTTCTCCTATCCTTTTAATGTTTAATACAACCTTCCATCTGGCTTATTACATCAATAGCTGCCGTATAGACTTTATCCATCGCTTCATTTTCATTTCCCGGAGCATAACGTGCAAATTCACATTCATTCAGCGCACCGATAAACTTCTGAATCAATTCATCTGATACACCATATTTTACCAGTTCAGATTCAATATTGTCTTTCGACAATTGAGATACCGGAATGCACAATTTATCACTGATGTATCCCCACAATGCCTTCAAGACTTCATCATAAAACTCATTCTTCTTATTTTCAGCCAACAGCTTACCTGCAAACTTCATACGTTTGCTTGCAACTTTATTAGCTTTCTTTGTCTTCACTTTTGCAATATTGGCATTTTCCAATGCTTGCTTTCTATAGATAACTGCAAAAGCAACAAACAATACAAAAGGAATGATATACCACAAATAATACCCGAATGTTCCAAAAAAGAAATCACCCTTTGGAAGCAATTTTGTATTACCTAACTTGATGAAACGGATATCCTTACCCAATACTTTTACATTTTCTTTATTTGTAAAATCGGCTATTACCTGATCTGCATTTCCTTCTCCTTTTGCAACATGCAACTGATAAGCTTCAGTTTTCAAGGTTTTATACGATTTTGTTTTCAGGTCGAAATATGTAAATTCTACAGGAGGGATAGTAAAATCTCCTGCATGACGAGGGATAGCAAGATACTCTATAGTCTGAGTTCCAGTCAAACCATTCTGCGTCAATTGGAAGTTATTTTCTGTTTTCGGATCATATACCTCAAAATCTTGTGGAAATTTCACTTCCGGAGCACTGATTAATTTCATATTTCCAGTACCCGACAAAACCAATTTGATAGTGACTGCATCATTGGTTTTTACTTCCTTGGCATTGATTGAGGATGAAAGTGTAAACTCTCCTACACCACCCGAAAAACCGGCAGGTTTAGCGGGAAGAGACTGTACATTAATTGTCAGTTTCGGTGTAACAATCTTCTTCTTTACTTCTACATAACCGCCTCCATTGAAGAAATCGAAAGGATCGTCCGATACAGTACGTTGTGCGACAACTCCATCAAAGGTAATTGGAGGAATTTCTAACTTACCTGTCTGTTGAGGGAATAAGATATACTGACTCCATACTGTTGTGTTATAATTGCGTCCTTTGTAATGCTCCAAAGAGAAAGTTTTCTGCTGAGGTAATTCCACTTCCTGAGTATGGAACCCTTTCAAATCCGGCATTTTACCATAAAGCTGACGAAGATTTACCAAGGTATAAACCTTGTAGGTCAACAAAATAGCTTCTTGTTCATGCACTGTAGTCTTACTGGCCGTTGCTGTAATAAACAGGTCTTTATCTGTAATACGGCTACCTACAATCTGGCTTCGTGAAGAAGATGCAGAGCCACCTTGTCCACTCTGACCTGAATTTCCGGCAGTTTTGTCTTGAGGAAGTACCTTAATCGTTACTGGATTAGAAAACACTTTCTCTTTATCAACTTCAATACTTGCAGACGGAATGGTATACGTTCCTTCTTTTCCAGCCATCAATATATAGGTATATGTGATGGAACTGCTGGAAGAAACCTTACCATTTATAATTTGGGTACTACTTTGCTGTGAACGGCTCGGCCCCATCAATACATCAAATCCGCTAATAGAAGGCATACGGAAGTCCTTCACTTTTTGCGTATTGACTGTAAAAGTCAAACGAAACTGATCGCCGCTTACCACTACATCAGGAGCTTCGGCTTTAAAAGTAACATTTTTGTCTGCCTGTACCTGTAATATGGATACAAACAACAACAATAAGAAGATAAATTTCCTCATTCGTATAATTTCTTTTTAAATTGTCTTTATAATTACCAATCTTTCTCCAGCTTGCGTCCCTGCACCTGAATGCCTTTCTTTACTTTATCCTGCACATTTTTTTCATCTTGCATGACTGCATTCAGCAATTGCTCTGCATTTTCTTTCGACATCTGGTCTTTATTTTGCTGCTGTTGTTGGTTTTGCTGCTGATTTTTATTCTGCTGATCTTGCTGCTCTTTATTTTGCTGCTTATCATCTTGCTTCTGATCCTGCTTTTGTTCCTGGTTCTGTTGCTGATCCTGCTGTTGTTGCTGATCTTTCAACAGTTTTTGAGCCAAAGCCAAATTATAGCGAGTTTCATCATCTTTCGGATTATTGCGCAAAGCCTGCTTATATGCCTCGATGCATTGAGGATATTGCTTGGAAGATTGCAGAATCACTCCCATATTATGATAAATCTGTGCTAACTTCGATTTATCTTTTTCTATCCGGGAAGCAGCCTCAAATTGTTCCATAGCTTCTTTTGCTTTCTGCTGCATCAGCAAAGAATTACCCAAATTATACATCGCATCCGTAGAATTAGGATCCTGTTCTAGCGCTTTACGATAATCAACTTCAGCTTTCACAAACAAACTGTCCTGATACAATTTATTACCACTACGCAAATAATCGCGTACTGTTTTTTGCCCATAAGTTGTACCGGCAGCTAATGCAAAAGCAGCAACAATATATAATTTCTGTAACATATCAATCTCATTTAAAGAGTTTCACATTCTTGAACAACGGATTCTTACGCTCCAGAATCAACAATTCAGCTATCAATAAAATCAAAGCCAGCCATGCCAAAACCTGAAACTGTTCATCGAATTCTGTAAAGACCTGAGTTTCGACATCGGCTTTTGCCAATTTATTGATCTCTGCATTCAATGCCTTTTCTGCGTTGTTTGTATTATCTACCCGCACATATATGCCATTTCCTGCTTTCGCAATTTCCTGACACATCTGTTCATTAAGCCGAGTCACGACAACATTACCGTCTTTGTCTCTGCGAAATTCATTAGTACCTTCCATCGGGATAGGCGAACCATCGGGTGAACCCACTCCCAATACAAATACACGTATTCCCTTTTTGGCAGCTTCCTGGGCAGCCTCTATCGCTCCTCCTTCATGGTTTTCTCCATCTGTAATCAGAACGATTGCACGTCCTACATTTTCATTCGGAGTAAAACTCTTCATGGCCAAGTCTATTGCTCCACGTATATCTGTACCTTGAGTTGAAATCAAAGACGGATTAATTGTTTCAAGGAACATCTTCGCTGATACATAATCGCTTGTAATAGGAAGTTGTGTAAATGCCTCTCCGGCAAACACAATCATTGCGACTTTATCGTTATTGAATGTTTCCACCAATCTGGAAATCAGCTTTTTCGACTTATCCAAACGACTGGGAGTCACATCTTGTGCCAGCATAGAATTTGAAATATCCAATGCTACCACCGTTTCCACTCCCTGACGTTTTACGGTTTCCATCTTAGAGCCGAACTGTGGTCTGGCTAACATAAGGATAACCATCGTCAATGCCGCAAACATCAACCAGAACTTAACATCCGGACGATACTTAGACACATCCGGCATCAGATGAGCCAATAAGTCAGGATCACCATACAAGCGAATTTTTTTTCTGCGTCTATAATTGGAGTATAAATAAAGTATTACCAATACCGGCAATATAATCAACAGATATAAATATAAAGGTTCTCCAAATCTAAACATAGTATTTTTTGTTTTTAAGGTATTTTCTTTAATACCGTATTACGTAAAACAATTTCCAGCAAAATACAGATAAAAGCTATCAAGGCATAAAGCTGATATGCTTCTTCACGTTTGCTGAACTCTTTCACATTAAGTTTGGTTTTCTCAAGCTTATCAATCTCTTCGTACACTTCTTTCAGTTTAGAATTGCTGGTTGCACGATAATAATTTCCATTTGTCGTACCTGCAATCTGTGTCAAAGTCTGCTCGTCAATTTCTACAGGAACATTTACATATTGTACTCCGGCATAAGTCTGCATCGGATAAGGTGCTGTACCGTTTGTTCCAACTCCAATTGTATAAACTCGAATGCCAAATTGCTTAGCAATCTCTGCTGCAGTCAACGGAGAAATATCTCCTCGATTATTACTACCGTCTGTCAGCAGAATAATAACTTTCGACTTTGCTTTACTGTCCTTTAATCTGCTAATTGCATTGGCAACTCCCATACCAATAGCTGTACCATCTTCAATCAAACCACGCTGAGCGATATCCCCTTTTATTCCATTGAAAAGATTCAATAATACACCATGGTCCACAGTCAACGGGCATTGGGTAAATGCCTCTCCTGCAAAAATAGTCAGCCCTATATTATCATTCGGACGTCCGTTAATAAATTCCGAAGCAACTTGCTTTGCAGCTTCCAAGCGGTTAGGCTTTAAATCTTCTGCCAACATACTGGTAGACACATCGACAGCAAGCATAATATCAATACCCTCTATTTCCGTATTCTGCCAGTTGTCAGTAGTTTGTGGGCGCGCCAATACAAGTACAATCATCACAAAAGCAACAATACGCAGTAAAAACGGTGCATGAAGCAAATATACCTTCCATGTCTTAGGTACATTCATATACATGCGAGTTGTAGAGACTTGAAGCGTTGGTTCTGTTTTTTTCCTCCGCATGAAGTACCACACCACATAGGGTATCAGCAAAATCAGTAAAAACAGATATTCAATATTTGCAAAAATCATAACTTCAATATTTTAATATCAGAAGAAAAGGCTAATAATATGACGAATAGCCACATACAACGCAATCAGCGCTCCTATTCCAGCCACAGCAATACAGCAAATCAATGCTATACGTCCTTGCTTTGACCGCTTTTCCTCTACTTTGATTTCTGTTGGTTCTTTCTTTGCATTAGGATCTTCCTCTATCTTAGTCTGATTAATAAAATCCACAGCATTCAAAAGATTCATATCATTTTCATTCATCAAAGGTGCATATTTGGCAAACTTAACCAAATCGGCCACTTCAAACAAATTACGAAGATCCTTAATGGAATCTTTATCTTTTTCCTGCAGCAAATGTTCGATAATCTCGGAAGAAGTCATTTCCAGTGCATTAAAACCAAAACGATCTTTTATATAAGCTCGAATAGCATCAGTCAGTTCAGTATAATACATCTTCGGATCATTCTGACGCCATGACTGGTTCGACTTAATTTCTTCGATTCTTTTTAAGGCTGTCTGATGAGGAGGAAGTTTGGGTTCCACCTTAATAATCTTAATGATAGGCTTGTTATTACGATAGCGTATTACAAGGAATATTGCAACAGCTCCCAAAATCAACATTAGAACTGAAGAATATACCAAAGGAGCGATATCACTCCAGATAAGAGGTACTTTCCGGATTTCCTTAGGTCCAAAGAACTGATCCGGATGTAATGTATCTACTGGTATGGAGTACACCTTCAGAGCCAAAGCTTCCGATTGATACTGTTTATCATTCACCATTACTTTCATTGGTGGAAGATAATACAAAGCCGAATCGAATGAAGTGACTGTATATTCTTGTGAAATCAGCCAACGTTTATTGTCATTCAGCAACTGAGTATCAGGTTTTGCTACATCTACAATTTCTACACCACGTACAATTGTGTCACTAAACAAAGGTAAACGCAACTTCTGATTTGCGTCCATGCTTACCTGCAACTTTATCTTCGCCTGTTCGCCAATTAGAAGTTGTAAAGAATCAATAGTAGCTTCCACCGTCACCTGAGCATGCACAAATGATGTTCCAGCAAACAGAGATACGGCACATAGCACAACTTTCAGATACTTTCTACAAGTATTAAATAAAGAATATTTCATTATCTTCCTCAATTTCGTTTAGCAAATAAATTAAGTAAAGCCTTTACATAATCTTGGTCTGTACGTACCGATACGGAATCTACATTACAATGAGTAAACACATCGTTCAGTTTTTCCTTACGTTCTTTCCACCAAGCATGATGCGCTGCACGTAACGATTTCGAAGAAGTATCAATCCATTGTTCGTGTCCGGTCTCAGCATCACAAACTTTCATCAAACCAACATCCGGAAGTTCTTCCAAACGACGGTCGTATACCTGGACAGCCACAATATCATGTTTACGGTTGGCTACAGTCAGTGCATTACGAAAATCCTTATCATCGATAAAATCACTAAGCATAAAAGCCGTACACCGTTTCTTCAATACATTGGTCAGGTACTCTACAGCACACTGTATATTGGTACGCTTACTTTCCGGATGAAAATCAAGCAACTCTCGAATAATATACAGAATATGTTTTCTTCCTTTCTTTGGAGGAATGAATTTCTCTATCCGGTCGGAAAAAAATATAACACCGATTTTATCGTTGTTCTGAATAGCAGAAAAGGCAAGTGTAGCCGCAATCTCTGCCACCATATTTTTCTTTGTCTGTTTCACCGTACCAAAATCCAAGCTATTCGAAACATCTACCAACAGCATTACCGTCAGTTCACGTTCTTCTTCGAATACTTTTACAAAAGGTTTATCAAAACGAGCTGTTACATTCCAGTCAATATCGCGTACATCGTCTCCATATTGGTACTCACGCACTTCCGAAAAAGCCATACCCCTACCCTTAAAAGCTGAATGATATTGGCCGGCGAAGATATTATTGGAAAGCCCTCTTGTTTTAATTTCGATCTGGCGAACACGTTTTAGTAGTTCACTTGTTTCCATTTTTCTGAAATTAATCCGATTATTCCAGACTTGCTTATGCAAATCTGGAATAACCTTATTTAACTTGAGAATTTCTCACTTCAAACATCCATTTTGCCTTAAGTCTAAAAAACAAGGCAAAAAGTCAAGATTTAATTAGGGCACTTCAACCTTATTCAAAATCTTACTTACAATTTCATCCGAAGTAACATTGGTTGCTTCAGCTTCGTAAGTCAATCCAATACGGTGACGCAATACATCATGAGCCACAGCACGAACGTCTTCCGGAATCACATAGCCACGGCGTTTAATAAACGCATAACTGCGTGCAGCAAGAGCCAGATTGATAGAAGCACGTGGAGATCCACCAAAGCCGATCAAACCTTTCAGTTCTTTCAAGTCATATTTTTCAGGATAACGAGTTGCAAATACGATATCAGCAATATATTGTTCAATTTTTTCGTCCAGATAAACTTGGCGTACCACTTTGCGTGCCTCTATAATATCTTCCGCTTTCAGTACAGGACGTACTTCAATTTTTTCACCTGTAATATTCTGACGAATAATTTTCTTCTCTTCTTCCAGTTTCGGATAATCAATAATAACCTTCAACATGAAACGGTCTACCTGAGCTTCCGGCAATGGATAAGTACCTTCTTGTTCAATAGGATTCTGAGTAGCCATTACCAGGAACGGCTCTGGCAAACGGAATGTTTCCTTACTCAAAGTAACCTGACGTTCCTGCATTGCTTCCAACAGAGCACTCTGTACTTTTGCCGGAGCACGGTTGATTTCATCGGCCAACACAAAGTTAGCAAAGATAGGTCCTTTTTTAGCGATGAATTGTTCATCCTTCTGGCTATATATCATAGTTCCGATTACATCGGCCGGAAGTAAGTCAGGGGTAAACTGCACACGACTATATTTTGAATCAATCAGTGAGGCAAGTGTTTTTATAGCCAAGGTTTTTGCCAATCCTGGAACACCTTCCAACAAAATATGTCCATCAGACAACAAACCAATTAACAAAGATTCTATCAAGTGTTTCTGACCGACAATGACTTGATCCATTCCTGTCATCAGATTAGTAACAAACGCACTCTGACGTTCTATGCGCTCGTTTAGTTCTCGAATATCAATAGCTTCAGCCATAATTTTATTGTTTTACTGTGTTTTTTATCTTCTTTATTTTTATTGCAGCCAAAAATACGGCATTATATTAACAGCAGCAACTAATTTTTATTAAAAAATATTGCCTACACAGTAAATATTTAATTTGGAAGAGAGCAAAAACAAAAGCAAAATTCATTCAAAAAGACAGAAAAATGAACAAAATCACACTCTTTCTATTCTCTTCCGATACAATAATGGCTTATTTTCGAGGAGTCAGTTCAGGAATATTAATAATCAATCCAGCCGGCACATTGTTCGGATCCTTGATAATATTTGCATTATGCTTCACCAAATAAGGCCATAATTTCTTATTGCCATAGAATTTAAGTGCAACACGGACCAAAGTCTCTCCCTCTCCAATTGTATATGTGAATTTGGTACCAGAAATTACATATTCTACTGTATCTGAAAGACTTTCTGCGGTTTGTTTTGAGGATTTTGCTCCGACTACTTGGCCTTTTGCAGTAGACTCTGCAGAAACCTTATTTCGCTCAGAGGATTGCTTCAACGTATCCTTTTTCGGTATTAATTGTTCTACTTTAAGTGTATCAACCACAGACTCCGTTGAAACCTGCTTCAATACAGCCGAACTATCCTTGCAAGATAAATTAGATAAAGGTATTGCCTCCTGCTCTTTCACTAAAGAAGACAAGTAAGCTTCCGGAATATACCTCCGTCCAGAAAGTAGTCCCCAAATAATTCCACCACCAAGAATTACTCCAGCCAAAAGTACAGACGCAATCATACACCAAGGCAAACGAGTTTTCTTGTCCTCCTCCAAATTCAATTGCGTTTCCTCTTTATGTTCTGCAATATTTTCTCTTTCTTCTGTTTCCTTTACAAGGGGAACATCCTTAGAGACTTTATTTTCCTGCGTTTCTACGACAGTTAAATCTTGTGATTGCTCTGCCGGTTCCACTTCAGAAACAAATTCCTGTTCTTCATTTTCTTCTGTTTCCTCTTTCTCTATGCTTGAAACTTCTTCCAAATCGTCAAAATGAGTATTTTCATTCAACACGACTGTTTCAAAATGAGAAAAAGGTTTATTTACCAATTCCCGCAACGAAGAATCAGGAAGAAAAGAAATGCGAGAATGGCTTTGTATTCTAATACGTTCTCCCGTATTTATATCAACACTTTCTCTCTCCTCTATTTCTATCAGCTTAAAGGTTCCCAATCCTTTAATTTTGATATATTTATCCTTTTCAAGAGCTTCCTCTATCAAGCTCAGCACAGTCTTCACGAAGACCTCGGCATCCGTTGTCTCCATCTGATGACGCTGCGCTAACAATCCTATCAGATCTTGTAAAGTTGTTTTATCATTCATCAAACGAATTCTTTTTAAACTTTTCCTTTAATAATGGACTGGGCTTATAATTCAATGTCAATTTTGGAGGTACCAGCAGACGCTGCTTAGTAACAGGATTTACAGAAATACGCTCCAACCTTTTTTTTACCTCGAAAGTTCCGAATCCCTGGAAAGTCAATGTTTTTCCTTCCAGCAATTCTTCTCCCATAATATCCACCAAAGACGCCACCAGACGGGCAGCATCTTTGTTGGTATATCCTAAGCGGCGAGACAATTCGCCGATAAACTCTTTATGATTCATGTCTTCCGCTTTTATTCTACTATTATACTAATGATGCATACAAATCGAAATCATCGGCATCATAAACCTTCACCTGATAGAATGAACCTATCCGAAGAGAATTCCCTTCTGCCTTAATCAATACTTCAGGATCCACTTCCGGAGAATCAAATTCAGTTCTACCAATATAGTATTCTCCTTCCATACGGTCTATAATCACCTTCATCTCCTTTCCGATTTTGGCATGACTTAAGTCAGCAGAAATTTCCTGCTGTATTTCCATTAATTCATCCAAACGCTGCTGTTTCACATCCTGCGGAATATTGTCCTCGTAGTGTTGAGCCGAATAAGTTCCTTCTTCTTCAGAATATGCAAAAGCTCCCATTCTATCAAAACGTGCTTTACGGACAAACTCCTTCAGTTCCTCGAAATCCTGTTCTGTTTCTCCAGGATGTCCTACCATCAAAGTGGTACGTAAGTGGATGCCCGGAACTTCTTTTCGGAATTGCTCAATCAAAGCATAAGTCTCATCCTTTGACACATGACGACGCATTTTCTGTAGCATATTATCGCTAATATGCTGCAAAGCAATGTCCATATATTTACAAACATTCGGATTTTCACGCATTACCCGGAATAATTCGGTTGGGAAATGAGCCGGATAAGCATAATGCAGACGAATCCACTCTACACCAGGGATTTTAGCCATCTGGTCAATCAGTTCCGGAAGCATTTGCTTTTTATACAGATCTACTCCATAGTAGGTCAGTTCCTGAGCTATTACCTGAAACTCTTTTACCCCTTCGGAAACCAGCAACCGCACCTCATCCAATATCTCTTCCATAGGTCGAGATACATGACGTCCTGTTATAATAGGAATGGCACAATACGAGCATTTACGGTCACATCCCTCCGATATTTTCAGATAAGCATAATGCTTAGGAGTTGTCAGGTGTCTTTCTATGGCAAATTCAGAATGATAAGCTTTCCCCAAATCAGCCAGCAATTCATTCCAGTTGAATTTTCCATAAAACTTATCAACTTGAGGAATCTCCATCTGCAATTCTTTTAAATAGCGTTCAGACAGACATCCCATCACATAAAGTTTTTTCAGTCTACCTTCCTCCTTGGCCTGGCAAAACTCCAGAATCATATTAATAGATTCCTCCTTAGCATCACCAATAAAGCCACAAGTATTAATTACCGCAATTTCTCCCTGAGGATTTTCACTATCATGAGTTACTTTATAGCCGTTTGCTTCCAGTTGCTTCATCAACTTTTCAGAATCAACCAGATTTTTCGAACACCCTAAAGTGATTATATCTACTGTATTTTTTTTCATTTATCTGTATTTGAGCCAAACAATGATTCCACAAATTCTTTCCGGCGGAATATTTGCAAATCTTCAATACCCTCACCCAGTCCGATATATTTAACAGGAATTTTAAACTGGTCTGAGATACCAATTACAACACCACCCTTAGCAGTACCATCCAACTTGGTTACTGCCATAGCATTTACCTCTGTAGCCAGCGTAAACTGTTTAGCTTGTTCAAAAGCATTCTGTCCGGTAGAGCCATCCAATACCAACAAAACTTCATGAGGTGCATCGGGAACGACTTTACGCATTACATTTTTAATTTTGGTAAGCTCATTCATCAATCCTACTTTATTATGCAGGCGACCGGCAGTATCGATAATTACCACATCTGCATTATTAGCTACAGCAGAGCTCAAGGTATCGAAAGCGACAGATGCCGGATCGGCTCCCATACGCTGCTTGATTACCGGAACTCCTACACGTTCTCCCCAAATCACCAGCTGCTCCACAGCTGCGGCCCGGAAAGTATCGGCAGCTCCCAAGTAAACAGATTTACCTGCTTTCTTAAATTGGTATGCCAGTTTACCAATAGTTGTAGTCTTTCCCACTCCATTCACCCCCACAACCATAATCACATAAGGATGTTTCCCTTCAGGAACAGAAAAATCATCAGCATCTACTGTATTATTTTCGGTTAATAAGGCGGCAATTTCTTCTCTAAGAATATTATTAAGTTCCTGAGTATTCACATACTTATCCTGCGCTACCCTTTTTTCTATACGCTTAATAATATTCAGAGTTGTTTCCACCCCTACATCGGATGTAATCAGGACTTCTTCCAAATTATCCAATACTTCATCATCTACTTTAGATTTACCTGCCACAGCACGTGCAATCTTACTAAACACACTCTCTTTGGTCTTGGATAACCCCTTATCTAAGGTCTCTTTCTTTTCTTTTGAGAAAAAACTAAAAAATCCCATACAAATCAATAATTATCTATTAATAGCACAAAGATAAAACTAATCTCGTATACACACAAAAAAAGTTCCTTCCATTTAACAATGGAAGGAACTTTTACTAGCAAATTATATTAGCTAAATTATTTCTTGAAAAATTCCTGTACTTTTTCATTAGGAACCATCTGTTCATCAAATACGTAAGCACCAGTTTTAGGAGACTTAACCATCTTGATAACCTTAGTATAAGAACGTCCTTCTTTACCTGTCTGAAGGGTTGCGACTGTTTTCTTTGCCATGGTCTGTTATTATTTAATTTCTTTATGAACTGTTACTCTTTTCAAAATAGGATTATACTTTTTCAATTCCAATCTTTCAGTGGTATTTTTTCTGTTTTTAGTTGTAATATAACGAGAAGTTCCCGGCATACCACTATCCTTCATTTCTGTGCATTCAAGGATTACCTGTACTCTATTTCCTTTAGCTTTCTTAGCCATAGTCTTTCTCTCCTTTTAATTAACCAATAATTTTGATAGTTTTCCAATCACAGTAACCTTTAGCAACTGCTTCATTCAGCGCTGCGTCCAGGCCTTTTTTGTTAATAACTCGCAAGCCGTTAGCACAGATGTTCAGGCTAATCCAGCAATCCTGTTCTACATAGTAGAATTTCTTAGTAAACAAGTTCACATCGAAAGTTCTTTTAGTTCTTCTCTTTGAGTGTGAAACATTGTTGCCAATCATGGCTTTCTTTCCGGTAATTTGACAAATTTTCGACATTTCTATCTGATTTTTTATAGTTTTATTCTTGGTTCTCTCAAACGGAGTGCAAAGTAAGTCATTTTATTTTATATATACAAGTATTTCAGCAACTAATTATGTTTTACAACTCATTTTCTTGCTTTTGACAGATATCCAAAAGCAATTGAAGCGTCTTTTTGGTTGCCGATTGTATATTTTTATCCCGTCCGTTATCTTCTGTTAATTTAGCAGTGACAATCTTGTCTTTACAACCTGCAGCCACCCAAATAGTACCGACAGGCTTTTCCGGTGTACCACCTGCAGGACCAGCAATACCCGAAGTAGCCACAGCAAAATCTGTATTGAATACCTGCATTGCACCTTTTACCATTTCAATGACTGTTTCCTCGCTGACAGCCCCGTAAGTTTCCAATGTCTCAGCTTTCACCTGCAAGATATTTTGCTTCAGTTCATTTGCATAAGCCACTATACCCCCTTTATAAAAATGAGAACTTCCCGGAACAGCTGTAATAATAGCTGCTACATTTCCTGCAGTACAACTTTCTGCTGTAGAAAGTGAAAAACCTTCCTTCCAAAAGATTTCACTAATTTCCTTACTTAATATTTTCGTCTCTACTGACATAACAACCCCCTCTCTTTTTATTTAATTGTAACCCGCGAATAAGCCGGTTGATCTATTGAACAAAAATCTTTATCTAAAAACTTATAGTATCCTGTAATCGCAATCATTGCCGCATTATCTGTGGTATACCCAAATTTAGGGATATATATCTTCCAGCCATATTTTTCAGCATGCTCACGATACGCATTCCGCAAACCGTTATTTGCAGAAACACCACCGGCAACAGCCACTTCATTAATACCTGTATCTTTCACGACTTTGCGCAACTTGTCCATAAGGATATCTACAATCGTTTTTTCTAACGAAGCTGCCAGATCCTCCTTGTGATGCTCTATAAAATCAGGATCATCCTTCAGCCATTCACGCAGAGAATAAAGGAAAGAAGTCTTCAAACCACTGAAGCTATAATTATAACCAGGAATATGAGGTTTGCTAAATGTATACGCCTTAGCATTTCCCTGACGAGCCAAACGGTCGATAATCGGTCCTCCCGGATAACCAAGCCCCATTACCTTTGAACACTTGTCAATAGCCTCACCTGCCGCATCATCAATGGTCTGGCCAAGCACTTCCATATCATTATAAGCATTCACACGGATAATCTGAGAATTTCCTCCTGAGACCAGCAGACAAATAAACGGATATTTAGGCTGATTCTGATCTTCTTCCGATTCTTTTATAAAATGTGCCAACACATGCCCCTGCAAATGATTCACATCAATCATCGGAATACCCAAAGAACGAGCCAATCCTTTTGCAAAGGAAACGCCTACCAGCAGAGAACCCATCAAGCCCGGCCCACGAGTAAACGCAATTGCACTTAACTGTTCTTTTGTTACTCCGGCACGCTTCAAAGCCTCATGTACCACCGGTACAATATTCTGCTGATGTGCTCTGGAAGCCAGTTCCGGCACCACACCTCCATACGCTTCGTGTACAGCCTGACTTGCAATTACACTCGAAAGCAATACACCATTCTTAATTACTGCAGCCGACGTATCGTCACAAGACGACTCTATACCCAATATTATTGTATCCATAATTTCTACGTAATTAATGCGTTAAGATTTCCAAGCCATTTTCCGTCATCACAAATGTATGCTCCCATTGAGCAGAAGGCAATTCATCCTCTGTTACTACTGTCCATCCGTCTTCTTCGTCCACAAAGACCTCCCATGTTCCCATATTAATCATAGGTTCAATAGTAAAGACCATACCCGGTACCAACAGCATACCTGTTCCCTTCTTGCCAAAATGCTCTACATCCGGCTCTTCATGAAATTCCAATCCCACTCCATGTCCACACAAATCGCGAACCACCGAAAAGCCATTCTTTTTGGCATGCTTTTCAATAGCATTGCCTATATCTCCCACAAAGCCAAAAGGCTGTGCAGCCTGCATACCTATTTCGAGGCATTCTTTGGCAACGTTAACCAGCTTTTCTTTTTCCGGAGTAGTTTTCCCGATAATAAACATACGCGAAGCATCCGAATAATAGCCATCCAATATAGTGGAGACATCCACATTTATGATATCCCCCTCTTCCAGAATCTCATCTTCCGACGGGATTCCGTGGCACACCACTTCATTGATTGACGTACATACACTCTTAGGGAATCCTTCATAATTCAGCGGAGCCGGAATAGCTCCATGAGCCACCGTATAGTCATACACCAACTTATCTATTTGAGCAGTGCTCATTCCTGCACGGATTTCACTTTCAACCAAATCCAATACACCGGTATTTATTATGCCACTACGACGAATTCCCTCGATCTGTTCTGGAGTCTTAATCAACTGACGAGTAGGAACCAAACATCCTTTATTCTGATAATAAAGGACTTTCTTATCCAGTTCTGTCAATTCTGCCCCTTTGGGAACCCTCCAGTTTATCTTATTTCTTCTCATACTTATACGATTCAAAAGTATTGCAAAGTTAACAGAAAAAAAAGAATCAACGAAGATTAAAGATAAAAATATCCATATAAGTTACAAACTGATTTCTTAATACATTAAAAAGTGTTAAACAACAAGGTCCTATTAATAAAACGCAAGCAAAAAGCTTTTATTAATAGATTTTTTATCTTAAATTGCCGCAAATAATTTTATTTTATCAGAGAACCCATAAATTTATTAGCGTATGGACAAATATCAAATTGGAACAAATGCAGGCATCGTTTGGAATGTATTAAAAAATAACGCCCATTGGAGTTACGAACAACTAAAGACTGCATCGGGACTGTCCGACAGAGATCTAAATGCAGCTATCGGATGGCTTGCCCGTGAAAACAAAATAGACTTTGACATCAACAAGGAAAACGACACTCTATTTTTAAGCGTAAATGTATACATAGGATGACAAAGGGTACACATTTGCAGCACACGGACAATCTCATCCAGCGTTAACGGGTTCTGATTATATCGACACACATCAGAACCCGTTATTTATATTATCTTATTTACCGTAATATCAGGAAAATCCTGCAAAAACATCAGCAATAACCCTTCCTCATTCATACGTTTGGCTTTAATCACCATCGTAACCCGATAAACCACATCACCTCCCACAGCAATCTCTGTCATCTCATACGATACAACTACATAATTCTTCGAATTAAAGTTGGAGGACACCTTACGTATCGCTTCTTTATTGGGAGCAGAAAATTCTATCATCATATTTCTCATGCCCATACTTTTAAAAAAGAAACTCAACGTTTCCAAACCAATAAGCACAAGAACCGTAGCCACTATCCCTATTCCATACATTCCAGCTCCTACAGCCAGTCCAATACCCGAAGTAGCCCAAATTCCCGCAGCGGTCGTCAAGCCACGTACCACCTGCTTCTGCAGAATAATGGTTCCAGCACCTATAAAACCTATTCCCGTAACAACCTGAGCAGCCACCCGACTGGGGTCAAGACGAACCAAATCGGCCTTCAACACATCCATAAAGCCATATTGAGAAACAATCATAATCAATGCACTTCCCAAGGCGACCAAAAAATGCGTACGATAACCAGCCTCCTTAGCACGGTACTCACGCTCCAAACCGATCAGTACTCCCATTGCTCCAGCCACAAAAAGTCTTAAAGCAAAATCCCAAAACAATTCTGTCATATCTATTCTTTTTTTAAAGAAAATACCTTCGTTTACCCCGAAAGATAAATAAAAACTTCGAATATTATACTATCTTTGCCTCATTAATCTACGTATTAAAACTCTATGAAATATAAACTCTTAGTATTAGATCTCGACGGGACATTGACCAATACCCGAAAAGAGGTGACCGAACACACACGTACTACACTTATCAAAGCACAAGAGCAGGGGCTGAAAATCGTATTGGCTTCCGGAAGACCAACTTATGGTATTGCCCCTTTGGCCAACCTGCTGCAATTAGACAAATACGAAGGCTATGTTTTGTCGTACAATGGCGGAGAAATCATTGACTGGAAAACAGGTGAATTACTTTATAAGAATCTTCTGGACCCGGAAGTGCTTCCCTATTTATATCAATGCGCCAACGACAACCACTTTGCCATTGTCACATACGATGGAGAATATGTACTGACCGAATATCCAGACGATGAATACGTACTCAAGGAAGCACTGCTTAATGTAATGAAAATTAAGAAGGTAGACAATTTCCTTAAAGCAGTACAACACCCTATTGCAAAATGCCTTATTGTAGGAGAACCTACCCGGCTGGCTGTTTTGGAAAAAGAAATGTATAACCATCTGCACGACCGGATGGGGGTATTCCGTTCGGAGCCATACTTTCTGGAACTTGTACCCAAAGGTATAGACAAAGCCCAATCGCTGGCCGTGTTATTAAAAGAAATCGGCATGACCAAAGACGAAATGATTGCCGTAGGTGATGGATTCAACGACCTTTCCATGATAAAATATGCCGGACTGGGAGTTGCCATGAGCAATGCACAAGAAGTCGTAAAAGAAAACGCCGACTTCATTACTTTATCCAATGAAGAAGATGGAGTTGCACATGTTGTAGAGAAGTTTATTTTATCAGAAAACACAGATAAATAAAGTTTTCGATACCATTTTCAGTAAAGCACTTGCTTTTCTGATTAAACATAAGGCCCTGCAGGATAGCTATTTCAAACACAGCAATCTTGCAGGATTTTTTTCACATCTCCATCAGACTTTCTACACACCTGCAGGAAATACATTAATTGCCATACACATAAACGCATGATTCTATAAACTGATTAAAAACGGCGACGTCGGCTGCACATTCGCCCACGTTGGCTGTGCATCCCACAGCGGCAAATCCATAATCAACGACGGCGGCTAAAACTTACGACATTCATCACCATCTTTTTATCCCAGCCGCACTACCCGACTATCGAGAAGCAAGAATTCCAACCTCCAATTCCGAGCGAATTGAAATAAATATACTATTACACCACACAGCTTTTAAATGCAAAGAAATCCAAATACAAAAAGAGAGGTCGTTTCAAGCTATGAAACAACCTCTCTTTCTGTATACTGAATAATTCGTATATTATTTCAAGATATCCAACTGCTTAAAGCATTTAATCAGTTTTTCAATCGCAAAATCAACCTGCTCTTTTGTGTGAGTAGCCATCAATGCAAAACGCACCAACGTATCTTGAGGATGACATGCAGGAGGAATAACCGGATTAATAAATACACCTTCATCAAACGCCAGTTTAGTTACCTCGAAAGTCTTGTCTGTATCACGTACATACAATGGGATAATCGGACTTTCTGTTTCGCCGATTTCAAAACCAGCCTCACGGAAGCTCTTCAATGCATAGTTTGTAATCTTCCACAAGTTTTCCTGACGTTCCGGTTCTGTTTTGAAAATATGAAGTGCTTCTCTGGCTGCCGCAGTAGCTGCCGGCGTGTTACTTGCCTGGAATATGTATGAACGGGCATTATGACGCAACCAGTTGATTGTATCCTTATCACCTGCCACAAAACCACCGATAGAAGCAAGTGATTTGCTGAATGTACCCATGATAAGGTCAATATCCTCTGTTACACCAAAATGGTCGCAGACACCGCGTCCCTGACGACCAAACACACCCAATCCATGAGCTTCATCTACATAAATAGTAGCGTTGTATTTCTTTTTCAGACGCACGATTTCAGGCAAGTTTGCCAAATCACCTTCCATGGAGAAGACACTGTCTACAACAATCAGTTTAATTGCATCCGGCTCACACTTCTGAAGTTCTTTCTCCAAAGCGTCCATGTCATTATGCTTGTATTTCACCTGATTAGCAAAAGACAAACGGCGTCCATCTACAATAGAAGCGTGGTCACGGTCATCACAAATCACATAGTCGCCACGACCAACCAGCTGAGGGATAACACCTTCGTTTACTGTAAATCCGGTAGAGAAACAAAGCGCTTCGTCTTTACCAACAAACTCAGCCAACTCTTTTTCCAGTTCCACATGAATATCAAGAGTTCCATTCAACAGACGCGACCCCGCACATCCTGTACCGTATTTACGAGTTGCAGCAATAGCTGCTTCGATTATTCGACTGTCATGAGTCAATCCCATATAAGAATTAGACCCAAACATCAAGACCTTCTTTCCGTCCATCATTACCTCTGTATCCTGGGCACTGTCTATTTCACGAAAATAAGGATAAACGCCTCTCTCCATATACATTTGAGGCACTCTGAATTTACTTAATTTGTCTTGTAATAATCCCATATCTAAAATGTAGAGTAAGTTTACTCAACTTACATTATTTATTATAAATGCCGTTTTTTTAAAAGAACGCGCAAAGATACAAAAAATCGGAAAGTAAAACATTCATCTGATTAAAAAAAACAATCAAACTATCATTTCTCCAAAAAAACGGATGAATTATAAACAAAATAATCGTAATTTTGTCTTATCTAAAAGCCCTAACGGACTCATAAATATGGATGCAAAGAAAAAAATAACATTTATAGTCAACCCCATATCCGGAACTCACGGAAAACAAGCCATTTTGGACTTGATAGAGAAAAAATTAGACTTAACAAAATACGAATATACTATTTGTAGAACCGAATATGCCGGCCATGCTTCCGAAATAGCCAGAAAAGCCAGTGAAGAAGGCTGCGATATAGTAGTAGCAATTGGAGGAGATGGCACGATAAATGAAATCGGGCGTTCATTGGTACATACAAACACAGCATTAGGGATTATTCCATGCGGCTCAGGCAATGGTCTGGCCCGTCATTTACACATACCTATGGATGCAAAAGGAGCTATCGACACACTCAACAAGGGGTTTCAGACAACCATCGATTATGGAATCATAGACGGTCATCTGTTCTTCTGCACCTGTGGCGTAGGGTTTGATGCATTTGTCAGTTTGAAATTTGCAGATTCGGGAAAAAGAGGACTGCTAACTTATCTGGAAAATACACTTCATGAGAGTCTGACATACCGTCCTGAAACATACGAAATAGAAAATTCCGAGGGAACAGTAAAATACAAAGCGTTTCTCATTGCTTGTGCCAACGCCTCTCAATACGGGAACAATGCATACATTGCTCCACAAGCTTCTCTGACAGACGGGTTAATGAATATTACCATTCTGGAACCGTTTACTGTCTTGGATGTACCGGCCTTGTCATTCCAGTTATTCAATAAAACTATCGACCAGAACAGCCGTATCAAAACCATGACGGATAAAAAAATCATTATCCACAGAAGCAAGGAAGGTGTATTCCACTTTGATGGCGACCCGATGATAGGAGGAAAAGATCTGGAAGTGGAAATCAAGCCCAAAGGACTACATATCATTACCCCAGAAAAGCCTAAGGAGACATTCGACCCTTTTAGCCTCCTGCAAAACCTGACCGATTTTGTAGACAAGCGTCCCCTTACCACCACACTGGCTCACAGACACAAACAACTGGTCAAGCTAAATCAAAATATCTTACGAAGACTGAGCAAGAAGGATTAAAGCGTTCTTGCTCTTTTCTCCTGCCCTGTATTTTACATCGACAAATAAAAGTCACGAGTTAAAGCTATATATTCGGGAGAATACTCATGCCGGGCCAGTTCCACAACCAAATGTTCAGTTTTACATTCCGATGCCGTACGCGAAAAAGCCATAAGAACTCTTTTAGGAACAGCCTCAGGCTTGGTATGCACAAAAGTCTGCCGGCACAGATACAACCGATAGTGAAGTGCATTCGCTATAAAGTCCGGGGCAACCCCCGACGGAAGAATCACCGAAAAGCATCCCTCTTCGGCAAGCAGTCTGTCTACAGCCTGCAACAACTCATCAAACGGCAGGCTATCCATATGCCTGGCAGTATTCCGCTGCTTGTCCGGACAATATACAGCTTCGGTAAAATATGGAGGATTCGATACAATGACATCAAACAAGCCATACTTTTCTCCAGACAAATCACGTACATCTTTATGTTCTACCACAATCCGACTCTTCCACTCGGAACGTTCGATGTTTTCACGAGCCTGCTCTACTGCAGCTTCATCAATATCTACCCCAACAACAGACGCATCCGAACGTTGGGCCAGCATTAAAGCGATCAGCCCCGTGCCCGTACCGATATCCAATATCCGCCGTGCATTCTCTATAGAAGCCCAAGCTCCCAAAAGAACTCCATCTGTACCGACTTTCATGGCACACTTATCATGGTAAACCGTAAACTTTTTAAACTGAAAGAAAGGATTTGGCATATACTTCTCAAATTTTCGCCAAAAATACGCAAAACTTATTTATATAAAACCATAAAACCTTACATTCTTTAATGCAATATAAGGTATTACATTTCCATATTAAAAGCAGAATGATTAACTTTGTAACGTTTTTGCAACCATTTGCAAAGCCATAAAAATAAGAACATAAAAACAGCTATGATAAAAAAGAGAAAAAAAGAACATCTTTTAATGAATACAGAAAACGAGGATATTGCAATGATGGCCGAAATAGAAGATACAGCTCCCGTTGTCGAAGTGAAAGACATCGATCAGGAGTTGCCTATTATGACACTGCGTAATATGGTTGTTTTCCCCACTGTTATAATGCCTGTAGCTATAGGACGCCCGCCTACACTGAAGCTGGTAGATGCAGCTTTAAAGGAAAAGAAACTGATAGTCCTGGCTACACAGAAAGTGAGCGAAGTAGAAGAGCCGGAACTGAAGGATTTATTTCCTGTCGCAGTTATCGGACGCATACTTCGTGTCTTCGAAATACCCGGAGGGAACACCACAGCTATCGTACAAGCTCATGGACCGAAGGTTTATCTTGACAAGATAACTTCTACCCACCCTTATATGAAAGGGAAAGTCACTGTAGCCGAAGATGATATGACTGTAGAAAATACAGACGAATTCAAGGCTTTGATGGATACTTGCCGCGAGCAAAGTATGAAATACATAGAAGTATCCGACCGGATTAGCTCAGACACTTCTGTAGCTATCAAGAATCTGGAAACACCGGAACTTCTGGTGAATTTTATTTCATCTAATTTCCCGTTCCCAATCGACTCCAAATTCGACCTGTTAAGTGCAAACTCTCTGAAGGAGCGATTGTACCGTCTTATTCAGGTATTGAACAGAGAAATACAATTAGCAACTCTTAAACAAAATATCCAGCTTCGTACCCGGGAAGACTTGGATCGCCAGCAGAAAGAATACTTCCTGCAACAGCAGATCCGAAACATCCAAGACGAATTGGGACAAGGCGAAAATGGAGACATCGAAGAGCTGCGCAAGAAAAGTCAGGAAAAGAAATGGAAGAAGGAAGTTGCAAAGACATTCGAGAAAGAATTGGCTAAGTTGGAGCGAATCAACTCCCAATCACCCGATTATAATGTACAGTTGACTTACCTGCAGACTCTTCTGGCTCTTCCATGGGATACCTATACTACCGATGTGATTAACATCAACAATGCTAAAAAAGTATTGGACAAAGATCATTACGGACTGGAGAAAGTAAAAGAACGTATTCTTGAGCATCTGGCGGTACTGAAGCTGAAAGGTGATTTGAAATCGCCGATTATCTGTCTGTATGGTCCTCCGGGAGTGGGAAAAACTTCTTTAGGACGTTCTATTGCTGCAGCGCTTAAACGTAAATATGTACGTATGTCATTGGGCGGTGTACACGATGAATCGGAAATCCGCGGACATCGTAAAACATACATCGGCGCCATGCCCGGACGTATTATCAAGAGCCTGATAAAAGCTGAGACATCCAATCCGGTCATTATCCTCGATGAAATAGATAAGTTGGGCAGCGACCACCGGGGCGATCCGTCATCGGCAATGCTGGAAGTACTCGATCCGGAACAGAACAATACATTCCACGACAATTACATCGATATGGACTATGATTTGTCGAAAGTAATGTTCATCGCAACAGCCAACAATCTGGGTACTATCCCGACTCCTCTGCTCGACCGTATGGAGCTGATTGAGGTAAGCGGTTACATTACGGAAGAAAAGATTGAGATAGCACGTCGCCATCTGATACCGAAAGAATTGGAAGCCAACGGACTGAAAAAAGAGAACATCAAGTTCAACAAGGCTGCCATCGAGTATATCGTAGAGTATCATACACGTGAAAGCGGTGTACGCGAACTGGAAAAGAAAATCAGCAAGGTACTGCGTAAGATTGCGTTGGAAACAGCCAGTCAGGATGAGGTTCCCAACTACGATCTGAAGCCGGCAGACATCAAGAAATTCCTAGGGGCACCGGAATACTCCCGCGACAAATACCAGGGCAACGAATATGCCGGAGTAGTAACCGGACTGGCATGGACTGCTGTAGGAGGAGAAATCCTGTTTGTAGAAACAAGCTTGAGCAAAGGAAAGGGTGGACGTCTGACACTGACCGGTAATCTGGGCGATGTAATGAAAGAATCTGCCATGTTGGCATTGGAGTATCTGAAATCGCATACCCATCTGCTGGATTTGCCCGAAGGTATCTTCGACAACTGGAACATCCACATCCACGTACCGGAAGGAGCTATTCCAAAAGACGGACCTTCTGCAGGTATCACCATGGTAACCTCGCTTGCTTCAGCCTTGACTCAACGTAAAGTGAAAGCAAACCTTGCCATGACAGGAGAAATCACTTTGAGAGGAAAAGTACTTCCTGTAGGCGGTATCAAAGAAAAGATACTGGCAGCCAAACGAGCAGGTATCAAGGATATTATTCTTTGTGAAGAGAACCGTAAAAACATTGAGGAAATACAGCCTATCTACCTGAAGGGACTGACTTTCCACTATGTAAAAGATATTAAAGAAGTATTGGAACTGGCTCTGACAAACGAAAAGGTCGCTGATCCAATCGATTTTACCATAACGGAAGAAGAGAAGAAAACAACATGAAATTCGAATTGCAATATAAAGATGCCCGGTCGAATGCACGTGCCGGGCTTATCACCACAGCTCACGGGCAGATTGAAACTCCCATTTTCATGCCAGTAGGTACACTGGGCACGGTAAAAGGTGTTCACCTGCACGAGTTGAAAAACGATATCAAGGCGCAAATCATTTTAGGTAATACCTATCATTTGTACCTTCGTCCGGGATTGGACATCATCGAAGGAGCTGGTGGATTACATAAGTTCAATGGTTTCGACCGTCCCATGCTGACCGACAGTGGTGGCTTCCAGGTATTCTCTCTTTCCGGCATTCGCAAGATGAAGGAAGAAGGAGTAGAGTTCCGTTCTCACATAGACGGATCGAAACATCTTTTCACTCCAGAGCGTGTCATGGATATCGAACGTACGATTGGTGCCGACATCATGATGGCTTTCGACGAGTGTGCTCCGGGAACTTCAGACTACGAGTATGCCAAGAAATCCATGGAATTGACTCACCGCTGGCTAGATCGTTGTATCACCCGCTTCAATGAAACAGAGCCCAAATACGGATACGAGCAATCACTCTTCCCCATTGTGCAAGGCTGTGTATACCCTGACCTGCGCCGCCGTTCTGCCGAATACATCGCATCAAAAAATGCAGATGGAAATGCCATTGGAGGTCTGGCAGTAGGAGAACCAACGGAAAAGATGTATGAAATGATTGAAGTGGTAAACGAAATTCTTCCGACCGACAAACCTCGTTACCTGATGGGGGTAGGAACACCGGTCAACATTCTGGAGGGTATTGAACGAGGGGTTGACATGTTCGACTGCGTAATGCCTACCCGAAACGGACGAAACGGAATGCTATTTACCAAAGACGGTATCATGAACATGCGCAACAAAAAATGGGAGAACGATTATTCACCCATCGAAGCCGACGGTGCCTCTTACGTAGATACGATGTACAGCCGTGCCTATCTGCGCCATCTGTTCCATGCACAAGAATTGCTGGCCATGCAGATTGCCTCCATCCATAATCTGGCATTCTACCTCTGGTTAGTGGGTGAAGCCCGTAAGCACATTATTGCAGGTGATTTCTCTACATGGAAGCCGGCAATGGTAAAACGTTTATCAACGCGATTATAAAAAGTCATGAATAAAAACTTTTTCAAACAGACAAAGTGGCTGAAAAGACTTGACCGATACATCATTGTCAAGTTCCTTGGAACTTATTTCTTTGCTATCGCATTGATTATCTCTATTGCAGTAGTATTCGATATCAATGAAAACATCGACCACTTTATCAATAATAAGGCACCACTCAAGGCTATCGTCTTCGACTATTACCTGAACTTCATACCTTATTATACCAACCTTTTCAGTCCGTTGTTTGTTTTCATTGCCGTAATATTCTTTACCTCCAAACTGGCGGAGAATTCTGAGATTATAGCCATGTTCTCTACGGGCATGAGTTTTAAACGGCTGATGCGCCCTTATATGATTTCGGCCGCCATCATCTCTCTTGTAACCTACGGGCTGAGTACGGAAGTTATTCCTACAGGAAGTGTCACCCGCCTGAAGTTCGAACAGGTATACAAGAAAAAGAAAAAGGTAGATTATGTACGCAATGTACAATTGGAAGTAGATTCAGGCGTAATAGCCTATATGGAACGGTATGAGGATTACAATAAAACCGGATATCGTTTCTCGTTGGACAAGTTCGAAAACCACAAGTTGGTATCCCATCTCACGGCACGGCGTGTGACTTACGATACGACCAGTGTGCACAAATGGATCATAAAAGACTATATGATTCGTGAGATGAAAGGTATGCGCGAATACATCACGAAAGGAGATGTGATAGATTCCGTCATCAAAATGGAACCGCAAGACTTCCTTATCACACGCGGACAGCAGGAAACAATGACCAGTTCCGAACTGAGTGACTACATAGCCAAACAGAGACAGAGAGGTTTTGCCAACATCAAGGTATTCGAGGTAGAATATCACAAACGAATAGCGATGTCATTTGCCGCATTTATCCTGACAACAATCGGTCTTTCACTATCTTCACGCAAAATGAAAGGTGGCATGGGACTCCATTTGGGTATCGGTATTGCACTAAGCTTCTCTTACATTTTGTTCCAGACTGTATCGTCTACATTTGCCATCAATGGAAACCTCCCGGCAGGCATTGCAGTATGGATACCTAATATTCTCTATTTGTTTATTGCAATCTACCTCTATCGGAAAGCACCGAAATAAAGACTTTCTCTACAAGAAGAAGAGAAAATCTTTCCGAAAACATCAGAATACACCCTAAAAGCAGTACTTACTTTTAGGGTGTATTTTGTTTTTCTCCGAAGAAAACTGTGACTGACCTATATTATTAGGTTTCATCCCTTAATAATATATATTATGAACAGTATCAACATTCGTTTTGAAGTATCATTCGGAACAGGTTCCGAATACGATGCAGAAGCCTTGCAAAAAATTCAGCAAGAGTTAGCCACTACAGTAAAGAGACTACAGGCGCAGTACACAAAAAACAATTCCTCCCGAACCTCCCCACCTCCGAAACAGCAGACAGACTTTTTCCAGTTCGCCCGTGCCGAAACGGAAAATATGACAAAAGCATCGAGGTTCAATACTGCAAGAAACTACCGAACGGCTATCGCCCGATTACATCAGTATGTATCATTTTCTCCTCTCCCTTTCCACTCCATCACTCCTTTGTTTATCGATAATTTCGAAAAATATCTCCAGAATCAAGGTTGCAACCTGAATACAATATCGTGTTACCTGCGTACTCTGCGCGCCATCTACAACAAAGCAGTAGAATTGGAACTTACTCCGCAACAATCTCCTTTTATCCGTGCCTTTACCGGATACGAAAACACTAGAAAAAGAGGAATTCCCAAACTTCTGATACGTAAACTTATCAGTCTGGACTGCAGTAAACGTCCCACCCTGCAACTGGCCAAGGACC
The DNA here is from genome assembly GCF_027529745.1 of Phocaeicola acetigenes. Classification (NCBI taxonomy): domain Bacteria; kingdom Pseudomonadati; phylum Bacteroidota; class Bacteroidia; order Bacteroidales; family Bacteroidaceae; genus Phocaeicola; species Phocaeicola acetigenes. The sequence goes on from NZ_JAPZVM010000001.1 coordinate 384,052, forward strand.
TTTTCCTATTCAGCATCTATGTACGCGGAATATCCTTTGTCGATATTGCTTTTCTGAAGAAATCACACATTTACGGCAACTATCTTACTTATTACAGGCGTAAAACCCATCAGCAAATCACTGTAAAGCTGGAACCTCCCAGTCTTGAAATTCTAAATCGTTACGCCGACACTTCTCAAGCCGGGTATTTATTTCCTATTTTAAGAGACACATCCCCCGCAGACAATTACAGAGAATACCGTTACCAGTTGGGAGTCTACAACAAACGGCTCAACAAGCTCAGCAAACTCCTGGGCGACCAATATCATCTTTCATCTTATGTATCCCGCCATACATGGGCCTCACTGGCCAAAGAGCAAGGAATCTCCGTATCCATTATCAGTGAAAGTTTGGGACACACTTCAGAAAAAACCACACGTATTTACATGAAAGCGCTGGAAAAGCAAAAGTTAGACCAAGCCAACCAAAAGCTCATCAACCGTATGCTTGTTACCAGAAAGAGCCTGAACAAATAAGCTAAAAAATGAAAAAGTTGCTTTGTACAAGTTTCCTTGTGACAAAGCAACTTTTGCTTTTTGTTGTATTCAATTTTATTCAATGTTAACTCTTCCCATCAATTCAGATAAGAAGACAATTCCTCTGCATCCAGATTCTTGGCAATAATCACTCCGTTACTATCCAACAGATAATTGCCGAAACCATTTTCCAGACCGTACGCCTGAAAAGCTTTGGAATTAGCGCCTTCTGTTTCTACATAACTTTCCGGCAACTGAATTCCATCTTGTTTGACAGCCTGCCGATATACCGACGCATAATGGTCGAAAGAAACAGAAATCATCTTTATGCGGTCATAATCCCGCACCTCTTTGCTTAATGCTGCGTTTTTTACTCGGGAAGTCGCATCATAACTTGCCCAAAAGCTCAACAAAGTATACTTACCGTCACCGGCACGCAGGTCGAGCGACTGCGTCTGATTGCAGAGCACCAACTCCGGAGCTTTCTCTCCTACAGTCAAAGTCTCTGCCGAAACTCTTTCTTCTTCAAATGAAAAAGAAATGAAAGAACTGAATATCAATACAACAAAAAACCATTTTACACTTTTAATCATGTAATTTGATTTTAGTTAATACTATCCGAGTCTGTCCCTTCACAGTGATTTCTACTCGGAACATCATCTTATAGATATTGGTCGCCCAATACCCCTTTCATTTTGAAATCCGGTGCAAAAATAAGCGTTTTTCATCATTCATCCTACAAAAACAAATAAAACTTTATGTTTTTGAGCATATTTTCACAAAAAAGAGATTATTTTCTACCTTTATCCATCCCTACACCTGCACGATTAACCCATGACGGAATTCGGCAAATCTTCTCCATTCTATTCTCTCATTTTTCCTCTCTGTAAATAAATTTTCTCCTCTAAAATCACCATAATATGGCTTCCATATGCTTCCAAGGGGATAATTGATACCTTTTTATGTGCCCGAATCCAATAAAATCGTTACATTTGCAATATAATAATTATGGAATAAGGCAAACTATGAATACCGAACTAATATTAATCCGAATCAGCGGCTTGGACCGTCCGGGACTGACAGCGTCCATTACAGAAATCCTGTCGACATACGATGTGGACATCATGGACATCGGACAGGCCGATATTCACAGTACCCTCTCATTGGGTATCCTGTTTAAATGCTACGAAAAAGATTCGGGTAATATTATGAAAGAATTGCTTTTCAAAGCTTCTGCCTTAGGTATCAATATCCGCTTCTACCCCATTACACGAGAAGAATATGAGGAATGGGTAAGCATGCAGGGAAAGAACCGTTACATCCTGACTCTGCTTGGAAGAAAACTGACTGCCCAGCAAATAGCGGGCGCCACACAGATTCTGGCCGAACAGGGTTTGAACATTGATGCCATACGCCGTCTGACAGGACGTATGCCCCTGGATGAGAAGAAAGCACGCATACGTGCCTGCATCGAATTCTCTGTGAGAGGAACTCCCAAAGACCGTGATGTGCTTCAGAGCCGTCTGATGGAACTCAGTACCACACTGGGAATGGATTTCTCTTTCCAGCAAGATAACATGTACCGCCGCATGCGCCGTCTGATTTGTTTCGATATGGATTCTACCTTGATAGAAACGGAAGTAATAGACGAACTGGCCAAACGTGCGGGAGTAGGCGAACAGGTACAAGCCATCACCGAACGGGCCATGAGAGGGGAAATAGACTTCATCGAAAGTTTCAAGGAACGGGTGGCTCTGCTGAAAGGACTCGACGAAAGCGTAATGCGTGACATTGCCGAGCATCTGCCCATCACCGAAGGCGTAGAACGCCTGATGTACGTACTAAAGCGATATGGATACAAAATAGCCATTCTTTCCGGAGGTTTTACTTACTTTGGAAACTATCTGAAAGAGAGATTCGGCATCGACTATGTATACGCGAACAACCTGGAAATTGTAGATGGAAAACTGACCGGACGCCACATAGGCGACATTGTGGATGGAAAACGAAAAGCGGAACTGCTGCAACTCTTAGCTCAGGTAGAAAATGTAGACATCGCACAAACCATTGCAGTAGGCGATGGTGCTAACGACCTGCCTATGCTCTCCGTAGCCGGACTTGGTATTGCCTTCCATGCCAAACCCAAAGTAAAAGCCAATGCCCGCCAGTCTATCAATACAATTGGTCTTGACGGTGTATTGTACTTCCTGGGATTCAAAGATTCATATTTGGACGAACGCGGCAAACTATAGTCAACGATAATAAAAACGGATTTTTACTATATGAAATTTTCTGAACTGAACTTAGAGGAAAGTGTTCTGCAGGCATTGGATGCCATGAATTTCAAAGAATGCACTCCTATACAAGAACATACTATTCCGGTCATTCTCGAAGGAAAAGACCTTATCGGTGTAGCACAAACCGGTACCGGAAAAACGGCTGCCTACCTGCTACCCGTCATCAATCAGTTGAGCAAAGGCGGATATCCCGAGGACTCCATCAACTGCATCATCATGTCGCCTACCCGCGAACTGGCACAACAGATAGACCAGCAGATGGAAGGTTTCTCCTACTTCATGCCAATCTCAAGTGTGGCCATTTACGGAGGAAACGACGGAGTACGATTTGAGCAGGAGAAAAAAGGGCTTACACTGGGAGCAGACGTAGTAATCGCCACTCCAGGCCGACTCATCAGCCACATCAGTCTGGGATACGTAGACCTGTCGAAGGTATCATTCTTCATCCTCGATGAGGCCGACCGTATGCTCGATATGGGATTTGCCGACGATATTATGCAGATAGTAAAACATCTTCCCAAAGAACGGCAAACCATCATGTTTTCGGCTACCATGCCTACCAAGATACAACAGTTGGCCAAAACCATTCTGAACAATCCGGAAGAGGTCAAACTGGCAGTATCCAAGCCCGCCGATAGAATTATACAGACAGCCTATATTTGTTATGAGACTCAGAAATTAGGCATTATCGAATCACTATTCTCCGAGCAACAGCCCGAACGTGTCATCATCTTTGCCTCTTCCAAACAGAAGGTAAAAGAAGTTACCAAATCACTGAAACGCATGAAGCTGAATGTTGGCGAAATGCACTCCGACCTGGATCAGAGCCAACGCGAAGAAATCATGCACGAATTCCGTAACAGCAGAATCAATATTCTTATCGCTACCGACATCGTTGCCAGAGGAATTGACATTGACGACATCCGTCTGGTTATCAACTACGACGTACCTCACGACAGCGAAGATTATGTACACCGCATCGGACGTACTGCCCGTGCCAACAACGACGGATGTGCCATTACTTTTGTAAGCGAAACGGAGCAGACCCGCTTCAAGCAAATAGAAAACTTCTTGGGAAAAGATATTTACAAAATCCCCGTACCGGACGAATTGGGTGAAGCTCCACTCTATGCACCTCGGGTAGCCAGAAAAAACAATTCTCAGAAAGGCTCAAACAACAAAAAAGGATACCGTCGCAACAACGGTAAATTTGCCAAGAAAAGAGTAAACAAATCGTAAGTACATAAAGCTCTATCGTTTATATACAGCACTGCCGGTTCTCCCTACCCCACGTAGAAAGAGAACCGGCAGTATTCATTTTGTAAGCAGAAATACATAAATAGAATCATAATTTCCATTTTACCCGTTTTCCGCTAACGCGTATTTTGATTTTTATCTTCATTCAAGAGGCTTCAAATCTCCTTTTTTCAGTCTGAAAGTACAAGTATTTCTGCTATACAACAGGTTTTTATACCTTATAACGCATCGTTTTTCTACCCATAAAACCTCTTTACGATACTAGTATCATCGGCTTACGCGACTTGTATCGTTCACTTCCGTTACTATTCACGTAAGCCAACACTACCAATTGCGTATTTTCAACCGACATTTTACATACTAAAACAGTTTTTCCCGCAGTTTTTCGCACACTTTTTCAACTATCAAAAAGACACATTTACACATATTACAACAATATTAATGAAAGTATTTCTTATAAACTAACTACACAACACGCCGTTACCCACCCATTATCCTTTAATATTGCATTTTTCACATCCTTAAAAAATCGCATTTTCACAGGCAATCCTACACTCCAGTACAAATAAGGCCGTTTTTTGATACTCTGCATTGACACTTTGTCATACAATCTAAAAGGAATAGAAAAATTTCTTCCATTGTCAAAAAGACAAAAATATTTTCTACAAAACAGATGACGGTAAGCTCAGATTTTCTTCATTTATCACCTCTATATCTAGCTTTAGGAACCTCCTCTATCCCAGAACACAATAACTCATAGTGCTAAATCTCCCCAAAATGGAATCTGTTTAGGCTTGCTCCTTTGAAAAGAAGAACGATACGGTGCAATCTTAAACTCACGGCACAGATATGTCAGCAAATCATTGCCGTAACAGATAATATCTGTTTGATAAACAGAATATACGGGATTTCCCGCTTCACTTGGGAAAGCCGGAAGATAACGATGACCATAGACGGGTATAAGACGAGGCCATTTTTTGGCCAAAGAACGCACCGTCAACACACGCTGCCCCAAAGAGTCTGATTTCTGTCCCCATTCTTCAAGCCAAAAATTATTATTCTCTACATCGAACATAATGCCTTCAATAGGCCAATCCATCATCGATTGCACTCCTACTCCCGACCGCCAGTCTGGAAACCGCTCCGACACAGGTAATGCTGTTTGTAAAAGAAGTTTTAAATCTGGTGGAAACACAAACTTAAATGTACGCTCTATATTCTGCACTTCTTCGTCCGACAATCCCGCATCAAACCCCACTCCTCTGGTCTGTAGACATTCTATCATACGTTCTGCATCTTGTTGCATCATACCCCATCGTCCGTTATCCAACATAAGCTTATTCAGTTACATTCTTCTTCGGTAAAGATAGAAAATTAATTCAGACAGATAGCAAATCAAAGAGGCATAGTAAAAACTTTGTAATTAATTTACTACAACAGTTAAGCAAATCTTTCACAATCTATTGTAAAGCTATTCGCACACAGCAGTTGTGTTTGCTATTATAATATTTTATCACAACCCCTAACTTTCAAAAAACCCAGCAGAAATAAAAAAACAATATACAAACTCTACATCCTGTTCAAAATGACACTTTGACAACATCAATGTTTATACAGAGTTAAAATTAAGAGGCAGATATATAATACTGGTTAAACGTATTTCTGTTTTCTACTCGAACATTAAATAAGGTACATTGTTTGCAATTCGTATTTTACAGTTATAAAACTGACAAATACAAAATCAATATATCTTATTTTATAAACCTATTAATATGCCAATAAAAACTGACACAAAAAATGGATTAATTTCAAATGATGTAGTGATAATGAACTTCTCCGGTGTCTATGACATGGAAGGCTTTCCACATAATAAACAGTACCACTGGCTGGATTGCAGACACCTATCAGGAACAGACTGCTACTGTGATGATGAAGGCAAAAACGCTCTAATAAAAATGATCAAAAGGTGTCCTATAACTGGTGTTCATTTCATTGATTCCGGTAATTATCACTATGTGACTAAATTATGGACAGACCGAATCGAAGAACCATTTGTTCTTGTAGTATTTGATCATCATCCGGATATGCAACCTTCTCTATTCGAACATATTCTTTCATGTGGAAGTTGGGTAAAAGATATTCTTGACAGCAATGTAAATTGTAAGAAAGTTATCATTGTAGGGGCTTCTGAGCAGCTCGTACAATCAGTATCACCTGAATATAAAGATAGAGTTCACTTCTATAGTGACAATGATCTGAATAAAGAAAAAAACTGGAAAAGATTTGCAGAAGAGCTTATATCCGACCCCGTATACATTTCTATTGATAAAGATGTACTTTCACCAGAATATGCAATTACCAACTGGGATCAAGGTTCTATGAGTCTGGAAGAACTGGAAAAGTTATTATATATCATTCTTCAGAACCATCCTGTATTAGGGATAGACATTTGTGGTGAATTTATACCTAAATCCGATATCGCAGAAGATAATAAAGATGCAAGAATTGACGGTAAAATCAATAAAATTATTTTACAATTAATAGAAGCAAAGACTGATAGTGGAGAATAATTACATTACAAGTAAAAAATTAGGCTGTAACATCCGACCAGCAGATTATTACAGCCTAAATCAATAGTTATTTTGTACTATTTAGCTTCCTCTATTGCAGCTTGAGCCGCAGCCAAACGAGCAATAGGCACGCGGAATGGAGAACAAGATACATAGTTCAAACCTACACGGTGACAGAACTTCACAGAAGAAGGTTCACCACCATGCTCACCGCAAATACCACACTTAAGTTCCGGACGTACAGAGCGACCTTTTTCTACAGCCATTTCTACCAACTGTCCTACTCCATTCTGGTCTAATACTTGGAACGGATCGACTTTCAAAATCTTCTTTTCAAGATATACCGGCAAGAACGAAGCAATGTCATCGCGAGAATAGCCGAAAGTCATCTGTGTCAAGTCGTTAGTTCCGAATGAGAAGTATTCGGCACGTGATGCAATGCGATTAGCAGTAAGAGCTGCACGCGGAATTTCAATCATAGTACCAACTTTAAACGGTATTTCTACACCTTCTTCCTTGAACAACTGAGCTGCTGTATCACGAATCACTTTTTCCTGTGCTTCAAACTCATATAAAATACCGGTTAACGGCACCATAATTTCAGGCTGAGGATTGAACCCTTCTTTCTTCAATTCAACCGCTGCACCCAAAATCGCACGTGTCTGCATTTCTGTAATTTCCGGATAAGTATTACCTAAACGGCATCCACGATGGCCTAACATCGGGTTATGTTCACATAAACTTTCTACACGCTGGCGGATATATTCTACAGTTACACCCATAGCCTGAGCCATTTCTTCCTGTCCTTTCAAATCATGAGGAACAAATTCATGCAAAGGAGGATCAAGCAAACGTACATTTACCGGATGACCGTCCATTGCTTTGAAAATTCCCTTAAAGTCAGCTTTCTGATACGGCAAGAGTTTAGCAAGAGCTTTCTTACGTCCTTCTACATCAGTAGCCAGAATCATTTCACGCATGGCTACAATCTTCTGATTATCGAAGAACATATGTTCGGTGCGGCACAATCCGATGCCCACTGCTCCAAAGCTACGTGCCACTTCAGCATCGTGAGGAGTATCTGCATTTGTACGTACCTGCAAACGAGTATATTTGTTGCAGAGATCCATCAATTTAGCAAAATCACCTGATAATTCGGCTGCCTTTGTAGGTACCTGTCCCTGATATACTTCTCCGGTACTTCCGTTCAATGAGATGTAATCACCTTCTTTCAGTACTACACCATCTATTTCTATAGTACGAGCCTTATAGTCTACATTAATAGCACCGGCACCCGATACACAACATTTACCCATACCACGAGCCACAACAGCTGCATGCGAAGTCATACCGCCACGTGCTGTCAAGATACCTTCTGCAGCACTCATACCAGCCAAATCTTCAGGTGAAGTTTCGATACGCACCAAGATTACACGACGGCCATCTGCACGCCATTCTGCAGCATCATCGGCAAAGAACACCACCTGTCCGCAAGCTGCTCCCGGAGATGCAGGAAGACCGCGGGTCAGAACCTTTGCCTGACGCAATGCAGCCTTGTCGAATACCGGATGAAGCAGTTCGTCCAATTTATTAGGTTCGCAACGCAAAACTGCAGTTTTTTCATCAATAATACCCTGCTGAAGCATTTCCATGGCAATACGTACCATAGCAGCTCCTGTACGCTTACCGTTACGAGTCTGCAAGAACCACAATTTACCTTCCTGAACAGTAAATTCCATATCCTGCATATCGTGATAATGATTCTCCAGTTTGGTTTGCAAAGCATCCAGTTCCTTATAGATTTCTGGCATTGCTTCTTCCATAGAAGGATATTTTGCCACACGTTCTTCTTCTGAAATACCCTGCAGTTCAGCCCAACGCTGAGAGCCTATCTTTGTAATCTGCTGCGGAGTACGAATACCTGCCACTACGTCTTCACCTTGTGCATTGATAAGGTATTCGCCATTGAACAAATCCTCACCAGTTGCCGCATCACGAGAGAAACATACACCTGTAGCCGATGTATCGCCCATATTTCCAAAGACCATCGCCTGCACATTGACAGCAGTACCCCATTCTGCCGGAATACCTTCCATCTTGCGGTAAAGAATCGCACGTTCGTTCATCCATGAATCGAACACGGCACAAATAGCTCCCCACAACTGTTCATAAGCACAACTTGGGAAATCTTTTCCGGTCTGTGCTTTTACAGCAGCCTTAAAGCGTACTACCAACTCTTTCAAGTCTGCAACATCCAACTCGTTGTCCAAGCGTACACCTTTATTTTTCTTTACATCTTCTATGATTGCTTCAAACGGGTCGATATCTTCTTTATTAGTCGGTTTCATACCCAATACTACATCACCGTACATCTGTACAAAACGACGGTATGAATCCCACGCAAAACGTTCGTTTCCAGTTTTTCTGGCCAAACCTTCCACTACATCATCATTCAAACCCAGATTCAGAATGGTATCCATCATTCCCGGCATAGAAGCACGGGCTCCGGAACGTACAGAAACAAGTAAAGGATTTTCTACATCACCAAATTTAGATTTCATCAGTTCTTCTACCCCGGCAATGGCCTTTTCCACATCAGCCTTAAGTAGAGCTACTACATCATCTTTTCCTTTTTCAAAATATTCATTACAAACATCGGTAGTAATTGTGAAACCCGGAGGAACGGGAACTCCAATCAAATTCATTTCAGCCAAATTGGCACCTTTTCCTCCCAGAAGATTTCTCATATCTGCTTTACCTTCAGCTTTTCCATTTCCAAAAGTATAGACTCTTTTTGTTTCCATTTTTTTATAGATTTAAGTTTAGTAGCCGCAAAACTATGGATATTTTATAAATAAGCAAATAAAAAGAATGTTTTTTACAACATGTTTTGCAATATCGAGTTTGCAAAATGAAGTTCTTTTGAAATAATAAAAGAATGTCGGAAATTATTCTTATTTTTGTCCCAAATTCGATTTATAAAAAAAGGACGTGGCAAGAAAGAAAAAAGAACTTCCTCTATTAGAGAAGATAACAATCACAGATGTAGCAGCAGAAGGTAAGGCCTTGGCCAAAGTAAATGATTTGGTGATATTCGTCCCCTACGTAGTACCGGGCGATGTAGTAGACTTACAGATTAAACGTAAGAAAAATCATTATGCCGAAGCCGTAGCTGTAAAATTTCATGAAAAATCTCCAATGCGTACAGAGCCGTTCTGCCAGCACTATGGCGTATGTGGCGGTTGTAAGTGGCAATGTCTTTCGTACGAAGACCAGATCAGATACAAGCAGAAACAGGTATTCGACAATCTTACCCGTATCGGTAAAGTAGAATTGCCGGAATTTATGCCAATCTTGGGGTCAGAAAAAACAAAATTCTATCGTAACAAACTGGAGTTTACTTTTTCCAATAAACGTTGGCTGACAGAAGAAGAAGTAAAGCAGGATGTGAAATATGACCAGATGAATGCAGTAGGATTCCACATTCCGGGAGCATTCGACAAGGTATTGGCCATTGAAAAATGCTGGTTACAAGATGATATTTCCAACCAGATTCGCAATGCCATCCGCGATTATGCTTACGAACACAATTATGAATTCTTCAACCTGCGTACACAGGAAGGTATGCTGAGAAACATGATGGTGCGTACTTCATCGACTGGCGAACTGATGGTTTTGCTGCAGTGCAAAATTACTAAAAACGAAGAGCTGGAACAGATGAAAGCACTTCTGCAGTTTGTCGCAGATAAGTTTCCACAAATCACTTCCCTGCTTTACGTCATCAACAATAAATGTAACGACACCATCGGCGATCTGGAAGTAGAAGTATTCAAAGGAAATGACCACATCTTCGAAGAGATGGAAGGACTCCGCTTTAAGGTTGGACCAAAATCATTCTATCAAACCAATTCCGAACAAGCATACAACCTATATAAGGTTGCGCGTAATTTCGCCGGACTGACAGGAAACGAACTGGTATACGACCTTTATACAGGTACAGGAACTATCGCCAACTTCGTATCGCGTCAGGCCAAGAAAGTAATCGGTATAGAATATGTACCCGAAGCAATTGAGGATGCAAAGGTAAATTCACAAATAAATGGTATTGAAAACACTCTTTTCTATGCCGGCGACATGAAGGATATCTTGACTCAAGACTTCATCAACGAACACGGTCGTCCGGATGTGATTATTACCGACCCACCCCGTGCCGGTATGCACAACGATGTAATTGATGTTATTCTGTTTGCCGAACCACGCCGTATCGTATACGTAAGCTGTAATCCGGCTACACAGGCTCGCGACCTACAGTTACTTGACAGCAAATACAAGGTAACAGCCGTACAACCGGTAGACATGTTCCCGCACACTCATCATGTAGAAAATGTAGTTTTGCTGGAAAAACGATAATTTTATATACCACCAATCCTTATGGCAAGAAATGACAGAAAACCAAGCGGACGTCCCCGTGCACGGGCTGCCGCTCAATATACAATATATAATGTAAACGAACCTGCCGAACTCATGGAGTTTCTGATGAAGAAAATGGCAGGTATCAGCCGTACACGCGTAAAAGCATTGCTGAGCAACCGTGTAGTACTGGTAGACAATAACATACAGACACAATACAACTATCCGCTGAAGCCGGGCATGAAGGTTCAGATCAGCAAGGAAAAGAACAAGCATGAGTTCCGTCATCCTCTGCTGAAAATTCTGTACGAAGATGCATACCTCATTGTGGTAGAGAAGAAAGAAGGACTGCTTTCTGTGGCTACTGACAAACAGAAAGAACGTACCGCACAGCATATCCTGAACGAGTATGTAAAACGCCAGCACCGTAATAACCGCGTGTTTGTTGTGCACCGTCTGGACCGCGAAACTTCAGGTATCATGATGTATGCCAAAGACGAAAAGACCCAGCACACTCTACGCGACAACTGGCACGATATCGTGTGTGACCGCCGCTATGTGTCAATCGTTGTGGGAGACATGGAAAAAGATCAAGGCACCGTACAATCATGGCTTACCGACCGTAAACTGTATGTCAGCTCTTCTCCTGTAGATGATGGTGGTAAATTTTCTGTAACACATTACCGCACTATCAAACGAGCTAATGGCTTTTCTCTGATAGAGTTGCAACTTGAAACCGGACGGAAGAACCAGATTCGTGTACACATGCAGTCGCTTGGCCACCCGGTAGTAGGCGATATCCGCTACGGTTCCGAAGTAGATCCGTTGGGACGTTTGGCTCTTCATGCCTTCAAGCTTTGCTTTTATCATCCCGTTACAGGCGAATTGATGGAGTTTGAAACTCCCTATCCTACTCCATTCAAAACCTTAATGCTGAGAAAATAAGAACCTCTATTGCATATATAGAAGAATAGTGCCGGATACACGAGTTGACAAGTTGTATCCGGCACTGTCCGTATTGTATGATTGTATCTTGGCATCCAGTCATAACTACTATTATTTATATTCAGTCTATCTATCAAACCGTTAACACATGTCCCTCATAGATAGAAATATTTTATAAACAAATAGATATAGTATAAATGAAAATAAGAAAATCCTATATATTCGTATTAATGACTCTTGCTGTACAATCGGGAATGAGTCAGGAACTAAAGCGAGATACTCTTGATACAAGAAAAGTATATAAAATCGGAGAAGTAGTAGTTACCGGTAGCCGAAATGAAACAAATGTCCGCCATCTGTCCCAAACCGTATCAGTAGTGAACCGCAGTAAAATAAATCAAGCTTTGCAGGCATCACTGCTTCCGGTTCTTACGGAACAAATTCCAGGCCTGTTTGTCACCTCACGCGGAATTATGGGATATGGAGTATCGGATGGTGCAGCCGGAGGTATTTCACTCCGCGGATTGAGTGGCAGTACAGCCCGGTTGATGGTAATGATTGACGGTCATCCCCAATATGCCGGTATTTTCGGCCATCCGATAGCCGATGCCTACCAGTCATTCCTTGCCGAACGTGTAGAAGTATTAAGAGGACCGGCTTCGGTTCTTTACGGATCAAATGCAATGGGCGGTGTAGTCAACATCGTTACCCGCAAGATGCAGGATGATGGAGTGAACACTAACTTTCGTGCTGGCTATGGTTCCTATAACACACTTGAAACGGAACTGACCAACTGTATTCGGAAAGGACGTTTCTCCAGCGTCGTTTCAGCTTCCTATAACCGCACAGACGGACACCGCCCCGATATGGGCTTCGAACAATACGGCGGCTATGCGAAACTGGGATACGAAATGACCAAATACTGGAATCTACACGGAGATTTGAATGTTACCCATTTCAATGCCTCTTACCCCGGCCCGGTTGACTCACCGCTGCTGGATGGCGACCAACGCATTACACGAGGAATGACTTCTTTTGCTGTGAAAAACCATTATGAAAAGACTTCCGGAGCCGTCAGCTTTTTCTACAACTGGGGCAATCACTGGATTAACGACGGATATACCCCTTCTGCCGGTGAAGGTCCGCAGGATGACCGCTTCAACTCACGTGATAACATGATGGGCGTTTCCTTGTATCAGAGTACTCAATTTTTTAAGGGTAATCGTATCACATTAGGTTTCGACTGGTTTCGGTATGGAGGACATGCTTGGAGTGAATATGTGAGTGGAGAAAATAGAGGAACGACTTCTGAACTGGTAGACAAACACGAAAATGAACTGGCCGGATATATTGAGTTCCGTCAAGACATCAGTCCGTGGCTTACATTTAATGCAGGATTGCGTGCCGATCATCACTCACGCATAGGAACAGAGTGGGTACCGCAAACAGGTCTGGCGTTTCATCTTCCACACGCCATCGAACTGAAAGCCTCTGCTTCGAAAGGTTTCCGTTATCCAATCCTGCGCGAGATGTACATGTTTCCACCACAAAACCCGAATTTGCAACCGGAATCAATGTGGAACTACGAGTTTGCGTTCTCTCAACATCTGATGGAAGGACAGCTAACCTACGGGGTGAATCTGTTCTACATAGATGGAAAAAACCTTATTCAAACCCTTCCCAATCCTAATGGCAGCGGCATGCTGAACCAGAATTCAGGAAAAATCGAAAATACCGGAATAGAAATACAATCGGCATACCGTATCAATCATAACTGGTCTGTGGACGGGAACTACAGCTTTCTACATATGAAAAAAAACATTATTGCCGCACCTCAACATAAACTGTATGCAGGGGCCAATTTCTCTCTCGGACGATGGAACGTCTCCACCGGAGTACAATACATTGAAGGACTCTATACTTCGGTTGGCGAGAAGGAAAGTAAGGAGGATTTCGTACTTTGGAATCTCCGTGCTTCATTCCACATAGGAAAATGGATGGATATCTGGGCGCGTGGTGAGAACCTGCTGGCTCAGAAATATGAAATCAATGCCGGCTATCCCATGCCGAGAGCAACGGTTATGGCTGGATTTAATATAAAATTGCACACTCCAAAACGATAATGACTCCTACAAGAACAGCCGTATCGGTCTCTTATCTTTCTTAGTTCATCAATAAATAGAGACCAATATGGCTGTTGATTTTATATATCTAAGTTGTAACTAATATAAATAAAAAGATATTGATACCAGAGTTTCTTAACATAAAGATAAGAAACTTGCAGATTTATCAAAGACTTTTAAAAGTACTGAATACCAGCAGATAAAGATATTCTTAAGGGGAGATTATGTATTATTTTTCTACAACTACATTCGGATATTTCTTTTTCCATATATCTCTGCCGAGATCAGCAGAAAATACAGAGGTAATCAGGAATTTCCCCACTCTAGTATCCGGATCCTCCGGTTTCAACTGCTGTAGATAAGTACATTCTTTCCCGTAACTATCGACAGCATATACTATCTGCTGTCTGATAATCACCGCACCATTAGGATCCTGTTCCGCATAGTTGTTGTCGCAATAGTATATATAGGCAATATCCCCTGCTTCATCATATTCGACTCCCCAAGCTGTCATAGCATGATTTCCAGTTTTGGGACCGGCAACATCAAACACATTTAGACCGATAGCCCTCTTATTGAGGAGGGCATCTGTAACAAATGTATTGAACTGCTCTTTGTCTGGATTGTGCGGGCACCTTGCCGTCAAGGCATTATTTTTCGTGAATACTTCCGGAAAGAACCCTTTAAAACCATTGATATCGCCACCAAGATAAGCCCCGGTAAAAAACCATTCAACTCCTTTAGGATCATCGTTGCCAAAATTCGGGAAATGATCTTTGAAGAACTGGAAAACTTCCGACCTGTTGACTGTGACATTATTGGGTTCCGGAAGAGAACCATCCCAACTGCCAACCCCATTAGGGTAAAGCGGCTTGAAATCATAGGACGGACGCTCAAAAGTACCTGAACCAGTCGTCACCGAAGAACCATAATCTCTATCGTATGCCGCAAGATATTCTTTATTCAAACACATCCACCACGACACTACATTTGATGCAGATGCCGCCCAGCACATTTGGGAATCGTCTTCATAGTTTCCATGTGACTTGTTGCAGTCATACCAGCCACACCCTTCAGCCCATGTGAGATATTGCTCCTCATAGTAACGATTGTCATATCTCAACCACTGGCCTTCAGGCAAACCATACTTATTACCGAGTTTATATGTAGGAAGATTCTCCTTACCTGGAAAATCAGGCACATTCAATCCATATACCCACAATGTCTTTCCTGCAAGTTCAGGATTGCCCGGTTTCAGAGTAAGGTTTATCGAAATCTGCTTTCCAGACTCGAAAAATGTAAGATCATTATTCTCTTCTGTCTTTTCAGGAGCATTGAAATACGCTGTCTTACCCTCTGCAACGATCTGCAGAAGTCCGTCATCGTCCCTGTAGGGGATCGCACTTTGAGGAATAATCACAGCGGCAAAATTTCCTTCTCCATCCTTGAATGGGGTAATCCATTTGAAATCGGTTCCACTCACTTCAACTTCACCGGTAAGTAGATTAAAATTACCCTGTGTCAGACTCCTGACTTTAACCTCTGGCGAAGTCATACTGCCAGAGATAGAAATCCTGATTCTGTGAAGAGCATGCGCGAAATTCATATCAGCTTCGTATACACCTGATCCGACGACTGTTTTTGAAAACAGCAAATCTGAATTATAAAAACCGTCTCCAGTCTGGTCTAATGCCATATCCAGCTGATAAGTCTTTGGATTCTGTTGTTCTCCGGTTGCCGGATAATGAGCAGACAAAGATATTGGCCCCTCACCAAAATCATTACGCTTCAGACGTGGAAGCCACTGTCCTCCCGAATATGTAAGTTCACGATAAGAAAGACCTTTATCTCCTTGAAGGTAAAGCCCAATTTTATCGCCCTCTGTAAAACTTCCGGAACCATCATTTGCAAGGTCAGCCCTTGTCTCCTTTTTGGAAAAAACGATATCCAGATATCCGTCATCCCTGTCCTGGTAATTATCCTGAAATTCGGAAGAACAAGAAAAGAAAGATAAAGACAAAATGCTGATAAAGATACTAATGTATATACCTTTAAATATAGAAAAACATTTAACCATAAAAAAATAATATAAATGCAATATAGATAATGTTTCATTTAGTGGGCCTGAAGTAAGTCTTCAGACATATTAATTTTGCAAAGATATTAATTTATCTGTTAATTCATCGGCAGACTAGCCTGCCGATGAGAATTTTTATTCGTCCGGAAGCAGATTACTGTCAAAATCGATCCCAGAGACCTGAGACAGGCAAGATTTCTCATCCATTGCTGTCTTTCTCATAAACAGGATAACCGATTCCTTGTTGAGCATGGCCAGTATGTGGAGATGGAAGTTACCGTATTTGTCACACAAGGTATCCTGGCTTAAATGGCCCATCCCTCAATTCCACACAAACAAGTCAAGTTCTCTATTGAAAAATTTTAATAGTGAGGACAAAAACATAAAAATTGCAATCTTTACCACTGCTGAATTATACAACAGGCAAGTTTCAATGAAAAAGCCTGTTTTATCCAAGCAAATCACGCCATTTGAGGCGGTCAAGCGCTATTATCCAGACAAATTAAATCCCCGTAAATCTTACTAATTTACAGGGATTCAATAGCGTTTGTTGTGCTTACAATCACTAATATTCGTCCTCGTTGAAGAAATTTATCAACATTGATAATCAATGCATTAAATCAGAACCAATGAAATTTGCGTAAACAAGCCACACCGTCTGAGATGGGAGGAAATGGTGGACAAACAAAATGGAGTTACTGGATTATCCAGCTATAATGTATCTTTGGATAACTTTGTCTTTGTAGTATATTTCTATAACGTTCTCATAATCTTTTATTATCCTTATACCTGATGGATATAGAACAGAAAGTTCTTCAATATAATCTAAAGCTCTTTTTACAGTCCAATTATCATGGTCGCACCATGTCAAATTCAAATCTTTATCTTCAATGATTGATAATAGTTCATTAAATGTTATATTTTCCATAATATGATTTTATATTTACAATTAATCTATAATTAAATATTTATAAGACTCCGTAACTTACCATGGCCCCACCCTTCATCATATTAATAAATAAAATAGGGCAAAACCATAATGATTTATAGTGTTGGAACAGGCACACTAATTTTATAAAACATTGATAACCTTTGTAAATACGTTGTACACAAACTACTCAGAGGCATATTCTTAAATGGATTATATATAGAACTTCCTTCTTCCGGATATATAATTATACATGGGACGGCTGGAGTTGAAGAAATTTCTTCAATATTTTCATATCCTAGATGTTTCAATATTGGTAAATCTCTACTATAACCACTTAACTGTCTAATTACATATATGTCTAACGAACCCTTTTCGTACTTTGGGATGTATTTAGTATCAAGAATCGCTTTAAAATCCTTTGACTTAAACAAAAAATCTGGATATCCAGTCTTGCCTTTAAACTGATATACTATTTTATCTTTATATGCTTCATGTAATAATCCATAGACATAATGTTCATATAGCAAAGACATATCCAAAACAAACGGAGTTACCTTGTTCTTAGAAAAGGCAACCTTATTTATGCTATAATCATACTGTTTAAGTATCGTTTTCGCTAAACGTATCGCTTCCGAATATTCATTGAATAATTTGTGGGAGCGAATTTGCCTTACTGATTTCTCATCAACACAATCACTCACATATTCAAATTTCCTCAGAACCTTAGCTATCAATGATTGAAGTCTAAGATATGATTGCCTATTATCGCTTATGTTTGTAATTAAGGCCCGTGAAAAAAGAATAGCTTTCTTTATAATACGGTTTTCAGGAATATCAATAGAATACTCATCATATTCACAAAATATCCGTTCATATCTCTTGGTAGCAATATTTAGCCTTTCATTCTTTAGCGATTTAATATGTCCCTTTACCTTTTTAAGGTTCTCTTGGTAATGCACATATCCTTTTTTTAAAGATTTAATTCGATTCACAATACTTATAAAATGAACTATGATAAGAGGACTGACTATACTGTTTAATGAAGGTGCCTCTATTTGCGGTCGATCTAAATCAATCTTATATATTTCAGAAAACGAATCCAAAGCAAGATCAGATGTGAAACAAGTCATGAACATACTAAGGAAATCAATATTTTCCATACCCCGCTTTGTTGTTACAACCAGCGATTCTTTCTGATCAACCCATTCTGCTCCAATTTTAAACGAAGCATAATAGCCCCATGGATTATTATCCGTAGGTTTCGCCCATTGAATAAGTTCAAGATTATTGTATCTATCATCATATCCAATGGGTGCTCCATTTAATATTAATTGCTCGTGCTCTTGGAGTTGTATCATGTTAATTTTCGTCTTCCGTATTTATTTCTTCATCTTCAGTTTCTTGCATTGGTTGTAGATTCAACCATGCGTGAAAGGCTCTTTTCTTTTCTTCATCAGAAACACTTATAATTCCATCATTAATGTATTCTGCGATAAGAGGAAGTATCTCGTATTCTACTTTGTTTAATAATTCCTCTTCAGAGGAAGCCATAAAATAACTATGACCGACCATCAAGTCGTCTATACCAGAATCACCGCAAAGATGCTTTGGGTTCATAATAAAAGCTTTAATATTATTGAATAACTGAATAGCCTTTATCTTTAATTCAGGATTATTTAATTTATTATAATGGCTTTCGATAATCTCTGGATTTGCCTGCAAGGTCACGAACGCAAAACGCCTGCGAAGGGCATAATCTAAGGTTCCGGTACTTCTATCTGTCGTATTCATTGTACCAATGATATAAAGATTACTCGGTACTCCAAACATTGTTTTTGAATAAGGCAGCATAACTTTTATCGGATGATTTCCAGTGTCACGTTTATCGGATTCCAGTAATGTTATTAATTCACCGAATATTTTTGATACATTACCTCTATTAATTTCATCAATAATGAGAACTACTGACTTATTAGTCTTAGCATGATATTCATTTTTGACTGCTTCTATAAATGCTTGTGCATATTGTTGCCAATTATTTTCACTTCCCTTGCCTAAGGCCTGAAGTTTTATTTTTTCAATATTGAGCGGAGAAGGAGTATAATCTCCCTCGCGTTTACTAGTAGAATTAGTACTTCTTGTGCTTAAAGTAGCATTCCCTTCTTTCCACCATATGTAAAGAGAAGACCGTCCTGAAAGGGTCGGTATTTTTCTTTTGTTCTCAAATCCCTTAATCTTTTGAAGATAATCATCAATACATTCTATGATGTCTTTACTCCCATCAGTTTCTACAGCATTGCATGCACGCTTGAATATGCCATCTTCAGGCTCGTATGTCACACCTATACTTTCTCCGTTTGCATTTGTTTGAATATGAGGTTTTAATCCTTCTACAAAATCCTCATAATCAAGAGACTGATGAAATGTAGTAAAAAAAATGCGATCATCCTGTAGCTCTCTGTACTTTTTCATGACGGTGACATGATCAGTCAAATCAACATCATTTATTCCAAGTACTTCAAGTGCTATAGCGGCTGTATTATAAGTTTTACCTGTGCCTGGAGCTCCTTGCAAAATTATATTGTGCTTAGATCTCAGTAACTTGGCACATTTATTTGTAAATGCTATGCTTTTCATATACTTCAACCAATCATCTATATACTGATATTGTTCTGTATTTTTGCGGCAAGACGAAAATGTTCCTTGAGAAAAAAGGCCAGATCTTGGTTGTTTGTAATTATCGGCCCAATCCAAAATTCTCACCTTCCTAAAATTAACATTGATATATTTTTCTGTAAGCTTTTCATCTGTAAAATTATCACCAATAACTTGGCATAGAGCTATAGCCTGGCTTCCTTTTCTGACAAGTACAATATTGCCATTCTCAATACTCTTGAAATTTTTGCATTGATTATCATTCCACTCTCCTGTTCCAATGACAGGTTCTGATTCAAGAAGCATCAAGGTTGAATCTATTTGAGTTCCCCCTTTCCCCTCGGGAAGATGCATTTGTATATGCCAGTATTTATCATATTCTAGATTGTATGGAATATGCTGGGATTTGGTCTTCGATACACGAATGATATCATCAACTGTTGTGTCTTTGGCAATCCAATATTTTTTTTCGCCAGAAGAAACTCCATATTTTAATAGTTCATTTTGCAACAACAAGTCAAGTCTTTCATCTTGTATCTTGTTATAATATATTTTTATTTTTTCATCCGTTTGTGTTCCATCGCCATGATTTTCATCGTGTTTATCTTTCGAATTATCAATGTAACCAGCAAACCTACTTGGCGCAAAACAAATCTTCGAGTCAATAACTTCAACAACAAAATTCTTACCTCTAACCATTTTGTCTATAGACCAATTCTTATATTCGTCTCCTAATTCTCCTTTTAAATAGGAATAGAGAGTCATTATGTTGCGAATTATATCATCTTTAGTTTTTATAAAATCAGTTCTTTCCATAAAAAGAGACACTTAACCCAAAAGAGTTTTTTATATATTCAATTATCAATACATACAAAAGTACGAATAAAAACAGTGACAAATAGAAAGTACAGAGAGATTATTAATATAAGCATTTGAGAAAGATTGGTATAAGATAAATGACGAATTACAGGATAATTAGCGAACAACTATCTTACCCATCCTCTTACTATTGGACGGGAAACTAGTGATTCTACCGGAACAATACGTATGCATTTGAGAGAAAAAAACGTAATTTAGACAAACAAACCACACGTTAAAAGGCCTTAAAACACCAACACGGCAAGCAAATTATCTTTGTTTACCGTGCTGTCATTCAATTATTTAAAGGCTATTAATAGCCTTCCTCGTTGAAACTGAACCCTTCCTCTTTAGTTCAATAGCGTACGATCAGACAAGTCCACCTTCGTAAACTTATATCCAAGATGTTTCAAGCCCAATGCGGCTCCAATATTATACATTACCTCACAGGCACGCGAAAAAGCGTAATACGCCAGCGGGCTTTGCGGTTCTATCTGCTCATGACGAATCATATCGACAGCTGCCTGCGCACAACGGCGAATCATTTCTTCCAGACTCTTTGCTTCTTCTCCATCGAGCGGCATTCCCAAGATATCACGCACAATATGCTCATCCATATCGTCGAATCCCTGCTCTCCGTAAAAGAACTTGTATTCTGCCTTGGAAAACACTTCCCAGCTCATATCCCATCCATAAGCCATAGCCAAACCTAAATAAGCTGCCCAAGCCACCGATACGGTAGGATAATCGCGTACCTGCTCTACTGCATCAGCCAAATATTCGGGTGCCAGCTTTTGCCAGTGTTCTGTTATATCATCTGTAGCCAACAATACACCCTCCAACTGATGATAGGAAGTACATAAACGTAAAAGTGTTTGCTGCATTTTATCTTCAAAACGATCTAAGTATTCTTTATCTCCCATAATTTATAATAATATTTCAAGTTTCACTATCCGACCTCCTGCCGCATACATATCGCAAAAGTAACAAATTCCATCCAAAACTTTATCTTCCCTTTGCTTCAATTCTACACGAATCTCAAAAGGCTATTCGCTACTCGTTCGACAAATCGCTACAGTTTCCTGAAACACAGGGAGAAAGTATTTCGCCGAATAATTTATTGAATAAAAAAGATAAAAAAACGCCCCGAATACTTGCATATTTAAATATAAACCCATACCTTTGCAGCGCTTTTAAGGAAAAACCTCTTCGGGGTGTAGCGCAGTCCGGTTAGCGCACCTGCTTTGGGAGCAGGGGGTCGTGGGTTCGAATCCCGCTACCCCGACAATGTAAACTTTAAAAAGAGAGAAAATATTTGTTCGGGGTGTAGCGCAGTCCGGTTAGCGCACCTGCTTTGGGAGCAGGGGGTCGTGGGTTCGAATCCCGCTACCCCGACAGAAAATCAGCAATCTATCTTCTTAGTTTTAACTAACTTAAGATGATAGATTTTGTTTTTTATAGCAACTTCCCCATAAGTTGTACTTCCACTATCTAAAATTCACTCGATTTTATACCCAAATATTCATTTTTTTACACAATTCGTGAACCAAATGCGTATCTGTGTTGTTTATGAAGTAAATACAAGTGAAATTCTTTTTTAAGATAATTAATTTTTTAGTTTATTCGAGAGTTAAAAGGCCAGCTCATAACCACAAATGAGAGGGCCTTTATCTTTTTCTGATAAGATTTCCCCAACTCAATTTACCTGAAAGAAAGAGATTCATCAGCATCAATATAGTATCATGCTTCTATCCGCTGATTTAAGCCGACGACGTCGGCTGCACAATCGACGGTGCCGACTATACAGCCAACGTCGCCAACTCTGTAACCAACGACGGCGATTAAAGCCTCCAACACGTTCCACTACCCTTCTATTCCTGTCACATTATACGCCTGTCAGGAAACACATAAAAAAAGGCCGTCTCAAAGTATTTTGAGACGGCCCTCTTTCTATAGTATCAACAGTCTTATGCCATACTTCCTCCGACAATGTCCAGCAATTCGTTTGTAATTGCCTGCTGACGACTCTTGTTATAAATCAAAGTCAGTTCCTGAATTAAATCATTTGCATTGTCTGTTGCAATTTGCATAGCCATGGTTCGTGCAGCATGCTCTGCCGCATTCGAATCAAGCAAAACTGTATAAATCTTCATACGTAGCACCTTAGGCAACAATTCCTGCATCACTTCTTCGGCAGACGGCTCTATGATATAATCAGCTTGCACGTTGCTTTCCCCTGCTTCATCCGCTGTTTGAGCAGCAGACAAGTCGATAGGCAAATAGGTCTCTTGTGTCAGAACTTGTGTAGAAGTCGATTTAAAATGATTATACAGCAACTCTACCTGTTGTATTTCCCCGCTTAAGAAACGGTTTATCAAATCGGTCGATAAGTCAGATGCTTCCTTGTAATTCGGTTTTCCGCTCATATGCTGGAAATCACCCATCGGCTGAAATCCCATTTTCTTCACGGCATCGGCCACCTTACGCCCTACCGGATATACCAGGATATTCTCCTTACCAATCTTTGCACTGTATTTTTCTATGATTTCAGTCAAATGACGAATCACATTCATATTAAATCCACCGCACAAGCTACTGTTCGAAGCAAACACAACAACGGCAATCTTTTTCACATCACGTTTCACAATGAAAGGTGACTCTACACTAAGCCCCGCACTCAGAAAGTTGGTAAGCATACGATGCAGTCGTCGTTCGTAAGGAAGCATGTTTTCTATTGCCTCCTGAGCCTTATGTAGCTTCGACGAGGCCACCATCTTCATAGCCGAAGTAATCTTCAGCGTACCTTGAATTGAATTTATTCTTCCTTTTACTTCTTTCAGTGATGCCATGACAATTATCTTTCTTTAAATTGGCCTGCTGTATCAGCTGCCACCTTTTCTATTACTGCAGTAATTTCATCGCTGATCTTTCCGCTGGCCAATACATCCAGTACATCAGCCTGATGGTTTGCACGCATAGTGGTCAGGAAGGCATCCTGGAAAGCACGAACCTTACTGATAGGCACTTCACGCATCAATCCGTGTGTACCGCAATACAAGATTGCAACCTGTTCTCCTACAGGCATCGGTGAATATTGAGGCTGAATCAGCAGCTGGTTATTCTTACGTCCTCTGTCGATAGCCATTGCTGTAACAGGGTCCATATCACTACTGAATTTAGAGAAGGCTTCCAATTCACGATATTGTGCCTGGTCTATCTTCAATGTACCGGCCACTTTCTTCATACTCTTAATCTGTGCACTACCACCTACACGAGATACCGAGATACCTACGTTGATAGCCGGACGGAATCCCTGGTTAAACAAGTCTGTTTCCAGGAAGATCTGACCATCGGTAATAGAAATCACGTTAGTAGGAATATAAGCTGATACGTCTCCAGCCTGTGTTTCGATAATAGGCAAAGCAGTCAACGATCCTCCTGCTTTTACCTTTCCCTTCAGGCTTGGTGGCAAATCGTTCATCTGTTCGGCCACTTCCTGCTGAGAAATAATCTTAGCTGCACGTTCCAGCAAACGTGAATGCAAATAGAAAATATCGCCCGGATATGCTTCACGTCCGGAAGGACGACGAAGAATCAAAGATACTTCACGATATGCAACCGCTTGTTTAGACAAATCATCGTAAACTACCAAAGCATGACGGCCGGTATCGCGGAAGTATTCTCCGATGGCAGCTCCCGCAA
Organism: Phocaeicola acetigenes; assembly: GCF_027529745.1. NCBI lineage: Bacteria > Pseudomonadati > Bacteroidota > Bacteroidia > Bacteroidales > Bacteroidaceae > Phocaeicola > Phocaeicola acetigenes. The sequence goes on from NZ_JAPZVM010000001.1 coordinate 408,392, forward strand.
ACGGAGCAAAATACTGCATGGCTGCAGGGTCTGAAGCTGTTGCAGCTACCACAATGGTATAATCCATTGCTCCCTTTTCACGCAAGGCGTTTACCAAACTAGCCACTGTAGAGCCTTTCTGTCCTACTGCCACATAAATACAGTATACCGGATTCCCAGCCTCATAGTTAGCACGCTGATTAATAATGGTATCAATGGCAATTGCTGTCTTTCCGGTCTGACGGTCACCGATAATCAACTCACGCTGTCCGCGACCGATAGGAATCATGGCATCAATAGCTTTCAATCCTGTCTGCAGAGGCTCAGTTACCGGCTGACGGAAAATAACTCCCGGTGCCTTACGTTCCAAAGGCATTTCGAACAGTTCACCGCCAATCTCGCCACGTCCGTCCAAAGGAACACCCAGTGGGTCGATTACACGTCCCAGCATACCTTCACCTACATTAATAGATGCAATACGCTTTGTACGTTTTACAATCATCCCCTCTTTGATCTGGTCTGTAGGTCCCAACAATACGGCACCCACATTATCCTCTTCCAGATTCATCACAGTACCCATGATACCGTTTTCAAACTGCAGCAATTCGTTGGCTTCGGCATTTCGCAATCCGTAGATACGCGCCACACCATCGCTCACTTGCAATACAGTTCCCACTTCATCGAATTTCAAGGAAGTATCAATTCCCTGCAACTGCTGCAGCAATACTTCCGAAACTTCGCTGGGTTTTATTGTATTTTCTGGCATATTTTATATCTCCAACTTCTAATATTAAACTATTCTTCTATTTCTCGCCATAAACTGACGCTTCACCCTCTTGAGCTGATTGGCCACACTGGCGTCCATACGGAACCCAGCCAGTTCGATAATGTAACCTCCAATGAGAGCAGGATCAACTTTTGCTTCCAGTTCGACGCTTCCCTTTGTCCGTTCACTAGCCAACACCTCCAAATGCTTTACCAACTTAGGTGAAGGAATCGCAGTTGTTAATTTTCCGATGAGGATATGCTTATCTTCCCTGTACAAGTCTATATACGACCAAGTCATGAATTGCAGGAATTTCTCTCTTTTTTCCTCCAGCACCAAATTAAAGAAACGCTTCAGTTCCTCAGAAACAGTCTTACCTCCTGCGGCTTCGCAGAGCAGATTCAGTTTTTGTTCCACATCCAGTACCGGATTCTCTATGGCCCGACGCAATTCCGGCACCTCCGCATAATGTACAGCAAGCGATTTTACTTCTTCGTACACTACATCTTCTTTACCTTGTGCCTTTGCATACGCCAGCAATGCCTTTGCATAACGCATAGAAACAACTCCAGTATTCATAACATTTATTTTTTAGAAGATTCAAGCATTTCATCCAGCATACGGTCAATCAACTCCATCTGCTCTTTTTCATCAGCCAGTTTACTGCGCATGATCTTTTCTGCAATATCTACTGACAAGACTGCTACCTGGCGGCGAATATCACGAATTGCACTTTCTTTTTCAGTTTCAATTTGTTTTTTCATTTCATCCATCAGGCGCTGTCCTTCCAGCATGGCACGCTCCTGTGCATCTTTGATGATACGGTCGCGTGTAGCAGAAGCTTCATTCAGTATCCGTGCCTGTTCTTCACGAGCCTGCGCAAGCACTTTTTCGCCTTCGGCTTTCACATTAGCCAGTTGTTCGTTTGCTTCACGTGCAGCTTTCAGCGAATCGTCAATGTATGCTTTCCGATCCTCAACCATGCCGATGATTACAGGGAAGCCATACTTTGCCAACACAAAGAAAACGACTCCAAACACTATAATCATCCAGAACATCAATCCCGGATCTGGAGTTAATAATCCCATATCTTCTTATTTTAAAATTGAAAGTAGTTAAGGAAAGGAGATACGATGCCCGCATTTCCTTAACTACCTTATAAATTACAAGAACAAAGTCAACAAACAAACTACAATGGCAATCAAAGCCACACCTTCTACCAAAGCAGCTGCAATAATCATATTCATACGCAGATCACCAGATGCTTCCGGCTGACGGGCAATACCCTCCATTGCAGAGCTACCAATACGACCGATACCGATACCAGCACCCAATACAGCAATACCCGCACCAATAGCGGCACCTAATTTACTAATACCTACACCTGCAGCAGCCTGCAATAAAATTGACAATAACATAATCTTACAATTTTTAAATGGTTATACTTTCCTATTTTTTAATCTCTATTTACTTGCTTCGTGTTCCTTTACTCTCGACAAACCGATAAATACGGCCGAAAGCATAGTAAACACATAAGCTTGGATAAATGCTACCAGAACTTCCAGTGCATCCATAAAAATACCGAATATCACTGCTACAGCCGTCATTGAGCCATTTATTACAGGACCCACCTTTACAGTAATAAAGATGATGGCTATCAAACTCAAAATAGCCGCATGTCCTGCCATAATATTGGCAAAAAGACGAATCATCAGCGCAAACGGTTTTGTAAATATACCGAAGAACTCAATCAACGGCATCATAGGTATTGGAACTTTCAGCCACGTAGGCACATCCGGCCAGAATATTTCTTTCCAATATTCCTTCGTAGCATACAGATTCGTAAAGATAAACGTGCATACTGCCAAGACCAAAGTAATGGCAATGTTACCTGTTACGTTAGCTCCTCCGGGGAAAAACGGTATCAGTCCCATCAGATTATTTACCAATACGAAGAAAAATGCAGTCAGCAGATACGGAGCATATCGCTTATAGTCTTCTCCGATGCAACCTTTTATCACATCGTCGTACACCATCAGCACCAATGCCTCAATCATACCTACTCCTCCTTTAGGAGCTCCCTGTTCTACCGGGTGTTTTTTATACCAGCGTACACAACTCATCATAATGACGAGCAACAGCGCACTGTTTATAAACAACCCCAGCACATTCTTCGTAATGGAAATATCAAAAGGACGAACCTCTTCACCGGCATCATTTCGTTCTACTATCTTGCCGTCGTATGCTCCACCTTTGGCGATATACAATCCTTCGTATTCTCCCTCTTCCAGTCGGGAAGAAGAAAATACATGCCATCCGGTGCTGCTTTTCACAATAACCGGCAGTGGAATACAAAGCTCTGTCTCACCCAACGTCACGATATGCCATTCGTATGCATCGCCAATGTGACCGAACACCAGTTCATTCACATCGAGTTCTTCTTCACTTTCCTGTGAAGCCGTTCCCGCAGACTGAGCCCATACCATCCCCGGTATACTAACCAGCAGAAGCAGAATTATTGCTATGTACCGAAGTTTTTTCATTGTTTTTTTTCTCTTGTTTAAGTTTCTCTTCAAACAGAAGGAAGAAGCGTGTCTCAAAAATCAGAAAGGCAAAATAAAAAAAGATAAACGTTCCGATAAAAGCTACAATTTCATGCCGTACAAAAAAGCCATAAGCAATCATAACAAATGCACTCAATATAAACTTTATCGCCTTACATACCATGTAAGTCATGGCTATTTTATCTTGCCCCAGCCGGATACTGAACGTAAACATACCTATATAAAATAAGCCGAAAAGATAGAAGAATATCGGTATGGCAGGAAACCACAGAAAATACCGTTCCGGTATAAACAAATGGTATACTAAGGCCACAATCCCCGTCAGAACAATTCCTGCAAGAGTATGTTCTACTACAAACTTTTTCTTTACGGCTAACATTAACATAGTATTATGTAGTTTTTCAATCGGAAACTACCAAAACGTTTTTAGTTCAGCGTCCACTTCACTTTTCTCAAAGTTCAGCACAGACTGATATCTGATTGTCTCTAACTTCCACAAATCCTTCAGTAATCTGCAAAACTTGTGTTTCTTTTCCGGCAACATATTTCACCTCTCCTTCCACAAGCGACGAAATGAGCGGAGCATGATCGGGCAATACCTGAAACTCTCCGAGTTCTCCCGGCAATGTAACCGACTCTGCCATACCATCGAACACGATTCGTTCGGGTGAAACAATTACCAAATGAAGTTCTTTCATATTATTCTATTTTAATTGACAAGCCTTTCTGTTCCGGTCCGGCTTATCCCTGAGCAGCTTCCAGCAATTTCTTACCTTTTGCTATGGCATCTTCTATCGTACCTACATTCAGGAAAGCCTGTTCCGGCAAATAGTCTACCTCACCATCCAGAATCATCTTGAATCCCTTAATTGTATCTTCAATAGATACCATCACTCCGGGAACTCCAGTAAACTGTTCGGCTACAGCAAATGGCTGCGACAAAAAACGCTGTACTCTACGTGCACGGTTCACAGTCAGACGATCTTCATCCGAAAGTTCATCCATACCCAAAATAGAGATAATATCTTGCAATTCCTTATTACGTTGCAGAATTTGTTTTACGCGCTGAGCAGTTTCATAATGTTCTTTGCCAACAATCAGCGGATCAAGAATACGAGAAGTTGATTCCAACGGATCCACAGCCGGATAAATACCCAACTCGGTAATCTTACGGCTCAATACCGTAGTCGCATCCAAGTGTGTAAAGGTAGTAGCCGGAGCAGGGTCTGTCAAGTCGTCTGCCGGCACATATACCGCCTGTACAGAAGTAATAGATCCGTTTTTGGTAGAAGTGATTCGTTCCTGCATCTGTCCCATTTCTGTAGCCAAAGTAGGCTGATATCCTACTGCAGAAGGCATACGTCCCAACAAGGCAGATACCTCAGAACCGGCCTGAGTAAAACGGAAGATATTATCGATAAAGAACAAGATATCACGCGGTCCATTTTCTCCGGTTTGTCTGTCTCTGAAAGATTCTGCCAAGGTCAAACCGGAAAGAGCTACAGACTGACGTGCACCAGGAGGTTCGTTCATCTGGCCGAAAACCATTGCTACCTGCGATTTTTCCACTTCATTATAATCTACTTTGGAAAGATCCCAATTTCCTTCCTCCATACTCTTCAGGAATTCATCGCCATAACGGATTACCCCTGATTCAATCATTTCACGCAGCAGGTCATTACCCTCACGAGTACGTTCTCCTACTCCCGCAAACACAGAGAAACCGTTGTGTTTCTTCGCAATGTTGTTAATCAACTCTTTGATAAGCACTGTTTTACCAACACCAGCACCACCAAACAATCCAATTTTACCTCCTTTTAGATAAGGTTCCAAAAGGTCAATTACCTTAATACCTGTAAAAAGGACTTCCTGAGTCGTAGCCAGATCTTCAAATTTAGGCGGCTCACGATGAATAGGGAAACCGTCCGTTTTGTCCAGTTCCTTCATGCCGTCAATAGTTTCACCGACAACGTTCATTACTCGTCCTTTAATCTGAGTACCGACCGGCATTGTAATTGCCTGACCGGTTGGCACGACTTCCATTCCGCGCTGCAATCCATCCGTGCTGTCCATTGCCACGGTACGAACAGTATCTTCACCAATGTGCTGCTGCACTTCCACCACCAATGTGCGGCCATCGTGTCTTACGATAGTCATCGCATCGTGGATCTTCGGCAAAGCATGTTCCGCATCCTTGCCTTCAAGTTTGAAGTGTACATCGACTACCGGACCGATTACCTGCGAAATGTGTCCAACGATTTTTGACATAAGCTATACTTTTAAATTTTAAAAGTCTCCCTTCACAAAAGTTCCAATAAAGTTGGTCATTCAATTGTTAAAAGTTTGACTATTTGTGTTACGCAAATTTATAGAATAATCTTGCATGGGTGTAACTCCATATAACATTTTTTAGCCTTAAAACTATGTTATAAGACACAAATCAACTAATATTGAACATTCCATTTTACAATAGAGAACACGAATAAACATTTATTCACATATATACGATTTCATTCCCCTTCATAGCCTTAAAAAAATAACGCTACCCTCCATACAAAGTACTCCTCTGTACAGAAAGTAGCGTATTTTTCAACTTTCAATGAGAAAACTCTTTTTAAGATTTACTCATTTTCTCATCCATATCTCATTAATTTTCCGGCGTACAATAATGGCATTCAGTATCGTAACAACCACAAACAATATTCCTCCTACCAGACAAGATGGAAGAAGCCCACCAGGGTTCAAATCCGGGAATAATCCATTCACTACATCCAGATACTCTCCCCGTATAAGGCATACCACAACAAGACTCAATATAAGTACCAGTAAATTGACCACGGCAGACAACACCTGATAAGGTCGTGCCACACGTGCAGGACTATATCCTATCAACAACAGATTTTCCAGCTTTTTGGTATTCTTTTGCAATAAAAGATAAATACTGAGAATCAGAATATAAAATGAAAGTATACTGATAATCAACCCTACAGACATCACTATACCCACAATCAGTTTCAAGAACCAGGCAGTTTTTCCAGCATCGGCCTTGTCACCTTCGGTTTCATACCCTTTTTCTTTCAGGAAACGTGCAATTCTCTCATCTGCCGGATTGTGTACCTCTACAATCAGTCTCGACGGTTCAGTCTGCTGTCCAGTCCCATACACTTTATTTGCCCAATCCACAAAAGTCTCCGGCACCAGAATTGTATTCAATCTGTCAGAAAATCCTACAATATTCCCTTTCATCATTTTCACCTGCCCGTTACCCATCAATCGGATATCCAAATTAACCATACCCACAAGTCCCTCCGATATCTTAGGCAAGTTTCTGCTTTGCGCAAACCCGAAGTTATACAGATTCAGATAATTACGTGGTACGATGATAGGAATCACCTCTTGCGAAGCATCAAATTTCCAGCGATCCAGTTTTGCATCTACAAAGCGGTCGGGCACCGATTCAAAAAACATATCGGTAGACATCTGCATCCCCTGTACTCCCATTCCTGCCGATACACGAAACTGAGTCGGCTTAAAAGCTCCGACCTCTGCCGTAAAAGGCTGTTTCTTAATTTCATCCACATCACCAGCCGAAAACGTATTACTTTTTCCCACCAGCGACCCCAATGTGCTTACCTTTTTACTCAGAATCAAATAATCCTTCTTCATAAAGCTATCCCCCTGCGTAAACACAGGCAAGACATCCTTATAAAACTGTACACTCAGCAGCACAATCACCATTCCACACAAATTAGCCAGAAAGAATCCAGCCAATTGCGCCACGCTAATATGCTGTTTCAATAATTTCCAAAGCATGATTTGTTTAATTTTTTATTTTGAATTTTTAGTTTCAAAGTCATCTTCTTCTACAGTTTCAATACCCTGTCATAATTCATCTCCGGATGCTTTCCTATAGAAGTCAGAATTGCACCGGCTCCACGTTTGTCTACTTCTTCCTTCAGAATATCAGCCATTATCCGGGCATTTCCATCGTCCAGATGACTGATAGGCTCATCCAGAAAAATAAAATCGAAAGGTTGGCACAAAGCTCTTACAAAAGCCACTCTCTGTTGCTGACCGTACGACATTTGTCCGATTTTCTGATTCCATTTGTCCGCAATTCCAAGCCGGTCAAACCACTCCTCCATCTGCTTTCGGCTGGCATACTTTGTCAATCCGTTTTTCAAGATTATATTTTCTCCTGCTGTCAACTCCGGAAACAAACGTAACTCCTGAAAAAGCATACTCAATTCTTTTTTTCTGATGTTTACCCACCGGCTGACCGTAAACTTTCTGACATTTTCTCCATCAAAAGAAATAATTCCCTGATAGTCTTTTCTGTATCCATACACAAAGCTGCAGAGCGAAGATTTCCCCGTTCCCGAAGCAGCTTCCACCAAACAAATCTGTCCTTTCTGAAACGCAATCTGTTTATGCCATACATCCGACACGACACAATCCCTGTCTGCAAAAACCGCAGGCAAAGTCTGTTGCAATTCTATTGTATTCATTTTTCCAATTTTATTTTCCGGTTGTCAGATTTACCAATGCCGTCATCTGCTCCAGCACGTTTCTATTCCGATCTTTAAAGAGCAGTTCCATATGCACCATTTTATCCTCTTCTCTCATTTCCACTGTCATCCTGTCCAGTCTGTCCAAGCCTATAAACACGGGGGGCATCTGCTGCTTGCGAAGTGTAGACGATACGGTCTGCATCAAAGAAATGAAGTTCACTACAGAGAACACTCTCTTTCCTTCTACTTCTTTTCCCCATTCCGTATTCTTCATCGACAACCCCAGCACTTTTCTCTCCACCAGATTCTCCCTATTGGTAAAATACATTTTACCATCCTTTACTCCAAACCACACATGAACCGGACCCGGACGCATATTCAATACACTACCATCCATCATATAAAATTCATACGCATGCTCTCCACGATTCATCAAGCGCATTTGCCCTCCAGTCATGGCAATCATCGGTTTCAGATCCTCAACAGTCTGCAGAAAATCCGTACTCACCACATCCGCCAATAAAATATAATCTCCATACAGCGGATTAGTCACAGTAAACGACACGTCACCTTTTACAGCAGAGAAAATGGCATGAAAATCAAGCGGAATCATCGAATGCTCAAACATACGCTTCACAGCAGGATTGCTATTCAACCATTTATATAACTTTGCTCCGTCTACGGACAATGTACTCCAACCGAACGTATTGGCAGGAAAATCATCCAAATGGTCTCCTTTTACCGGTGATGTAGCATTAAAATATTCTTCCGCCACCTTCATCATCACCTTATCGGTGGTAAGCGAACGTACATCACACACCAGCTTACCTGTCTCAAAATTCATTGTAGCCAAGGCCTTCACGTCCTCCCCTTTCAGTTCAGCCGACCCTCCCATTGTCAATGGATAAATCGCACGTTCCGGCAGCAAAGCCATTGAAGCCCAAACAGAAATATCTCCTTTTGCATCCTGAATACTTTGATAATCTTCAGTTTCAGCAAAGCTATCCTCCCGTTTCTGTCTCAACCATTTTGCAGCCGAATGTTGCATATCACCGGCATTTCTTCCAGACGGGTCCATCACCAACAGAAAAGCATCTTCATTATAAGCGATCAGCATCTTTCCCATTACCGTCCAAGTACATCCGTCACTTTCACGTAACGCCTCACACACACCCTGTTCTTTCAGCATCTCCAGCAAATCTGTCAGTTTGTCCTCATCAGTTACCCGCATCAGCACACCAGCAGACACCGAGCGTTTTTCTACAAACAAGTACAGCCTGTCTTTCAAAGACAATCCGCTCTCATCGGGATTCGCCACAATTCTGTCAATCAGATTCTCCGAATCAGTCAGTCCACTTTTCAACAAGTTAGCCAGCCGGTTCATCGCCACCTGTCCTTCACTATTCTGTAAGCCAGCTTTAGCAGCCATCGCTTTCAGGTCGACAGTCGCTACCGCAGCAGCATCCTTCGGCAACACACGTTCATAGTCTGCACCTCCCGAACAAGCCGTCAGTACCCATACAGCAGCTGCCCCGACCCAATATTTCAGTGTTTTCATTACTTTAAGAATTAAATAAATTCATCATATGCACAGCAACCAGCGCAGCCGTTTCTGTCCGCAGTCTCGATTTACCCAGACTGATTGGCTGAAAGCCCAGTGCTTCAGCTTTCTGAACCTCCTCCGGACTAAAATCACCTTCCGGTCCAATCAAAACCAGTGCATCTTCCTCAGGTTTCAAAACCTCTTTCAGCAACGGTTTCTCTCCCTCGTAACAGTGAGCGATAAATTTCTGTCCCTGAAAATCCCGTTGCATAAATTTAGCAAAGTCCGTCATTTCATTCACAATCGGCTTACATGCCTTCAACGACTGCTTCATGGCCGACACCACAATCTTCTCAATACGTTCCGTCTTGATAACCTTCCGTTCAGAAAAACGGCAATTCAAAAAGCTCAATTCATCAAAGCCTATTTCCGTTGCTTTTTCGGCAAACCACTCTATACGGTCCATATTCTTGGTCGGTGCCATAGCCAGATGCAAATGTCCTTTCCAGAACTTCTCCTGCTCTATTTTCTCCACCACCTTCACCTGACACCTTTTTCCCGTAGCCGCACTGATGACTGCCTTATAAAAAAATCCTTTTCCGTCTGTCAGCATCACTTCGTCGCCTACACCCAAGCGTAATACTCTCAAACAGTGTCCGGCTTCCTCTTCCGGAAGTTCCGGACAAGTATCAATATCCGGTGTATAAAATACATGCATATCTTTTTCTTTTTTAAAATTTTACTCGTGCAAAGATAATGAAAGGCGAGAGCAGAGGCAAACGAAAACATAGTTTTCAAGTTTGAACTATGCCGAGCCGCATCCTATCTTCTAGAAAGATAGCGAAAAGCAAACGCAGAAACAAACGAAAATAAAAAAATTATGTCCGAACAGCAGCACCATTCCATGCAACCATTCGGACATAACTACAAGATATCAAGACCTCAATTAGCGGACAGCAAGCTCCTTACCCAACGCAATCCACTGCTTCAAGACATTTGTTTCCTTATCCTTCATACCCAGTTCCATACGTCCGTGAGTATCATCCTTTGCCTCTACTGTCATGTAATCCATAACACTCAGCATCCGCTGTGTCAACTGATCTTTCGAACTATAAACCTGATGATTAGCATTCATTATCTCATTCAGTGAATAACAATTCATCACAAAGAAGCACCGTTTACCCGGCACATTACCAGCCCACGATTCATTCTTCATTGAGTTATCGACCTCTTTCTGTTCGGCACACATCTTATCATTAGTCAGATAAAATACTCCATCTTTTACACCTATATATATAGACACGTTGCCTTGCACACCCATCATACGTCCGTCTGCCATCTGCAACTCATACGCATTCTTTCCGGTTTCCACCAGCTTCATTTGTCCTCTGGTCATGTCCAACATCGGCTTCAAACTTTCAAAACTCTGCATAAAATCCGAGTTCTCCACCTCAGCCATCAATGCAAACGACAAAGGTTCCAGATTAGAAATACAGATTACTGTTTCTCCATCAATCGCGCTCAATGCCGACTTCAAGTCAAACATGGTCTGTACACCACCCAGCTGTGCTGCCATAGCAGGTTCCTTCATCAATGTTTCATACAATTTATCTCCTTTCAAGCCCATATCTACCCACATGAACGAACCTTTCGGGAACATCTTCAAGAACTTATCAGTAGTTTCTTTCGAATAAATAGGACGAATCTTTTCGTATTCCTTTTTCAAGGCATCATTGATAAGGGTTTCAATGTCAAGAACCATACGTCCCTTTTCAAAATGTACTCCTGCCACAATGTTCAGATCCTTCCAATCAACAGTTGCGGGCATAGACATTTTAGCCATCATCTTATATTCTTCAGGCAGCATCACCATCGACATAAAGACAGAGATATCTCCCTTTATCTTTTCCATACTTTCGAAGCCCTTGCTATCACAGAAAGAATTTTTATTCTCTCCTCCCATTAGTTCAGAAGCCCAGGTCTGCAAATCAGCATCCTTTCCTTTGTCCGAGAACAAAAGCAAGCAAGAGCAATCGCTATATGCCAACACCCCTTGCTCTTGTACAACCTGACTATACGCTCCCTTATCTTCTATAGCTGCCGATGACTGCTGTTTTCCCAGCAAACCAACCAACTCATTCAGTTTTCCTTTATCCTGCACACATGCCAGCAAGCCCCCTTTTTCTCCTTTGTCATCCACAAACAGATACACTTTTTGCTTCAAATCCAGTCCACTTTCCGAAGGATCCGCCAACACTTTATCTATCAGTTCCGTACCCTGCGCATCCAATCCGTTACCCAAGGTATTCTTAATCTCAGTCACAACAGCCTTAGTATCTTCTGCAGACAAATCACTTTTCTGCACCAGTTGCTTCAAATCTACAGATACCACTGCCCCCGGATTCTCCGGCAACACGTTCACATACTTTTTTTCACTTGAGCACGATGCCAGCCATATCATGGCCAAACACATCAGGCATACATACACACTCTTTTTCATAGCTTTTATATATTAATTAATAACGTTGTCAAACTGTCCGTTCGTGTTTATAACGGAAAACCAAAGCAAACACAACCGCTACCACCAGTGCGTACGCAGCAAAAATAAACCACGCATTGCTCCACCCTTCAACCTGAGGAGCCGTACTACTAAAGTCTACAAACTGGTTTACTATCCACTGAGCAGCCAGTGTACCCACAGTAGCACCCACTCCATTAGTCATAATGATAAACAATCCCTGCGCACTGGAGCGAATTGAAATATCAGTTTCCTTATCCACAAACAACGAACCGGATACATTAAAGAAGTCGAATGCCACTCCATATACCAGCATGGAAAGAATAAACATCCACACTCCGCTTCCCGGATTTCCCAAGCCAAACAAACCAAAACGCAACACCCAAGCCACCATCGCAATCAGCATCACCTTTTTAATACCAAAACGGCTCAAGAAAAACGGGATCAGCAAGATACAACACGTTTCACTGATTTGCGAGAGTGAAATGAGCAGATTGGCATGCTGTACTCCAAACGTATCAGCATATTCAGGAATAGAACTGAAACTTGTAATAAAAGGATTGGCAAACCCATTGGTAATCTGCAACGATACTCCCAATAACATGGAGAACACAAAGAATATCGCCATCTTTTTCTGTTTAAACAGCAGAAAGGCATTGAGTCCCAGTGCTTCCACAATTGTTTTTTTCTGAGAATGAGTCTTATTTACCGGACAGTGTGGCAATGTGTGTGCATACACCGCCAAAATCACTCCCCATACGGCACACGTATAAAACTGCATATAATTATTCTGGAAACCCATGAGATCGACCAGCCACATCGAACAGATAAAGCCGATGGTACCACATGTACGGATAGGCGGAAAAGCCTTGATTGTATCCAGCCCTTTCTTTTCCAAAGCAGTATACGCCACCGAATTCGACAACGCCAGCGTAGGCATATAAAACGCTACACTCATCGAATAAAAAGCAAACAAAACAGGGAAAGAAACCATATCACCCGCCGTCATTCCATAATAACCGGCTCCAGCCATAAACAAGGCGGCCAGTAAATGACTCAACCCCAGTAACTGCTGTGCCGGCATCCAGCGGTCTGCAATAATTCCGAGAATGGCAGGCATAAACAGAGAAACAATTCCTTGCATTGCATAAAACAAACCAATATGGCTTCCCAAGCCTATATTGGCAAGATAAGTTCCCATTGAAGTCAGATAAGCTCCCCACACTGCAAACTGCAGGAAGTTCATAATGATCAGGCGGATTTTTATATTCATAGCATTTTAAGTAAAATTTATTAGAAACAAAGGTAAAAAATAAAATTGAAAACCATCTTGGAGCTCCAGATTTTTTTATTCCAAGATATCACACATAGCTCCGGATACTTTTTGTCTATCCGTAAACCCGCCACCCTAATTTGTCATATTAATGAAATATGTTCATCTATATACAGATATAAAAAAAGGGAATCTTCCCAGACTCCCAATCTTCATTAACCTTAAATCTAATACCATGAAAAACACGATGCAAAGATAGCTATTTTATGTTATGCAACATAACAAACAGCAAAAAAAACGCTTTTAATTAACATGTATTAACCAATAAGAAAAAGTTCATTATTAAAAACAACAAAAGAATTACTTGTGATTTTCAACAACAAAGCCTATCTTTGCAACGTTGAGTTAGTAAATAACCAAAAAATTTATTTTTTAAAGAGACAAACAAAACATCATGGCAAATTATCATCATACAACCCGCTACAGCGGGCTGATTAAAACCTGTGTAATTTTTGGAGATTTATGCATTTGTGGAGGATTATTTATCCTTTTTTACCATTGGGCAATGAGCCAAGGAAATAAGGTTTTAAATGCATCTCTGCTCCAAGTTGATATTACATTAGTTTTATGTTATTTCATTTGTGCTCTGAAAGGAGGAGTCGTTTTACATCTTCGTAAAGTCTTCACCTATCAGATTGTGACCCGTGTATTCCGCACTATCATCTACTTCGTATTTTTGTCAGGCATTCTACTCAGCATCGGCAAATATATGAATGTTTTTTCCTGGTTTTTCGGCGGATACATACTGACTCTATTTATCTGTATAGCTACTCATCGCCTGATCTTCCGATCTATCATCAAGTTAATTCGCCTGAAAGGCAGAAATTTAAACCACGTTGTATTGGTAGGTAGTACAGAAAACAACCGGGAGCTGTTTCACGAGCTTACCGATGACCCTTCTACAGGCCATCGCGTATACGGTTATTTCGATTTTGAACCCAATCCTGAATTTTCTAAAGAGTGTCCTTATTTAGGAACTCCCGACCAAGTTTGTTCTTATCTGCAACAGCACCCCGAAATTCATTACCTGTACTGCTGTCTGCCATCCAGATACGGCCATATCATTCTCCCTATTATCAATTATTGCGAGAATAACCTGGTCCACTTCTACAGTGTCCCCAACTTGCACAACTATCTGCAGAACCGGGTATACTTTAACCTCATTGGCAATGTACCCTACCTCAGTTTACGTCCGGACCCATTGAGCCGCATTGAGAATAAAGCAATGAAAAGAGCATTCGACATCGTATTTTCTCTGCTCTTCCTTTGCACCTTATTCCCTATTATATTAATAATTGTGACCATCATCACAAAAATTACCATGCCTGGTCCTATTTTCTTCCGCCAAAAACGAAACGGACTCAACGACAAGGAGTTCTATTGCTACAAGTTCCGTTCCATGAAGGTCAACAAGGAAGCAGATACACTGCAGGCTACCAAAGACGATCCGCGTAAAACCAAGTGGGGTAATATCATGCGTAAGACCAATATCGATGAACTTCCACAATTCATCAACGTACTGTTGGGGGATATGAGTATCGTAGGTCCCCGCCCGCATATGCTTAAGCACACCGAAGAATACTCCAAACTTATCAACAAATACATGGTACGCCATTTCGTCAAACCAGGTATTACAGGTTGGAGTCAGGTAACCGGATTCCGCGGCGAGACCAAAGAGTTGAAAGACATGGAAGGCCGTGTACACGGTGACATCTGGTATATTGAGCATTGGAGCTTCGGTCTCGACCTCTACATCATTTACCGTACCGTGGCCAATGCTATTCACGGCGAAAAAAACGCATATTAAGACACAGCTTTGTATTATTCTTATTTATAAGGCGTTCCCGAAAACTCAAATCTTTCGGGAACGCCTTATTTTTTCTTAAAAGCCTTTGCCGTACGGGGAATAAGATTTATTTTTGCAAAAAATATATTTCTATTATTTACCTTTCAACAAATAAAAATGTGACAGGTAACCGCGAAGCGTACCCGGACCTGTAGTAAATCCTTATTTTTTTTTTATGATTATAGCTATTGATTTCGACGGAACACTTGTCGAACACAAGTATCCCGAAATAGGTAAGGAAATACCTTTTGCCTTCGAAACTCTGCGCCGTTTGCAGCAGGACAAACATCGCTTGATTCTTTGGACTGTGCGCGAAGGACGCCTACTCGACGAAGCCATTACTTTCTGCCGTGAACGAGGTATTGAATTTTATGCCATCAACCGAGACTATCCGGAAGAAGAAAAAGGAGCCAACCGTCACTACTCACGC
Source organism: Phocaeicola acetigenes (assembly GCF_027529745.1). NCBI lineage: Bacteria > Pseudomonadati > Bacteroidota > Bacteroidia > Bacteroidales > Bacteroidaceae > Phocaeicola > Phocaeicola acetigenes. The sequence continues at coordinate 423,882 of NZ_JAPZVM010000001.1, forward strand.
AAACTTAAAGCCGACTTATTTATCGACGACCGTAATCTCGGAGGATTGCCCGACTGGGGAACTATCTACGAAATGGTTACCCAAAAACTTTCCTACGAAGACCTCATGCGCAAGTACGAAGAAGAAAGCTACCACGATACCCCCAAGAAAAAGGGGTTCTTTGCGGCTTTGTTTGGAAGAAAGAAAGTTTAAGTTCGTAAGTTTTTAAGTTTATAAGTTGGTTGATTATGTGTTTTTGAGTTTATAAGCTTTTTAGTTGGTTAATCTCAAAACAGTAATAAACCCAAAACTTATACACGCAAACTTAAAAACTAAAAAACTTACAAATTTATACTGCCTTGTCAACTAACTCAAAAACTAAAAATCTAAAGAACTTAAAAAAATATGAAGCTAAAACATTTTATCGTAATCACTACAGCAGGCATCCTGTTTACCGGATGTACTTCTTACAAAAAAGTACCCTACATGCAGGATCCCGAAACTGTAAACGCCTACGGAAAAGAGATTCCTCTCTACGATGCCAAGATCATGCCAAAGGATTTGCTTAGCATCACGGTCAATACCACAGACCCACAAGCTGCAGCTCCTTTCAATCTTACAGTACAAACCCCACTCAACGCAGCTATTGCAAACATCAATACCACTACCCAGCCCTCTCTGCAACAATACCTGGTCAATAATCAGGGAGAAATCGACTTTCCTGTATTGGGCAGACTCAAGGTAGGCGGTATGACAAAAAATGAAGCCGAAGCCCTGATTCGGGAAGGTCTTAAACCGTATCTGAAAGAAACTCCCATTGTCACCGTAAGAATGGCAAACTACAAGATTTCCGTATTGGGTGAAGTCACTCGGCCGGGTACCTTTACCGTTTCCAACGAAAAGGTCAATGTACTCGAAGCCCTTGCCATGGCAGGCGACATGACCGTATACGGTGTACGCGACAATGTAAAACTCATCCGCGAAGACGCACAGGGTAAACGTGAAATCGTCATGCTCGACCTTACCAAATCCGACCTTGTGCTCTCCCCCCATTTCTATTTGCAGCAGAATGACATCCTCTATGTCACTCCGAATAAAACCAAGGCTAAGAACTCCGACATCGGTAACACCACCAGCGTCGTTATCTCAGCCACTTCTATCCTGGTATCCATTGCCAGCCTGATTGCTACGCTTGTAAAATAAAAAGTAAGTTTTTAAGTTCTTAAGTTTTTTAGTTGGTTAATCTCAAAACAGTAATAAACCAAAAACTTATACACGCAAATAAAAAAACTCAAAAACTTAAATCTCAAACTTAAAAACTTAAAAACTCAAAAACTTAAAAACTCATATCAATCTTATGAACGAAAACAACCAATTCGATACACCGGAACAAAAAGAAGACGACTTCAATCTCTATCGTCTGATTTTCAAATACCTCATCTACTGGCCCTGGTTTGTAGCCAGTGTCATAATCTGCTTAGGCGCAGCCTTTGTATACATGCGCTTCCAGACACCAATATACAATGTCACAGCCGCTGTACTGGTAAAAGAAGACGATCCACGCACGCATGCCATGAAAGCGGCTAATGGAGCCATCGAAGCTTTACAGGGAATGGGAGGACTCTCCATGACCAACAATTTCGACAATGAAGTAGAAATTCTTAAGTCGCGCACCCTCATCCGTAAAGTCGTAACCCATTTGGGACTGTACATTTCTACTGTAGAAGACCGTACCTTCGGCTATAACACCCCCCTGTACAAGAATGCTCCTGTACAAGTCTATCTTACACCGGAAGAAGCCGAAAAACTGGAAGGAGGAGCCAGACTGAAAATGATTTATACTCCGGAAGGAAAATTGAGTGTACAGGCGAAATACATGCTCAATGAAGAAGAAATGAAGGAAGAAAAAACGTTCGATGCACTTCCGGCCGTATTGCCCACCCCTGTAGGTGTCTTCAGTTTTACTCCTAACGACAGTATCTTGGCTTTAATGAAAGCAAAAGACAAGCCGATGGAAGACATCCGGCTCATTACCTACGTCGCCTCTCCTACTGCCGTAGCAAAAAGCTATGGAGAAGGTCTTAGCGTAGAACCCACATCCAAGACTACCACCATCGCACAAATTGCTTTAAAAAACAGCAACAAGCAACGCGCGGTCGATTTCATCAACACCCTTGTAGCTTTCTACAACCAAGATGCCAACGACGAGAAAAACGAAGTGGCACAAAAAACAGCTGATTTTATCGAAGACCGTATCTCCATCATCAATCGCGAATTGGGTACTACCGAAAGCCAGCTGGCTGACTTCAAACAGAAATCCGGACTCACCGATCTGGCAAGCGATGCCAAATTAGCCTTGGAAGAAAACTCTAAATACGAACAGCTCCGCATCGAAAACCAGACACAGATCCGTCTGGTGGAATTCCTGCGCGACTATATCAACAATCCTGCCAATGCCGATGAAGTCATTCCATCCAATGTAGGTTTGAAAGACCAAAATCTGAGCAGCGTCATCGATCAGTACAATACCATGATTATCGAACGCAAACGCCTGCTCCGCACCTCTTCAGAAAGTAACCCCGCCGTAGTAAACATGAAGACTGGCATCGAAGCCATGCGCCACAGCGTACAGACGACCGTAGCCAGTGTACTCGAAGGACTGCGCATCACCAAGGGTAATCTCGACCGCCAGGCAAGCAAGTTCGAAGGCCGTATCAGCAATGCCCCCAAGCAGGAAAAGGAATTCCTCACCATCTCCCGCCAGCAGGAAATCAAGGCACAGCTCTACATCATGCTGCTGCAGAAGCGTGAGGAAAATGCCATCACTCTGGCAGCCACTGCTACCAACGGACGAATCATCGAACAGGCATTACCCGATAAATATCCGGTAGCTCCCAAGAAGAAAATCATCGCACTGGCAGCCCTTATTTTAGGCTTGGGTATTCCCGTCGGTTTTATCTATCTTATCGATTTACTAAAATACAAGATTGAAAACGGAGAAGATGTACAGAAACTCACTGCCGTACCTCTTATCGCCGAACTTCCACGCTGCAAGAAACCTGCACAGGGTGCCATCGTAGTGCGTGAAAACCACAACGACATCATGGAAGAAACCTTCCGTGGACTCCGTACCAACCTTCTCTTTATGCTGGAAAAAGACGAGAAAGTCATCCTCGTATCCTCTACCCAGCCCGGCGAAGGAAAGTCTTTCGTAGCCGGAAATTTAGCAGTCAGTCTGGCCTTGCTCGGAAAGAAGACACTGATTGTAGGTATGGACATCCGTAAGCCCGGTCTGAACCGTGTATTCAACATCTCACATCGTGAACATGGTATTACCAACTACCTGAGCGATCCGGAACATACCGATATCTTCTCTCTGGTACAGCCTTCGGACATCCATTCCAATCTGGACATTCTGCCCGGAGGAGCCGTACCACCTAACCCCACCGAACTGGTGGCACGCCCGGTACTCGACCATGCCATTGCCCTGCTTAAAGAGCGTTACGACTATGTCATTCTCGATACTGCTCCTATCGGTATCGTGACCGATACAGCCATCGTCAGCCGTGTGGCAGATTTCTGTCTCTATGTTTGCCGTGCAGAAGTCACTCCGAAGGTAGCATACCAGTACATCAACGAACTGAAAGCCGAAAAGAAGTTTGCCAAACTGGCCACCGTCATCAACGACATCGACATGACCAAGCGCAAGAACAGCTACGGTTACGGCTATGGCAAGAAGTACGGCTACGGGTATGGATACGGCTATGGTTACGGATTCCAAAACAACAAAAAAGGATAAACATAAAAATGTCATTCTGAACGTAGTGAAGAAATCTCGTTTTTGTAAGATTCTTCACCGCGTTTAGAATGACAAAAAGAACGGAGAGCGAAGAAAATATTATTAAGGAGTGAAATAAAAAAAGAAGAGCCGACAGGCTAACCGACACTTAACTTATGTATTGATTAATCAATTTCTGCTGGGAAGCCGCAGGCTCTTCACTCTTCAATCTTCGTTCTACATTTTATAACTCCGCATATTCCTTCCTTGCATCAAAGCAGGGACAGGCTTTACGGATATAAGGACTCAGTTGGGTATGCCCCACAATCCGCGCTTGCGGATAATCCGCTTTCAACTGGCGGAGCAGATCCAGCAAGGCACATTTCTGGGCCAAGGTACGAGTGTCGGCAGGACGGTTTTTCCGGCTTAGTCCCCCTTCGTAACACACCCCGATGCTATGGTCATTCCATCCGGCAGCATGTGCACCGATCTGATGCAAAGGCCGGCACGGATGAATCACTGCGTCACGGGTAATGTAAAAGTGATAGCCGATATCGGCAAATCCCCGTTTTCGATGGCAGCGCCGAAGTGCTTCTACCGGAAAATCCCGGTCTTCACGCGTCGCACTGCAATGGATCACGATAGTATCTATTTTTCGGAAGTTCTGGAAGTACATGGGTTGTAAGTTTGTAAGTTTTTGAGTTTTTTAGTTAGGTTACAAGATATCAGGTGACAAGTTGACAAGGCACTTGTTAGTATAAGTTTGTAAGTTTTTTAGTTTGCCAGTTTGTTGATGTCCTCATACGCAAACTCATAAACTCAAGAACTAAGAAACTCATAACACCTTGTTCCCTTGTCAACTGGTCAACTCGTCAACTTTCTACACAAACGAGCTAAATCCCAATGCTCCGGCAATGGCTGTAGCTACGGTAATGATGACTTTGAGGACAATGCCCCACACATTTTTAGGTTTTGAAGAATTTTCCATATAAAAATAATTTTAATAAATATAATTCTAATTTAGTTTTAGGTTAGGTCCGGGCCGCCTGCGTGAGCAACCGGTCCGGAGTTTTAACTTACCCAAGCGGCTCCTCTGCTGCTTTTTCCGGAGTGATGTCTACGGTGGTTTCACCGGCCTTCTGGGCTTTCAAAACCTTACGTACCGCATCACGCGTAGGTACCGGATTGAACTCCATACCCGCGAAGATATTTCTCAGATCCTCGCCCGGCACAAACTGAATGTTCACTCCTGTAATCAAGTCGGAAGTAAAGTCTTTGAGTGTATCGGCTCCCTCACTGCTCAGTTGCAGACGAAGTTTACCCAATTCGCCCAAATCCACTTGATTACCCTCACGGAGCACCTCGAAAGTGTTGTCAACCAGGGCTGTGAGTACGGCCATCACATCGGCACGGTTTACGGTAGTCTGCGAAGCAATCCGCTTCGACATGGTTTTCAAGCTCACGTTACTGCCAATCTGAGCTTTTGCATACGCTTTTTTCGCAGCTTCCGAATCTCCCGGATTGGAAGAGCGCATTGAAATACTGTAATTTAAAGCCATAAGTTTAAGTTTTTAAGGTTATAAATTAGGTTACAAGGTTTCAGGTAACAAGTTGACAAGGCGCTTGTTTAAGTTTTTGAGTTTGTAAGTTTTTTAGTTGGTTGGTGTTATCAAACTCATCAGCTCAAGAACTAAAAAACTCATCTTAAGTTTGTTGGTATTCTCAAACTAAAGAATTAAAAAACTCATAACAACTTGTCAACTGATTTAATCTGAAACAAAGATACATCCGGTTATCACACTGAATATGAACAGATTAAAAGCACAAAGAAAGAAGATGAAAGATTGTGAAAAATAGTGAACAAAGCAGTTTATAGTCTCCCTTTTTTTTAGTATATTTAGATATATCTATAATATATCTGTTATCTGAATAAAACAAAAAAAAGAATACTATGAACCAATTCACCCTTGCAGAGCAAAAAGAAGAAAAAGAATGGACTGTACGCCCTTATTACAAACGGGAACTGGCCGAAGCTTATGCCCCCAACCTTAGTCCGGTTTCGGCACTCAACCGACTGGCAGCATGGATAAAATTGAACAAAACACTTTGTGAAGAACTTGCACAGACCGGATACCGTCCCCGACAACAGATATTCACCTCTCTGCAAGTGGAAATCATCTTCCGATATTTGGGAAAACCGTGACATAAGGCTTTATGAGTTTATGAGTTTTTGAGTTTATAAGTTGGTTATGACTCACAAACCAACACACGCAAACTTATAAACTAAAGAACTTAAAAACTTATACAAACAAACACCTCATCAACTCGTCACTTAATACCTAGCTACCTAAAAATTAACAATGGAGAGTTGATAATTGACAATTTTCCATTATCCATTGTCAATTAAAAACGCCTTGTCAACTCAAATAAAACGATTCTCGAATCGAACCCCAACGATCCTCGAATCATCAGCCAACGATCCTCGAATCGTCAGCCAATGATACGTGAAACAAAAATGACACAGAAACAGTCAGTTTTTCATAGCCAGCTGTCAGTCGAAGAGATCCTTCTCTTCATCATCGGGCAAGGGTGCCGTATAGCGCGCCATCGCCTTGCGGTTACGGCGGATTTCCTCTTCGGAAAGTACCACCGCCCGATAGCCCCTCTTGTTGCCTATACGCACCGGCTGGAAACCTGCCTTCCGCATAATGATACCCACTTTTGTAGGACTAAGCGGATTCTTCAGCCCTCCACCGATACGTGCCAGCACATCGGCTACCGTCACGAAATCACATTCCTCTCCCGGCAGCGGGCAGCGGAAACAAGTAAATATAAGGTCGTTTTCCAAATCGGGAGTCTTGAACTCCACGTTCCGGCGATTCACCGTTTCGATTTCCTGCTCGGTAAACCAAAAACGGTATCCACCCTTCCACAAGGCATAAGCCTGTGCATAGATACCTTCATAATCCACCGGATGAAGAAACGGATTGTCAATTTCCGCCACCTCGAACGGAAGCCAGCGGCGTTCTCCTGTCGGGTCGTTGAGAAACTGCATCTTGTTCGTCGTACCACAAAAACTGGAAATATGCGTGCGAAACTCTTTGAAATGCCCGTAAGCCTGCCGCTCGCTGATGTGCGGCATGGTCGACATTGCCTTCAGACGACTCAGTTCCGAGGGTTTCATCTCGTCTATCTCCTCGAGACAAACCAACGCAAACTCCGAAAGTCCGAAGAGATCATCTTTCGTCACGCGATTATAGTTGGACTTGATATGAAAATACCGTTGCAGATTTTCAGGCAACAGGCGGCTGAGCCACGTGGTCTTGTAGCACCCCTGCGGTCCTACCAGCACCAGAATCACATGATTGATGGTTGCAGCATCGAGCAGCGATGCTACCGCTGCTACAAGCCATTTCTTGAAATATTCGGCAAACACCTCCTGCTCTCCCCTGCATACATGCACCGTGTCGGTAAGGAGACGGATATGGTCGGTCGTACCATCCCATTCCGGAAGCGCAGAGAAATACTCCTCAAAAGGATTATACGGACGGACATACTCCGACTGGAGTACATTGCGGAGATCGTTGAGATTCACCGTCATTCCCTCGTTACACATCCGTCGCCAAAGCGAGTTGACGTAGCGGTCGGTCAGTTCCACATACTCCGTGCCCTCCTCTGCATTTCGCGGAAGACACTCGCAATAACCGGTAATGGTATTGTGGCGAAACGAAGCCTGCCCGTCGAGGAAGCACTCTATCTCCCTTACGCTGGCATATTTGGGACGCATGCTCTTTCCGTTCTCCCTGTCCGGATTCAGCTGCTTCTTGCCAAACTTGGATTCGTCGGCATAACAGGAACGGAAAATGGCCTCTATATCCCCGTCGTAGGCAGCAAACTTCACCTTTGCCCACTCTACAGACTCTTCGATAGGGATACCATACTCGTTGAACAGATACCCCATACGCATCACATACTCGTTATGATGTCCGGGTACAAACTCAATACCCTCCTTGTGCAGCCTTCGGCCTGCCAGGGTAACGGCACGCTCCAAACGGTAGTTACGCTTCTTCGCCCCCTCCTGTACCTTCTCTGTCTCGAAGGCTGTCACTTCGGGATGAAAGTACACCTCACTGTCGTGTGCCAGTCCGCTCAAACGGGTTGCATTCTTGCAGGCAAGATCGCATTCGCATCCGGTGAGACCGGTATAGTAACGGCAAACCGACAGAAACGTATTCCGATAAACGGAAACAGCCTCACTACTTTCTCCGAAACCTTCGGGCAGATTGAGACGATAAAGAATACGAAGGCCTTGTCCGCTCACAGTAGTATAACAAAGATGCGTATGAGCATCGGAAACCACTTTTTCCCGTACCTCCGCAAGCCGGTCCGCGGGAATATGGTCGATGTCTACCATCCCCAGTCCGGTCCATCCACAAATATGCGCCAACTGTTTTCCACCCCGGAAACGGACAGCCACCGCAAAGCAGGGACACGATGCCTTCTCGCGGGAAGCTGCCTTCGTATTGCCTTGAGAGAGGTAATAACGGTGTTTCTCGGTACGGTCGCGTACGGAGCTGTCTTCACGGATAATACGGACGATTTCGGACAAGGTGGTTTCGACAGGACACGTGTCGGCATAGCCTCTGAAGAGGCTCAATGTAATTTGATTCATAGTCTTACAGATTAAAGTTATCAGTACGAAGGTAGACTTAAATTTCAGAAAGAGCAAACCGCAAATTACCCTGCATAAAGGGTAAGGGAACGGTACTATTTAATAATTATTAACCATTAAACAATGACTAAAACAAAAAACCAGCTCTACTATGTAGAGACAGGAAAGTACCTCGAGCAGGTACGCAAGACCACACCCGTCGACGGCAAGTTACTTACTATCGGAGACGTATGCAGAATCGCCAAAATGAGTGCCCGCACATATTTGCGGATAAAAAGGGGCTAAAGCCCGAATATCAGCGATACTGCGATGTCTTCCGCATCTTTCTGAACAGTGTGAAAGACAATCCCGATGAGTTCACCAATATATTGATTCACAAATATATGAGCGAAGAGAAAGACTATCATCTCCGCCAGGGACAGTAAGAAGCTCTGTACACCTTGTACACCTTTGTCAGGCGTTTGCAACCATTTTCACGTGTATTGCGGAATTGCGGAAAAAGAGCTGTTCCGCACATTCCGCAACCCTATCGGATAAGTTTGCAAACAGGGTGACAGGGTGGCAAGGTGTACAGGAAGAAACAAAAAACAATAATATATTATCAATAAGATAACCTTATAAGTAACATTTAAGAGAAAAAGAAGTTTCTTTTAATGTGGATGATAATGATATTGAATATGAATAAAACTAAAACATAATGGCACAAACAATCTTACTTATCGCAATTCTGTTTTTATATGCAAAATGGATATTCATTCTTTTGCTTTATCCACTACAAGTTTTTTGGGGACAATACCTTAAACACAGAAAGTGGCAATACAAACTGTTAGCCATACCTTATTATGCAATAGAAAAATATTTCCGATTTGGAGCAGGAAGATTCGTATTATACAACATCTCTATAATACCATCTAATCACTTAAGAAAATTCTTATATCAAGGATTAGGTGCTACTATAGCTAAACACGTAGTATTTCATTTCCGTACTGAAATTCGTTTTCCCCATAAATTAACCGTAGGAAAAGGAACTATTATTGGTGACAATGCCTTATTGGATGCAAGAAATTATCTAATTATAGGTGAGAATGTAAATTTATCATCAAATGTATCTATCTATACAGAGCAACATGACCATAGAGACCCTTTTTTTGGGTGCTGTAAAGGAAGAAAAATGAGTGTTGAAATAGATAATCGCGCATGGATTGGTTCCAATGTTATTATATTGCCAGGCGTTCATATTGGAGAGGGAGCCGTTTGCTGCGCAGGTTGTGTGGTAACAAAAGACGTTGAACCATTTAGTGTAGTTGCCGGTATTCCTGCTCACAAAGTAGGTGAAAGGCCACATAATCTTCAATATAACTTTAATGGCAAATCATGTAGACTATATTAATTTTTATACCAAATGAATATTATATTATCAAACAGTACAACCATTAGTGGTAACCGTGGATGTGTAGCATTAAGTATTTCTACAATGTACCTATTAGATGAAATCCTTTCTAAACAAGGAATATCATATACTTTTTATTTGCCTCAAAGCGGTCAAATCGTATCAGGAGAATATTCAATAAAAATAGGACATAAAATAATCAAATACATAGCTTGTGGGACTCCCTTATCCCATAATATGAAACAATTCATTAAAAACGTTCTTAGATATAAAGAATATATATCAAACTATCAAATTTTTAAAAATGCAGATTATATCCTAGATATTGGACAAGGAGACAGTTTCTCTGATATATATGGTAAAACAAGATTTGATTGGATTTTCTCTCAATATGAATTAAGTCAGAAATTCAATATACCACTTTGTATCTTACCACAAACAATTGGTCCTTTCCAAAATGATGAAATTAAAACACGTGCAACTAGAGGAATACAAAAGGCAAAATCAGTTATGGCCCGTGATAAACAAAGTTACAATTATGTTAAAGAATTATTACCACATAAAGAAATTACAGAATATATTGATGTAGCCTTCTTTATGCCATATCATAAAAAACAATTTGATTCCCAATTCATTCATGTAGGACTGAATGTTTCTGCACTACTTTGGAACGGAGGATATACCCGAAACAATCAATTTGGCTTAACCGTTGATTACCAACAATTAATATGCAAAATCATTGAGTATTTCCTTACATTACCAAATGTAAAATTACACCTTATACCCCATGTTGTATTGGGAGAAAAAAATATCGAAAACGATTATGAAGTATCGTTCGAAATATACGAAAAGTACAGTCATCCTAACCTGATTCTTTCCGAATTCTTTTTAGGACCTATAGAAGCCAAAAATTACATTGCCGGTATGGATTTCTTTATGGGAGCAAGAATGCATTCTACTATTGCAGCCTTTTCTACCGGAGTCCCTGTAGTCCCCATGGCTTATAGTAGAAAATTCAACGGATTATTCGCTGATACATTAAGTTATTCTCATCTGGCAGACATGAAGAAAGATAATAATTCCGCAATTCTCCAACTGATTCAGGAATCTTTCTCCAACAGAGAAGCACTAAAAACAGAAATAGAACATCAACAACACACAACCATTCAGGAAAATAAAAAGAAAATACAGAAAGCATTGAGTAAATTCTTAAACTTAGAATGAAGTTATGACTAAAATATCAACTATCATAAAAAATGACTTATGCTTGGGTTGTGGTCTTTGCAGCGCAATTGATTCTAACTGCACAATGAAACTTAATACAAAAGGCTTTTACAGACCACACTTCCAGCGCGTAAATTCTGAATCGGAAAAAATTATCACAGCACTATGCCCCGGAATTCACGTACATGCAACCAAAACGAAAAAGAACACTTCGGTTTGGGGAAATATTGAAACAGTATCTAATGCTTGGGCTACAAATAAACACATTCGCCAGTCTTCTTCTTCGGGCGGAGTTACTTCTGCATTAGCCATCTACCTATTAGAGTCTCACCAAATAGATGCAGTTCTGCACGTAGGTACAGAACAAGGCAGTTTCTTATATAATAAATTACATATCAGCAAAACCAAAGATGAAATATTAAGTAGGAACGCTTCCCGTTATGCCCCGGCACTGATATTTGACCGCATCTTTGACATTTTAGATGCAAACACAGATACGTATGCCTTTATAGGAAAGCCCTGTGATATAGCAGGAATCAAAAATCTTCTGGCTTGTTATCCCAAATATCAGAACAGAATTAAATTTTTCCTGGCAATATTCTGCGCAGGGATGCCCAGTTACAACGCAACCATGAAAGCCATTCAAACCTTTGATAATCCTACAGTTCCTCTTTCTTTGCAATATAGAGGAAACGGATGGCCCGGCTATTTCACTGTAAAATTTGAAAACGGAAACACCTCACAGATGACCTATAATGATAGTTGGGGAAAAATCTTGGGAAGAGATCTTGGTTTCAGATGTAAAATATGCCCCGATGGTATCGGACTTCTAGCAGACATTGCTTCGGGAGATGCATGGAATACCAAGGACGGATATCCAGACTTTACAGAATCTGATGGAAAAAACTTCTGTTTTATACGCACACAAAACGGTAAAAAACTATTTGATGCAGCTGTAAAAGCCGGATATATAACCGAAGAAGTACTCAACGTAGACTGTGTACGTGATATGCAGAACTACCAATATACTCGCAGACATTATGTTGGATGGAGAATTGTTATCGTGCAACTTTTATCTGGAGGAATTTTATCTTTCAAAAATCTTGGTTATGGAAAAATGGCTCTAAAAGCCAACTACAAAAAGGGAATTAAAGAAGCATTAGGAACTGTCAAACGATACTATAAAACAAGAAAAAGAAATGGGTAGTGCTAAAAAAATAGCCAGCGGGGTAATATGGAGCCTGATTGTAAATCTGGTAAATGCCGTATATGGTTTTATCTCAGTCCCAATCTTAATCAACCATTTCGGGAAATCAGAATACGGAATCATCGGATTAGCTATGTCCATCAATGTATATATGCAATTGATGGATATGGGGTTCAACTCCACCAATGTCCGTTTCTTCTCCTCATGGTTGGCAAAAAAAGATTATATAAAAACAAATAAGCTTTTTCAAACCAGCCTGGGATTTTACGGGATTGTAGGGTTTCTAAATGCCTTAGTACTGGTAGGTATCTCATTTTTCTCCTCCGAGATATTCAACTTAACCCCAGACCAAGATAGTATTTTAAAAACATTGTTCTATATATTGGCAGCCAGTGCCTTTGTAAGCTGGTCTTCTTCTTGTTTCGACCAATTGATAAAAGCAACAGAAAATGTGGCATGGATTCAGCGAAGAACCATCATTCCCAAACTTCTGCAAATCCTTATTCTATTTATTACAGTATATGGAAATCTGAGTATCAGCGTTTATTTCTTTCTGACTACCTTCGCTTTATTCAGTATTATACCAATGTCCGTTTCTAAAATAAAAAAAGAAACGCCCTTTATCAACTTTATTCCTAAGATAGACATAGTAACACTAAAGGAAATTCTCCCCTACTGCCTGAATATCTTTTCATTCAGCATCTTCCAATTTTCTTTCTACAACTTACGGCCTGTCTTTTTGGGAATGCAGGGAACAATGGAATCCGTTGCAGACTATCGTGTATTAAATGGGATTATAGGAGTTGTCAGCATGTTTGGCAGTGTATTTCTAAACGCCTTATTACCTTCCGCTGCGAAAGCTATTTCTCAAAATAATAAAGAGGCATACTATAAGGTAGCTTATGACGGGACTAAGTATATATCCATTGTACTTAGCTTCTGTGCTTTTGGCATGATGACTGTAGGAACAGAAGTCATTACAATGTATGTTGGAAATTCTTATTTGTATCTTATTCCTTGGTTTAATTTATGGCTTATCTGTACATTAGGTGTGCACAACCAAGCTATCTCCAGTCTGATACTTGCCGGCTCGGATATTCGGGCTCTTACATACAATACCTGTTTGGCATCCCTTATTGGACTAGTAACAGCTTGGTTTCTGATACCATATTATCAAATAGGTGGAGTAGTTGTCGCTTTCATGATATATCTGCTTGTACAGTATATTTTCTATTATTTTTACTATTGGCCTCAAAAAATGCAAATAAACTCCAAGAGAGTATTTATCAGATCTTTCCTTCCGCCTGTAATATACAGTACACTTATTTACCTAATCATAAATGAATTTATTCCAGCCCCATCAGATAAGATTCTTATCACTTTTCTAACTAAAGGTATCATATTTAGTGTGCTTTTCTTCATAGCGTGCTATTGCAGTATAAGCAAAGAAGAAAGAAAAAAAATTCTAGCATTAATAAAGAAATAAAAGTATTTTATGAGAGATGATAAAATAACAATAGCCAAAGCTATTGGTATCATATTAATGGTCGTAGTACATGCAGGACTTCCGCAAATGGAAGCCAACTTTATAATTATGTTCCACATGCCATTATTTTTCATTGTCAGCGGATATTGTTTTAAGGAAAAGTATTTATCGAACAACACTGATTTTATAAAGAGGAAAATCAAAGGTTTATACATTCCTTATATTAAATATGCCCTTTTATTTTTACTCCTGCATAACTTGTTTTTCCATCTCAATATTTACAACGACAGCTATGGATTCAAAGGAGAGGTATCACACTTGTATTCAATCAAAGAATATATATCGAAAGCTTTCCAAATAGTCACCGCAATGAGAGAACATGAGCAATTATTAGGAGGATATTGGTTTATTAAACAATTATTTTTAGGCTCAATACTCTCTTTCTTTATCATTAAGAAATGGAAAAGCCATCTGCTTGCCATTCTGGCAGGAACAATTATTGCTTGTATCTTTGCAAATTATTTTAATCTTCGAATTCCATATTTTGGTATCAATTCATTGACCTTATTGAGTACGTTCTTCTTTATTTCAGGATATTATATACGTACTCATACAATATGTAAGAACAACAACTATATAAGCATACTGTATTTCATTATAGTATTAGCCATTTCTCTACTTATCCCTACTTCCATGTTGAGATTTGACTATATAAATATTATACCTTACTCTATTGCAGCCATAGCAGGTACGCTTTTAACACTGCACATAAGTGACAGGATAAACAAGTCTCAATATAAAGCATTAAAAAACTCCTTTATATATATTGGAAACAACACACTACCTATTCTAACTTGGCACTTCCTGTCATTTAAACTGGCAAGTATTTTAATCATCTCCATACAAAATAGACCAATACAGCAATTAGCTTATTTCCCTATTATAGAGGAGTTTAACAGCCAATGGGGGGGGGTAATAATATACTCTTTATCAGGGATTTGTATGCCATTAATGATTACAAAACTCATGAATAAGACAAAGCAACATTATATTAAAAACAAATAATATCACTCCTCATTGAGTGGTAATAAAATATTATTATAATGACTAAATCATTCTCATTTAGAACAATATTACTTTATGCCTTTCCTATTATCTCATGGCAAGCATTTATGTATGTAGGATTTAATATGACTATCCTTAAAGCTCTTTATTTTATCCTTTTACCAATAATGGGATTATATACATATAAAGAATTTAAGAACTGTAAGAATAGTTATATCAAGAAAAGATTTAAGCAATTGACATTAGTCATAGTATTTTCAATTGTAATGAGTTGGCTCATTTGGAATCAGCCCATATCATTAGGTTACAGAAGTACCGCTCCAATTTTATCCATCATTTTCATATTTCTACTTTACAAAAAAAAATATACTGAAAAAGAACTCCGAACATTTATTAATGTACAATTTTTTATCTACACAATATTATATTTATTCGCCTTATATAAAGCCCCTGAAATAGTATTCGGCTTCGATACAGAAAAAGAATTAAGTGATGCTAGAGGAATATTCAGAATAACAATAGCTAATCGAGGATTTTTATTCTTATCTTATTTTATGTTTCTTAATAACTGGACAAGCCAACATTCAAAGAAATATCTTTGTTTAGCTGGATTAGCTTTCACTCTTATTATTATGACCACAATACGACAAGTCATTTTTTGGTCTTTCATAATTAGTTTAATATACCTGTTCAGAAAATGGAAATATATTTGGATACTATCTGTACTTTTAATTATATCTGCCAATATATTCACTATTAATGTGAAGAATGATTCTATTATCGGTTCCCTAATAAATTTAACGGAAGAGCAAGTCAAAGATAATAAATCAGGAAATACTAATGTGCGTTTCTTAGAATACGAGTACTATTTTACTCAATATTCCGACAATCCTTTAACATGGATATTGGGCAATGGACAATATCATACTGATTCCTCAATGGGAAAAAACGAATTAAAACTAAATGATTCTTATGGATTCTTCCAATCAGACGTAGGTTATGCACGAATTTATGTCCAATGGGGAATAATAGGTTTACTATTGATAATTACCTTATTCTATTATCCTTTAAAATTCAAATTTCCCAGTAATCTTGTATTCTTAAAATTATATATTATATATCAAATATTTACCAATATAGCAGGCTCATGGATTTGGTCTGAAATTATAACAATATGCGTAACTTTCTATATGATAGATTGCTTCGCTTTATCAATCAATAAACACTCAACAACGAACAATGAAATTTTCAATTCTAATTCCCGCTTACAAAGCCAAGTATCTTAAAGAATGTATTGATAGCATCTTATCGCAAACATATCCCAAATTCGAGTTAATCATTGTCAACGATGCATCTCCTGAAGACTTGGATTCAATTGTCAACTCTTACTCAGACCATAGAATACGCTATTTTAAAAATGAAAAGAACTGTGGTGCCATCAATGTAGTAGACAATTGGAACAAATGTCTTAGTTATGCTTCTGGAGATTACGTAATATGTATGGGAGATGATGACAAGTTATCTACTGATGCATTAGAACAATATGTAACTATAATACAAAAATATCCAAATTTAAAAATATATCATGCAAGAACTATACTGATTGATCCTGAAAATAAACATGTAGGTATTACTCCTGATAGAGCGGAATACGAATCAATATATTCTTTTATGTTACATAGAATTGAAGGACGAATGCAATTTATAGGAGATTTTTGCTTTAAGACGGACTATTTACGAGAAATAAATGGTTTCTATAAACTACCATTAGCTTGGGGGTCTGATGATATAACAGCCTATTTAGCAGCAAAAGAGAAAGGTATAGCTAACATTAACACTCCTACTTTTTTCTATCGTACAAATCCATCAACAATCAGTCGCACAGGAAATACCAAAATCAAATTAGAAGCAATCAATATAGAATATAAATGGTATAAAAAGTTTATAGCGACTTTACAGCCTAACAATATAGTTGATTACGAAACTCTATGCTTGATAAAAAACAAAATAGAAAATTCTTTTATCAAGAAAAAAGCTCGAGCTATAAGATTAGATTTATTGCATAATAAAATAAGTATTATCAGATGGCTTTTTAATAAGAAAAAATATCACCTGAATTATTCCGTACTAGGTTTAGCAATATTAACAACTCTAAAATCAAACAAACAATGATAAATAGAAAAAAGACTATTGCATGGATCACAGCAGATTATTTTATTGATGTAGATTTTAGTATAGTACCCTATTTAAAGAAGCATTCAGAATACAAAATTGAATGGTATGTAATTAAACATCAAAGCAACAAGATAGCACTTCCACCCAACCTAGATGCTACAATATATACCATAACACATAGAGGAAAGGACATACGAATTATTCCTGAATATTATAATATATTAAAAAGAATTCTTGAGAACAAACCCTCGTTCATTTATTCAGACTATTTAGGAATGCCCTTCTACTATCCTATTCTTTTTTATATGAGTAAAAACATACCTGTCATTCATGCAGCCCACAATGTAATACCCTATAAAGGGTGGCCTAATAAAAGACTCATGACATGGTATGTAAATTATATATTCAAGAACAATCAATACTTCCAGATTTTTTCGAAGCATCTATTGAATTATTTCAATAAAAACTTCCCAGAAAAGAAAGTATTAGAATGTACCATGACATTAAAAAGTTATGGTAATACCCTTACAAACAACTATCATGTTGATAACAAAAAAATAAACTTGCTATTTTTCGGTAATGTGAAAGAAAATAAAAGACTTGATTTACTTATCAATGCACTAACAGAACTTCCGAATAACATACAAGAAAAATTTCACCTTACAATTGCAGGAAAGTGTGATAACATCGAAAAGTATCAGTTTCTAATTGGCACAAATAAAAATATCACTACTTTCTTTAAAAGAATTGACGACAATGAGATTCCTGAACTATTTTCCAAACATCAATATTTAATACTCCCTTATGAAGATGTAGCACAGAGTGGGCCACACATGATAGCCTACTACTACAATCTTCCTGTAATAGCATCTGATATTAAAGGGTTTAGTGAAAGAATAGAAGATACAGTTAACGGATTTTTATTTGCTGTAAATAATAAAGAATCTCTGAAAAAAGTTCTAACAAAAGTAAGTAACCAAGATGAAAAAGAGTATATCAGAATAAAAAACAACTTAGCACAATACACTCATGACAATTATTCATTAGAAGTTATCTCTCAAAAATACATTAATTACTTTAACTCTATCAAGTCATGCTAAAAAAATATCTGAAACAATCACGCATTGTCTTATTGATTAGAATTGTACATGAAAAACTTTTGGAAGCTATTGCATGTACAAAATATATAGCTGATGGCAATAAATTCAAGGATTCAGAAAAATTAAAAACCGATCTGATAATTCGTGCTCATGCCATTGAGAAAGGAATGTCAATAGGTAAAGTTAAGATTGGATTTGGTCAAGCAAAAGTTATAAACCTACTAAAAGACCTTCAAACCTACCTTCAAATAAGAGGAAGTAAAGAAACCGTCAATGACATTTGCTCTATTATAAAAAAATATATTAGCTTCAATAAAGAACTGGGAGCTGATATGCAGAAAATTGAACACCTTTTCTCAGACTTCTGTAGTAAAAATAAAGTTGAAACAAACGAGTCAGGAGGCATATACTATTTTAACTACGAAGATATTAAAGAGAATTCATCAAAGAATTTCGAAATATTTTCTCAAAGCAGATTCTCCATCAGAGACTTTTCCAATAAACCCATAGAAATAGATCTCATAAAAAAAGCTTTAAAATTATGTGAAAGAACACCTTCTGCATGTAATAGACAAAGCTGGAGCATTTATATTTTTCAAGATGAACAACAAAAAAAATTATTATTCAACCTGCAAAAAGGATGCAATGGCTTTTATCAAGATATGCAATATGCCATTCTTTTATGTGGAAACTTAAGTAGATATAATTTTCATGAATTAAACCAAGTATATGTAGATGGTGGAATATACGCAATGAACCTGATGTATGCATTACATTTTTATGGAGTAGCCAATATTCCACTTACTATGGGGCATAAACAAAAACAGCTAAAAACCATAAAAAATATGCTTAATATTCCTGACAATGAAATTCCTATAGTATTAATTGGCGCAGGGGCATACAAAGAGAATTATAAAGTTGCCGTATCAGAAAGAAATGACTATTCTTTATACACAAAGTTTATATGAAAATACTAATCATTACTTTTACTAAAGGTATTAACCCTGGAACTTTCATGCAAGCATTAGGAGTAAAAACAGCTTTCCAAAAAGCATTTCCTAACGCAACAATCCATTTTCTTGATTTTCCAGACTTTAAACAAAATAACGGTATACAAACTTCCACAAAAAGAAGCTTGTCCACCCTTTTCTTACAGAAACTATATGCAGCAATCAGATTAATAGCATATAATAAAGCTTATAAACAAACATTTACTCTTACCCCATTTCAAACGGACTTATTCAACTACCAGCCTGATATTGTAAACAAACTGAGTGAATACGATATTATTAGTGTAGGAAGTGATACTATTCTGGAAGAGGCATGTATTAATGATAAAATTGGTATCAACTGGTTGCCTTTCCCTAACTTAAAGGCTAAAAAGATATTTTTTGCAGCCAGTGCCTCACCTGCAAATTTTAGTTTAACGGCACAACAAAAAGAAATACTAACTTCGAGTATTTCTAATCTAAAATATATTGGAATCAGAGATAATCTGACTATCAATTATTTAACAAGTCAGTTGAATATCAATGCTGCAAGTATTAATAAGCAACCAGATCCAACATTCTATCTGGATGTAAATACTTTTACACTACCGAAACGATACGCTAAACGGCTTACCGGAAAGAAAATTGCTCTTTACAATTTTAACATCAACTTTCCTTACAGAAAAGAACTTGCACATTTATTGAAAAAAAAAGGTTATACCCTTGTATCTACATTTTATAATCCTTACGTTGATATTCAGGTTGCAACTGTCGACGCTTTGGGTTGGGCAGGTTTATTCAAACATTGCCATCTGATTGTAACAGAACGTTTTCATGACTCCGTATTCGGCCTTAGAAACTGTAAACCTGTAATAGCCATAGATTGGGATAAAAAACGATTTGCAAATAAAGGAGATTCTAAAACTTTCCGAATATTAGAGGACTATAGCCTAACAGACCTACATTTTAATCTAGGTCAATCACCCAACTTACAACCAATAGAAGAAGCTATTGATAAATTAGATACAATATTTGATGCTCAAAAAATTAATCAAATCAATCTCAAATATATTCAAAGAGCTGATACCTTATTGGAAAAGATAAAAGAAAGTATTCTAAAGTAAATTATCATGAATAAAATTCATATATGTTACCTTGTATCATCTTTATGTAACGAGGGACCTGTCAATGTGATGTATAATATCATTCAATATATTGATTTTTCAAAATTTGAAGTTTCTATCATTACTTTGATTCCGGAAAAGAAAAACTCACGGCTACAAGAGTTCAAACAATTTCCTATTCACATCTATCAACTAGCCCCAAATACAAAATTATCACCAATCAAGCTATTTCAGGTTTTGAAGCAAAAGGTTATAGAAATTAACCCCGATGAACTTCACTCACATTGTGCACGCTCTTTATATTTAATGTGCTTTCTTCCCAAAAAATTTAAAAGAGTATATACAATCCACATATATCCAGGTTTACAACAACAGATTATGTATGGAAAGTTAAAAGGCAATATAGTTATAGCTTTAAATAATTTCTTTACAAAAAGATGTGATTTGCCGATTGGATGTGCTGAAAGTGTAGGAGAATTGTACAAGCAATATAAAGGCTGGAATATTTTAAGTATTCCCAATGGTTCATCCCTACCTATATGGCAATATAATGAACAAGAAAAACAAACATTAAAAAAAGAACTTGGTCTAAAAGAAAATATAAAATACTTTATCTTTATAGGGCGTTTCTCGAAAGAAAAGAATCCAGATATTCTTGTTGAAGCTTTTAATAAAATTACGTCCAATAATATTGGTATAATTATGTTGGGACAAGGTCCCATGTGGGATGAGTTGAATAAAATCAAGAATAGAAATATAATCATGCCTGGATTTACAACACGGGTTTATGATTATTTAAAAGCATCGGATTATTATATCTCGGCTTCGGATGTAGAAGGATTAGCCAACACTATTTTGGAAAGTATGTCGGTGGGCTTACCAATGTTATTATCCGATATTCCGTCACATCAAGAGGTTCTTGCCAACATTAGAGATACACAAACAGGATACATCATCAACCATAAGAATCCACAAGACATTATTCACAAAATAGAAAAGATTATCAATCTTGATTCCAACACAATAAGAAACTGCATACAAAATCTGTATTTACAAAAATACACTGCTCAGATTATGTCAGAATCATATCAGCAGGCATATATACAATTACTAAAGCAGTAAGTATAACTTACATCTCTCCTATTATATATCTAAGAAAATCTTAAGAAATAAGATATGTACACATTATCCATTATTACTGTAGGTATGAATCATCTTTCATACCTCAAGGCTTTGTTGCACTCAATTTTCAAAGAAAACACTCCACAGGCCAGCTTCGAAATGATTTATGTCGACAACTGTTCTACAGATGGCTCCGTTGAATTTATCTCCCAAAATTATCCAGAAGTGAAGATTATAAAAAATACAATTCCATTGGGATTTGGAGAAAACAACAACAAAGGAGTATTTGCATCTACTGGAAAATATGTAGCAATCATCAATCCTGACATTGTATTAATGAAAGACAGCTTAGATAAGCTATTACAATGTATGCAGCAAAATCCACAAGCTGGTATTGTTGTTCCACAGCTTCTCAATCCAGACCACTCTATTCAATATTCAGTCAGAGGATTCATTTCATTAAAGGCACTATTTGCTCGTATAATATCTAAAGGAAAAGACAGTACAAATAACAAAACAGTAAGCGAATATCTCTGTAAAAATTTAAACTTCAAAAAAACTCAAGCTGTAGACTGGGCCATTGGTGCTGCATTGTTTATGTCCAAAGATACCTATGCAGAACTAGGCGGATTCGATTTGGATTATTTTCTATATATGGAAGATGAAGATATTTGCCTAAGATGCTGGAAAATGAAAAAGCCTGTGATATATTGTCCTGATGCCAAAATGATTCATAATCATTTAAGAGCCAGTGCCAAGCTAGGAAAAAAAACACTTTTACATGTTAAAAGTATGTGCACTTTCTTTAAAAAACACGGATTTTCCATCAAAAATCCTAAAGCTGAAATAAAATAATTTCTAAACCCTAATAATTAGAAGTTTATATTCTAAAGCAAATTAGAAGAATTCAAGAAATTGTCATATACATACACTAATATTTTAAAGGCATATTCTACTAAATTTGAATTCTTCAACCCAAATATCATCAAACATTTCTTGATGAATTTCTATCTATTTATAAGCAATTCTATTACGAAAATCATTTTACATTTTAATTTATATTTATGAAAGGTATCGTTTTAGCCGGCGGTAGCGGTACACGCTTGTACCCTATCACCAAGGGAGTAAGCAAACAGATGCTCCCTGTTTTCGACAAACCGATGATTTACTATCCAATCTCTGTATTGATGCTGGCCGGCATCCGCGAGATTCTGATTATCTCTACACCACAGGATCTTCCGGGATTCCAGCGTCTGCTGGGCGACGGAAGCAACTTCGGTGTACGCTTTGAGTACGCAGAACAGCCTTCTCCCGACGGCCTGGCTCAGGCTTTCATTATCGGGGAGAAATTCATTGGAAACGACTCGGCCTGTCTGGTGCTGGGTGACAACATCTTCCACGGGAATGGATTCAGCGCCATGCTGCACGAAGCGGTACGCACTGCAGAAGAGGAACAGAAGGCTACCGTATTCGGCTACTGGGTAAGCGATCCGGAACGATACGGGGTAGCTGACTTCGACAAGGACGGAAACTGTCTGTCGATAGAGGAAAAGCCGCTGCACCCGAAATCGAACTATGCGGTAGTGGGTCTGTATTTCTACCCGAACAAGGTGGTGGAAGTGGCGAAAGGTATCAAGCCATCGGCTCGCGGAGAGCTGGAAATTACAACTGTGAACCAGCGGTTCCTGGAAGACGGGGAACTGAAGGTACAGACGCTGGGACGTGGTTTTGCATGGCTGGATACGGGAACACACGACTCACTGGCGGAAGCTTCTACCTACATTGAAGTGATAGAGAAACGTCAGGGACTGAAAGTGGCGTGTCTGGAAGGTATTGCTTTCCGTAAGGGATGGATTACTGCAGACAAACTGCGTGAGGAAGCCCAGCCGATGCTGAAGAATCAGTACGGACAATATCTGCTGAAAGTGATTGAAGAAGTGGAACGCACAGGTAAAGAAAACTTGGATTGATATGAATGTAATTAAAACAGATATAGAAGGTGTGGTGATTATCGAACCGCGCCTGTTTAAAGACGACAGAGGGTATTTCTTCGAATCGTTCTCGGAACGGAACTTCAACGAACAGGTACGTACCGTGAAGTTTGTACAGGACAACGAAAGCAAGTCGGGTTACGGTGTATTGCGCGGACTGCACTTTCAGAAGCCGCCCTATGCACAGAGCAAGCTGGTACGTGTCATCAAGGGGGCTGTGCTGGACGTGGCTGTGGACATCCGCAAGGGTTCGCCGACTTTCGGAAAGCATGTGGCTGTGGAACTGACTGAGGAGAATCACCGCCAGTTCTTCATTCCACGCGGATTTGCACACGGTTTCAGTGTACTGACTCCGGAAGTGATTTTCCAGTATAAGTGCGACAACTTCTATGCACCGCAAAGCGAAGGGGCACTGGCATGGGATGATCCGGACCTGGGTATCGACTGGGGTGTACCGGCGGATAAGGTGATTCTGTCTGAAAAGGACAAGCATCATCCCCGACTGAAGGATGCCGACTGGCTGTTTGATTACAATGAAGATTTATACAAATAATAAGGGGAAGGAAACAATCATGAATATTTTAGTGACAGGCGCAAACGGTCAGCTGGGCCATGAAATGCGTATCATAAGCAAGAATACAGGATATCGCTTTCTGTTTACCGATGTGGTGGAAGCGGAAGGTGTGGAAACAACTTTTCTGGACATGACAGATGCCGATGCGGTATACGAAATGGTGAAGAAGGAAAAGATTGACTGTATTGTAAACTGTGCGGCTTATACCAATGTGGACAAGGCTGAGAGTGATGTAGAGCTGTGCCGGAAACTGAATGCTGAAGCTCCCAGGATTCTGGCAGAAGCCATGAAGGAGGCAGGTGGACTGCTGGTACAGGTGTCTACCGACTATGTATTCGGAGGGGATCCGTACAATACGCCTTGCCGCGAAGAACAGAAGGGTACACCGACCGGAGTATACGGACAGACCAAGCTGGAAGGAGAACAGTTTATCGAAGCGACCGGATGCGATCATGTGATTCTGCGTACGGCATGGCTGTACTCGGAATTCGGCAGAAACTTCGTGAAGACCATGCTGAACCTGACCGCTACCAAGCCGGCACTGAATGTGGTGTTCGATCAGGCAGGTACTCCGACCTATGCACTGGATCTGGCAGTAGCCATCAAGGCGGTGCTGGATGATTATGCTGCCGAACAGCCCAAGCAGGGATACAGCAAGACGGGAATTTACCACTTCAGCAACGAAGGGGTATGCTCGTGGTACGACTTTACCAAACGGATTGCAGAACTGGCAGGAAATACGGAATGTGATATCCAGCCGTGTCACAGCAATGAATTCCCAAGCCCGGTGACAAGACCGGCATATTCGGTGCTCGACAAGACAAAAATCAAACAGACTTTCAGTCTGAAGATTCCATACTGGACAGACTCGCTGAAAGTATGTATGGCTAATATGGATGCACTGAAAAAATAACGATTCAAAAAACGACTAGTAATTATGGAACAATTTAAACGCAATATTATCGTAACCGGCGGTGCCGGATTTATCGGAAGCCATGTGGTACGCCTGTTTGTAAACAAGTATCCGGAGTATCGCATCATCAATCTGGACAAGCTGACTTATGCAGGTAACCTGGCCAATCTGAAGGATATCGAGAACCAGCCGAACTATGTGTTCGTAAAGGCGGATATCTGTGACTTCGACAAGATGATGGAACTGATGCAGCAGTATCATGTGGACGGTATCATCCATCTGGCTGCAGAAAGCCATGTAGACCGCAGTATCAAAGATCCGTTTACCTTTGCACGTACCAATGTAATGGGTACACTGGCTCTGCTGCAGGCTGCCAAACTGTACTGGGAAGGATTACCTGAAAAATATAAGGGAAAACGTTTCTACCACATCTCTACCGATGAGGTGTACGGTGCGCTGGAGATGACACATCCGGAAGGTATCGAGCCTCCATTCACTACTACGGCTTCTTCTTCGGAGCATCACCTGGCATACGGTAAGGATTTCTTCTACGAAGATACCAAGTATAATCCGCACAGCCCCTACTCGGCTTCGAAAGCAAGTTCGGACCATTTTGTCCGTGCATTCCACGATACATACGGTATGCCGACTATCGTAACCAACTGCTCGAACAACTACGGACCGTATCAGTTCCCGGAAAAGCTGATTCCGCTGTTCATCAACAACATTCGTCACCGCAAGCCGTTGCCGGTATACGGTAAGGGAGAAAACGTGCGCGACTGGCTGTTTGTAGAAGATCATGCACGTGCGATTGATGTGATTTTCCACAACGGAAAGATTGCGGAAACATACAACATCGGCGGTTTCAATGAATGGAAAAACATCGACATCATCAAGGTGGTAATCAATACTGTAGACCGTCTGCTGGGTAGAAAAGAGGGTGAAGACATGGATCTGATTACCTACGTAACCGACCGTCTGGGACACGACATGCGTTATGCCATCGACTCTACCAAGCTTCAGAAAGAACTGGGATGGGAACCAAGCCTGCAGTTTGAAGAGGGTATCGAAAAGACTGTACGCTGGTATCTGGACAACCAGGAATGGATGGACAACGTGACTTCGGGTGACTATCAGAAGTATTATGAGGATATGTATAAAGGGAAATAAATCTTTTATTACAATCAGGATCAAATCATAACGATGTAATAATCTCTGATTAAAAAAGATAAATCCATCATTTTAACAGGTTTAATAAATCGCCACAATACAATAAAAGTATTGTGGCGATTTACTTTACGTCTACTTGTTATTTCCAATTTAATTTACTTACTTTGAAAAAAGTAAACAACCTATAAATACATATTACCATGAAAAAGATCTTATTTACGGCTATAATTGCTGTTTTCCTTTCTGCTTGTTCGGAAGGCGGAGTATTTCAGAAGGAAAAAAATTACACACCGCTGTATGTACTGCATAATCCTTTGCCACTCTATTATCCCGAAGTATATTATAATGAAGAGAATTTTACACAGTCTTATTATCCGGACTTTGTAAATTATCCGGATGACCGTATAAAACTGGGATTGAGAAAAGATGTATCGAAAGTAGAATATGCCCAACCAATAGGTGGTGCCGAGTATACTTTTGACGAGCAGGGTAAACTGCAATGGGCAAGCCACTTTTTCGACAAAGGGCGCATGCTGATTGAAGTATATGCATTTCGCTATGATGACAAAAACAGACTAATGGGAGTCTATCGAAATCCACAGAAAAATCCGCATGTGTCCAGTGATCAGACTTTTGAATATGATGAACAGGGACGACTTGTGAAACGAAAAGGAGGTATGATGTGGGCTAATCAGGTTTATTCATATTATAATGACGGAACATTGAAAGAAATTACTCCACAATATTTCAACAAGAGTAATGACAAAAAAGGAAAAATGATGTTTGATACATCGGGAAGACTGATCAGTATGGAAGCATACGGCAGTTCCAACCCATTTATGGAAGCTCATAACTGTACAGGCTCTATATGTACTTATACCTACGAAAAAGATAACGGATTGTGTACAGAAAAGCAGGAGAAATTTATCTATAAAGAAGATACAATAGTATGTACGAACCGATATACTTATAACGAAATGGGAGATCTGGCTTCGTGGGAGTACACAGGAGGTGTGTATCAGATTAATCTGAAAAGACACTCTCAATATATATTTTTCAATACTACATTGAGAGTTACATTTGCATATGAATATGACTCTCACGGAAACTGGACTACGATGCGAGTTACGGTTCCAGAAAATTTCATGGAATATGAATATCTTATCAGGGCATATGATGCTTTTCTCCGCTTTAGAGGACTGAAATATTACGACGGATACGAAAACCGGATATGGACCATAAACCGTCATATATCTTACTTCTCTACTTCTTCAAGTAAAAGTCTTGACGAAGTAAAAACCATAAAGGAAAAGACACAACAAGCTAAAGAAACAGTGAAAATAAATGCTCCTCGTTTTACAGCTGTGCAAGGATATGGATTATATGGCAAAGTAAAGAGTGTAACAAGTACGAATGGTATTATAGTATTTGATGAAAATGGTAACATTGTGCGCCGTGGTACAGACGAATATAGCTACCAAGGACCGGAAAAATATATGATAAATAAAGCAGTAGGGCCGTTCCGAATTACATGTGAAGGGAATTTACGCAAAGAAGTGGACGAGAATGGTATAGAAGGAACAACAGAATATGAATTTGATGAACATGGACGAGTCGTATGTCACCGTTACTTCAATGGAATGATGCCGGTTATAAGAAAATATACTTACGAAGGAACAGATAAACATCCATCTACAATAGAAGATCTATCAAGTTATGAAGAGGGTGAGGAAAGTACCAAATACAGATGTAAGTATCTGGAAACAGATAAATATGGTAACTGGAC
Organism: Phocaeicola acetigenes; assembly: GCF_027529745.1. Lineage (NCBI taxonomy): Bacteria > Pseudomonadati > Bacteroidota > Bacteroidia > Bacteroidales > Bacteroidaceae > Phocaeicola > Phocaeicola acetigenes. The sequence goes on from NZ_JAPZVM010000001.1 coordinate 451,627, forward strand.
CAAACGGGAGATAACATGTTCAAGAAATAACAACTTAGAACGTACCACGGAAACTCGTACATTGGTATATTATTGAGCGTAGTCTGTCAAAAAGATAAGAAATCGCTACAGCCTCTATACAGAAGAGACCGTAGCGATTTTTGTTTATATATTTCTTTTATTTTATTCTTTTTTCGAACAATTCATTATTTTTGCACCGCACTTTGAAACGAACTATAAAATACAGGGTTCGGGGAGTACAAATAATTATGAAATAATAGAACGATTATTTTAACCAAAGATTAATACACGATGATTACATTTACTCTTTGTCTGGTGGCTTTGATAGCCGGATATTTTATTTATGGGAAACTGGCTGAACGTATTTTTGCACCTGATAACCGCTTGACTCCTGCCGTAACTGATGCGGATGGGGTGGATTATATAGTACTCCCGAACTGGAAAGTGTTTATGATTCAGTTTTTGAATATAGCCGGAGTGGGTCCTATTTTTGGAGCAATTATGGGAGCTATGTTTGGAAGTGCTTCTTTTCTGTGGATTGTGTTGGGCTCTATTTTTGCAGGGGCAGTGCATGATTATTTCTCAGGAATGCTGTCTTTACGAAATCATGGGGAAAGCTTGCCGGAACTTGTAGGAAGGTATCTGGGAAAATCTACCAAACAGGTGATGCGTGTATTTACCGTGGTACTGATGATACTGGTAGGTGCGGTATTTGTGGCGTCACCGGCTACCTTACTGGCGAAACTGACTCCGGAGCATCTGGATATTACGTTCTGGATTGTTGTAATCTTTATTTATTACATACTGGCTACGTTTCTGCCAATAGACAAGATTATCGGTAAGGTATATCCGATTTTTGCACTGGCTTTGATTTTTATGGCTTTGGGATTGCTGGTGATGCTATATGTAAACCATCCGACGCTGCCGGAACTGTGGGAAGGGCTGACCAATACGCATCCGAAAGCGGAAACGACTCCTATTTTCCCGATGATGTTTATCACCATTGCCTGCGGGGCTATCTCGGGATTTCATGCAACACAAAGCCCACTGATGGCCCGCTGTATGAAAAGTGAACGCAACGGACGGCCGATTTTTTACGGTGCAATGATTACAGAAGGTATTGTAGCACTGATCTGGGCGGCTGTGGCTACATATTTCTTTCACCAGAATGGTATGGGAGTAAGTGATGCTTCTGTAGTGGTTTTTGAAATCAGTAAAGAATGGTTGGGAGCTATAGGTAGTGTACTGGCGATATTGGGTGTGGTAGCGGCTCCTATTACCAGTGGGGATACGGCATTCCGCTCGGCACGACTGATTGTAGCGGATTTTATGAATCTTGAACAAAAGAGCTTGAAATCGCGTTTGTATATTTGTATTCCGATGTTTTGCGTTGCAGGGGCTATCTTGTTGTATAGTCTTCGTGACGCAGACGGATTCCAAGTGATTTGGAGGTATTTTGCATGGGCTAACCAAACTTTGGCGGTATTTACTTTATGGACCATCACAGTATGGCTGGTACGCGAAAGAAAAGGATTGTCGTTTATGATGACACTGATACCGGCACTGTTTATGACCATGGTTTGTCTGACATATATCACCGTAGCTCCAGAAGGAATAGGAATGAATAAGGGCTATATAGGATGGGTATCTTCTTTGTCTTTATTGATTAGCGTGATTTGCTTCTGCCGGTGGTATATGAAACAAAAAGCACAGAGATAGTACGGATATATAAGTCCGGCATTACCTTTGCTCAAAAACAAGCTTTTGGTTTGGTACCTGCACTTGCCTTCATGTATCTTTTCAGAAGACAGGAGACGGCTCGGCATAGCTCAAACTTGAAAACTGTGTTTTCGTTTGCCTCTGCTCTCGCCTTTCACTATCTTTTCAGAAGATAGGAGGCGGCTCGGCATAGTTCAAACTTGAAAACTGTGTTTTCATTTGCCTCTGCTCTCGCCTTTCGCTATCTTTGTCAAATTGTTTTTCAAACCCAAAAGCAACTTATGAATTTCAAGAAAACGAATCTATTTATTGCTGCTCTTTGTTTGTGTAGTGCTGCACAGGCGGAACAAGCGGACTCTACCCTAACCTACCGCATAGAGGCAAGTGGAAATGTATCGGAGGGTACATACGCACCGCTCTGGTTTACGGCTAACCGGTACGGACTGTCGAGCCAGGAACCAAACAGCGGATTTCTACGGGCTGGTATCGCGTATAACCGGCAACTGCCGCATCATTGGCGTATTCAGGCTGGACTGGACTTGGCTGGAACTGTAAACCAGACAAGCAACTTTGTAGTACAACAGGCTTATGGAGATATTTCCTGGCGTTTTCTTACATTGAGTATCGGTAGTAAGGAACGTACAGGCGGACCATTGGAAAAGAATGAACATTTAAGCAGTGGTATGCTGGTGGAAGGGAATAATGCACGTCCAGTGCCTCAGGTGCGGGGTGAGATTGCCGACTATGTATCGGTTCCGGGGACAAAGGGATGGCTGGCTCTGAAAGGCCATATCGCGTATGGTATGTTTACCGACGATAGCTGGCAAGAGAGTTTTGCCGCTGCAGGACAGTCGTACGGTAGGGATATATTGTATCATAGCAAAGCGCTGATGTTCCGAATCGGGAACAGGGAAAAACTGCCGCTGGAATTTGAATTCGGTTTGCTGGATGCAGCGCAATTTGCCGGAGATCAGATGAAAAAGAATGCGGACGGAAGCAGTACACTGGTACATGATATGCCGGACGGACTGGACAGTTTTATAAAGGCATTTCTACCGGTACGAAGTGAAGATAAAATGGCAAATGTAGAAGGAAACCATGTGGGCAGCTGGAACTTTGCCTTGAATTATTATTTACACGACTGGAAGTTCAGGGTATATCTGGAACATTATTTTGACGACCACTCGCAGATGTTCTGGCAGTATGGAAGATGGAAGGACGGACAGTTGGGTATTGATATCACTTTACCTAAAAACCGTTTCGTGAGTAATGTAGTATGGGAAATGATGTCGACAAAGGATCAGACCGGACCGATTTTGTATGATGGCTTTGCTGGCAGTTTTCCGGAATATCAGGTAAGTGCCGGAGATAATTATTATAACAACGGGGGGTATCAAGCCTGGCAACACTGGGGTTATGGAATGGGAAATCCTCTCCTGCCCGGTCCTATCTACAATCAGGATGGAAAAATTACATTCAAGAGTAACCGTGTACGCTCGCATCATGTGGGCATAGAGGGTAATCCGGCTACGGAGTGGAATTACCGGGTACTGGTATCGTTTGCCCGTCACTGGGGTACGTATTTCGTGCCATTGGATAAGCAGAGAAAGCAGTTCAGTTCGCTGTATGAGGTGACTTATACTCCGCAATGGACGAAAGGATGGAGTGTGTCGGCTGCTTTGGGAGTGGACCGGGGAAATTATCTGGGTAACTCTACCGGAGGAATGCTGACGGTAAGAAAGACAGGAGGTATCTTATAACTGAAAAAACGGAATAGTGTATGAATAAAAGAATATATACAGGACTTTTGGTTTTCTTACTCATACTGTTGGGGGGATGTGAAAAGGCTCCTATAAACAGCGATATAGAGGGTATGTGGAAACTGGAGGAATATACAACAACGGAAGATGGGGTAACGCATCCTTGCGAACGGATTTATTATAGCATCCAGCTGTGGGTGGTAGATATAGCGGAAAAGCAGGGTACAAAGGGATACGCACCGTCAATCGGACGATTTGCTTATGGTGAGGATGGAAATACGGTGATTATGAAGGATTTTTATTACCGGAAAGGAACGACAGACAGCAAAGAGCCGACCAAACTGGAAGACTTGCAGCCGTATGGACTGAATAGCCTGGAAACCACTTTCGAAATAGTAAAATCGGATGGTAAGAATATGGTATTGCGTTCGGATTATGCAACACTGACTTTCAGTAAATTTTAAATCAAGGTCTATACTCATGGGAAAAATAAACTGGTATGCTTTGTATGTGCGTATGCACCATGAAAAAAGAACAGCAGAAAGGTTAGCACAGATGGAAGTAGAATATTATCTGCCTGTACAGGAGGTGATACGCCAGTGGAGTGATCGGAAAAAGAAATTGCAGATGGTAGTAATACCGATGATGATCTTTGTACACACGGATGAAGTAAACCGCATCAAACTGATGCAGCAACTACCGAGTGTAACCGGAACTCTGATAGACCGCTGTACGCATCGGCCTGCCATCATTCGGGAGGATGAAATGGAGCGCTTCAAGTTTATGCTGGATTTCTCGGAAGAAGCCGTTACTTTTACAGACGGACCGATTCATCCGGGAGAAAAGGTGCAAGTACTGAAAGGGCCGCTGAAGGGCCTGACAGGTGAACTGATTGAAACGCACGGAAAAACCCGGGTAAGTGTACGGATTGAGAATCTGGGTTATGCGGCGGTAGAAATTCCAGCCGGATTTATTGAGAGACTCAACGAAAAGTGATGTATTTATTGCTCATGAAATTGACGGCTCCGTAAACAAACAGACCGAGGAATTGAGCCAGATACTCATTGCAATGAAAAATCTCTACCAACAATAGCAGAAAAAGAAATTGTGCGCTATAAGCTATAAGGAAAGCGCCGGAAAAGAATAGCATCTGATGCCAGATGTTATTTTTTTTTGTTTCTGTCTGCAGAGGAAAAATCCAGTATTTGGACCAGACGAAATTGTGTGCCTGCGCAATGACATAAGCTACAATATTGGCTAGCATATAGTCTTGGTTTGCATAATGCATCATAATACCGACTACAAGGGCAGTAATCAGCGCATTCAAGGTACCAATAACGGCAAAGCGGAAAATACGGACGGATTCTTTCATCTGTGTGTACACAAAAAAGAAGAGGATGCGCCGGATCATTACAAGAGTGACTGGAGTGTTCCGTCATTCCGGTACCGACACATCCTCTTCGTTTAGCTGAGATTATTCTTTGATGTCAATAACCAAATTCAATTCGTCAAGCTGCTTCTGATCGAGGTATCCAGGAGCATCGAGCATCACATCGCGACCGGAATTGTTCTTCGGGAATGCGATACAGTCGCGGATAGAATCCAAGCCAGCAAACAGAGATACCCAACGGTCGAGACCATAAGCCAGACCACCGTGAGGAGGAGCACCGAACTTGAAGGCATTCATCAGGAAGCCGAACTGTTCTTGTGCCTTTTCCGGAGTGAAACCAAGGATTTCAAACATCTTAGCCTGCAACTGTGAGTCGTGGATACGGATAGAACCACCTCCTACTTCTACACCGTTGATGACCATATCGTATGCATCGGCACGTACGGCTGCCGGATTAGTGTCGAGAAGTGCAATGTCTTCGTCTTTGGGGTGAGTGAACGGATGGTGCATTGCCATCAGACGGCCTTCTTCTTCACTCCATTCGAACATCGGGAAGTCGATTACCCAAAGACAAGCGAACTTGTTCTTATCGCGCAAGCCAAGCTGGTTACCCATTTCAAGACGCAACTCGCAAAGCTGTTTACGGGTTTTCATTGCATCATCTCCACTCAAAATAAGGATAAGGTCGCCTGGTTTTGCACCAAAGGCCTCTTTCATCTGCTGGAGAACTTCCTGTGTATAGAATTTATCTACGCTTGATTTTACATTGCCGTCTGCTTCTACACGGGCGTAAACCATACCTTTTGCTCCAATCTGAGGACGTTTTACGAACTCTGTGAGCTGGTCGAGCTGCTTACGAGTGTAGGTAGCTGCTCCTTCTGCACAGATACCGCCAATGTAGGCTGCATTATCGAATACAGAGAAGCCGTGACCTTTCATAATGTCCATCAGTTCTACGAACTTCATGCCGAAACGCAAATCGGGTTTGTCGCTACCATAGTATTTCATGGCATCGGCCCATGGCATACGGATGAAAGGTTCGGTGAGTTCTACACCACGCAGTTCTTTGAAGAGGTGTTTAGCCATTCCTTCGAAAGTCTGGATGATGTCTTCCTGTTCTACGAAGCTCATTTCACAGTCAATCTGTGTAAATTCCGGCTGACGGTCTGCACGAAGGTCCTCATCGCGGAAGCATTTCACAATCTGGAAGTAACGGTCGAAACCGGATACCATAAGCAGCTGTTTCAATGTCTGCGGAGACTGTGGAAGTGCATAGAACTGTCCCGGATTCATACGTGAAGGTACTACAAAGTCGCGTGCACCTTCGGGAGTAGAACCGATAAGCATCGGAGTTTCCACTTCGAGGAAGCCTTTGCTGTCGAGATAACGGCGTACTTCCATAGTCATGCGGTGACGGAGTTCAAGATTCTTGCGTACAGCATTACGACGCAAGTCAAGGTAGCGGTACTTCATACGGAGATCATCACCACCGTCTGTATTGTCTTCGATAGTAAACGGAGGGGTCTGTGCCGCATTAAGCACAACAAGTTCTGCTACGATGATTTCGATTTCACCGGTAGGAATGTTATTGTTTTTGCTGGAACGTTCGTTTACTGTACCAGTAGCCTGAATGACGTATTCACGTCCCAAGTGATTGGCACGCTCGCAAAGTTCAGCATTTATTTCTGTATTAAATACCAACTGAGTGATACCATAACGGTCGCGGAGATCGACAAAGGTCATTCCGCCCATCTTACGTACACGCTGTACCCATCCGGCCAGTGTGACGCTTTTGCCTGCATCGGCGAGTCGCAACTCACCGCAAGTATGACTTCTGAACATAAGTTTACTGTTTTTATCTTTAAGTGGCACAAAGTTAGCACTTGTTTTTGACTTATACAATAGAATGGAGAATAGAACTTTGTGTCAGGTAATCGGGCTGGTCGGCATAAATATAAATAACACTCCCTCCTTTAATGGCATCGATAATAGGACGGGAAAGTTTCTGCGGGAGAGCCGGACAACCTAAACTTCTTCCCAAACGTCCGCTGGAAGGAATAACCGACGGATCGGCATAGGAAGCTCCATGTATCACTATGGCACGCTCACGGGCACGGTCGTTTATACCTTTTTCCAGCCCTTCGAGTATGAGGGAATAACCGTTACGTCCCTGATAAGTGCTTTCGGTAAGGTAAAAGCCTAAAGAGCTTTTATAAGAACCCTCTTTATTAGAGAAAGAAGTGGCATAATTGCCTCCGCTGTTTCTGCCGTGTGCTACTACTGACGAGAACAGAAGTTTGCGCTGACGCATATCGAATACAAACAGACGCTTCTCCGTGGAGGGTTTGGAAAAATCGATAAGCGTAAGAATATCGCGTTTACGTTGCTCTATCTTATTGTATCCGGCTACAGCCTGACGGAAAGCTACGGGGTTGACCACTCCATCAAGTTGCATGACTTCGTACAACTCTTCACATTCTTCTACCTTGGCCATTTCATTCACAGGAGAAGAACTTCCTGCTCTGAAGGCTGCAAAAGGAATACACCATAAAATAACTGAAAATATAATTCGCCGCATGATGTCTATTTACAATTTAGCGGCAAAAATACTGCTTTTCAGTCGAATAGAAAGAATCAGGATTGTTAAATATTATTCGATAACCACTACTAACGTAGCCTCAACAGGTGCCCAATCGTAAATAAACTTGGCGTGAGAAGTGGCATTGCGCACACACATATGCGAACGAGGAATTGTTCCTAATGACCAACTGTATTCTATCATGGAAGTACGAGGAGCATTAACCGGCACTCCGTGAATGTAGGCTCCGTTTGTAAAACGACTGGCATAAGGAGCATACCCTCCTACTGCAGACGAACCGTCTTTCAGAAAAACCATTCGTTCTTTTTTCTGTTGAAGAAGAAACATGCCTAAAGGAGTTTCCTGTGCATAAGGAGGACGATGAAGACCGGTAGTAGCCGGATTCATACTTCGTACTTTCCAGTGACCGCGGGATTCACGTTCCAAAGAAACAATATTCTGATCTCTACGGTCGACAAAAACAAGATGAAGGAAATGAGTAGGATACTTCAAGCGTTTGATATAACGGCGTGGAACAAGCCACTCACCTTCGATGGTGATAGGAGCTACCCGATAAAAGACAGAATCTTCTTCGAGAATATTTACTATACTACCGTCGCGGCCATAACGCACAGGAGTTTCCTCATCGGAAGGATGATACAAAGGAACCGACTGATATCTTTCTACGCCAAGAGTATCTGCCACACGTCCATACACATTTCGTACAAACTGTTTTACTAAAGGAGCTTCGCTATTCAGATTTTTATAGTTTTTAAAAACACCTAATTGCAAACTGTCGGCAAGAAGATTTTCTACAAAGGCTATACACTTACGGATGGTCTCCCATTTAAAACTACGCACCGTATCTTTATAAGAGTAGGTATCTTTTAATGTATAACGGTCGTACAGCAATTCTTTAGTAATCTGTATATCGGATGCCAACAGGGGACGTGCTTTAGGAGGAAAAATTAAAAGAGGAGTATCAACACGGGCTGTATCCGGCCAGTCCAACAATGAATATTTATTTGCCTGACCATGTTCGCAGCCTAAAAAGAAAGAACAGGCTACAAAAAACATGAAGATAATATGAAATATGCTTTTCATAAGAATATTCCTTGTGATTCAAAGTTAACAAAATATATTTATAAAAACAATCTTTTATTTAACAAACAAACTGAAAGACAAATAGTTTATCAGAAGAGAGTGTTTTTCTATGAAAATAATATCAGGTACAAAATAATAAACTTCTATTTACAGGTTACTATAAAAAGAGCACGGAAGCTCTGCTTCTGCAAAACTTCCGTGCTCTCCTGCTTATAACGCTTAGAAACGAACCATCATTTCTATTACGAACTTATCTTGCTCTGATGGTTTGGCCAATGATAAGTCTTTATAAAAATATTTTTCGTAGTTTACTCTTAAGTCGGCTTGAAACGGCTTTCCAAGACTGAAAGTGAGACCGCCGGTAATACGCTTACGTTCATGATCATCAATCACCAACTGTCCGTTTTCATCGGGTACTCCTTCACTATTATTTCCCATATAATCGAAACGGGCCAAAATGGACATTTTCTTGAACAGCATTTTCTGATTACGGAAGAACCAATCGTAATTAACAAATGCATCGACAGCCCATACATCATCAAAATCAACATGAGCATATCGCTTGTACATAGCTTCTACTTCGAAATGCCAGTTATTCCATTCGTAGTAAGTACCTACATCGTACATGTAAATATTGGTATCTGCAGGACGAATACGCTGAGTACTCAAGGTAAGATTATATCCTTTGAACGGAAACATTTGTATTTTTCCAGAGTAACACAATACCTTATGCCAGCCTTTTTGCTCGGTAAGTCCGGAGCCACTGAACAATCCGGCTTCTATATCAAAAGGAAATCCCTCTTTTTGTTTATACTTCACAGTAGCACCCGCATCACGTAAACTACCCATCTGTTTGGCAATAAAAGAGCGGTTAGCAAAATACTGCTGATGAGGAGAACGATGTGCATCGATAGTAAAAGGCACACGCTTCTGTCCGATTGTAACTTCCCAGTTTTGAAAAGGAGTGACGCATACATAGGCGTCCAGCATCTTCATTTCCCCCTCATCGCACAAATCAATTTCTGCCTTGTAACGGACTTTAGGGTGAACGTTTCCAGAAAAACTGATACGGGCATTTCGTACCTGAAAGCGCTGTTCGTCATTAGTAGTCTGATACTCGTATTTACCACGGATAGTACCATGAACCTCCGGCAAATAATCTTTCAAGTCGATGGTCTGTGCAGTTGCTGTGAATGAAGAAACTGCCATCAGCAATGTGCTTGTACACGCTAAAAGTTGCTTTCTCATGAAGTATTTTCTTTTTGGCCACAAAAGTATGGGAGGTATATAAACAGATTATGTCAAATGTATTACAAAGATGTTACATCATCAGATATACGTGCTGTCTCCACCTTTTCCAGCCGCATACGTAACCGGGGCATCTGCGACTTACGAATACGGAGAGTCATCACACAATCCATGTCGTATGACTGATTGAGAATCTCAGGAGATTCTTCTTTGACAATACGCATAATATCGTTCATAAAAGGATATTCAAATACTACCGTCACTTGCTCATCCACTGTTTTCTCAATAATCTGTGCTTCGGACAAGGCTTGTGCTGCCGCAGTCTTATAAGCGACTATGAGACCACTGGTGCCCAATTTAATGCCCCCGAAATAGCGGACAACAATTACCAAGATATCTGTAAGTTCATTAGAATTGATTTGTCCCAATATCGGTTTTCCTGCCGTACCGGAAGGTTCGCCATTATCATTGGCACGAAACTCCTTACGTTCCGCCCCAAACATATAAGCATAACATACATGGCGAGCATCGTAATACTTTTTCTGATATTCATCCAAATAGGCCTTGATTTCTGCAAGCGTACGTACAGGCAAAGCAATAGCAATAAATTTACTCCGTTTCTCTGTATAAACAGATTCTGCCGGAGCTGCTATGGTTTTATAAGTATCTTCTGTCATCATGAAGACAAAGGTAGAAAATCTTATTTTTACCACATAAAAAAAGGTCAGGATACTTTCTCTAAAATATCCTGACCTCCCCTCCTTAGGGCTATTTTATGGAAATGATATCATCGTTCATAACACATAAGCCATAGAAATTGGAAACTTTCTATTCTTTCTCCGACGAGAAACAAAAAACAACTTTCGATATTAGTCTAACTTATGTATCACCAGCCCTGAACGGAGTTTAGGTTCAAACCAAGTAGTTTTAGGCGGCATGATATTACCCGTATCGGCAATATCCATCAACTGTTTCATGGAAACCGGATAAAGAGCCAGCGCCATTTTCATTTCACCACTATCTACCCGTTTCTTCAACTCTCCCAATCCACGTATACCTCCTACAAAGTCAATCCGTTTATCCGAGCGTAAATCTTTAATGCCCAGAATTTCATCCAAAATAAGATTTGAAGAGATAGTTACGTCCAGTACACCTATCGGATCATGATCATTATAAGTACCCGGCTTGGCAGTAAGACTATACCACTTGCCATCCATATATAATGAGAAATTATGTAAGGCAGACGGTCTGTACTCTTGAGAACCTTTTTCTTCGACATCAAAATGAATCTTCAAAGCTTCCAGGAACTGAGCCGGAGTCAGCCCATTAAGATCCTTCACCACACGGTTGTAATCGATAATAGTAAGCTGATTGGCCGGGAAACAAACTGCCATAAAATAATTATATTCTTCATCTCCCCGGTGATTAGGATTCTGACTGGCCTTTTCAGCTCCTACCAAAGCTGCAGCTGCACTTCGATGATGTCCGTCTGCAATATACAAAGAAGGCATAGAAGCAAACTCCTTTGTAATAGCAGCAATATCCTCATCGCAATCTATCACCCAAAAAGTATGTCCAAACCCATCATCAGGAGCTACAAAATCGTAAACTGGCTTTTGTGCAGTATATTTTGCAATAATACCTTCCAACACCTTATTATCCGGATAAGCAAAAAATACAGGTTCAATATTCGCATTATTGATACGCACATGCTTCATGCGATCTTCTTCCTTATCACGACGAGTCAGTTCATGTTTTTTTATCACGCCATTCATGTAGTCGGGTACATAAGCTCCTACGACCAATCCATATTGCGTTTTCCCATTCATGGTCTGGGCATAAATGTAATAACATTCTTTCGAATCCTGCACCAGCCATCCTTTCTCCTGAAACATACGGAAATTTTCTACAGCCTTATCGTATACGGCAGGATCGTGTTCGTCTGTCCCTTCGGGAAAATCAATTTCAGGTTTAATGATATGATAAAGTGACTTTTCGTTCCCTTTTGCTTCTTCACGGGCTTCGGCCGAATTCAACACATCATAAGGCCGGGAAGCAACCTGCTCCACCCATTCCTGAGGAGGACGAATACCCTTAAAAGGTTTGATTTTAGCCATAGTATTAGATTTTTAGTTATTTTTTATTGACACGGAATTTCTCACAGCCGTTTTGGAAGAAGTCTACAATCTGACAAGCTGCTGCAATACCTGCATTGATATTAGCTTCGGCAGTTTGAGCCCCCATCTTCTTCGGGGTAGAAAAATAACGTCCAGGATAATGAGATGCAAACTCTTCATGATGAACAGGCATAATATCGGTCACGTATTTCAAATCCGGACGGTCGTGCATCAAGCGCAGCAGATCAACCTCATTGATAACTTCCTTACGAGCCGTATTTACCAGCACACCATTCTTCGGCATCCGGTTAACCAAATCGTAGTCTATGGAGTTCTTGGTTTCAGGAGTAGCCGGAATATGCAATGACACAATTTGACATGTTTCATACAAAGCCTGAACAGAATCCAATGGTATCACACCATCTTTTTCCATCACATCCTTTGGACAATAAGCATCGTATGCATATATTTCCATTCCAAAGCCTTTGGCTATACGAGCCACATTCCGGCCCACATTCCCGTAAGCATGGATACCCAACTTCTTTCCCTTCAACTCTGTACCGGCTTTTCCATCATAGAAATTGCGCACTGCCATCACCATCATACCGAAAGCCAACTCAGCTACAGCATTTGAATTCTGTCCCGGTGTATTCATCACACAAACCTGATGAGCTGTAGCAGCTTCCAAATCCACATTGTCATAACCGGCACCGGCACGAACTACAATCTTCAACTCTTTGGCAGCATCCAATACTTGCTCATCAATTATGTCGCTGCGGATTATGATTGCATCTACATTCTCTACCGCATCAAGTAACTGTTCCTTATCTGTATATTTTTCCAACAGAGCCAATTCATAGCCTGCCGCTTCCACTTCCTGACGGATACCGTCGACTGCTACCTTAGCAAACGGTTTTTCGGTTGCAATTAAAACTTTCATAATAGTAAGATTTAATGTGTTTTTTCAAATTCTTGCATACAGTCTATCAATGCCTGTACACTTTCTACCGGCATTGCATTGTAGCATGATGCACGGAAACCACCGACAGAACGATGTCCTTTGATACCCACCATACCACGTTCGGTAGCAAATTTCAAGAAGTCAGCTTCCAGGTCTTTATACTCATCAGCCATTACGAAGCAAATATTCATATATGAACGGTCTTCTTGTACAGTAACCGTACCTCTGAACAGTTTGTTACGGTCTATTTCTGCATACAACATCTCCGCGCGCTGTTTAGCACGACGCTGCATTTCTTCAACTCCACCCTGTGCCTTAATCCAACGTAATGTCTGCAAAGCTGCATAAATAGGTACTACCGGAGGAGTATTAAACATAGACCCTTTGTCTACATGAGTCTGATAATTCAACATCGTAGGAATATGGCGAGAAACCTTGCCTAATGCATCATTCTTTACAATTACAAATGTTACACCAGCCGGAGCCAAATTTTTCTGCGCACCGCCATAGATACAGATGTATTTAGAAACATCAACCGGACGAGAGAAAATATCAGAAGACATATCGGCTACCATTGGAACATCTACATCCAAATCAGCATGCAATTCTGTTCCATAAATGGTATTATTGGTTGTGATATGGAAATAGTCTACATCAGCAGGAACTGTATAGTTTTTCGGTATATAAGTATAACCTTCAGCTTCGGAAGAGGCAACTTCTACAGTTTCACCAAATCCTTTAGCCTCTTTCAGTGCCTTTTTAGCCCAAGTACCCGTATTCAGATAAGCAGCTTTCTTTTCCAGGAAGTTATAGGGAACCATACAAAACTCCATACTTGCTCCTCCCCCAAGGAAAAGCACCGAATAGCCGTCTGGTATGTTCAGAAGTTCTTTGAATAAGGCTACTGCCTCATCTACCACTGGCTGGAAATCTTTAGCACGGTGACTGATTTCCATCAACGAAAGCCCTGAACCGTTGAAATCAAGAATAGCCTGAGCTGTTTTTTCAATCACCTCGCGCGGCAGAATAGAAGGCCCCGCATTAAAATTATGCTTTTTCATTTGGAAGTTTGTTTTGGTTTAACAATCTTGTTTTTAATCTCGACATTTGCGAATTTAGCGATTATTTTCAGACTTCCAAAAGTTTTGATGATAAATTTCCAGTATTATAATATTTATACTTTCATTTTACTCTTAAAACGAAGATTTAAATATCAAATTGGCACAGCCATACCCACCTATGACAAACAGGCATTCCAGTCATCATAGCATACCACCCGAGAAGAGTGGAAGATGAAAGATTAATAATATCACAAAGATATTATTTTGCCTGTTCTATCAAAGTTTTTACCCCTTTTATCTTTTCATTTTGTATAAGTTTTAACGTTTGTTTTACCTTTTTCCGTGAAACAGCCGCAAAAGCATAATGGTCCTTTACATCTACCCGACCGATATCTTCCTTGCTCAACCCGCCTTTCTTAAACAGGAAACCCACGATATCTATTTTATTGATTTTATCTTTTTTCCCTTTACCAATATATAAAGTAACATAGGCTGGCAAAGCAGGCTTCGGGGTTTGTTCCGGTAATACAAATTCTTCCGGATTTCCTTTCAGATAAGAAGGGATCGACTCTTCTGGATGCAAAATAACATATGCATTACCATCCGCTTCCCAACGAGCAGTACGTCCATTACGATGGATAAAACCGTCTTCAGCTATCGGAAGATGATAGTGCACTACATTCCGAATATCTGGAATATCCAGTCCGCGGGCAGCCAAATCGGTAGAAATAAATATATGGCAACTTCCGTTACGAAACTTGTAAAGCGCACGTTCGCGGTCGTCCTGTTCCATTCCACCATGGAAAGTTTCACAATACACTTTCATAGAATGAAGATACTTACCTACCCGGTCTACACTTTCACGATGATTACAGAAGACAAGCGTAGACTGATCACCCAAACTACATAACAACTTATATAATGTTTCCAGTTTATCCTTGACTGGCGACATTACCTTATATATATGAATACGGTTTATCCCCTGTGTTTCCGGATCGAGAAAATCAAGTTTCACTGTTTTGTTCAATCCAGTAAAACGTGGAATATCTTCCGTATCGGTAGCAGAAAGCAAAAAACGACGCTTCAAGGCAGGAAGTTTACCTATCACTTCAGCCATTTCCTCCTGAAATCCAAACTCCAGACATTTGTCAAATTCATCGATAACCAATGTCCGAACAGATGAAGCATCGATATTCTGTTTAGTCAGATGATCGTTCATACGGCCGGGAGTAGCAATCACGACCGATGGACGAATTCCTTTCATTGTACGGTGTTCGTCCATTGCCGGACGCCCACCGTAGCAGCTCATTACCTTAAAATCCGTACCCATTGCTTTAAAAACCTGCTCTATCTGCAATGCCAGTTCCCGAGAAGGCACCAAGACAACAGCCTGTACCCCTTCCACACCAGGCTTCAGTAATGAAACCAGCGGAAGAAGATAAGCCAACGTTTTGCCAGTACCTGTAGGTGACAAAAGAATCAGATCGCTTCCTTCTTTACATACATCCACAGCAGCTTGCTGCATGGCATTCAACTGTTCGATTTTCAAATTGGCAAGTATAGTCCGGATATCC
This sequence comes from Phocaeicola acetigenes, assembly GCF_027529745.1. Classification (NCBI taxonomy): domain Bacteria; kingdom Pseudomonadati; phylum Bacteroidota; class Bacteroidia; order Bacteroidales; family Bacteroidaceae; genus Phocaeicola; species Phocaeicola acetigenes. The sequence continues at coordinate 467,139 of NZ_JAPZVM010000001.1, forward strand.
ATAGGTATATTTTAATTATTCTACGTACAACACTAATCCCTTCAAATATTCTCCTTCAGGATGATAAATATTTACCGGATGATCTCCGGGCTGTGTAAGCTGATGTAAGATACGTACACTACGTCCACTCTGTGCAGCAGCAGTAAACACCGCATTACGGAAGTTTTCCTTGCTTACTACCTGCGAGCAGGAGAAAGTAAACAGTATACCTCCGGGACGAATTTTCTCAAATGCCTTCGCATTCAATTTGGTATATCCACGAAGTGCATTGCGAAGTGCATCACGATGCTTGGCAAAAGCTGGAGGATCGAGAATAATCAAGTCGTATTGGTCACCCATGCGATCCAAATATTTAAAGGCATCTTCAGCATACGCTTTATGACGGGTATCTCCCGGGAAGTTCAGCTCCACATTATCATTTGTCAAGTCAATAGCCTTTGCAGAACTGTCTACAGAATGCACCAGATTTGCTCCTCCTCTCATGGCATAAAAAGAGAATCCTCCTGTATAACAGAACATATTCAAGACATTCCGTCCCTTTGCATAACGTTCCAACAGGCTACGGTTCTCACGCTGGTCGACAAAGAATCCGGTTTTCTGTCCTTTCAACCAGTCCACATGAAACTTCAGTCCATTCTCCATAGCCACGTTCTCAGGACTTCCTCCCTTGATAAAGCCATTTTCTGTCGCCAGCAGATCTGCCTTAAACGGTAATGTAGTTTCTGACTTATAGTAAATATTCTGAATAATATCTCCCATCACTTCCGACAAAGCATCGGCTATCTCCATCCGATACACATGCATACCTGCAGAATGTGCCTGCATCACAGCAGTATGGTCGTATACATCAATAATAAGGCCCGGCAAGTTATCACCTTCCCCATGTACCAGACGATAAGTGTTATTCTTCGGATTGCCAATCAAGCCAAGTGCACAGCGCAGATCTTTTGCCACCTGTAGTTTTTGTCTCCAAAACTGAGCATTAATTTCCACCTGATCAAACGACAGTACACGCACAGCAATACTACCAATCTGGAAATGGCCACAAGCTATAAATTCTTTTTTCGAAGTATAAACATCTACTACTTCACCTTCTTCGGGCTCCCCTTCTACACGGGCAATAGCTCCCGAAAAAACCCAAGGATGGAAACGCTTCAGCGATTCTTCCTTACCCGGTTTAAGATATACTTTCTTATATGACATAAATGTAACGGATAAAATCAATTATTAACCGGAGCTTCTTCTATCACCCGCTCCACGCGAAAATTACCTTCCCTTTTCAATTCCTCAAGGTAGGTATAAATCTCTACACAAGCCCATGCATCAGTTGCTGCATATAACTGCTGTGCTTCTGTAAGACTCTCAGCTTCCCAATTGGAAAGGCGCTGGCTTTTGGATATCTTCTTTCCAAACAATAAGGCATAGATTTTCTGCAAGCTCATTTCCTCTATTCCAAAATGACGAACATAATCCTGCAATTCAATCCAATTGCCTTGACGCGGATCTTTATTATTCCGTTTGCGAAGCATGGCAAAGTCATCCTTCAGCGAAAGTCCAATCTTCAGCACATCGTTCAAAAGAAAATCTTCCAGAAAATCAGGCAATCCCAAACGGTTCAACCGAAAAAGGAAGCATGTATCCTGTGTAGATATCTGAAGCAATGCCACCTGATGAGTCGTACCCCGACGGAACGAAGGACGCGTTTCAGTATCAACTCCTACCACCTCATGCCTGTTTAGATAATCAACAGCTTTCCGTGCTTCCGTTTCTGTATAGACTACAAAAATCCGCCCTGGGAAAACCACTTTCGGCATTTCGGCTACTATCTGTTTTTTTATTTTATTCTGTAGTACAATCATTCCAAGTTTTCTGTAAAGGGTTTTTCATCATTATTCCCAACGGTCTCCAAAACCATCATCTTCTCCAGCTTCAAGCCCTTCGTACAAGTCATTTTCATCGAACTCCTCATCCCCATGCAAAGTTGCATTAGAATATTCGTCCTCTTCATCTTCCGCTCCTGCAGCATATTTTACCGTATGCAATGCACGCATCACATTAACCAAACGCTGCCCCCAAAATTCAGCGAACTGTTCACGGCAAATAACCAAGGCATCATTCATTGTCTGCTCAAATCCTAACTGATACACACATACAAAATCCTTCAGGGGTTGATAAATGTCTGCCAGTCCTTCTGAAATATTCTGTTTAATAGGAGTATCACTGTAAGCCATATCATCAAGAAACACTTCCAGATAATCATCCTTTTCACCCAGCAGCGCAGCAATTCCACCACATATGCGCTGATAGTCTCCCTCTGTGACAAACAACTCCGGATCGAATTCATCCATCCGCTCTCCCTGAGGGAGCAAAGATGCCTTCAGATAAAGCAAAGGCAGCAACTTAAGAGACTTATCTACAAACGAACGACGGGAAATCTGAGGCGCCCGTTCCAAGAATCCGCAGAACTCAGCCGCCACTGTTACAAATTCAACTGTATTCTTATCGAATATAATTTTTGTGTTCTTTTCCATAACTCCATATTATGGTGCAAAGGTATGAAAAAAATTTCGCAGTTTTAGTTTTATTCGTACATTTGCATGTATAAAATAAGGTGTTATGACAAAGAAAAAAACAGATAACAAAACCAGCGAAGAGAAATTTATCAGTGCCGGGAAAGTGGTAACAGCCATCAAAAGCGAGACCTTTCATTTTACAGTCGGGCTTTTCTGTGTAATTTTTGGCGTATATATGTTGCTTGCTTTCAGTTCTTTCTTTTTTACAGGAGGAAATGACCAAAGTATACTTTCACACCCCAACCCTGGCGAATTGCTGGAAACAGGAAACCGCATCCAGAATTATGCCGGAGCCCGAGGAGCACAATTATCACAGTTTCTAATCAATGACTGCTTCGGTATTTCTGCCTATTTAATTATCGTATTTCTTATAGTGACAGGTATGAAACTAATGAAAGCATACGATTTTAAACTACGGAAATGGTTTGCCGGATGCTCTTTACTGATGATATGGCTGTCCATTGCCCTGGGTTTCATGTTTGAAGGGACATTTCAGGATTCTTTCTTGTATCCGGGCGGACTACACGGATATAACATCAGCCTATGGATATGTTCACAAATCGGAGCTTCAGGATTGCTGCTTGGATTACTCATTACCGCCATTTTATTAGGTGTATTTTTCTCCAAATCTACCATTCAGATGGTACGCAAACTATTTCATCCGTCATTGCCCAAACGAAAGAAAAAAATGACTGACGAAAGAACAGAATCTGTGCAATCTGAAGCCTCACAAGCCATAAAGAAGGAAAGAGAAAACAAAGAAGAATCTCATACCATTCAAGAAGAGACATTACCCACAACCGACGACGACAAAAACAAATATACAGAGCCAAAAAATGGGAATTACACGGACTCAAAGCCTAACGAAATAGAACTAACTGTCGACGAACAACCTGCAAACCATTCTCATACAGAGGACAATGAGGAGGAAGAAAATCTGATGCTTATGCAAATGGAACAAGAAGATTTGCAGCCCAATCAGCAATTAGAAGAGCCTTCATTCGAGATAGATGACAACCACAACGAAGAAGACGAAGAATATCATGGTGAAATTAGCCAACCCTATAATCCTCGTCTGGATTTGGAACATTATCAGTTTCCGACACTCGATTTGCTCAACTCTTACGGAGACCATGAGCCTACCATTGATATGGAAGAACAAAATGCCAACAAGGACCGTATCATTAAGGTATTACGTAGCTTCGGCATTGAAATCAGTTCCATCAAGGCCAGCGTAGGACCTACTATTACGTTGTACGAAATTACTCCGGCAGAAGGAGTACGTATTTCCAAAATCAGAAATCTGGAAGACGACATTGCCCTAAGTCTCTCGGCTTTAGGCATACGTATCATCGCCCCCATACCGGGAAAAGGAACCATTGGTATTGAAGTACCTAATGCCAATCCGCGCATTGTACCCATGAGCTCAATACTGGCCAGCAAAAAGTTTCAGGAAACAACTTTCGACCTGCCTGTTGCCCTGGGAAAAACCATTACCAACGAAGTCTTTATGGTAGACTTAGCTAAGGCACCACATATGTTGGTTGCCGGTGCTACCGGACAAGGTAAATCGGTTGGATTAAATGCAATCGTCACATCGTTGTTGTACAAAAAGCACCCCAGCGAACTGAAGTTCGTCATTATCGACCCCAAAAAAGTAGAGTTTGCCATCTATGCTCCCATCGAGAAGCATTTCCTTGCAAAACTACCCGACGGAGAAGATGCCATCATTACTGATGTAACAAAGGTAGTCCAGACACTCAATTCACTCTGTGTGGAGATGGACACCCGCTACGATTTATTGCGTAAAGCCGGATGCCGAAATATCAAAGAATACAATGCAAAATTCATCAACCGGCAACTGAATCCGGAAAAGGGACACCGGTTTATGCCATACATTGTCATCATCATCGATGAGTTCGGGGATTTGATTATGACCGCCGGAAAAGAGGTTGAATTACCTATTTGCCGCATCGCACAGCTGGCACGTGCCGTTGGTATTCATGCCATTATCGCAACTCAGCGTCCGACAACCAATATCATCACCGGTACCATCAAAGCCAACTTCCCGGCACGAGTTGCATTCCGTGTAGCTTCTATGATGGACTCACGTACGATTCTCGACCGTCCGGGAGCTCAGCAACTCATCGGTAAGGGAGATATGCTCTATTTACAGGGCAATGATCCGGTTCGTGTACAATGTGCATTTGTGGATACCCCGGAAGTAGAAAAAATAGCCAACTATATCAGTCGCCAGCAGGGTTATCCGACAGCTTTCATGTTACCAGAATACATTGACGAAAATGCTGAAAGCAGTACAGTAGGCGATGTAGATATGAACCGTCTGGACCCTCTGTTTGAAGAAGCAGCCAGACTGATTATTTACCATCAGCAAGGTTCAACTTCTCTTATCCAGCGCAAATTCTCTATCGGCTACAATCGTGCCGGACGCATTATGGATCAATTAGAAAGAGCCGGTATAGTAGGTCCAGCCAATGGCAGTAAAGCGCGTGATGTACTTTGCATAGACGAAAACGATCTAGAAATGCGTATGAACAATTTAAAGAATTGAAACAATGAAGAAGAAACTTTATATGCTTGCAATAGGCCTGATTTTGACAGGAATCGGTCAGGTATTTGCACAACAAGACATCAAAGCCCGTGAAATTTTAGACAAAACTCTTGCAGTTTTCCAGCAGTCTAAAGGAGTAAGTCTAACTTTTGGAGGAAGCCAGGAAGGTACATTGATGCTGCAAGGCACCTGCTTCTATCTGGACTGCGGAGGTGTGAAAAGCTGGTTTGACGGAAAAACTCAGTGGAGTTACGTAGAGGAAAACGAAGAAGTGACAATCTCTACCCCTACCCCCGAAGAGCTGCAAAGCGTAAATCCATACGCCATCCTCACCTCTTATCGTCAACATTATAACTATCAGTACAAAGGAGTTAAAAACCAAGGAGGGAAGTCGAACTACGAAATTCTGCTTACTCCCCGTACTTCAGGCAATCATGAAATTTCGTCGGTCGTACTACATATTTCAACTGCTTATCAGCCAGCAGACATTTCCGTGAAACAATCTAATGGCGAGCAGCAGAAATTTATTATACGTTCATACAAAACGGTACAGGGACTGACAGCAGCCAGTTTCCGTTTCGACGCAAAAAAATATCCTAATGCCGAAATCATTGATATGCGATAATCGCATTCATGTTTTCCGTGCTCTTTTACCCTTCAAAAACGTGACTTGTATCGTAAGGCAACGATACTTGTATCGACAAGCAACGATACCTGTATCGAGAGCTCACGATACAAGTCACGTTTTTTGAAGGGTTTCACTCAATCAAGATTTCCTTTTATTACCCAATAAAATCAGCCAAAACAAGTATATTTGCCTACTCAAATCAACTAAAAAAGAAAAATGAAATATTTAATTGTATCCGACATTCATGGCTCTCTGCCTACTTTAGAAACCGTATTAAACTTTTATAATGAGCAGCAATGTGATATGCTCTGCATACTGGGAGATATTCTGAACTATGGCCCCCGAAACAGTGTTCCCGAAGGATTAAACCCCAAAGCGATAGCCGAGCGTCTGAACAACATGGCCGACCAGATTATAGCAGTTCGCGGAAACTGCGAATCGGAAGTAGACCAAATGCTACTCGACTTTCCAGTAATGGCGGACTATGCACTTCTTGTAGATAACGGGAAACGCTTGTTTCTCACTCACGGCCATATTTACAACGAAGATAAAATGCCGAAAGGACATCCCGACTATTTCTTTTACGGACACACCCATTTATGGAAATTGGAAGAGCAGAACGGCACTGTCATTTGCAATACCGGTTCCATTACTTTCCCTAAAGGAGGAAACCTACCTACGTTTGCTACGTATGAAAAAGAAACAGTACGCGTCTACACTCTGGAAGGGAAACTGCTAAAAGAATATAATCCTACTGTATAAACAAGAGAAGGCTGCTCTGCTATAGCTTTATTATTTAAAGAGACAGACAAGAAAAAGCTATAAATACAGAGACAGCCTTCAGTATTATATCCGAATCGCTTCAATAAAATCTATCAGATAGATTCTGTTTTTTTCTTTCCTAACGGAAATGAAATACCTATAAATCCATTCACAGAATTAGAGTTACCTCCAAGATACATATAATCTGTTCCAACAAACAATGGTCCTAATTTCAGAGCGACTCCAAAAGATTTTCCGTTTGCCTGAACAGGAGAGTAACTTGCAGCTATATTAAACCAGTTCTTAGGACGATAAGCCAGACTCAGAGTCAATTCATTCAAAGTTTTAGGTTCTACAAAGCGAGCAGAATACATCGCTCCTACTCCTAACTTATTATTAAAAAAAGTATATTCACCAGCCACTAATACAGTAGATGAAAGACGAGTCTTGTAGGAGGCAGCAGCTTCTTCATCTTGCGTAAGATTAAAGCGCTCCAGGTTAAGAAAATCACTGCTCAAGAACTGATTATAATTATTTTCATCAATAGTTTCTTGTGCAGATTTTTCGACTGAAGCAACTGTTGTTTCCGACTTTTTCCAATTGATAAAACCTAAATCCAATACAGCAGCAGACAAGGTCAGATTATCCAACAATTTGTAACTTGCACCTAAATCAACTCCAAAGCCAAGACCTGCAATACCAATGCCACCATCAAAATCAAATCCATCAATTTGCTGATTTTCGTTAAAGCCTAATCCTCCTCCGGAGAAAGAAGTAGTTACATTTGCTTTTACATTATAAGCATATTGACTACCATACCAGTCTTCCGGACGCAAATTTTCAGGATCTACATTCGCCATATCCGGCATCTCCAAATCCACATCAAAGCGTTCTACCTCCATTTCGGCATGAGCAACTCCCAATAAAGCCTTTACACGTCCACCAATAGTCAACCTATCCGTAATAGGACGAGAGTATCCAAGACCGACTTCTGCATAAGCATTTATATTGACTCTTTGGTTTCCTAATTCATAAGAATGGACTCCTCCCTCTTCAATATTGAATCCATCAATATTCCGCATATACTCAAACATAGACTTGGTAAGTGAAGCCCCTATATCAGTACGAAGTCCTACATTCACAGACCAGAAACCTTTTCCTTTATACCATCCAAATGATAGAATATCTGTATTGAAGTTCACATTCAGCCGGTTATCTGGTTTCAAGCGATTATACAACTTATCATTGGTAAACAAATCCTCTTTAGAATCAAGAATATCTATAATATCATTTGTCCCCAACACATTAGAAGACGCAGCTACATTAAGCGAGCCAATCACAGGAAAGTTAAAATAGCCACGGGTAGGTTGTAAACCAGGATTCATCTGCAAACGATAACTCGTTCCTTCCATAAAATAAGAAGTACGCAAATACTGGGCGTGAATGTTCATTCCCCCATATATTAATCCCGCAATCAGACAAATCCTTTTGCAATTAACGATTTTCATAATAATATATCCAACATTGTTTTAAATTATTTGCAAAAGTATAAAATTCTTTAAAAAGAAATTTACAACAATACCACCATTCAGGACTAAATGGAGAAAATTACGAACTAAACAAACAGAATTTGCTACTAAAAGCAAAAAATAATATCCATTACAAATTATATATTCTACAATTTACTAATGCGACTATTTTCCATAAGAAGACAGGTAATAAAAATCCCTGAAAATTTTATTCTTAATTTTCAGGGATTCCATAAATACAAAATAAGCTATTTTATTGTAAAACAAATATCCGTCTACATGATAATACTTCCATCTACCGAACCTTGATTACCCCAATCGCCTATTGTTGGATTTTCAATCTGAATATCACCATTTTTTACATTCAATGTCAATTCCATCTTTTTTCCACTTTCCAACTGATTATAATCTTTAATAATCTCATTCAAAACATAAGACTTCGTTTTATTTCCATAAGTGATATTCAAAGTTACATCAGCTGTCTGTTGCGGGACTATAAGAAAGAAAATATTCTTACCCGATTGTGTAAACACTGTTTTTTTACCATTCTGTGCAGTTACAGTATTTTCAAACATATTCACTTCACATGTAGATAGAGCCTCGCATCGAGTCGTTACATTTATATCTTCTTCTAAGTTATAATAAATATCCAATTTATGCATCGCATGTCTGAAATTCAAATAGACTGGCTCCGCAGCATTAATAGCTACACCTTCAACCTTTGCAAGAAGCAAGTCTTTTTCATCAACGGTAGCTAAATCAAAAGTGAACTTTCCATCCTTTATATTTTGTTTAGGATAACAGGCCAAGAAAGCTACCTTACCATTACCGGAGGAAATATTTAAATCACTCCATTTAAAATCAGAAGTTCCCACAATAAAATCCTTCAAGACATACTCCTTTTCTGAATTAGAAACAGCAAGTGAAAATATATCTCCATTCATAAAATTACCTTTTCCGGTTTCATCAAGCACCGGACTTCGTGCAATATCTTCCGAAGAAATTGAAGTAACAATATTAATACTATTATCCGTATTATCATTAATTTCATTGCCACATCCACACAAAAATGATGCGACAGCAACAAAGCTTAAAAGTGAATTTATTTTTTTCATAAGAACTTATTTATTATTTTCAACCTTATTAAAGTAATCTTTCCAATATTCTGTGCCTAATTCAAGCGTATACAATCTATTTATAGGTTTAGGATTGCCATACAATTCACCATCTACCATAAAACCAGTATGATGCCCTACCATATAACCACCTTCCGGCATTTGAGTATAAACTATTTTATTTCTAATACATCCAAAATCATTATTTAAATAATCATTTCTATCATTATTATCAACAAAATAAATATAGGATACATCACCATTTTCATCAAACTCAACACCCCAGATAGTCATTGCATGAGTATTCTTAACTGTTCCTGAATTAAAACCTATACCCTTATTGTTCAATAAAGCATCCTTTATCGCTTTATTAAAGGTTTCTTTTCCCATTCCAGCTATATTCGCAGCCAATTTTACACCATCCGGAAATACATCTTTAAAATATCCGGCATAATTGGCAGGTAAATCCATTGCAGGCAACCTAGGTTTTACTCCATGTATAAACCAGTTTATACCATCGTCTATATTTCCAGCTTCATCCTCAAACGAATCCATAAATGTTTGGAAAATTTGACTTTCCTGTTCTGTTTGCGTTTTGGCATTTACAAAATTATACTTACAATCCGGCCCCTTATATTTTCCTAATTTAATATATTTATCAATATATTCTTCGTTTCTATCCATCCACCAATGTAACAAGTTTGAAGCAGAAGCAGCCCAACACATCATTCCATCAGGAAATTTGTCCGGCGCATCAGAAGTATATCGCTTATTCACATCATACCATCCATACTCCTCTTTCAAAGATAAATAATAGGTAGAATAATTAGAAAAGATCTGTCTCCATGCTCCTTCCTCTGGTGGATTAATTCCATACACCCAAACCTTCTTATTAGCCCAATCAAAATCCGGAGCTACAGTTTTCAGATTTATAGAAAACTTTTTTCCCGCCTCAAAGGCAGTCAACAATTCTCCATCATTTCCCTCTTCCGGAACTTTATATATCAGTTTTTTACCATTAAGTGATATTTCTATCAAACCTTCATCACTCTTATAAGGAGTTGTAGGTTGTGGATATATGATAGCCTCCAAACTTCCATCAGCATTTTTTTTAGGAGTAACAAAATCAAAAGTAGCACCTGTAGAAGACACCTCCGTTTCACCTGTCAGCAAATTTACCTCACCATTTACAATAGTTCTAACCTTTATTCCAGCATTCTTTAATTCATCACTTAAATTGATTATCAATCTGTGCATTTTATGATTGAATACCATATTAGATTTATATTCTCCTGCAGGCAAAGTATTTTGCGCAAACAATATATCAGCAGAATTGTATCCTTCTGAATTCTGTTCTGTTGGAATTTGATATGAAAACTCAAATTCAGTTTCCGACAATAAAGGATAATGTGCCGAAAAAGTAAGTTCTCCATCCCCAAAATCCGAACGTCTTAAACCAGGAGTCCATTTGCCACCACTATATATCAATTTTCTAAACTCTGTTTTACTTCCATTATTAATATACAAACCAACAGCATCTCCTTCTGTAAAAAATCCACTTCCATCAGCATTTACATTGGCTCTTGAATTATTTGTACTGAAAGTAAACTCGATATATTCTCCATTATTTTGTGTCTCATCTAATTTATCAATTTCTGATGTACACGAAAACAAGAACAATAACACTCCCAACATAAATATAGAATGGTGAGAAAAAAAGGAAGTCAGAAAAACTTTTCTCATAACATTATTATAATGTAAATTTAGTTTAAGCAACTTTATCAGTTCTTTTATAAGCCTAGTCTTATGATATCCGTCTATAAAAATCCGTCTCAAAATCTCTGGTATTAGCCATAAATTGAAAACACTTTTTCTATTCCATAAATTCAATTTAACCGGGTAATTTCCAAGACCATCTTAACACTAAGATTAAAAGAGAATGATAGCAACCCTTGTGAATTGAAAAAGTATACAATATTCGTAAAAATTGTCGATATTGACAAATAAAATAAGCTGTTTATTACATAAATCATAAAAAACAAGCTCTACAACCCATTATAACATCAAGCAACAGACTTGCATCCTTATGCTTTTTATTCAATTCATCCAAGTAAGCAAATCTTCTTCATCTATAATTGATAAAAACGGTCCATCATTTCCTTTTTATATTTCTTAGAAACCAGTAAATCTCCTGATTGATTAAAAGGAGGATACATGATACAGCGATTGTCCTGAACCATAATAAGGAAATTCATATTAATGATATACGACTGGTGTACTTGAATAAAAGAAGAATCGTAAGCACAAAGTTGTTCAGCTGTAGTATTGCGTTTCAAAGGAAGGAAAGTCCCATTTGAAAGAGCAACTTCCCAGATTTTACGATTAGATAAATAGCGAAAGTATCCTATTTCGGAAGCACGGAGAAAGCGTAGATCACCTGTAGGAGTGACTACCATAAATGGCTTCTCTCCTTCAGTCCCTGTAGTAATACGATTGGATGACAATTGAGCAGATGAATGCATTCTATCAATAAAACGTGTCATCACAAGTTCCAACTCTTTGGAATCAATAGGTTTTAATAAGAAATCAAAAGCATAATTCCGGAAAGCATCAAGCACATATTTATTATAGGCTGTATAAAATATAATGCAAGCGTTTTCCGATAACTTATCATGTATTTTGGACACCACATCCATTCCCAGCATATCTGGCAACTCCACATCCTGAAAAATAAGATCAGGATGTACCTTCTCTACAAGTTTTATTCCTGAAATACCATTACGTGCAGTTCCCTCAACAGAAATAAAATCATATTTTTTTAGTTCAAAACATAAATTATCAATCGCACATTCTTCATCATCTATAATAACAACTTTATAAACCTTCTCCATCATAGTAACTTTTTATTTCCCTTTTAATTGATACGAATAGACAAAAGGTACAGTGAAACAAACTTCACATCCCACTTCTCCCCCTTCTACCGATACATTATTTATAGTCATAACAATTTGTCTACGATTATACGAATTCAGCAATTGTATGGTTTGTGTAAGCACTTTCATTCCTGTGCCGGTTCCTTTGTTCTGACTGTGAGGTCTATAACCTCCTCCATTGTCGCAAATTACAATTTTTATGTACTCAGATTCTTTTTTGATACGAATCCAAAGCTTTTGTTGCCCTTCTTTCATTCGTAAAGCATGCTTAATGGCATTTTCTACAGGAATCTGCAACAACATAGAAGGAACTTGTACAGTTTTCAAATCCACGTCAGAAGCAATATCCTCCACGTAAATAAAATCATTCCGTAAAGTACGACGTTCCAATTGAATATAAGTGTTTACAAAATCCAATTCATCAGCAAGAGTGACAGCCATATGGCTCGTAAATTCCAGATTTTTTCTAATTATTTTTATCAGATTCTGTAAATTATCACTTTCCGTTCTCTGTAAGGCAACTTCTCTATTCAGCACATTAAATATAAAATGAGGAGAAATGCGATTACGTATATTTTCCAGTCGCAATGAAGTCATTGCCTGTTGCATATTCCATTTATCACGATCTCTTTTCCTCTTTCTGTAAAATACAATAAACAATGAAACAGCAATTAATACTACCACAATCAACACAATCCGATACAACCATTGATTCAACAACAAAACCTCATTTTGTTTTTCACGTATGAGAATTTCCTTCTTCATCAATGTACTATCCTGCTTGTATTTCAAGGCAATCTCGGCAGCTCTCATTTTTACCCGCTCACTTCGGATTGAGTCATCAATCCGCTGATTCTCTCTTTGGTAATAATATGCATTCTTAAAGTCACCCACTTTTTCAAAATAAAGCTGCAAATATCGATTTCGTATATGTACCATATCAGGTTCTACATACTTTGGAGTTACAGCATTTTGCAAGCGCTTTCGTGCAAGTTGTACATTATCTTCTTTCAATGCCAATTCTATAAGTTGCGTATCGATATAATACAATGCACTATAATTTTCCTCTTTTTGAAAATAATTATAGCAACGGTCCAAATAATAAGCCGCAGAATCTATTTCACCCATAGAAAGAAATACGTCACCCAAATTAACCATGGTAATATTTCTTTCAAATGTCATCTCAGGGTATTCCTGGAGGAAATCCATCAGACGGCGAAAATACGTCAAAGCAGAAGGGTAATCTTCACGAAAATAATAAGAGTTTCCCCTATTATTTAGATAAAATCTTTTCTCATGAGGGGTCATCCTGTCATAATACTTTCCTGCTAAATCATAATAATAATCAGACCGTACAAAATCACGTAGTTCCATATTTACCTGCCCCAATCCTCCATAAGCAGGAAAGCGTTTCTCGTCAGGAAGCTGTAAAGAATCTGCCAATGACAATGAATAACGATACCAATAAGAGCTCAAATCATAATGTCCTGCCCTGAGATAGGCATCTGCTAAATTCAGTGATAAAAAGACCAGTTTTTCTTTATCACCACCCTTCATACACAAGCTACATGCCTGATTATAAGGAACAAGAGCCGAATCGAACATTGTCTTACGAGAGAAAAGATTCCCTTTTCCATTTAATATCTGAATATAGAAATCCTCTATATGAGGCAGTTCTTTATTGCGTCTATAAAAGTCTTCTGCACGATTCAATAAAATCTCTGAAGAATCATGCTTTGACAAAAACATCATTGCTTTTGCCTTTACAACCAGCAACTCATAATATGTTACACTGTCTTTTTCTATTACAAGCAAACTATCCAGCAAATTAGAAGCTTGTAAAGGATTGACAGATACTGAATCAAGTATCTCCCTGATCAGGAATCGGTCACGATAATCTTCCTGATCAGATTCATTTCCTTTCCTTTTACAGCACAAACAGGAAAAGAAAATAAGTATATATAGTATAATATGTAATCCAAATTTCATTTCACAATTCAAGGTAGTGACACAAATGTATGTAAAAATAATAAACAAACAAAAATAAGTTTCTATTTTTATACTGTTCAGTGAATAAATTCACTACTTTTGATGAAAGATTTACAACTTAAAAGAAAACAAAATGAAAACACTTTCTAATGATAAGATTACACTACAAATAGCCGAACATGGGGCTGAATTAGTAAGTATAAATGTTAATAATACAGAATATTTGTGGCAAGGTGATCCTAAGTTTTGGGGAAGACATTCTCCTGTTCTTTTTCCTATTGTAGGCCGTGTATGGAACAATCAGTATCACCACGAGGGGATTACATACGAATTAGGACAGCATGGCTTTGCCCGAGACATGGATTTTCAACTGACTTACGAAGAAGATAATGCATTGATCTATACACTGGAAAGTTCACAGGAAACTCTTAATAAATACCCATTTCCTTTTGTTCTTGAAATAGGCTATCGACTGAAAGGAAATCGAATAGAAGTGATGTGGAGTGTACAAAATACGGGAGATAAGGACATGTATTTCCAAATTGGAGCGCATCCAGCCTTCTATTATCGCGACTTAGATCCGACAACACATAAACGTGGATATTTGGATTTTGGCAAAAAACATACCGACTTAGAATACATTTCACCGGCAGAAAAAGGATGTGTATCTGACAAACGGCATATTTTACACACAGAAAATGGAATCATGGAGCTAACCAGCGATACATTTATGTGCGATACTTATATGTTTGACAATAGTCAGTTGCAAAAAATCACACTGATGGATAAAGAGCAAAAGCCTTATATCAGTTTGGAATTTAGCAGCCCATTAGTTGCTGTATGGTCACCGAGTGCTGTACATCCGGATGTTCCATTTGTTTGCATTGAGCCTTGGTATGGACGTTGTGATAAAGTGGGATATCATGGTGAGTTTAAAGACCGCGAATGGATGCAACATCTTGCTCCCAACAAAAGCTTTACAACAAGTTACTCAATCATTATAGAAGATATAGAATGATCATTTTTCAATACGATCATACTTTCGAAGGAATATTATCGGCTCTATTCGATGCATACAGTCGAAAAACATTTCCAGATTTACTTTTGCCGGAAAAAGAGCCACTTCCTTTGTTTTATGATTCCGTATTTCATGTTGTAACAGACAATAAAAAAGCAGAACGGGTATGGACTGCTTTAAAGAAAAAACTATCCAGGGGAGCCTTGTCTCAGCTCACTTATTGCTGGCTTTCGGAGAAGCCTGAGGCTCCCCTCCTTTTATTCAACTATATGCGGAAAATAGTCATCGCACCGCATTCTATAGAGACAAACTTTAGCGATCCAGACATATTGGCTATCACACAGCTAGGGAAAAAAGTAAGTTCTGAACAACATAGAGTTCTCCAATTCATGCGTTTTCAAAAAACGTATAATGGAATTTATTATGGAGCAATGGCTCCTTTATACAATGTATTTCCACTTACAATCTCTCATTTTCAAAACCGTTTTTCCGATCAGCCTTGGCTCATTTATGACACCAAGCGGAAATATGGATATTATTATGATCAAAATACAGTAAGCGAAATCACTTTTGAATTTCCCGAACAGTCTCATTTCACAACAGGAAAGTTAAATGATAGTCTACTGGATAAAAAAGAAAAGCTTTTCCAAACACTTTGGAAAAGCTATTTCGATTCTATCTGTATAAAAGAAAGACTTAATCCAATAAAGCATAAAAAAGATATGCCTGTACGTTTTTGGAAGTATCTGACAGAAAAGCAATAATTATCCTATTTTGCTGATTTTTTTCAAATGCTCTTCGTCTATCAACTTAATCTTACGGCCATCAATAGCAATCAACTTTTCAGAAGCAAAATTAGACAAAGTTCGAATTGCATTAGAAGTAGTCATATTTGACAAATTGGCCAGATCTTCACGAGACAGATAAATACTCAATGTTCTGCCATCTTCCTCCAAACCATATGTATCTTTTAAGAACAACAATGATTCAGCCAGACGGCCACGGATATGTTTTTGAGTTAAACTTACTGTACGTTCGTCCGAAATACCTAAATCTTTTGATAACTGACGAATAAAGAACATAGCCAAATCTGTGTTCTCTTGAATCAGTTTTACAATAGTAGGCATTGGTATAAGACAAATCGTACAAGGCTCGAAAGCAGCAGCAGCCGTTACAAAAATTTCTTCTGCAAAATAAGCACGATATGCAAAATATTCTTTATTTTTAATTACACGTATAATCTGACTACGCCCACCAACTCCGTCTTTATAAATTTTTACCTTTCCGGTAAGCAAACACATTAAATGCATAGGAGTTTCCCCTTCGCAGTAGATTGTTTCATTTTTTTTATATTTCTGTACAGTAAAGTCCCGTGCAAGAATCGCACGCTGTTCCGTAGTCAGAGGCTGCCATAAATCAGGTATACTTTCTGCAATTTCAGCTTCTGTAAGTTCTTTCTTAACCATAAATGCTATAAAACCATGTTTTCGAACACAAAGGTAGGAAGAAAAAATGAAATCTACATTTTAATTTCTAAAAATCTCATGCAACAAACCGCTTTTATTATATATTTGTCACTAGTATGGAGAGAGTCAAGAAGAGATATCATAATTATATACACATATTGCTGGTACTTTTCCTATTTGTTATTTTTGGAAAGGCACATGCCAACGATGTCTTTATTAATAACAGACTCAATAAACCATATGTATCAGATTCCATCCTTGAACATATCTTCCAATCAGCCAATATTTATGCGACAAAAGTGAAGAGCTATCAGGCAGATCTCTATTTAAAAGGGAAAATGCAGATTCACAAACAAAACCGTATCATCAAGTATGTGCCATCCATGTTCCGGTTAGAAAAAGGCATAAAAGACTATATACATGAGTCCATCAGTGAATTACAGTATACAGCTCCAGATATTTACGATCGTAAAATACGAGCGATTTCAACAACCTTCCCAGGAGGGAATAGTCGTTTTTTCGACATATTAGATTACCTTAAATTCAACATTTATTCTCCCTCTGTAATGGGAGATAAGATTCTGTCACCCCTGAATAAGCAGTCGAAAATACATTATAATTACTATCTGGAATCCATCAGCTACTGGTTAGGAACAAAGACCTATAAGATACAAATTATTCCGCGTTTCAAGAGCACTCAATTATTGGAAGGATACATATGGATATCAGCTGACGACTTTACAATCCGTCACCTTGAATTTAAAGGAAGGTACGATGTAATCCGTTTCCAACTAAGCATGAGAATGGGAAATACAGAAGAAACAAAATACCTCCCCCAACTTATCAACCTGGATGTAAATTTCAAGTTTCTACTTAACCATTTGGAAATGAAATATACTGGATGGCTTACCTATAAAGACGTTAAATTCAGGAGCGAAGAAGATATCACACCCAAGTACTTATATAAAGATAAAAGCAAATACAATCTGACCAAATCTTATACTTTAACCTGCGACACGGCATGTCTGATACAAAACCGTGACTCCTTCAACCGTATCCGCCCTATCCCGCTCAATGAATGGGAAGATTCCTTGTATCTGGCATTCGACCAACGCCACCAAATTCAGGTACAAGATACACTTAAAAAAGAAGAGACAAAATTCCAAAGAAACTTAACCTATATAGGACAGCTGGGAGATGCACTGATAAGCAGCTATGAAATAGACATTACTAAAATAGGAAGTATCAACTGCTCCCCTCTAATCAATCCTTTGTTAGTCAGCTACAGCCATACAAATGGAATATCTTACCGGCAGGAATTTAAATACAACAAGCTGTTTCATAATGGAAGACTACTACATATTGTTCCTCAAATAGGATACAATTTCACCAAAAAAGAACTTTACGCCCAAATGGATGCAGAATATATATATAATCCAATGAAGCATGGTTCTTTTACATTCAGTATAGGAAACGGCAACCGCATTTACAGCAGTATTGTACTTGACCAATTAAAAAATCTACCCGATAGCGCCTTCAGTTTTGATGGCCTGGAACTGGATTATTTTAAGGATGTATACCTACATGCTTCACACAACATCGAAATTATAAACGGATTGAATCTTTGGACGGGAATAACCATGCACTGGCGTCATACAAAAAGCACACCGGAAGTGGCAGCTCGTGGTATACGGTCACAATATAACAGTTTTGCTCCCCGCGTACGATTAGAATGGACTCCCGGCATGTATTACTATATAAATGGGAACCGAAAAATCAATGTAGGCTCTAAATTTCCTACATTCGTTATCGACTACGAAAGAGGTATCAATATTATGAAAAACTCCGGAAAATATGAACGGGTAGAATTTTCAGCCGAGCAAAAAATCCGTTTCAGGCAATTACACACCATTGCATATCACTTAGGGGGAGGATTCTTCACCAATCAAGATGATATGTATTTTGTCGACTACGTAAATTTTGCAAATCGTAATTTGCCACAAGGATGGAATGATGATATGGGAGGTACTTTTCAAATGCTGGATGGAAGATGGTACAATGCTTCCCGGCATTATTTCAGAGGAAATATGACTTACGAAACCCCTTTCCTTTTATTATATCCGGTCACCCGTCTACTTTCATTCATCCAAAAAGAACGTATTTATGCAGGAATCCTTTTTATGCCACATTTAAACCCATATATTGAATTAGGGTACGGCATTGGCACTCATTTATTCGATGGAGGTATATTTATTGGTAATGAAAAAGGGAAATTCACCTCAATAGGATTTAAATTCACTTTTGAATTGTTTAACAAATAAAATATCAGACATAAAATAAATACCTGTTTGTGAAATATTATCTCTGAGTTAATAGTTACCAAATTCAAGAGTCATCCTCTTCACATAAGAGCCGGCAGAGATTAATTATACAAAATATTAGGACAATCCCTCCGAAAAGCATATCTTTGCCACAAATCCTTTAACATAATATACATCTTTATTTATGAAAAGACCTTTTTCAGTAATTGCAGGGTTGCTACTTGCAGCCATGCCTGTAATGGCCCAAACCTCTTTTGACAGCCGGATACACGCCGACTTTCAGAAGAAAAAGGAAGCATTACCTCACGGAGATCTGTTCAATGTTTTTCAAAAACAACTCACACAAGAGGAACGTGATGCTTTGACTTTTTATTATGCTTACATGCCTGTAGGCGATATCACTGATTATTCGGGAGATTTTTATTTGGAAAATGTGCGCACCTCACTTGCTACACGCAAAGAAACAAGTTGGGGGAAAAACATTCCAGACGATATTTTCAACCATTTCGTTCTCCCAATACGTATTAATAATGAGAATCTTGACCGTGCTCGTATGGTATTCCATGACGAGCTGATGCCTCGTATCAAAGGTTTGTCCATGCACGATGCAGTACTCGAAGTAAATCACTGGTGTCACGAAAAAGTAAGTTACCAGCCTGCTGACGCGCGCACCAGTGCCCCACTTGCTTCTGTAAAGACAGCATACGGGCGTTGTGGCGAGGAGTCTACTTTTTTAGTAGCTGCTTTACGTGCGGTAGGTATTCCAGCCCGACAAGTATACACCCCACGATGGGCCCATACAGACGACAATCACGCATGGGTAGAAGCATGGGTAGATGGCAAGTGGCATTTCTTAGGAGCCTGCGAACCGGAACCAGTACTGAATCTGGGATGGTTTAATCTGCCTGCAAGCCGTGGTATGCTAATGCACACCAAAGTATTCGGAGCATATAATGGTCCGGAAGAAGTTATGCGTACTACAGCCAATTATACAGAAATTAATATTATCGGCAATTATGCTAAATTTGAGCCTTTGACCGTAAAAGTAGTAGACGAGAAAGGAGTGGCTGTAGAAGGAGCCAGCGTGCAGTTTAAAATCTACAACTATGCTGAATTCTTCACAGTACATACCGTACTGACACCTAAAGACGGAACAGCTAACCTTTCTGCCGGATTAGGCGATATGATCGTAATTGCTACCAAAGGAGACAAATTTGGAATCCGTAAAGTATCTTTTGGAAAAGAGCGTGAAGCTATTTTAAAATTAGATCACCACACCGGAGAAGAATTTTCATTCCCCGTTGATTTGCTTCCTCCACCTGCCAAACTCAATTTACCGGAAGTTACTCCAGAACAGCGTGCAGAAAACGATCGCCGCTTCAATCTGGAAGACTCTATTCGTAATGCATATATTGCCACCTTCCCTAATGCCGAAGCAATCCAAAAATTTGCTACCGCTAACGGATACAAGGCAGAAGACATACAAAAATATATTGTAGCATCACGTGGAAATCATGCAGAAATCATGGACTTCCTGAAAAAAGCCGCAGAGAAGAAATATGAAGCACGTGCTCTTGAACTGTTGGCTACATTATCAGCCAAAGACCTTCGTGATACCCCGGAAGACATTTTGAACGATCACTTATACCACACTTCTATGACATCTGATGCAGCCAAAGTTTTGGCCCCGCGCATTGCAGGTGAAATGTTGTCGGCCTATCGTTCATTCTTCCAAAAAGAAATCAAGGCAAGCGATGCACGCCGTTACAGAAAGGCACCGGAAAAATTGGCAGAATGGTGTCTAAAGAATATTACTTTACGCGATGACCTTTGTTGCGTAGGTACATTCATCTCACCCGCTGGAGTATGGAAAAGCCGTACCGCTGACCGTATTTCACGCGATATCTTCTTTGTTGCCGTAGCTCGTTCTTTAGAAATCCCTGCATGGATAGACGGAGTAACCGGAAATGTATTCTACCAAAAAGACGGCAAAGATATCAAGGTGAATTTTGAAAGTGGTATTTCCGGAGCAGCAGAAACAGGAACTCTTAAGCTGAGTTATTCTTCTATTCCACAACTTGATGATCCTGAATATCTGCGTCATTTCACCTTGTCAAAATTCAACAACGGACGTTTTGATTTGCTTAACTATCCAGACTTTGCAAAATGGAGCAGTCTGTTTAAAGATGGAGCCTCAATTGATACAGGCTATTATATGATGGTAACAGGAAGCCGTTTGGCTGATGGAGGTGTATTAGCTCAGGTTTCTTTGTTTAACATTCACAAGAATCAGACCAAAGAAGATAAACTGATTGTCCGTGACAATACAGAGGAGATCATGGTTATTGGCAACTTCAACTCAGAGTCTAAATTCATAGAAACTACAAGTGGAAAAGAAACAAGCATTCTCAACTCCTGCGGAAGAGGACTTTATGTATTGGCTATTCTGGGTGTAGGACAGGAACCTACAGACCATACCTTAAAAGACATTGCCGTAAAAGCAAAAGAGTTCGACGAATGTGGCCGTAAAATGGTATTGCTTTTCCAAAGCCGTGAAGCATACAACAAATACCTGAAAGCACCTGTTCCAGGTCTTCCTGAACACGTTGTATGGGGTATCGATACTGATGGAAGCATTCAAAAGGATTTACTGGAAGCACTTAACCTCGAAGCCAATACACCATTACCTTTGTTTATTATTGGCGACACATTCAACCGTATTGTCTTCACTTCACATGGATATACCATTGGATTGGGCGAACGCTTGTTGAAAATTATCAATAAGATTACAGAAGAAGAAGTCCAACAGTAAATGTCAAAAAGGAGACAGAAAGAGCATAAGCTTAATCTGTATTCCTAAAAATAATATTTAAATAGCCGGAATGAGTTGTAAAATTCATTCCGGCTATTTTTATCAGCTTATTTCTCACATCAAAACAGAAGTACTATCTTTATCATTTAAACACCTCTAATTGCCCCACAAGAGATTGAAAAAGGAGGTCATTCTGAGCGTAGCGCAAAATCCTGAAAGCATTAGCTATTATATACGAGATCTTTCGCTTTCGCTCAAAATGACACATGATAGTTAAATCTTATTTTGATTCATCCTCTTCGACAATCTTCATATTATACTATAATCATATTCTTACAAATAAATATATTTCCCTTCCAAACAATGTTATACAACATAAATAAGTGTCATTAAAAACACTATAATAAAAACAAAAAGACATAGAATAGGCAATAAAAGCAGCAAAAAGACATAGTATAACAAGGTAGTAACCCTGTTCAAAATCGATTTGTCACACTTAGCAAAGCAACCTATTTTCCTCGAAACTTACACCAGTAAGAAGCATTTATTACCGTCTTATAAATCTCTGATATTAAATATTTTATACAAACATATTACAAAAAGAATACACAATATAACGCTACCCTATGAGTTAATAAGCGTTAAAACACAGATAATCTTTTTTCTACATATTCAATAATTCTTAACTATTTCATATTTTTACTAAAGAATAAGTAAAAAGCTAAACACACAAACAAATATAACTAATTATAAAAGAGACATATATGACCATTTAATAAGTTTAATCTTACAATACTAACGGAAACGATAAATATATCTTAACCCTAATAACAAAATGTCAACCTATGAAAATTAAAAGATTTTCACAAGTATTTTTATTAATGATGGCTTCCGGTTGCGGTACAGTAATGGCTGCATCCGAGAATGCACCTGAAGTATTTGCCTTACAGCAAACAGGTAAAATTACTGTTCAGGGAACAGTAGTCGATGCAACAGGGGAACCCCTTATCGGTGTAAGTATCCTTGAAATGGGTACCACAAACGGTACTATTACAGACTTTGATGGAAAGTTCACTTTGTCTGTAAGCGAAAAATCCAAATTGGAGCTTTCATACATCGGTTACAAATCTCAGCAATTGGCACCAAAAGCAGATTTGGGTGTTATTACTCTTACTGAAGACACAGAGGTATTGGATGAGGTAGTAGTAACTGCATTGGGTATCAAACGCGAAAAGAAAGCGTTGGGTTACGCTATGCAGGAAGTAAAAGGTGAATCATTGGTAGCATCACGCGAAACCAATATTGCCAATGCACTTTCTGGTAAAATTGCCGGTGTACAGATTACACGTTCAAGTAACGGTCCTGGCGGTTCTTCTAAAATCCAGTTGCGTGGTGCAAACTCTGTTACTGGCTTGAACCAGCCATTGATTGTAGTCGATGGTGTTCCTATGGATAACTTTACAGGTTCAGACGGTGGCGATGGTTTTTACAATGTGGGCTTGGACATGGGTAACGGTTTGTCTGATATCAACCCTGAAGATATCGAATCAATGTCTGTACTGAAAGGTGCATCTGCAGCTGCTCTTTATGGTTCACGTGCTGGTAACGGTGTAATCTTGATTACAACCAAGAAAGGTAGCAAGCGTGAAGGTCTTGGTGTAACGATCTCTGCATCTGTATCTGCTGAAACCATCTTCATGAAACCGAATATGCAGACTTCATTCGGTCAAGGTAGAGACGGCGTTTATAATGGAGAAAGTGGAGACAGCTGGGGTCCTGCAATGGGAACAGAATATGACTTCAACGGTCAGAAACGCACAATGCAGTATTATGACAACATTGATGCTTACTTTAAAACTGGTACTAACTTTACAGAAAGTGTTTCATTCCAGCAACAGTTTGATAAGACTGCAGTATATGCATCAGCCACCCGCATGGATGATTCCAGCAAAATCCCAGGTGCAGAGTTAAGCCGTACTAACTTTACATTACGTGCTTCTTCAACTTTTGGAAAAGACGACCGCTGGAACTTCGACGGAAAAATCCAGTATATCAACAATACAGCTCAAAACCGTCCTTTAATTGGTAATACAGACTCCAATGCATTCTTGACCATTTACAAACTTCCTTCATCTATCAATATCAAAGATTATAGTAATCCTTTGAACGAAGATGGAAAGATGTACTGGTGGTCTCCAACAGGTCTGAACCCTTACTGGCTGGAACAATACAAACAAAACGAAGATACCCGTAGCCGTTTCATGATCAATGCATCATTGAAGTATAAGATTACAGAATGGTTGAATGCAGAAGTACGTGCCGGTAGCGATATGTACTTTACAGAATCTACAGAAAAAACTTATGCAGGTGCCAGCACATTGAACAACGGAAACAGTAGCTATGGTTTGAATGAACAACGCTTCTACGAAAACAACTTCAGTTTCTTGTTTACAGCTCAGAAAGACAACCTGATTGACAAGATAGGTGTAAATGCTACATTTGGTGGTAACTTAATGGAAAGAAAGTCTACTGGATTGAAGAACTTTGCATCTAAACTGACTGTTCCTAACTTGTTCAGCATCAACAATAGTAGCAAATCAGACCGTACTGTTACTGAAACCTATAACCATAGAAAAATTAACTCTCTGTATGGTACTGTAGGTTTCAACTACGATGGTTGGATTTTCTTAGATGCAACATTCCGTAATGACTGGTCTTCTACATTGGCAAAAGAAAACCGTTCATTCTTCTACCCGTCAGTTTCATTGTCATGGGTAATTACTGATATGTTGAACAAAATGAACAAGCCATTGCCTGAATGGGTTACTTATGCAAAAGCTCGTGCTTCTTTCGCACAGGTAGGTAATGACATGGATCCATATCAGTTGTACGATTCTTATGAAATCGGTTCAGACCAGTGGGGTAACACTACTGCCAAACCAGGTGATACAAAATACGATGCAACAGTACGCAGCGAATTAATTTCTTCTTGGGAAGCAGGTTTGGAAATGAAATTCTTGAACAACCGTTTAGGATTCGACTTGGCATGGTATAAGTCAAATGCAAAACGTCAGTTGATGAAGATTCCTATGAACGAGATGTCAGGTTACGCAAAGAAGATTATCAATGCCGGAAACATTCAGAATACTGGTGTCGAATTGATGGTTTATGCTCGCCCGATAGAGACAGCAGATTTCAGCTGGGATACTCAAATCAACTTCTCTAAGAACAACAACAAAATCTTAGATTTAGGTCCTGGTATACCAAAATATGAATTGGGTGGTGCTGAAGAATTGAAAGTATATGCAGTAGCAGGAGGAAACTACGGTGAAATCTGGGGTACAACTTTTGCTCGCGTAACAGATGAAAACAGCCCTTATTATGGTAAACTGATTCTGAACGAAGCAGGACTTCCTACAACAGACGGAGAAAAACGCAAAATCGGTGACCAACAGCCAGACTGCATGTTGGGATGGGTCAACACATTAAATTACAAGAACTTTAGTTTCAGTTTCCAATTTGATGGACGTATCGGTGGCGATATCTACTCATATACTAACTATATGTTGCAGGTAAGCGGTCGTGCAGAAGTAACTGCACCGAACGGCAGTCGTGACCAATTTGTATTGGATGGTGTTATCCCTGACGGAAAAGGCGGTTACACAGTAAATAATGTAGCTGTCACTCCGCAGCAGTACTGGTCACAAGGTATTGGTACCGGTAACCAAGGTATTGCAGAAGCCAACATTTATGATGGAACAAACTTCCGCTTGCGTAACGTTGCTCTTAACTACAGCTTCCCACGCGAAATGCTGAAGAAAACTTGTTTCCAGCAGGTAAAATTGGGGGTATCTGTAAACAACGTATGGATGATTTACAGCGATATGGAAGGTATCGATCCTGAATCTGTAATGGTTGCAAACACCAATGCCACAGGTTTTGAATTCGGTGCATCACCTACTTCACGCTCTTATTTATTTAATGTTACTCTTGGTTTCTAATTCTATCAATTAAAGAAAATGAAGACAATCAATAAATTATTCTTAGGTCTCGGATTATTGAGTAGTTTTACAGCATGCTCAGACTTCGAAGATATCAATACAGACCCGACCAAGACTCCTATTGAGTCTACTTTGCCTGAATACTTTCTGAACAATGCTATCGGTAAAATTCAGATGGACCCAAGTACAGGCGAACGTGTCTACTACTTGAACTGGGGAGATGCAGCTCGTACTTTTGGTGAAGCCGGAATGTTGTCTGTGGGTCTATATGATGACTCCTATATGACAAATTTCTATTATCCTTGTCTGGCTTCTACTATTACTTATGTAACTACTGCCATCAACGAAGCAGCTAAACGCGCCGAGACAGAACCATTCTACAAAAATGTAGAGCAATTCAGCCGTATTTGGCGTGCAATGGTAATCGCACAGTTTGCAGATTCATTCGGTCCTTATCCTTTGAATGCTGCACAAGGAGAAAACCCGACATTCAACTCAGTAGAAGAAACATATTTCTTTATATTGTCTGAACTGCAAGCTGCAGCTAAAGCAATTGACACTTCTATCAACCCGACAGAAGACCAGGCAAAATGCGACCCTGCATACGGTTTCGTTGCAAGCAAATGGGTTAAATTGGCTAACTCACTTCGTATGCGTTATGCAATGCGTCTGACTAATACAAACAGAGCTAACGATGCACAAAAGCATTTCGAAGAAGCTTGTAAAGACGGTAACTACATCAAAGACCAGGCAGATATGTTGTGGTTCAAATCTGATAACGGATGGAATGATTACACCAGCCCTTATACCCGTACATGGAACTTGCAGGCTTTGTCTGTTACAATGGCTAACTTGATGAACAACTTCGGTGACATTAAAGTAGAAACACAACGTCCGGATTTGAAAGCTTATACGAAAGCTAACAATTACATGGGTATCCGTTACGACAAGCATTTTGTTGGTAATACAGACGATCCTGCAAAACAGTACTGGTTGGATGGTATTCCAGAATACTTGGATCCTCGTGCTTTGAAAATGTTCTGGATTGTAAACGACAACGATGCAGAAAATGCAATTCCTTCAGACAGAAAAGGAACATCCATCAACCCAGAAGGCAGTGAACTGCTTTTGGATGATGAAGGCAAACAAACTATCAAAGTCAAAGGTTCGTATACTTGGAACGGAGTTCCTACCGGTTCTTCTACAAGTTGGTCACCTACTCTGTCTAAGAACAGATTGATTACAACTGGAAGTGGTATCCGCTCTTGCTATCCGTTGTGGGGTAAAGAATACTGTACAGGTGGTGAAGAAGGATTAGGACGTGTAGTATTCTTCGGCGCATGGGAATCTTACTTCCTCGTTGCAGAAGCTGCTCTTCGCAACTGGAGTACCGATATGGGTGACAAAGCTGCTTATGAAGCCGGAGTACGCGCCAGCTTCGACTACTTCGGTATTTCGGAATATGCTACAGACTATCTTGCATCAGAAAGATACAACCGTGTAGGTACTTCTGTAAGTTACGACCATACTGCAGAACCGTCTTCATTCGCTACCACTTACAAAGACGGATACAACAACAATGCAGAAAAATCTGGTACATACAATTATCCTGATGCATCTAAGATTCTGTACAAAGGCCATAAGTTGAATGACAAACTGACTAAGATTATTACTCAGAAATATCTGGCACAGATGCCTTACTTGGTACAGGAAGCATGGTCAGACCATCGTCGTCTGGGTCTTCCGTTCTTCGATATGACAGCAAACGAAGCAACTGTGATGACAGGCTCGGATATGACTGAATGGAAAAACAACTCATGGCAGTCTGGACAGTCTTGGAAATACTATCCACAGCGTATGAGATATCCTCAATCACTGTTGACATCTGACGAAGCTGCATACAACCATGCAGTAGAATTGCTGGGTGGAAAAGACAACACAATGACTCCGCTTTGGTGGTCAATGGGTGCAAATCAATAATAACTTTATAAAAGCTATTATAGTCTCTAAAAGGCATGTCTTTCGAGGCATGCCTTTTTTCTTTTTCAGACAGTTTATAAAATATACCATCCGACAAGAGTCTTGTCCTTATTGCAAAAATTACTATATTTGCATATATATTGTAGGTATACTTTATTTTTATAAATCTTCTAATAACATGATCAAAAAACAAGTTGTGACGCTGCTTGCTGCATTAAGCTGCGCTACTTCTCCCATTATGGGACAGCAGAAAGCAAGCGAAATGCAAGATGAGCAAAAAGAAAAACGAATGGAATGGTTTGCAGATGCCAAACTCGGAATTTTCATTCATTGGGGAATTTATGCAGTAAACGGAGTTTCTGAAAGTTGGTCCTTCTTCAACAAGTACTTGCCGTACGAAGAATATATGAATCAAAAGGAAGGTTTTACTGCTTCAAAATACGATCCTAAAGCATGGGTAGATTTAATAAAAGAAAGCGGTGCACGCTATACAGTCATTACAACTAAACATCATGATGGTGTAGCACTTTGGGATACAAAAGCTGGAAATCTAAGTACTGTAAAAAGTACACCAGCCAAGCGCGACTTGATCGAGCCGTTTGTAAAAGAAGTACGCAAACACGACCTTAAATTAGGTTTCTATTACTCGTTGCTAGACTGGTCACATCCCGATTATCCAAACAAAACCCGTACAGAAGTACGATACAAAGACGATCCGGCACGCTGGCAGCGTTTTGTTGATTTCAACATGGCACAGCTCAAAGAGTTGAACAAAACCTGGAAACCTGATTTGTATTGGTTCGACGGTGACTGGGAACAAACAGCCGAAGCCTGGAACTCCAAAGGTATTGTCGACCTGCTCCGTTCTGATAATAAGAACGTAATTATCAACTCCCGTATTCAGGGATACGGCGACTATGCTACTCCCGAACAGGGTGTTCCGGTAGTTCGTCCGGAAGACAAATACTGGGAACTCTGCATGACTATGAATGACTCATGGGGATATCAGCACACAGATACCAACTACAAATCGCCATACATATTGTTGCGTACATTTGTAGACTGTCTGAGTATGGGAGGCAACCTGCTGCTTGATATGGCTCCGAAAGAAGACGGAACACTGCCAGAAGAGCAGATTGCCATTCTGAAGGAATTCGGACGCTGGACAAAAAAACACAAAGAAGCCATTTACGAAACCAAAGCCGGTATACCTAACGAACATTTCCAGGGATATACCACATTAAGCAAATCAGGAGATATCCTGTATCTCTATTTGCCTTACAAACCTAACGGTCCTATCGAAGTAAAAGGTCTGATGAACAAGGTAAACCGAGTATGGGTAGTAGGAAGCGGCAACATGCTAAACTACAAAGTATACAACAAGAACTATTGGAGTGAAGTACCAGGAAACCTCTACATTGATGTACCAGAACGAGTACTCGACCCACAGATTACAGTTGTAGCAGTCTTGCTGGATGGACCTATAAAACTGTACAGAGGTGCCGGTAAAGTAATTGAAAGTAACTAAACCATCAATAAACACATGAGAAAACAATTTGTATGCAGTTTACTTGCTCTGGCTGCTTTCACACAGGTTGGAGCACAGAATTTATTTTCGAAGTACGAACGTGTCTTGACATTGCCTGCCGGCTATGTATGCTACCGTACAGAAGGAAAGTTGAAAATAGACGGAAAACTGAATGAAGCAGACTGGCAGAAAGCAGAAGCTACCGCTACATTTGTAGACATCAGTGGAGAAGGCTTCCCGAAACCTTGCTACGATACATCTGCTAAAATGTTGTGGGACGACAACTATTTGTACGTAGCAGCAACCTTGCAGGAAGATGATATCAAAGCAAAACTGAGCCAGCGCGATACAATCATCTATTACGACAACGATTTCGAAGTTTTCCTCGATCCGGACGGTGACGGACAAAACTACTTTGAAATTGAAAACAATGCCAAAGGAGTAATCTTCGATTTGATGCTGGACAAACCTTACCGCTCGGGAGGAAACTTCCTGGTACAATGGGATTGCCCGGGATTGAAACTGGCCGTACATCGCGAAGGAACACTCAACAAGTCGAAAGACAAAGACAAACAGTGGAGTGTAGAAATGGCTATTCCTCATAAGGCACTGACTGTAAACTTCTCCAATCCTGGAGTAGCCGGCAATTACTGGCGCATCAACTTCTCACGTGTACAGTGGCTCAAACCCGGACAACGTGAAGAAAACTGGGTATGGATGCCTACCGGAAAGATTGACATGCACATGCCAGACCGCTGGGGATTCCTGTATCTGTCCGACAAAACTGTAGGACAAGGAACTGACGAGTTCAAGTATCCATACCACATGGCTACATACAAACTTTTGTGGGCGATGTTCTATGCACAGCAAGACTTCTACGCCAAAGAAAAGAGATACTTGCGTGAAAAAGAAAGTTTCTTCCTGACCGACGAAGAACTGAAAGGACTGTCTGAAGGAGCTGAAATTACAGTAGAAGCTACTACCCACACCTTCCGTATTGCCATCAGTGTACCGGAAGAGAATGTCCGCTATGTAGTAGATAATCTGAGCAAGTTTACCCGCGAACCGATTACAGCACAAAAATAAAATCTGATTTTGGGCTCTTAAGTTTATTGTTGCCTATACACATAAACTTAAGAGCTCGAAATTTATTAACCTGAAAGCATAAGAACTTAAACAAACATGAGAACAATCTTTATTCTTTTTTCTCTGCTGTTCACACTGACAGCAAATGCAGCCAACCATAAAGAACTACCTGCCAAAGGAAATCTCAATTTGCAGGTATTCAACAAGGCTAACGTACGTTTTCTTCCGGACACTTATGCCAATTTCTCTGAAGCAGACAATAATGGCATCATCCATCTGGTAAACGGACGTATCATCTTAAAGAAAATCCAGATTCCATCTTATCAGAGAGATGTAACAGTCAGCCTGAAACTGACAGTCGCTTCCAACGGTGACCGCTGGGACAAATCAGGATCTTGCTTTGTATTGCCAAAGAAATCGGCCATCAACCTGATGAGCATTGCACAAGGCAAACAAAAGTTTCCGGCTATAGACAGCACCAAACTGGAAAACCTTGTGGGTATCGTACCTGGTAAAAACTACCTGCCTACTATCGAATTGATGCGCTTCATGACTCCGTTTGGTGTAGGACATTACAGCCAGAACGACGACTCATTATCGAGCAAACGCCGCCCGGTATACATCCCGAAATGGGAAAAACAAGTACAATGGGAACAGGATATCACCGACTTGTATTCTGCTTTGGAAGGTGAAGTATATGTGGGTATCTTCATCGATACATGGACTCCGGAAGGCTATGTAGCAAGCATGGAACTGAACTTTAAGGAAAGTACTATCAGTTGCGACAAGCTGGTGCGCCGCCATGTAGAACCACTGATGAATACCGTGTACTACATCGGTCAGTCTTACCCCGACATCTTTGCACGCAAATCGGTATCGACCGACTTTGTATTGCCGAAAAATGCAAAGAACGTACGATTGAAATACATCGTGACAGGTCATGGAGGACACTCTGGTGGCGATGAGTTTGTACAGAAAAAGAATATACTCTCCATAGACGGTACTGAAGTGTTCAGCTTCATCCCCTGGAGAGACGATTGTGCATCTTTCCGCCGATTCAACCCGGCTACAGGTGTATGGTTAATCAAACGTCTGGCAGCTTACATCAGCGAGGATGGATACAAGACCAAGGAAGTAGAAGAGCCATTGGCTTCATCGGATTTATCTCGTTCCAACTGGTGTCCGGGTAGTGATGTAGCTCCGGAAGAAATTGCTTTGCCCGACCTTAAAGCCGGCAAACATACCTTTACGGTCAGCATACCTAAGGCACAGCCTATCAACGGCGACGAAATGAATCACTGGCTGGTATCAGCATACCTGGTATGGGATGAAGAATAAAAACAGCTTCATAGCATAAGCCAACCACATATAAAAAAGAGAAGGATTCCGATAGCAGCAAATGCTTCAGAATCCTTCTCTTTTATTTTAAGGATATGTTTAAGAATCCTACCCTTCTATCTCACTCAGTTCGAGCCAACGCATGGTTTTCTCATCCAGTTCGTCATTCAGCGCGGGCAAGCGTTTCGATTTTTCAGTCAGTTCGTCTACGCTCAGCGTACCACTGCATAAAGCTTCTTCTATCTGCGTCTTTTCGGCCTCAAGTGCAGCAATATCCTTTTCCAGCTGTTCGAACTCTTTCTTTTCCTTAAATGTCATCCGACGCTTGTCGTTCAGACGCACACGCTGAGTTTTCTCTTCCTTCGGTTTAGCCTCTTCCTTGTCGTGCTCAGCCTTAGCCAGTTTCCAGTCACGGTAATCCGAATAATTTCCGGGGAAATCGCGGATATCACCCTGTCCCTTGAACACCAGCAAATGATCTACCACCTTATCCATGAAATAGCGGTCGTGACTCACCACAATCACGCATCCCTTGAAACTCTGCAAGTACTCTTCAAGCACTTGAAGTGTCACGATATCCAGGTCGTTGGTAGGCTCGTCGAGAACCAGGAAGTTCGGATTCTTCATCAGCACTGTACACAGATACAAGCGACGGCGCTCTCCCCCACTCAACTTATACACATAACTGTGCTGCGTCTCGGGAGTAAACAGAAAATGCTGCAAGAACTGCGATGCGGTCAGACGTTTTCCATTTCCCAGTTCGATGACTTCTGCAATATCGGTAATCACATCAATCACCTTCATCTGCTCGTTGAACTGAAGCCCATCCTGAGAATAATATCCGAAGCGAACGGTTTCTCCGATATCCAAGGTACCACTATCCGGTTTTTCCAGCCCCATCAGAATCTTGATGAATGTAGACTTCCCGGTACCGTTATTTCCCACAATACCCATCTTTTCATAGCGTGCAAAGATGTAGGAGAAATCATTCAGAATCTTTAAATCGCCAAAACTCTTGTACAGATGATCGGCTTCGAATATTTTCGAGCCAATATATGATGCTTTTACATCCAGCTTTACATTAGAATCGTACGTACGCTGTTTAGCCACCTTTTCCAGTTCGTAAAAGGCTTCTTCACGATAACGGGCCTTATGCCCACGTGCCTGCGGCATACGACGCATCCACTCCAGTTCCGTACGATACAGATTATTGGCCCGTGCAATCTCGGCATTGGTAGCTTCGATACGCTCCTGACGCTTTTCCAGATAATAACTGTAATTTCCTTTATAGGAATAAATCTGTTTGTTGTCTATCTCGATAATTTCGGAACATACGCGGTCGAGGAAATAACGGTCGTGTGTCACCATCAGCAAACTCAGTGTACCCCGGTTCAGATACTCTTCCAGCCACTCTGTCATATCAAGGTCCAGATGGTTGGTCGGCTCATCCAGAATCAGCAAATCCGGTTCGGTAATCAGCACATTGGCCAAAGCCACACGCTTCAGCTGTCCGCCGGAAAGATGCTTGATTTTCTGTCCGAAATCACGAATCTTCAACTGCGAAAGAATCTGTTTGGCACGACGTTCATAATCCCAAGCCTTTTCGTGCTCCATCCGTCCCAGCAAATCTTCCAGTCCCGGATTGCCCGGCGTTTCCATACAGCGTTCGTACTCCTTTATCAGTTCCACCGTACTGTTTCCATGATAAAAGCAAGCCTCGAGCACTGTCAAATCCTCAGGATAGTTCGGGCTTTGTTCCAGATAGCCTACACGCAAATCGCGGCGGAAGGTAATTTTTCCTTCGTCGTATCCTTCTTTTCCCGACAGTATATTCAATAATGTAGTCTTTCCGCTTCCGTTTTTTGCAATCAGCCCGATGCGCTGTCCCTGCGCTATGCCAAAGGAGATCTGATGAAACAAAACCAAGTCGCCGAAAGACTTTGTCAAGTCTTCTACTTGTAAATAAGGAACCATAATTCAATGTTATATCATTACAATACCGATTCTACCTCTTCTTTGATGCGGGCATACTCTGCACGAAGATTACATTCCTGTCCGTTCTTCACCTTATTCCATATCAGAGCAGAAGGGTCTACCATTACCTGAGTATCGGCAAAGCGCAAGGCCGGATATTCTTTGGCACCATCTACAACGGTTACCCAGTCCATGCCATCCATTTCATTAATCAGTATGGCTCCAAATGCTACGCCCAAGCTTTCCCATGCCTGACGCTGGTTTTTGTTGAAGCGTCCGCTATCCATCACTTTCTGGATGCTGTCTACATCGGCTTCTACCGAAGTAAAATCTTTCGACAACTGCTTCTTGATGGTGCTTACAGCCCATTCGTAAGCTTCGTTTATCTCGTTGATTTCCAGCACGCGCACCGGAATTACTTCCTTAGCGGGTTTCTCTCCGGCTGTACGTACATGAAGTGTACGGATTATCTCCTCTGCCGGCTTCGGACTGTCTTCCTTTGCTACCGTAAAAGAGCACTCTATTGAAATTTCTCCTTTACCGGTCACCCAAATGTGTGAAGTATACCATGCTCCTTCCTCCTGAAAGCTTTCTATCAGATAAGCACAGTCCCAACTTCCTACAGTCACTCGCTTTGCACCTGCATTTTGTGCCATTTCATATTCAATGCACTCTTTGGCATAATTACGGCTTTCTCCCCGGTAAGCAGAGATACGGAAATTTCCCGTCCACTTATCCGGATTGTAGAACAAAAAACTATCTTCGGTATCTTCAAACTCACGCCAATCTGCGGGGTACTCCAATGAGAACCAAGAACCGGGAGCAATATATTTCATCATACTTATCGATTAAAGTTTTACCAGTTTTTATTGAAGAGAATCTGTATGCAGCATATAAAGACTGCCTTATTTTACAGGAAGGATTTCAATCCAGTAATCGTCCGGGTCGTTGATAAAATAAAGACCCATCTTTTCGTTTTCGAAGCATACGCATCCCATTTCTTTGTGGAATTTACGTACTTCATCATAATCTCCTTCTACACGGAGGCACAAGTGGCTTTCGTTTTCTCCTAACTCATATGCTTCAGTGTGATCGCGCAACCAGGTCAGTTCCAACAGGAAATTAGAATGGTCGTCTGCCAGATAAACCAGAATAAACGAACCGTCGGATGCTTCCTTACGGTGTGACTCATGCAGCCCCAATGCAGTCTGATAAAACTGGATACTTTTATCCAAGTTTGTCACATTAATATTAAAATGGTCGAATCGTCCTTTTACTTTCATATTCTTATCTTATTTTTGAAATTAGTCAATATGTTCTTGCTGCCCTCTCCGATAAAGCCTGATCATTGCTGTTCCATTCGCTTCGGCTACTGGTGCAAAGGCCGTTGCAGCCTCATAAGCTTCATCGAAGTGCATCGGTACAAAGATAGATGTTTTTATCTGTTCCACAAACTGACGCGGTCCCCGCATATATTCCCTGCCCAGACGGGGATCGACCGGAAACATAGCGACGTCCACTTCTGTTGTATAGCGACGGATATACTCCAGCTCGTGCAGATAGTTTTTCTCGTAACCTTTCCATTCCGCCTCGGTACTTTCGTCCATCCAATGCCAGTTGTTCAAATCGCCTGCATGAAATACTTTCTTCTCTTCTGCTTCAATCAGAAAAGATATGCCTACATCGGTCGAACCACACGCCTGCACATGTATCGTTTCGTCGTGATACTCATCACCTTTTTTAAGCCACAAGGCATCATCGGCTGCCGCACGTCTTCTGCGCAAAATATCTTTGGAGAAAATATATACAATATCCGGACGAGTTTCACGCCACTTTAAAACTTCCTTATTGAAATGGTCGGCATGAAAATGGCTGGACAATACATAAAAGCGTCCGGGACGGTGAAGCAGTTCTCTGTGAAGAATACCTTCCGTAGCACCGTCGGAATCTTCAAAATAATCGAGTACTACAGTAAAGTTTTCTCCCAGCAAGGCAAATCCGCTATGATATAAATAAATCAGTTCCATATATTCGATTTGATACAAAGTTACAAAAACAAGAAAAAAACTCAAAGAAAAAAGTATATCTCCCGAACTTCTTTATCTGACAAAATGTAAACGAATATACCTTTTCATTTTTACTGAAAGTACTTTTACAAAATGTCAAATCAGAGGCTTCTACACGGCCATATTTGGAGTCTGATAGGGAAGCGAACAAAAAGAAGAGTGTTTTTAATGATACAGAAAATACATAAAGAAAGGGAAACAGACTTATTTGCAGCATATACTACTCCGTTTCTCCTCCACATATTTATATTGACACAGAAAGCGTTATTTTCATGCCGTTTTAACAAAGAAAAATTCATCTCGTTTTCTATTGAAAAACCAAAAGAATTAGTTAATATATGTATATAAAAGCAATAAACTATAAAAAGAAAAGAGCTTTATGAAAAAGGAACTTACGCGACTGGTCACAAAAGCTTGCGTGACTAGTCGCGTAAGCCCACAATACCTGTATCATTTGCCTCCGATACCCGTTGTATTTTCTTATTTGAACAGTCAAAATCCTGCCATACAACATATAATAGAGACGATTTTCACTATCAGAAGAAGCTTTTTCCCTTCGTGAACGAAGGTTTCTCCCCAAAATGCAGTCAGCCAAACAAGCCATTATCCAACATTCAGACAGATATCTGCCCGTTTCATAAACAATCTGTCAAAGGGCCATTTTACACAGTATACGCCATTCCCAAAGCATAAAAAAGGCAGGAAGTCACTCTTCCTGCCCTTATTCTTTTCTATCAAAAATACGATGTATGTATGCCTTTAAATTATTTTACAGCAATACATTCAATTTCTACCAATGCATTTTTCGGCAATGCCTTTACAGCAACTGCAGAACGTGCAGGAAAATCTCCATCGAAATATTTAGCATATACAGCATTCATTTCAGCGAACAAAGACATATCTGCCAGGAAAACAGTAGTTTTCACAATATTTGCAGTAGTCAGTCCGGCAGCAGCCAATATATTTTTGATGTTTTCGAAAGACTGTGTAGTCTGTTCAGTAACCCCACCCGGAGCGAATTCTCCTGTAGCCGGATCAACTGGGAGCTGACCTGAAACAAAAACCATTCCATTTGCTTCGATAGCCTGGCTATATGGACCAATAGCAGCAGGAGCTTTCTCTGTAAAAATAACCTTTTTCATACTCT
Organism: Phocaeicola acetigenes; assembly: GCF_027529745.1. Taxonomy (NCBI): domain Bacteria; kingdom Pseudomonadati; phylum Bacteroidota; class Bacteroidia; order Bacteroidales; family Bacteroidaceae; genus Phocaeicola; species Phocaeicola acetigenes. The sequence goes on from NZ_JAPZVM010000001.1 coordinate 503,977, forward strand.
GATATTTGTTTATTAATAAGATTTCATCGGCTAAATTACGACAATTATCTCAATTATTATCTACCGACACAAAAAAAGTCGTTTTTATTAGCATATATGATAAAAAAACACTACTTTTGTAAATGTGAAGATACAGAAAGGCCTGATAATGTCTTTTTACCATATCTTTTACTTCCAAATAAATCAACGAATAACAATCATTAAAAAAAACTCGTAACTACCTCCCCGGTATAATTAAGACAGAACAAAGTTTCTGCCAAAACCATTCGTTATGCCTTGAGGTATTACCTAAATTCATTACACACATATATTATTATGTATAACATCATTCAATTAAACGACAAAGATTTGTCTGAATTGCAAGAAATCGCCAAAGAGTTGGGATTGAAGAAAACCAGTTCTCTCCGCAAGGAAGAATTAGTTTACCGCATTTTGGACGAACAGGCTATTGTCGGTGCTACTCAAAAAGCCGCAGCCAATAAAAACAACGAGGAACGTCAGCCGCGCAAGCGTTCACGCATCAGCGTAAAAAAAGAAGGAGATAAAGTATATACAGCGACAAAAGACAAAGCACAAAAACTGGAAGCAAACACTCCTCCCCTTCCTACTCCGGCTCCCTTGTTCAAAGATGATATTCCTGCTCCAAGCATAACTACTACTTCTACTCCGGAAACAACTCCTGATACAGCAACTGCCACAACCGAAAAACCAAAAGCAAAAAGGGGACGCAAACCTGGCAGCAAAAATAAATCGACTCTGGAGAAAGAAGCTGCACAGAAAAAAACAACCGAAATTCCGGTTATGATAAAGGAAGAAGACGAACTTCCTCCTCTGAATCTTTCTGATGGAAATGATTTTATTCCAATAGAAGATCTTCCTTCTGAAAAATTTGAATTACCTTCTGAATTACTTGGCAAATTTGAAGCCACAAAAATGGAAACTCCGGCTCCTGCTCCTCAGGAAAAAGAAAACAAAGAAAAAGAAAATAAACCGGCCGGTAAATTCCAACCTCGCCAACAACGATATAACAACAACCGTAACCTTCCGGCCAACCGTCCACAACAAGGACAGCCACAAGCTGCTGCCCCACAACAGGCACAGGCAACCAACGCTCCTGTTGCTGTAGAACCAGCACCTGCAAAACCGGTAGAAAAGCCTTATGAATTTGATGACGTGCTGAAAGGTACCGGAGTATTGGAAATTATGCCCGACGGATATGGATTCCTCCGTTCCTCGGACTACAACTACCTTTCTTCTCCCGATGACATTTATGTTTCTCAATCACAAATCAAACTGTTCGGTCTGAAAACCGGCGATGTGGTAGAAGGAACAATCCGTCCGCCTAAAGAAGGAGAAAAATACTTCCCGCTGGTAAAGGTATTTACTATTAACGGACTGGATCCGAACCTGGTGCGCGACCGTATCCCGTTCGATCATCTGACTCCGTTGTTCCCTGAAGAAAAATTCAAACTTTGCAAAGGATATAACGACAACTTATCTGCCCGTGTAGTGGATTTGTTCTCTCCTATCGGAAAAGGACAGCGTGCCTTAATCGTAGCGCAGCCTAAAACCGGTAAGACCATCCTGATGAAGGATATTGCCAATGCCATCGCAGCCAATCATCCGGAAGTCTATATGATTATGTTGCTGATTGACGAACGCCCGGAAGAAGTAACCGACATGGCACGCAGCGTCAATGCAGAAGTAATCGCTTCTACTTTCGATGAACCGGCAGAACGTCACGTAAAAATTGCAGGTATCGTACTGGAAAAAGCAAAACGTATGGTGGAATGCGGACACGATGTGGTAATTTTCCTCGACTCTATCACTCGTCTGGCACGTGCATACAATACGGTATCTCCGGCATCGGGTAAAGTACTTTCGGGTGGTGTGGATGCCAATGCACTGCATAAACCGAAACGTTTCTTCGGAGCAGCCCGTAATATCGAAGGAGGTGGTTCGCTTACCATCATTGCAACTGCCTTGATTGATACCGGTTCGAAGATGGACGAAGTAATCTTTGAAGAGTTCAAGGGTACAGGTAATATGGAACTCCAGCTCGACCGCAACTTGAGTAACAAGCGTATCTTCCCGGCTGTCAACATAATCGCATCAAGCACACGCCGCGATGATCTGCTGCTGGACAAGACTACACTGGACCGTATGTGGATTCTCCGCAAATATTTGTCGGATATGAATCCGATAGAAGCAATGGACTTCGTAAAAGACCGTCTGGAAAAGACAAAAGACAACGAAGAGTTCCTTATGAGCATGAATTCGTAATTATTCAACGATACTATAAAAGCTCTGAAATGATTCAATTGCAGAATCATTTCAGAGCTTTCTTTTTTAATCGCTTTCAGGGAAATAAGTCCCTTACAATGAGATAATGTTCCCATATACTATAAAATTAATAACAGGAGCAGATTCTTCAATTGCAAATTCGCATAAATATGCTAATTTTGTTTCATACTACTAATGAAGACAGACAACTTATATGAACATCGCTAAATATCTCTTATGCACATGCTGCATAGGTTTGTCTTGCATCCATACAGCTCCGGCACAAAACACCGAAGAACTGTATAGGAAAGCAACAGAAACACAACAGGCAGAGACATGGAACAAGTTGGCCGAATATCTTTATACGGCACGTAAAAACCCCACATTATTGCGTACTGCAACCGAACATGCCAAAAAGCTGGCACAAAAGAACAGGGACTCTATAGAATGGGGGAAAGCTGTAATATACGGTTCTGATTTATTTTACCAGAAAGGAGAATTTCAATCCTATCAGGACGAAAACAGAAGAGCCTTAAAACTACTTCGGAATACTCACGAATACGGTTTGCAAGAAGTTGCCCTGAATAATATTGCAACTTCTTTCGGCGAGCAGGATCAAATTGATTCACTGATTTACTACACACGGAAGGCAATGTTCCTGAACCGTCTCCACAAAGGGAGTAGAGGAAAATGGGGAGAAGAATGTCAGAATATGGCATATGCATACAGTGTATATGGAATAGCCGACTCCGCCTATCATTATACAAAGGAAACAATAGAAGCCTCAATCGAAGCCAAAGATACATTACGCCTGCTCGATGCTTATAGCCAGATGGCGGTATTTTATATCAAGAAGAAACAATATCCCGATGCTCTGAATTATTTTACCAAAGCTTTGGATATCTATGAACTGGTAGAGAATAAACACAACCGTCTTTATGTATATACGAATCTGGCCGCCATGTATCATAAATGGGGAAAGAAAACGGCTGCCATTAAATTTGCAAGACATGCACTGAAAGATGCGGAAGGTACAGCCGAGAAAGCGACATATGGCAAACTGCTCTGCAATTTAGGACTTTATCTGCATGCAGCCGGAATGTTCAGGGAATCGGCTGATACATTAAGAATGGCTCTTCCACTTGTCAGCGAATCGTTCCATTATCAAGGTAGTCTTTGCCAGACTTTGGCAAGCGATTATGATATGCTGGGTATGCCCGACTCTTGTGAATACTACCTGAACAAAGTAGATAGTCTGGCAGAAACTCACCAGTTTGTACGGGGAGAATTGTTTTATGCGTCTAAAGTTGCCCTGCTGATGCATAGAAAAAATTACAGGGAAGCAGCTTTTTATGCCCAACGCTTTGTAAAACTGGATGAGCAAAAGGAGTTGACAGAAAGTTCTCCTTACATATACAACATGATATCGCTGGCACTGGAAAAAGGTACAGAAGATTATCAGACTGCACTGAAATACAAGAAGAAAGCTGCCAGCATGCAGGACTCTTTGTACCAGGAGAAGGCAAACATACAGATGAACGAATTCTATGCACGCTACCAGACTACTGAAAAAGAACTGGAAATAGCCTCAATGAGACTGGCCAGACAAAAATGGATACTGGCTATAGTAGGAAGTGCATTGATGATTATTATACTGTGTATGATTACTCTTTACCAGCGCATGAAACGAATCCGGAAAGAAAAGGAAGCGGCAGATCTGCATATCCGTATCCAACAGAAAGAACAGGAACTGGAGAAAACGGAAAAAGAAATGCACTCGCATGTGATTGACTCTTATTTTAAAGGAATTGAAGCGGAACGGGAACGACTGGCTAAAGAACTGCATAACAATGTGGCCAATGAACTGTTGGGAATAAGTATGCTTATGAAACTACAGCCAGACAAAAGCGAAGAGGCAATACAACAATTACAGAAACTTCAAAAAGAAGTACGAACCATTTCGCACGACTTGATGCCTCCCATATTCAGACAAGTTACACTGACAGAGATTTTAAAAGCGCACATCTACAACCTCAACGTAAGAGGAAACTGTAATTTCGAACTAATACTGACGAATGAACAGGAGCTAAATAAAGTCACGGAAAAAATATCACTTGTAGTTTACAGAATGGTACAGGAACTTTCCGGAAACATCATTAAATATGCATCGGCTTCTGCAGCTACGATTGAGCTAGAAGCAGGCCAAACGCACATAAAATTGAAGATAAGTGACAATGGTAAAGGGTTCGATCCGCAGAAAAAGAGAAAAGGAGTAGGACTTCAATTGGTCAAAAAACGAATTGATGAACTGAAAGGAACTTTCCTCTTAGATACTGCAACAGGAGAAGGATGCAGAATCACAATCACATTTCCTTTATAAAAAGAATCCGGATTCCAGTTTGTTTCAAACCGTGGAATCCGGATTCTTTCATAAAACAGCTTTAAGTATTTCTTAATAAGAATGGTCGTCTTCTTTCAATTCTTCGGAAGTAATCGGCTTCCTATCGATGGCACGCCATGCATATACGATATATGCAAGGACAAAAGGAACGAGAATAGAAACATAGGCCATCACATGCAAAGTAAACTGACTGGAACAGCTGTTTGCCAATGTCAACGAGCTCTGCATATCGGCTGTAGAAGGATAATAAGCCGTATTGTTATATCCTACAACCAGCAATAAGGCAAGTACTGTAAATACGGTGCCTATTCCTGCAGCCCAAATTCCCTTGGTATACGAAGTACAGAAAATGCTTTTCACCAGGCCATACAAGACTCCTGCAACTCCCACTAAAAACAGAACAAGCAGATAAGGCATAGCCAGCAAATTATGGAAATATTTGAAAGGTTCCATCACTATCTCCTGCGTTTCTGGATTTACAGCAAAACCATCTTTAAGCAAAGTGCGTATTACAAAAGCAAGGAAAAAGAAGAGAAAAGGAACAGCATCGGTTATGAGTTGCCGACGGCAACGGGCAATCAATGCCTCACAGCGAATATTATTGATAAAATAGAGATTTCCTAACAGACGGGCAAGGAAGAAAACAGCAAATCCCAGCACAATATTCCACGGATCGGTAAAAGCATCCAGACCATGCCATCCATTCGCCCAACGGCTAATTACCGGCATCATCTCATCAGTCATATTTCCTTTATCGATAATAAAATTAGAGCCGTTGAAGAAAGTAGCAACTGCAGCTCCCAGCAATATTGGTCCTACAATACCATTGATAACTAAAAAATACTGATAAGTCCGTTTGCCTAAGAGGTTGCCTAACTTTGACTGGAATTCATAAGATACTGCCTGTAATACAAAACTAAAAAGGATAATCATCCACAACCAATAGGCTCCTCCGAAACTTGTACTATAGAACAATGGGAAAGAAGCAAAAAAAGCTCCTCCAAAAGTAACCAGTGTAGTAAATGTAAACTCCCATTTACGACCGGTAGAATTAATCATCAGTGTACGTTCTTCCTCTGTATGAGTTAAACGGAACAGCAGAGAATTACCTCCCTGAACAAATAATAAAAATACCAGCAACGCACCCAGCAGGGACACTAAAAACCACCAGTAATGCTGTAGAAAAATATAGGTTGAATCCATAATCTTATATCAAATAATAAATAAACAATGATGAATTTATGCTTCCTCAGGTCCTTTTTTTATTGCTTTCAGCATGATATTTATTTCGGCAATAAGCAGAACCGTAAACATCACAAGGAAAATAAAGAATGTAGTCTGCACCGAACCTGTTTCCAGTTTTGATATAGCGGCATTTACCGGAAGCATATCCTGAATAGCCCATGGCTGACGGCCTACTTCTGCTACAATCCATCCTGCCTGACTGGCCAAATAAGCAAACGGAAGGCTCCAAAGAGAAATCCAGTGCAACCATCTTAACTGAGACAGTTTATGTTTCCATGCAACAATCAGAATCAAAGCAAACAGGCCTATAAAATAGACTCCAAAGCCTACCATCACTCTAAAAGACCAGAATGACAGCCACACATTTGGAACCAGTGTATTCGGATCTTTAATATATCCATAGCCAAAATATTTCATGTTTTTATCCAGGACCTTACGGGCTTCCTGCATTTGAGCATTATCCCCCTCCTGTTTGGCCTTCCGATAATTGCCTAATGCCGTAATAGCCTTTTGCCCACGCTTAATTTTTTCCTCTACAGACAGCGCTTTCTCTCCATTGGGTTGTGTATATCCTCCTTGCAACAAATCATTGATACCGGGAACAAAACCATCTGTATCATGAGTAGCAAGTAAAGACAACATACCGGGAATTTTAAGACTTCCTACAACAGTAAGCGGTTCGTGTGAACCACCCTCATATAATCCCTCCATTGCAGCCAGTTTCATCGGTTGCAACTGAGCTACCTGATAAGCCGATTTATCGCCAGTAAAGGCTGTAACAAGTGATGCAAACAGACCTACTCCTGCTGCTATCTTAATACTTGCCAAAGCAAACTCTTTCTCTCTCTTACGCAATAAGAACCAAGCACTGACAGCAATCACGAAAACTGCTCCTACCATCCAACTGCTCAATACAGTATGCAAAAACTTCATTACCGCTACCGGTGAAAAGGCTACAGCTGCAAAATTCACCATTTCATTACGTACGGTTTCAGGATTGAACTCCATCCCTACCGGATACTGCATCCACGAATTGGCTACCAAAATCCACCAGGCAGAAAAAGTCGCTCCTATACCTGTCAGCCAAGTAGAAGCCAAATGAAAACGTTTACTTACTTTATTCCATCCGAAGAACATGACGGCAATAAAAGTAGCCTCCATAAAAAAGGCTACAATACCTTCAATAGCCAAGGGAGCTCCAAATATATCTCCTACAAACCAGGAATAATTACTCCAGTTGGTACCAAACTGAAACTCCAGAATGAGTCCTGTAGCCACACCAATAGCAAAATTAATACCAAACAGTTTCATCCAAAATTTTGCAGTTCGCTTCCAAAATTCATTATCGGTAATGAAATACAATGTTTCCATAATACCCATTATCACTGCTAATCCCAATGTAAGTGGTACAAACAACCAATGATACATTGCTGTCAAAGCAAACTGGGCTCTCGACCAGTCAATCATCGAGGTATCAATACTTTCTAACATAAATTTATTTATTAAGGTTAATAATCTATTGCACGTTCTATCAATTCAGTTCCTACATAGTTTTGCTTTTCTTTTTCGGTCTTTCCTCCCAGAAAAGAGGGAAAGAAAAACAATTTAAGGACAAAGAACATTATAAAAAGTTTTATGAGGATAATCATCCACAATGTCTTGCCCAATGTCATCTGGGAAAAACCATCTCTATAAAACTTCCAGATATTAATTATATTCTTTTTAATCATATTCTATTTTTACAATTATTACAAAGTAAAGTCTTTTATCGATAAAAAACAAAGATTCATCCTCGTAAATTGCCCGAGAAGCTACTTTATTTTTATGTAAAAATTGCAGTTTCTACCTTTGTATCAGTAAAAATAAACGACAGTCCTTTCCATGATAGCAATATACAGATGATAGGACAAAAAAGAATTTATACAAAACATGTATAAACAACAGATGCAAATAAATAAAGTAATGAAACAAAAAACTTTCTTTTTAGTCTGGCTCTTCTCTGCCGCTACGCCCCTTTTTGCTCAAGAGCAAAAAACATGGACATTAAACGACTGCTTGGAATATGCACTTGAAAAAAATATCCAATTGCAGCAGAATATACTGACGATGCAGGAAACTGAGATTGATGTAAAGAAAGCAAAAGCTGAACTCTTTCCCAGCCTTTCATTTACCACTGGTCATAATCTGATCAACCGGCCATATCAAGAAAACAGCAACACGGTAAGTGGAACAGAAATCATCAGTAGTGACAACAAAAATACATATAACGGTAATTATAGCTTAAACGCACAATGGACTTTGTGGAATGGCGGTAAGCGATTGAATAACATCAAACAACAAAAGACCAATTTGAAAATAGCAGAACTGAGCATCGCTGAAACAGAGAATATGCTGCAAGAAGAGATTGCCAAACTGTTTATTCAGATTCTTTATGCCGATGAATCCGTAGCCATTAACAAAAACACATTGGAAGTAAGCGAAGCTACTTATGCCCGCGGAAAAGAGCTTTTTACGGAAGGTAGTATTTCAAAAGCTGATTTAGCCCAACTGGAGGCTCAAATAAGCAACGACAAATATCAAGTTGTTTATGCCGAAAGTTCCTTACGTAACTACAAGCTACAATTGAAACAGTTGTTGGAACTGGAAGGAACAGAGGAGATGAATTTGGCTTTACCCAAAGTAAATGAAGAACAAGTCGTCCGCCTCCTTCCGGCTCAAGAAGACGTATATCAGACAGCCTTAAGCACACGTCCGGAAATCCAAAGCAGCAAATACAGCATTGAAAATGCCAAACTGAATATTGCCAGTGCTAAATCCGGATACATGCCTACCATCAGTTTATCGGCTTCGACCTCCAGTACAACCAATAGTGCCAGTACCAATAACTGGGCACAACAAATGAAGTACGGATGGAACAACATGATAGGAATCAATTTGAGTATTCCCATTTTCGACAACCGACAAAATAAAAGTAATTTACAAAAGGCACGTATACAATATAGCAACAGTCAGCTGGAGTTGACAAACAAACAAAAAGAATTGTACAGCACAATCCAGAGTCTTTGGCTGGATGCACTCAACGCACAACAGCAATACCTTGCAGCAAATGACAAGCTGAAGAGTTGTACGACAAGTTTCGACATGGTCAACGAACAGTTTACCCTGGGAATGAAAAATACAGTAGAATTGCTTACAGAAAAGAATAATTTGCTTAGTGCACAGCAACAACAGGTACAAGCCAAATACATGGCCATACTAAATCGTACATTGCTGAACTTTTATGCGGGACAAAAAATTGAATTATAAGAAAACGGTCATATGAAAAATAAAAAAATTATTATTACTACAGTTGCCGGAGTCGTTGTAATTGGAGGTTTCTGGCTTTTCAGTGGTTCAAAAGCACAGACTAAAATTGAGTTTGCTACCCAACAGGTACAAAGACAAAACATCAGTAATTCAATTACGGCAACAGGAACCATAGAACCTGTAACAGAGGTCGAAGTGGGAACTCAGGTATCGGGTATCATAGACAAAATCTATGTCGACTATAACTCGGTAGTAAAGGAAGGAGAAGTAATCGCCGAAATGGATAAGGTCACTTTATTAAGTGACTTGCAATCTGCTCAGGCCACTTACGATGGAGCAAAAGCCGAATACGATTATCAGAAGAAGCTATACGAACGAAACGAAAAATTACATCAAAAACAATTGATAAGTGATACAGACTACGAACAATCTGTATATAACTATCAACGGGCACGCAGTACATACGAACAAACAAAGGCTGCTTTGGCTAAGGCAGAACGAAACCTTTCGTACGCTACCATTACCTCCCCTATCAATGGAATTGTAACCAGTAAAGATGTAGAAGAAGGACAGACCGTAGCTTCAGGCTTCGAGACTCCGACACTATTTAACATCGCAGCAGACTTAACTAAAATGCAAGTTGTAGCCGATGTAGACGAGGCAGATATTGCAGGAGTAAAAGACAGTGCACGAGTTACCTTCACAGTAGATGCTTATCCTGATGACGTATTTGAAGGAAAGGTAGCTCAGATCCGATTAGGAAGTACAAACAGCAGCAGTACGAGCAGCACAAGCAGCACAAGTGAAACCGTAGTCACTTATGAAGTTGTTATTACTGCCGACAATCCTGATTTGAAACTTAAGCCACGTCTGACAGCCAATGTCACCATCTACACAGACGAACGCAACAATGTACTTTCCGTTCCCAACAAAGCATTACGCTTTGCCCCTAGTAAAGAACTGGCAGGCGGACGTGCCATCCAGAACTGCGAAGGAGAACATAAAGTATGGACATTGGAAAACAATACATTCATTGCACATCCTGTGAAAACCGGACTCTCTGACGGAAGCAATACAGAAATCCTTGGCGGTATTTCGGAAGGAACTCCTGTCATTACAGAAACAATCGTAAAAGGCAGTGAACCGACCCTGGGAGAAAGCAGTCCACAAGGAGAAAGAAGTCCATTTATGCCTGGACCACCGGATAAGGACAAAAAGAAAAAATAATCTGATTATGGATAATAGAAAAGTCATTATCGAACTACAGAATATCAAACGAAACTTTCAGGTAGGAGATGAAACTGTCCATGCCTTGCGAGGAGTTTCATTTACCATACATGAAGGGGAGTTTGTAACGATTATGGGTACCTCTGGATCTGGAAAATCCACCTTGCTGAATACATTAGGATGTCTGGATACGCCCACCAGTGGCGAGTACTTACTCGATGGAGTTTCTGTACGTACCATGGGTAAACCTCAAAGAGCAATACTCCGTAACCGGAAGATTGGATTTGTATTTCAGAATTACAACCTGCTTCCAAAAACAACGGCTGTAGAAAATGTAGAATTGCCTTTAATGTACAACTCTTCTGTAAGTGCAGCAGAACGCCGGCGCAGAGCCATCGAATCATTGATAGCTGTAGGATTGGGCGACCGGTTGGAACACAAGTCCAACCAGATGTCAGGTGGACAAATGCAGCGTGTAGCCATAGCCCGGGCATTGGTCAACAATCCCGCAGTGATTCTGGCTGATGAAGCTACAGGAAACCTCGACACACGTACTTCATTCGAAATATTGGTTCTGTTTCAGAAACTACATGCCGAAGGACGTACAATCATCTTCGTTACCCATAATCCGGAATTGTCACAATACAGTAGCCGAAACATCCGGTTGCGCGACGGTCATGTCATCGAAGATATAGAAAACAAACATATTCTATCGGCTGCTGAAGCATTGGCTGCACTGCCAACCAATGACGAAGATTAAGTGATAGAACCTGATAAAAGAAATAAAAAATGAACGGTACAAACCTTTTAAAAATAGCATTCCGAGCCTTGGCCAACAACAAACTCAGGGCTTTCCTTACCATGCTGGGAATCATCATCGGAGTGGCTTCGGTCATTACCATGCTTGCCATAGGCCAAGGGTCCAAACGAAGCATACAGCAGCAAATCTCAGAAATGGGATCGAATATGATTATGATTCATCCGGGAGCGGAAATGCGTGGAGGTGTTCGCCAAGACCCCTCTTCCATGCAAACTTTAAAGTTGGAAAATTATGAAACATTGGTCAACGAGTCCATGTATCTTTCTGCCATCAGTCCGAATGTTTCTTCATCGGGACAGCTTATAGCAGGAGCCAATAACTATCCTTCTTCTGTCAGTGGTGTAAGTATCGGTTATTTGCAAATACGCCAGCTTAAAATAGAACAAGGAGAGATGTTTACAGAAAACGACATCCGTACCGCAGCCAAAGTCTGTGTTATCGGTAAAACCATTGTCGACAATCTGTTTCCCGATGGTATAGACCCGATTGGTAAAATAATCCGCTGCAACAAGATTCCTCTCCGGGTAATCGGTGTATTGGAATCGAAAGGATACAACTCCATGGGTATGGACCAGGATGATGTAGTACTTGCTCCTTATACTACTGTGATGAAAAGACTTCTGGCACAGACTTACCTGAGCGGAATCTTTGCATCGGCTCTGACTGAGGAGATGACCGATGAAGCCGTAGACGAAATAACAAGTATCCTCCGCAGAGAACATAAGCTGAAAACTACCGACAGTGATGATTTCACCATCCGTACCCAACAAGAACTCAGTTCAATGCTGAATACAACAACCGACTTGATGACTACACTACTGGCATGCATTGCCGGTATATCATTAATAGTAGGTGGTATCGGTATTATGAATATCATGTATGTATCAGTCACCGAACGTACAAGAGAAATAGGTCTCCGTATGTCTGTAGGAGCAAGAGGTATAGACATCTTGTCGCAATTCCTTATAGAATCCATCCTCATCAGTATCACGGGAGGTATCATAGGAGTACTTCTTGGATGCGGAGCCAGCGCAATCGTAAAAAACGTAGCTCATTGGCCAGTCTTTATCCAGCCTTGGAGTGTGCTGCTTTCTTTCGCAGTCTGCACTTTCACAGGTGTTTTCTTCGGCTGGTATCCTGCCAAAAAAGCAGCCGATCTTGACCCGATAGAGGCCTTGCGCTACGAATAAGATATTTAACGAAACGGGCTTGGGAAAGTCTGTTATAACAACTTTGTTCTTCATAACTTTGGTTTCCTGTCCGGCTGTACGGAACACTCTTTTCCAAGTTTCACACTATTCCGTTCCAAGCAGCCGGACTTTCTCCAAAAAACACGTATCTTTGTTCCTAAAGCTTATTACTCACACATGAAACCTATAAACGAAAGAAAACACCGTCCTCTGGAATTGCTTATCCACATCATCTGCTGGGGCATGTTCTACGTTTTCCCACTTTTTTTAGTACAACGGAATAACGGTTTTATAGACTGGCATGTCTTTATGATCCACTCGATGGTACCGACTTCCCTATTTCTGATTTTTTATATCAACTATCTGGTTCTGATTCCTCAAATCCTTTTTCGGGAACGCACAAAAGAATTTCTTATAATCAACTTTATCATCATTGTAGCGCTCACCTTTATCTTACGATACTGGAACAATCTGCATTTTCCTCCCCCCATGGATATGAGGCGTCCGGCTCCTCCACAATACACATTTTATATGCGTGATATGGCCAGTCTTATCTTTGCAGCCGGATTAAGTGTGGCCATCCGTATGAGTATGCGCTGGAGTGAATCCGAGGCAGCACGGCAAGAAGCAATAAAAAGCCGTACCGAAGCAGAACTGAAAAATCTGCGTAACCAGCTCAATCCTCATTTTCTACTCAACACATTAAACAATATCTATGCACTTATCTCCTTTGATACAGAAAAAGCACAGCAGGCTGTACAGGAATTAAGTAAATTGTTACGCTATGTACTCTACGACAATCAGCAGATGTATGTACCTCTACATAAGGAAGTAGACTTTATACGCAATTATATCGAACTGATGCGTATCCGGGTATCAACGCTTGTCAATATACAAACGGAGTTTCAGATAAAGCCCAACAGCTCTACCCCTATTGCGCCCTTAATTTTTATTTCACTCATAGAAAATGCATTCAAACACGGCATTTCTCCTACCGAGCCCAGCTTTATTCACATCACGCTATCGGAAGACAATGACCACATTTGCTGCATGATACGAAACAGCAACCATCCCAAGGCAGAAACTGATAAAAGCGGATCTGGAATAGGACTTGAACAAGTCAGAAAACGACTGGAACTAATTTATCCGAATGCTTATGAATGGATTCAGAAATTATCGGATGACAAAAAAGAATATTTATCGGTAATCACTATAAAACTAACACACTAATTTCTCCTTTTTATGACTACATTACGATGTGCAATAGTAGATGACGAACCTCTGGCTTTAGGACTTTTGGAAAGCTATGTAAAGAAAACCTCATTTCTGACTTTAGAAGGAAGTTATTCCAGTGCCATACAAGCCATGAAATATCTTCCCGAAAAACCTGTAGATTTACTCTTCCTCGATATACAGATGCCGGAACTGAACGGACTGGATTTTTCTCACATGGTTCCCCCGACTACCCGCATCGTATTCACTACGGCTTTCGAACAATATGCACTCGACGGATACAGAGTAAATGCATTAGACTATTTACTGAAACCCATCAGTTACACAGACTTTATGCAGGCTGTCAATAAAGCTGTACAATGGTTTGAAATGGCGCAACACAACAATACCCCGGCACCCGCCTCAAAAGAGGAAATCAACTTTATTTATGTAAAGAGTGATTATAAACTGGTCCAGATAGAACTGAGCAAGATACTCTATATAGAAGGCTTGAAAGACTATATCAAAATCTATCTGGAAGGAGAAGCACGCCCTATATTGTCTTTAATCAGTATGCGGGCCATAGAAGAAAAACTTCCGTCCAGCCGGTTTATCCGTGTACACCGTTCTTTTATCGTACAAAAACAGAAAATCAAGCTAATCGATAAAGGAAGGATTATTTTCGGAAAAGAATATATTCCTATCTCAGACAGTTATAAGCAGGAGCTTCAAAATTATGTTAACGAACATACTATTTAAATATTTAATAACTAAAAAACACAGTTTGGAAATAAAATTGAAACTTTTTTTACGGTTTTTTTGGTACATTAAAATATATCATCTATATTTGTAAAGTATATTTATGAAAAATGGAAGTTGTGAAACTTCCTCTTTTAAAATAGTTTAGTTAAGTCTAGTTTAGTTTTTGTGTTGTGATACTCCTGTTAATAGCGATTAACGGGAGTATCTTTTTTTATTAACACTATTTTCATAAATATGTTATTTTTATTCAAGACAACAACTTCAGTACTTAAAAGAGTGCCTACATACAACCGTCGCAAATATTCCCATACTAATCTTTATGAACCAACTCCATTTTATATTGTTATACCTACAAACTTTTAATTGATAAATGATGGAACAATTACATGCACACGAGGTCCTTCACATGATGGAAGGAAACAGCTACTCTGAAGCCAGCTTAAAAGAAGCTATTATCCGCAAGTTTGGAGCGGAACAGCGTTTTTATACTTGTTCTGCCAGCGACATGAACGCTGAAGAACTGATTGTCTTTCTGAAGCAGAAAGGTAAATTCATGCCTACAGAAACCGGATTTACAGTCGATATTACCAAGAAATGCGACCACAAATAACTTGTGTCTTCCATACATTCCAATAAAATCAGTTTTATTTCGTAACTTTGGCGCAGTATTATAAAAACAGAACTCATCATGGAAATAACCAGTGCCGAATTTAAAATTAGCAGTTCACGGGCTGACATGTGTCCACAGGGGAACTTACCGGAGTACGCATTCATAGGACGTTCGAATGTAGGAAAGTCAAGCCTCATCAATATGCTGACAAAGCGTCCTAAACTGGCAATGACCTCGTCTACCCCAGGAAAAACTTTGCTGATTAATCATTTCTTAATCAACAAAGAATGGTATCTGGTAGACCTGCCGGGATATGGATATGCCCAGCGTGGTAAAAAAATGATGGAGAAGATTCAGAAACTGATAGAATATTATGTGCTGGAGCGTGAACAGATGACTTGTCTGTTTGTATTGCTGGACAGCCGTCTGGAACCACAGAAAATAGACCTTGAGTTTATGGAATGGCTAGGAGAAAACGGAGTTCCGTTTGCTATTATCTTTACAAAAGCCGACAAGCAGAGTATAGCAAAAACGCGTTCCAACGTCAACCGCTATCTCAATAAGCTAAAAGAACAATGGGAAGAATTGCCTCCTCATTTCGTATCTTCGTCGGAAAACAAAACCGGACGCAAGGAGATATTAGATTATATCGACAGCATCAATCAGTCTATACACAACACCGAATCAATGTAACCGCATCTGGCAACAGACACTTAGGGGTATTCAGTAAATACCCCTACTATAGCATAAACTACTCCCGGGATACTGCTGTCAGTTATTGAATCGGCAGCTGCCAATCCCGGGGTATTAGTCAACGATCCTGCTATCTGTTCCACCAGACCAGGCGTATCAATATCAAACAAATATTTCAGCCCTGCTCCGGTCAGACAGACCGAAGCCACAATCAGACAATCTTCCTATATTTCTTTGACATATTCACACCTTCGGAACTTGTTTTCAAAATCTAGGCACCCGGACGTTTACCTTCCCTGCGTTCCTGTTCCACATGGTCAAGCATAGCCTTTATCTTGCCACAAAACGAATGAATCGAATCTATTTTCTCGGAAGTAACCCAAACGCTGTCCCGCTGTATCAGGCTATTAATCTTTCCAACAGCATAATTATCGGCTATAGAATCAACCAACTCACGATACTCTTCCTTGGACATCCAACAGGATTTCCATTCGTCAGCTTCATGCGCCTGAGAGAAACTCCATGCGTTACCCATCATCGACAAAGCACAAAATCCTAAACAACAAGTCAAAAGCAAGTTCTTTTTCATATTATAAAGTTTTTTAGTTTTCATTCTGCTATAATATCACATTGTGCAGTTCCTCCGTGATATAACAGTGTTTTCCTTTGCCTATCCAAGTGCCACTCTCTTCCGTAGCATATAGTCCTAAGAGTCACTTTACCAAAATACAATATTTTTTTATAAATCACAACTTTTTCAAAAAATAACCTTCCTTCATTCCACATTTTTCCTATTCCCTATCATACACAACAAAGTGCAGGGAAAAGAGAATTATCTACATCACATATTAAAGACTTTTTCCAAGAGCAAGCACATATAGAAAAATCCTCTTCTCACGATTGAAGATAATACGTGAGAAGAGGATTTCTTTATGGATAGCATCCGGATACAGAAACAATCTTTATCCGACGACGTCGAATATAAAGCCGACGACGCTGTTTTTATAGCCGACAACGCTGGCTGCAAAGCCAACGACGAGGATTATACCACACTGCCTGTATGACACCGGAATGATTTTAGAACAACATACAAACTTCGGCTTTGCTCACTTTAATCAAGTCGGCCGGTGCAATCTTTACCTGTAATCCGCGTACACCTGCACTGACATAGATAAAGGGAAAGTCCTGACAGGTTGCATGGATATAAGTAGGAAAATGCTTCTTCATCCCGATAGGAGAACATCCGCCACGAATATACCCCGTAATAGGGAGCAGTTCTTTCATAGGAATCAAATCGCACTTCTTGTTGCCCGATACTTTGGCGGCCATCTTCAAATCGATTTCATGCTCTCCGGGAATCACACATACAAAATATCCCGATTTATCGCCATGCAAGACCAGTGTCTTGAATACCTGTTCTATGTTCTCGCCCAAAGTAGCCGCCACGTGAATACAACTCAAGTCATTCTCGTCTACTTCATAGGGTACCAGCTCGTAAGCAATTTTATCTTTATCCAACAAACGGGCTGCATTTGTCTTTGCTATTTTTTCTTTTGCCATAATTACATTCCCAATTCTTCTTTAATAAATTTAGGTGTATATCCTTTGTCACAGCAGGCCACTTCTTCCGGTGTACCACACGACAAGAGCTGGCCGCCTCCTTTTCCTCCTTCAGGTCCCATATCAATGATATAATCGGCCATCTTGATTACATCCAGATTGTGTTCGATGACAATTACCGTATTGCCCTTATCCACCAGACGGTTCAGTACGGTCATCAACACACGGATGTCTTCGAAATGAAGTCCCGTAGTAGGTTCGTCGAGAATATACAAGGTCTTTCCCGTATCGCGTTTGGAAAGTTCCGTAGCCAGTTTTACACGCTGGCTTTCTCCTCCCGAAAGTGTGGTAGACGGCTGTCCCAACCGGACATATCCCAGACCAACCTCTTGCAGTACTTTAATCTTGTTCAATACCTGCGGTACATTTTCAAAGAACTCTACAGCCCGGTTGATGGTCATATCCAGAATATCGGCAATCGATTTTCCCTTGTAGCGTACTTCCAGTGTTTCTCTGTTGTAACGCTTGCCGTGACACACTTCGCAAGGCACCAGCACATCCGGCAGGAAGTTCATTTCGATGGTCTTGTATCCATTTCCACCACATGCCTCACAACGTCCTCCCGATACATTGAAGGAGAAACGTCCCGGTTTGTATCCTCTGATCTTGGCTTCCGGCAGACCTACAAACAGATTGCGGATGTCGGAGAATACCCCCGTATAAGTAGCCGGATTGGAACGCGGAGTACGTCCTAAAGGCGACTGGTCTACATTGACAACCTTGTCTATATACTCCAAGCCTTCTATACTTCCATACGGCAACGGATCCTGTAAAGAGCGGTAGAAATGCTGGGAAAGAATAGGCTGCAAGGTATCGTTTATCAGAGTAGATTTTCCACTACCCGATACACCGGTCACACAAATCAGTTTGCCAAGCGGAAACTCTACATCTACATTCTTCAGATTGTTACCGCAGGCTCCACGCAGCCAGATTGATTTTCCGTTTCCTTCTCTGCGATGTTCCGGCACCTCTATCTGCATTTTTCCGTTGAGGTATTGCGAAGTCAGTGTATCGGTACGCAACATTTCCTCGGGTGTACCTGCAAAGACGACCTCCCCTCCCAGTCTTCCGGCTTTCGGTCCCATGTCTACGATATAATCTGAAGCCAGCATCATATCTTTATCATGCTCTACTACAACGACAGAGTTACCCAAGTCTCTCAATTCTTTCAGCGAGTTTATCAGACGCAAGTTGTCGCGCTGATGCAGACCGATACTGGGCTCGTCGAGGATATAAAGCACATTGACCAGCTGAGAACCAATTTGTGTAGCCAGACGGATACGCTGGCTTTCTCCTCCCGACAGGCTGACCGACGAACGGTTGAGGGACAGATAATCCAGTCCTACATCGAGCAGGAACTTCAGACGCGTACGGATTTCCTTCAAGATTTCAGCTGCAATAATCTGCTGCTTACTCTCCAGATGAGCATCTACCTGCATCAGCCATTCGTACAGTTCGCTGATGTCCATCGTTGCAAGCTGATAAATGTTTTTATCGTGAATACGGAAATAGAGCGCTTCCTTGTTCAGGCGTGCACCCTTACATTCCGGACAGACGTCTGTCTTTGCAAACTGGTCGGCCCACTTCTGTGCGGTAGCCGATGCATCTTTGTCCTGCATCAGCTGAATGTATTTTACAATTCCATCGTATGTCACAAAATAATCGGACGATGTATGGATGAGGCTGCTTTTTATTTTCAGACGCTCATCGGAGCCGTACAGGATATCATTGATGGCATCTTCGGGCAATTCGGCTACCGGAGTTTTCAGGGTTGCATCGTACTTCTCCAGCAAAGCCTCCAGTTGCCAGAATATCATGGCATTCTTATATTTCCCTAAAGGTGCCACTGCCCCTTCGTATACAGACAATGAGCGGTCGGGAATGACTTTATCGACATCAATCAGATTGACATACCCCAGTCCCTTGCATCGCGGACAAGCTCCTTGAGGTGAATTGAAAGAAAAGTTGTGAGGTGCCGGTTCTTTGTAAGAAAGCCCTGTAACCGGACACATCAGGCGTTTGCTGTAATGGCGTACACTTTCTGTCTGCGCATCCAGAATCATCAAGAGCCCGTCGCCCTGCTGCATGGCTGTTGCCACACTCTGACGGAGGCGTTTGTCTTCCTTGTCTGTAACAATGGTTTTATCGATTACAACCTCGATGTTGTGATTCTTATAACGGTCCAGCTTCATTCCGTGTACTATCTCACGGACTTCTCCGTCTACCCGCACATACAGATAACCTTTCTTGCGAATCTGCTCGAAAAGTTCCTTGTAATGTCCCTTACGGGTTCTTACCAGAGGAGCCAGTACAAAAATGCGCTTTCCTTTGTAGTCGCGGTAAATCAGTTCGATAATCTGCTCTTCCGTATATTTCACCATCTTCTCACCGGAAAGATAAGAATAGGCCGTTCCGGCACGTGCAAACAGCAGTCGCAGGTAATCGTATATTTCGGTAGTAGTACCTACCGTAGAACGTGGATTCTTGTTTGTTGTCTTTTGCTCTATCGAAATAACCGGGCTCAGTCCGGTAATCTTGTCTACATCCGGACGCTCCATTCCACCCAGGAAATTTCGGGCATACGCAGAAAAAGTTTCGATGTACCGCCGCTGTCCTTCTGCAAAAATCGTATCAAAAGCCAACGACGATTTTCCGCTGCCACTCAAGCCTGTAATCACTGTCAGGCTGTCACGCGGTATCTCTACATCTATGTTCTTTAAATTGTGTACGCGCGCTCCATACACGCTTATCGTTTCTTTTCCTTCTGTCATATCCTTAAAATAGATGATATCCTTGCAAAGATAAGTCTTTTTTTTGTACTTTTGTCTTTCAACAAATACTAAGTCCAAAATGAAATTTATTCATACAATTTGTTTTTCTCTGGCTTTATCTTTAGGCAGTCTTAATCTGCCTGTGCAGGCTCAAAGCAGCAACGGGTACTTTTTGCACACTGTGACGAAAGGACAGAGTTTGTATTCCATTGCCAGCATGTACAATGTATCCACCCAAGACATCATACAGCTGAACCCTGGCAGTGAAACCCGCATACGTGCCGGAGAAGTGTTGAAAATACCTCAAACTCAGTCATCCAACAAGAGCAATAAAACTTTTCATACCATACAGGCTGGCGAAACATTGTACCAACTGACTGTGAAATACAATGTAACTGCTCAGGCTATCTGCGCAGCCAATCCCGGACTGAGTGCCAGCAATTTCCGTATCGGACAAGTAATATCTATTCCCATGCAGGAAGAAAGCCAGCCTGCTGTAGCGGCAACGCACACACCGGCACCGGAGGTACGGAAAAACGACTGGAGAGACATGCACAAAGTGCAGCGTAAAGAAACAATCTACAGCATCAGCCGCATGTATGGAATCACAGAGGAAGAGCTGATAGAGGCAAATCCGGAACTGAGAAACGGAAAGCTGAAAAAGGGACGTTTTCTGTTTATTCCTTATCCGAAACAGACTGCTACAGGGAATACTGTATCTCAGCCGTCTAATGTTCCAACCAATGAAGAGCTTTTCAATGAAAGTAAGGCAGACCGTAAGTCTATCAAGACCATCAAAGCGGCTGTTATGCTTCCACTCAAACTTAATTCTTCGATTTCACAGGCTGAACAATCGAGAATTACAGAGTTTTACGAAGGATTCCTGATTGCTGTAGACAGTTTGAAGAAGCAGGGAGTATCCATGGATATCTATACATTCGATACAAATGGAACTACTTCCACCATCAACTCCATCTTGTCACAGAAAACAATGGAGGATATGGATATTATCTTCGGAGTTGCCAGTGGAGAAACAATTAAGCCATTGGCTCAGTTTGCAGAAAAGCATCAGATTCGCCTGGTAATTCCATTTACTCCAAAGGTGGATCAGGTTTTCAATAATCCGATGATTTATCAGGTGAATACACCTCAGTCTTATCTGTATTCTGAAGTATACGAACACTTTATCCGTAAGTTCAAGAACAATAACGTAATTTTCCTTGATGACGGAAGCGGAGATCGGGAAAAAGCCGAATTCATCAAAGGACTGAAATCGGAATTAAAAGACAACAAAGTCAAGTTTACTCAACTGCAGTTGGGCAACGAAATAGATCCTAATAAAGTAATTGCCGCAATGGATACTACGGCACAAACAATCTTTATCCCTACTTCGGGTAAGAATACAGCATTGACCAGACTGTTGCCTCACCTCAGCATGGTACGTCGTGAGCATCCGCATTTCGACATGCACTTGTTTGGCTATCCGGAATGGCAAACTTACACCCAGGATCACTTGGCAAGTTTCTATGAACTGGATACTTATTTCTATTCTTCATTCTATACAAACAATCTGTTCCCGGCAGCAATCAACTTTACGCATACATACCGCCACTGGTACAGTAAAGACATGTCGAATACTTTCCCAAAATATGGTATGCTGGGATTCGACATCGGCTACTTCTTCATGAAGGGACTGGCTCAGGAAGGAAATGAATTGGAAAGCAATCTGAACAGAATAGAGGTAGTCCCCATACAGACCGGATTCAAATTTGAACGAGTAAACAATTGGGGCGGGTTCATCAACCGTAAAGTATTCTTTGTTCATTTCACAAAAGACTATGAACTGATTAAACTCGACTTTGAATAACATGAGAAAACAATTTATTATTGCCTTGATAGGCCTGGCAGGCAGTTTAATCAGTTTGCCACTGCATGCACAGCTTCAAGACGAACGAAGTAATTTCTCTATTGGTGTCAATGGAGGAGTGAACCTCAGTTCTGTCAGCTTCGACCCAAGTATTCCACAAAAATCAATGATTACTCCTTCTTTTGGAGTAACTGCACGATATATCTCGGAAAAATACTTCAAGATGATTTGCGGATTGCAGGCCGAACTGAACTTCTCACAAAGAGGATGGACAGAGAAGATTGAAGATGAAAGCGGAGATACTTATATGCGCAAGATGAACTATGTGGAAATTCCCTTGCTGGCTCATCTGGCTTTTGGAAAGGATAAAGGAAATGGAGCACGTTTCATCTTGAACTTAGGACCACAAATTGGCTTCCTCCTCAGCGAAAAGGAAACTTACAGTACATCCTGGCATCCTGAAATGCGTCCTGACAGATGGGGAAACGAATACGGGAAAAAAGCAGAAGTAAAATTCGATTATGGAATTGTAGGTGGTGCAGGTGCAGAAATACGCACAGGAATTGGTAATTTTCTTATAGAAGCCCGCTATTACTTCGGACTTAGTGACTTTTATCACAGTACAAAAAAAGATCCGTTCAGTCGCTCCGCACACTCTTATATCGGAGGAAGAGTAACGTATCTTTTCGACTTAAAGAAATAAATAACAAGACTATTATCATTATGAAACTTATATCCTGGAATGTAAACGGACTGCGTGCATGTTGCGACAAAGGGTTCCGTGAAATATTCAACGAACTGAATGCCGACTTCTTCTGTCTGCAGGAAACAAAAATGCAAGAAGGACAACTCGACTTAGCTTTCGAAGGTTATAATTCTTATTGGAACTATGCCGAAAAGAAAGGATATTCGGGAACAGCTATTTTTACTCGTCATCAACCGCTGTCCGTCAGTTACGGCTTAGGAATTGATGAACACGACCACGAAGGACGTGTCATCACTCTTGAAATGCCTGAGTTCTATCTGGTCACTGTATATACGCCCAACTCTCAAGATGGCTTGAAGAGACTGGACTATAGAATGACATGGGAAGACGATTTCCGTCTGTATCTGAAAAGTCTTGATGAGAAGAAGCCTGTATTGGTTTGCGGCGACTTGAATGTGGCTCATAAAGAGATTGATTTGAAAAATCCCAAGACCAACCGTATGAATGCCGGATTTACCGATCAGGAACGGGAGAAGTTCCAAACCTTATTGGACAGTGGATTTATTGATACATTCCGCCATTTCTATCCTACACAGGAAAGTATCTATTCCTGGTGGTCGTACCGTTTTAAGGCGCGCGAAAAGAATGCAGGGTGGCGTATTGATTACTTCCTTGCCTCAGCACGATTGGCAGACAAACTGGAAGGAGCCAAGATTCATACAGAGATTTACGGTTCCGACCATTGTCCGGTAGAAGTAACCGTCAATTTTTAATCAATGAAGAATAGTGGATTTACCCTAAAGAAACGCCTGAAAAGCTTCCGTTATGCTTTTAATGGCGTTTTTCTTCTTTTACGCTATGAGCATAATGCTTGGATACATGCAAGCGTAGCTTTATGTGTAATTGTAGCCGGAAGCCTCATCGGATTGTCTTCTACAGAATGGCTGTTTATAGTCGTAGCCATTGGTACAGTACTGGCTGCCGAAGCCATCAATTCTTCCATAGAGGCATTATCAGACTTGGTTTCTCCGGAATACAACGAAGCCATCAAACGCACAAAAGATCTGGCAGCAGGAGCTGTTTTAATCTTATCCATCGCTGCTGCTATCACAGGACTGATTATATTTTTACCGAAACTCACCCTCTTATGAAAAAAACAGCCCTCCTGCTTCTCCTGATACTGTCTACAGAAATATTACAAGCTCAAACGATAGAAGTAAGCTCACAGAGAAAAGCTATACGGACTTCGGGCGATATAGGAGCCGCACTCCTGCCTGTAGCCGGGCTGACTGCTGTGCTGATAGAAAAAGACTGGCAAGGTCTTAAACAAGGTGCATTGGCAGGAATCACCACGATAGGAATCACGTACGCACTGAAATATGCCGTTCATAAAGAGCGTCCGGATCATAGCGACAACCATTCTTTCCCTTCAATGCATACTTCCACTTCTTTTGCAGCAGCCACTTTTATTCAGCGCAGATACGGATGGAAATGGGGACTTCCTTCCTACATTGTATCGACTTATGTAGGATGGAGCCGTGTATATGGGAAAAAGCACGACTGGTGGGATGTGGCTGCAGGAGCTGTTATCGGCGCCGGAAGTTCATACCTCTTTACACGCCCTTTTGCACAAAAGCATAACCTCGTAATATCGCCCACAGCAGGAAACGGCTGCTATGGCTTTTATACTTCACTCACATTCTGACAGAATCCTTTGTCTATCCTCAACCTGCAATCAATAAAAAGGGATATGTCCACATCATGCAGACATATCCCTTTTTTAATATTCCTTGAGTATCTTTATTAATATGCACGAGCAAACAATACACGGCGAGCAGATGGTTTACCTGTAACCATATCCACACCCGGAGTAAGGCTTTCTTCGTCTGCTTCGAAAGGCAGACAGCGGATAGTAGCCTTTGTTTCTTCCTTGATACGTTCTTCGGTTTCGGTAGTTCCATCCCAGTGAGCCAAGATAAAGCCACCTTTCTCAATCTGTTCTTTAAATTCATCGTAAGTATCCACTTTCACGATGTGTTCGTTACGATACTTCAGAGCCTTCTGATAAATGTTAGCCTGAATTTCTTCCAACAGATTCTTCACATATTCTTCAATTCCGTCGCAAGTACGTGTTTCTTTCTCCAGTGTATCACGACGCATTACTTCCATTGTATTGTTTTCCAGGTCACGACCACCCATAACAAGACGTACAGGTACACCTTTCAACTCATAGTCAGCAAATTTAAATCCCGGACGTTTGTTGTCTGCATTGTCGTACTTCACAGAAATACCCATTGCACGCAAGTTGTTGACAATACCTTCTACCTTCGCATCAATCTGCTTCAATTGTTCATCGTTCTTGTAAATAGGAACAATTACTACCTGTATCGGAGCCAAGTGCGGAGGAAGTACCAAACCATTGTCATCAGAGTGAGTCATAATCAGAGCTCCCATCAAACGGGTAGATACACCCCATGAAGTAGCCCATACATAATCCAGTTTATTATTTTTGTCAACAAACTGCACATTGAAAGCCTTTGCAAAGTTCTGTCCCAAGAAGTGAGAAGTACCACACTGCAATGCTTTACCGTCCTGCATCAAACCTTCAATGGTATATGTATCCAATGCACCGGCAAAACGTTCGTTAGCCGATTTCACACCTTTAATAACTGGAACAGCCATGTATTTTTCTGCAAAGTCACCGTATACATGCAACATTTTCTGAGCTTCAGCTTCAGCTTCTTCGCGAGTAGCATGCGCTGTATGTCCTTCCTGCCACAAGAATTCTGCTGTACGCAAGAACAGACGGGTACGCATTTCCCAACGCATTACGTTAGCCCACTGGTTACACAGGATAGGCAGATCACGGTATGAGTTAATCCAGTTCTTATATGTACTCCAGATAATGGTTTCAGAAGTAGGACGAATAATCAACTCTTCTTCCAACTTTGCCGCAGGGTCTACAATCACACCCGAACCATCTTCTGCATTTTTCAAACGATAATGAGTTACTACGGCACACTCTTTAGCAAAGCCTTCTACATGTTCAGCTTCACGACTCAAATATGATTTCGGAATCAACAGAGGGAAATAAGCATTGACATGGCCAGTTGCCTTAAACATATCATCCAATATACGCTGCATTTTTTCCCAAATAGCATATCCGTAAGGCTTGATAACCATACAGCCACGTACCGGTGACTGTTCTGCCAAATCAGCCTTTACCACCAAATCATTATACCATTGTGAATAGTTTTCACTTCTTTTGGTAAGATCTTTCAATTCTTTTGCCATAGTTATAATGTTATATTTATCTTAAGCTTATTTTTTGAGGATACAAAAGTAGTAAAAAAGACTTGGATAGAGAGCAACTTCCTTAAAAAAGTACTATCCGGTCCATCCTTTTTTACTTCTGATAATCATAATACCACCAATAGGTGTCGCCAAATTCCCGGCGCATCCTATTCTCTTCCTCTACAGGAGAAGCAAAATCCTTCTGCCGGGTCTTATAAGCATCAAATCTCTGAACTATTGTACTGTCTGTAGCCAAACAAGTATATTCCGGATGAGTACTCTGATACATCACCAAAGCTTCCTGATAATAACGGGGAATGCGTGTATTCTCCTCATAAAATTCACACATGGCACCAGCAAAGTCCTTCAGTTTCTTATCCAACAGCAAGGCCGACAGATAGTAATCCAAAGATGTATATTTCCCTATCTCCCTATCACATATATGCTGCAAAAAGGGAAGTTTGCTTTCGTTCTCGTATGGCCGTGCTCCCAGATAATGATAAATGGAATCATTGGTATAACGCAAGTCATGCAACGAATCACCGGAAAAGAACAATCCCTCCGATTTATAATACTGGGGATATGCAAAAAGCCGGTCACCCATCTGTCCAACATGAGCCAATGCATAAGCTCTGAGGGCCGTCAGCGTACGTGTTGCTTCCAACGAACGTTCTCCTACCTTCAACGCATCTTCATACTTTTTGGCACGCAAACAGCGCTCTACTGCCAATTCATGATGAAAATTACGGTCGGAATTTCCAATTCCAACAGTCATAAGAGCCCATACCAGCAAAATGATCAGATTACTATTCATCAGAGTCATAAAGGAATATTCTTTATTCAGTTGTACTCTGAAAATACGGCGCAGGAAATAGGCAGTACCAATAAATACCAAAAGTATCAGTGGTAACAACCACAGCCAATAACCTCGATAAGAATCCATGTATATGTCTCTGCTTATATCTGTCAAGGCGCCCAATATAAGAAAAGAAGGGAAATAAGCTACAGAACGTACTATACCTTTCAAGCCCAATAAACTGTTCACTCCCCACCGCAACAGAATCAAGATGAATGTAATCACCACCGCACTTGCCATAGGAGCAAAGTGGGTTTTTCCATGAGCGAGGGAAAAATGAACAGCCTCCAGAATATCGCGCTGGAAGACATACAAATAAACAAAGCTAAAGACAGAAAAAAGAAGACCGCACACTACGGTTTGTATGCGGGCGGCCTTCTCGTACGGTAGAATATATTTACTCATATAAATCACACTTTCACTCGTTTAAGGACGACAGCCGAACGTGCCGGAACGTATAGTTTAAGCCATTCTTTTCTCTCTTTGGCATACAACGGATCGGCACAAGTAAAGTGAGGTACTGTATCGTCGGCGAAACCAAAGCCACCGAATCGTTTGTCGTCTGTATTCAATACTACCCGGTATTCACCACGCGGTACAAGGAATCCATAGTCGGTAAACGAACGAGTAGGATTGAAATTAAACACAAAAATCAAATCTTTACGGCGGAAAGCCAAAATCTGGTCATCGTCATTGTGCCATATTTCTACGACATCCGTCTTCTGGATATTTCTCACGCTCTCCAACAGATGTACCATAGCCTCATCGAAATCGCCCAAATAATGATAGCACAACTCTTTATTGTCTACCAGATTCCACTGGCGGCGTGCATACTTATACGACCATCCGTTTCCTTCACGCGGAAAATCAATCCATTCCGGATGACCGAATTCATTTCCCATAAAGTTAAGATATCCACCGTTGATCGTAGAAGCCGTAAGCAAACGAATCATCTTATGCAAAGCAATTCCACGCTGTACCACTCCATTTTCATCACCTTTCTTGAAATGCCAGTACATATCCGCATCAACCAGACGGAAGATAATAGTCTTATCGCCCACCAAAGCCTGGTCGTGGCTCTCGCAATAAGAAATAGTCTTTTCATCACTCCGGCGGTTTGTTACCTCCCAGAACAGACTTGAAGGCTTCCAGTCTTCATCACGACGCTCTTTTATAATCTTAATCCAGTAATCAGGAATATTCATGGCCATACGATAATCGAAACCATATCCACCATCGGCAAAAGGAGCAGCCAGTCCAGGCATTCCCGATACTTCTTCGGCAATTGTGATGGCACGAGGATTTACCTGATGAATCAACTTGTTGGCCAAAGTAAGATAACAAATCGCATTGTCGTCCTGCGAACCATTGAAATAATCACCATAATTGCAGAATGCCTCACCCAGTCCATGACTGTAATACAACATAGAAGTAACTCCATCGAAACGGAATCCGTCGAAATGGAATTCCTCCAGCCAATACTTACAATTGGACAACAAGAAATGAATCACCTCATTCTTTCCATAATCAAAGCAAAGTGAATCCCATGCCGGATGTTCTCTACGGTCGCCCTGATAGAAATACTGACAAGGATCTCCGGCAAAGTTACCCAAACCTTCCAGTTCGTTCTTCACAGCGTGCGAATGTACAATATCCATAATCACAGCAATACCCATCTGGTGTGCTGTATCAATCAGCAATTTCAGTTCTTCCGGTGTACCAAAACGAGAAGAAGGAGCAAAGAAACTGGATACATGATAACCAAAGCTACCATAATAAGGATGCTCCTGTATAGCCATTATCTGAATACAGTTGTATCCGTCTTTTGCTATTCGGGGAAGAATATTTTCTCTGAACTCATTATAAGAACCCACCTTCTCTGCATCTTGTGCCATACCGATATGGCATTCGTATATCATCAGAGGAGAAACATTAGGCACAAAAACCTTTTTCTTAAACTTATAAGGCTTCTCGGGTTCCCATACCTGAGCTGTAAAGATTTTGGTTTGTTCGTCCTGCACCACTCTATTGGCCCATGCCGGAATACGTTCGCCGCAACCACCTTCCCAGTACACTTTCAGCTTATAAAAATCGCCATGCTTAATCATGTCGGCCGGCAAGTTTATCTCCCAGTTATTGCTTTTCCGAACTCTTTTCAGTTTAAACTTCGGCTGTTCTTTCCAGTCATTAAAGTCACCAATTAAATAAATGGCCGTTGCATTCGGAGCCCATTCACGGAAGGTCCATCCCTTGTCTGTACGATGTAATCCGAAATACATATATCCGGAAGCAAAATCGGACAGCGTTTTCTTGCCTACAAGTTCTTTTTCCTTGTCGAGAGCATGTTGATGTCTACCTGTAATAGCCTCTTTATAAGGTTCCAACCACGGGTCATTCTTGATGATGTTTAATACTTTATCCATAGCAGTAGTTTATTTTAGTTTACACGAACTTTTATTACAATCTTTTTTACTCCTTTTTCCGTTATGGCCGGTGCATGTGCATCTTCGGGGAAAAAGACAGCAAACATACCCGGTTTCAGCAGAAAATAATCAGCGGCCGGAGTATCATAAAAAGTAATGTCACGGTCTGCCTCATATACAGCTTCATCCAGTTCTGCCCGGGGAGCATATCCGATGGTTTCCACATC
Organism: Phocaeicola acetigenes; assembly: GCF_027529745.1. Classification (NCBI taxonomy): domain Bacteria; kingdom Pseudomonadati; phylum Bacteroidota; class Bacteroidia; order Bacteroidales; family Bacteroidaceae; genus Phocaeicola; species Phocaeicola acetigenes. The sequence goes on from NZ_JAPZVM010000001.1 coordinate 533,490, forward strand.
CGACAAAGGAAGCTGTATATCTATGAAACAGTTGTGAGTTTCCAACTTGGCATCTTCTTTCCGCTTAGGAGTAGTCTGATCGACATTTACATACAAATCATTTTCTTTCAAGACAATACGTCCAGGCTCAAGATTCTGCAACTGAGCAGATTTCAGGAACTCTATAGCCTGAGCAAAAAGCGGATGAAGGGAAAGATATTTCTCTATATTTTCTATTCTATCTATAATCATAGTACACGGTTAAAAGTTTTTACTCTAAATCATCGATTGTCTCGTTGGTGAAATCAGCAAAACGCTTCAACTGACAGAATACATTTGCTATTTCATCCATAAAATCCGGATTGTCGTAAAACGAATCCGGGATACGATAAGACACTGTATAATCTTTACACTTCAGATACGCGGCATAAGGAAAATCCTTCGGAAACCCTTTCGGTACCGTTTTCAGATGTTCCTCCCCTACTACAGGAAAGTACTTCCTGAACTCCGGATCTTCTACAATGGAGCGATATTCATCAATATTGTCGAATACCGACTGACGGACTGCCTTCAGCATTGCAGGAGGCATGCACCAACTTCCCCCTGCCAGCATACAATTACCCGGCTCCAGATGAATATAATACCCACAATGATTGGATTTCTTTCCACGGGCATTGATATATCCGCCTATATGTGTCTTATAAGGAGATTTGTCGGCCGAGAAACGGACGTCTCTATAAATCCGATAAGTACAGTCGCGCGGCTGTACATGAGCCACAGAATCGTCGAATAAGGAAATGCGTGCAATAACAAGGGCAAGCAGGTCTTCAAAGTCTTTTTGAACAGACAGATAAGTATCCTTATGTGCTTGAAACCACTCACGGTTATTGTTGACTGCCAGTTGTTTCAGAAAGTCCAAGATTCCCTGTATATGCATCATTTTTCTACTATATATTAAGTAACACAAACATACAAATATATTTTGATAAAGCGAAATAAAAGGAAGCATTTTATCGGAATACCCTTCTTTATGAAAGAGTTCTGCATATTCTGTGATACAATTATATGCCATGTTTATGATTTGTACCCTTCTTTATCCGACGTCGCCGGCTGCACAGCCGACGGTGTCAAATACAAAGCCGGCGACACTGATTATGCAATCAACGTCGCCGGCCCAATCATACAGCATAAAACATGCTATTCTTTATCTTGTCTCGTTACCGTTTATTTCTGTTCGCTCAACAAACGCCCGGAGCGATATACACATTTCCGTATCAACTTGCCAGTGGCATCTTTTTCAAGGAAATCACCGTCTTTCAGACCATTCTTAAAGTTTCCTTCAAAACGTGTACCGTTCTTGGTGACAAGTACTCCCGCTCCATTCTCTTTTCCTTTAGAGAAATTGCCGGTGTATACTGAACCATCTTGAGTACGCAACACTCCTTTTCCTTCTGCCAGATCGTTTTTCCACTCGCCTTCGTACTCATCGCCATTTCCCCATTTATAATGTCCTTTTCCCGAACGCTGGTTCTTTTTCCAGGAGCCTTCGTATATAGCTCCATTCGACCAGGTAAATGTACCGATGCCTTCTCTCCAGCCATTGCGGAACTGACCTACATACTTATCGCCATTAGGATAGGTATATACACCCTGTCCGGTGCGCTCTCCCTCCACATAATCGCCTTCGTAGCGTTCGCCATTCTGGAAATAATAAACGCCTTTTCCATCTTGCACATCATCGCTCCAGTCGCCTACATATTTATCACCATTCGTATAATAGAAGGTACCTTTTCCTTCACGATACCCGCTTTTCCATTCGCCATCGTAACTCGAACCGTCTTCCCAGGTCATTACTCCCTTTCCGTCTTTCAGGTCTTCCTTCCACTCTCCTTCGTACTTCGCTCCTCCCTTCCAGGTATATACACCCTGTCCGTTTCGCTTGTCCCGATGCCATACTCCCACATATACATCGCCATTATAATAAGACATGGTTCCCTCTCCTTCCTGAGTATCGGCATACCACATTCCTTCATAGCGATTATTGTTCATAAAGTAGAAAGTTCCCTTTCCATGACGCTGGTCCTGATACCATTGTCCTACGTATTTTTTTCCGTCAGTAGAGGTCCAGGTTCCTTCTCCTTCCCGTTTCCCCTTTACGTATTCGCCCTCGTAGATATCTCCGTTTTTATAAACGGTACGGCCTTTTCCATTGGGACGGCGGCCTTTCAGCTCACCGGTATATTCCGAACCATCCTTAAACTGATAATAACCTAATGACAATTGGGCAAACGACGACACATTTCCCCACATCATGAAAGCGAACAACAAATAAATATATTTACGCATGCTTGATATTCTTCTGTTTTTAAAATGAAATGATAGTCAAAATTAAGATTTTAAAAAGATACTATTACCATTTCATTACACTTTTTTACCTGCAACCACCTCTATTAAGTTTTCTTTGCACAAATACTTTTCGGCAAGCTGTCTGATTTCATCGGCGGTCACTTCTCTGATAGCCTTCACCGAACGGTCGAAGAACTGATTGTCTAAGCCCGAAGTTTCAATGAAAATCCATGCATCCGACAAGGAGAAAGCACTTTCATAAGAACGACACATATCGCCCAACATGTAGTTGCGTACCATATCCAGTTCTTTCTCGTCTACCCGCTCAGTACGCAGGATATCTATTTCCTTATACACTTCGGCAATGAGAGGTTCTACATATTCATTGGCAGCTTCACTGCTAATTACCAGCACACCTGTATCAGGATAACAGACTACTCCGGCACTGATGCCGTAGGTATATCCTTTTTCTTCCCGGATGTTGGACATCAAACGGCTGCCGAAATATCCACCGAACAAAGTAATGAGTACGCGCAACTTCAAATAATCCGGATGCATACGATTCAAAGAGAATCCACCCATCTTGACAGAACCTTGCAGCGCCTCTTCCTTCTCAATGAAAACACGCTTACGGTCGTCGGGGGCCGCAGCAAACTCTCCGTGATGCACTCGTTGGGAAACATCTCCCCATGCAGCATCGCCAAATTGCTGTTCGATGCAACGAACGACCTCTGGAGTTACCTTTCCGGAAACATAAGCTGAACAGTTGGCCGAATGATAGCAGGTCTGATAAAAACGTTTCAGTATCTCAGGAGTTATGCGGTCGTAATCTTCCAACTCGGCATAGCGTCCCAACGGATGCGAGTTGCCGAACAAAGACCGATTCAACTGCTTGCGTGCCAGAACCTCTACCCGCTCCGAGTTGACCAGATACTGCTGCTTGTTGATTTCCGTTACCACTTGAAGTTCTTTCTCCGGGAAAACCGGCTCCTTCACCATAGAAGCCAATATTTCAAGAGTCTGCGGAAAATATTTTACCAGTGAATAGAGAGTGACGAAACCATAATTGACAGAAGATGACAAATCGAGCCACGCGCCATAATAATCGAGTTTTTCCGCTATTTCGGCAGAACTCATACTCGATGTACCTTCGCGCAGCATACGGTTTGTAAACATCGCCTGCAAGGGTTGTTCCTGGTTCCATTGTCCTCCTTGAATCAGCAGGTCAAAGCGTACAACATCCTCACTACCCGCCTGAATAATATTCAGGGGCATACCGTTTCGCATGACATGAAGCTGGGGCTTCTCAATAGAAAAATGGTCTATCTGACAAATCTTCGGGGCTACAGTTCTATCCAGCTTCATCCTATAATTTCTTTATGTGCTTGTAAGAACTGTTCTGCACGAACCAAATCCTGAGGAGTATCGATTCCTATTGTCTCTACCGTAGTGATTCCTACCTTTATCGTATATCCGTTTTCCAGCCATCTGAGTTGTTCAAGCGACTCAGCCAGTTCCAGAGAACTCTGAGGCAAAGCGGTAATTTCTTTCAACACAGCTGCACGGTAAGCATAAAGTCCGATATGCTTGTAATAGGTATGTCCGCTCAACCATTCTATCTTTTCCTTATTCCGCTGATAAGGGATGATGGAACGGCTGAAATACAATGCATTCATATTACGGTTGACTACCACTTTTGGGGAATTGACGTTTTCGAGTGCATCGAATCCGTCTTCCGGAGTAAACGGTTTGACCAAAGTAGCAATCTGGGTTGCATCATCTTCAAAACAAGCTTTAATCGCTTCCAGCTGCGAACGCTGTATAAAAGGTTCGTCGCCTTGTATATTGACAATGACATCGTATCCGCTTCCTACCTTACAGAAGGCCTCATAACAACGGTCGGTTCCGCTCTTATGATCGACTGATGTCATTACTACTTTTCCACCAAAAGCCTTTACGGCTTCTTCTATACGAACATCGTCGGTTGCTACATAAGCCTCATCAAGTACACCGACTACTTGTTCGTACACTCTCTGAATAACAGTTTTTCCTCCCAATATTGCCAATGGTTTAGCAGGGAACCGGGTGGAAGCATATCTTGCAGGAATAATTCCAATAAATTTCATGTCTTTATACTCATTATTAATAACACGCAAATTTAAGAAAAAAATATAATTTTGCAGACCAAAACATTACAAATATGAATCAGCATCACCGTTGCCTCATCTGTTTAGGTTCAAACCACAACGGAGTGGCACACTTGAAAAGTGCAGAGCAGGAACTCGAAAAAATCTCATCCGGTATCCATTGGGGAAATGCGGTAGAGACGGCTGCAGAAGATACCGCATCTTCCGGTTCTTACCTGAATCGTGCAGCCTTGATGAATACTACTCTGAATAAGGAAAAACTTATAGAAGAATTCAAGAAGATAGAAAGCCGGCACGGAAGAACGGCTACCGGCAAACAGCAAGGAATTGTACCGCTGGACATCGACCTGCTGACGTACGATGATGAAATTGTAAAGCCTGCTGACTTGAAAAAGAGCTACGTACAGCAGGCTTTACAATCGGTTGTGCAATAAACTTATCTGCCAGAACGACGAAGAAACAGACGATGATCGATACAATCCGGCAGTTCTTCTTCATAATGTGTTACCATCACCAAAGTCTTTGACGGACGCTGACAGAAAGTTTCTATGATATCCTTTACCAAACGGCGGTTGTATAAATCCAGTCCATGAAGAGGTTCGTCGAGAACCAGCAGTTCCGGATCTTTTACAAAAGCACGCACCAGCAGAATCATCCGCTGTTCTCCGCTGGAGAGTTGAAGGAAGCTGCGGTCTTTCAGCTCTTTCACTCCAAAGATATCCATCCACCACTCGCAAATCTGCAGGTCTTCATCTTTTACCTTCTTGTATAGTCCGATAGAGTCGTGAAGACCACTCGCTACAATTTCAATGGCAGGCAAATTCTTCAGATAAGAACGGTGCATCTCCGGACTGACGTAACCGATATGTTTCTTGATATCCCATATGCTCTCTCCGCTTCCCCGCTTGTATCCGAAAAGGGTGATGTCGCAGGCATAGCTTTGCGGATTATCGGCACATATCAGACTGAGCAATGTGGATTTTCCGGCTCCGTTTTCTCCACTTAAAGCCCATTTTTCCCCACGGTTCACACTCCAGTCGAGCCCGGAAAGAATGGTACGTTCACCGTATCGGATGCAGACCTGATTGAGCTGTATTACACTGGATGATGAATAAGTATCTGCTCTATCTGGAAGAGTCAGAATGCGCTGCCGCTTTTCTTCGCTCAGCACACGGCTGGGAACAGGCTGCCGGGAAGCCTCATATTCCTGCAAGGTCATTTTCGGACTGCAGATACGACTGTTTACCGATACGACATGAGTAATAAAATCAGGAATATCGTCACTTTTGGAGAGCACCAGTATAACCTGCAGTTTGGTCTGTTCTACCAGTTTCTTCAACAAGTCATGCAACAAAGAACGCGTCTTCGCATCCAGTCCGATGAAAGGATTGTCCATCACCAGTATACGAGGATTACCCAACAGAGTCTTTGTCAGCTGAAACTTACGCAATTCTCCACTCGACAACAGAATAATGTGTTTATCGAGCATCTCTTCTACTCCAAACAAATCGTAAAGCACTTTCTTCAGGCTTTCATCCTTACTTTCAGGGAGCAAATCGCGTACCAGCGGAGTATCGTCAATATCATGCGAATTCCAACGTTGCTGATAATAATAGGTGCTATCAGCTTCTCCGTAAGAGTCGCGGAAGGTGATGTATTTGATATGATCGGAAACCAAATTGGAAGAAGAAGGCGAAAAGTCATAACGTACTTCATTATTCAATAAAGGGTAACGGCCTGTCAGTGTTTCGACCAATAAAGTTTTTCCTCCTCCATTAGGACCTACAATAGCCCAATGCTCGCCTTCCAGCAGTTGAAGGTTAATAGGAGCATCCAACCGGTAAAGAGGATGACGAGCTACTCCATTTTCTATTTCTATTACTTTTTTCATAAAGTTCTTCCTATAAATAAAGAAAAAAGAATCCGTAAACAACCAATTCAGTATTCACAGATTCTTTTTCCATCATAAACTATTCCATTTAATTACTGATGAGCAATCATTGCAGAACGCGGACCGACTGTCAGTTTACCTCCATTGGCATGTCCGAAACCGTTCTTCAAATCAATCTTTCCATCTTTGCATACAATCCGGTATAAGCCTTCTGGTACAGTTACCGTAATCGGCTCTGTACGTGCATTCAGCACAACAACAGTATTTCTCCAGGAATCCCCACAAGGATTACCTTTCAGACAGAAAGCTACCACATTGGTTGCCTGTACCGGAATAAACTCCAAATGCTTCCGGATAAGGTCGGCATCTCCCATACGGAAAGCCGGATGCGCCTTACGCATGGCTATCAATTCTTTTATATAATCGAAGACCTCCCGATTGTGAGTCTTATTGCGCCAATCAATTGCATTAATCTCATCCGGACTATTATAGGAATTGGCAACTCCTTTCTTGTCTCGCAACACCTCATCTCCTGCAAAGATAAAGGGTACACCTTGAGAAGTAAAGACTGCAGTTTCTGCCAGTTTCTGCAATGTACGCAGTTCTTGCAAAGAGGCTTTGGGCAGAGTTGTCTTCAAGCGGTCAGTCAGACATAAATCGTCATGGCAACTTACATAACTGATAAACTGAGTAGGTTGGTTAGCCCATATCTTCGGTACACGATGCACTGAATCTGTATTGACCTGAGGATGTTTCACTCCACCTACAATTCCAAATTTAATGCCCGCTTCATGCCCAGGTTTTCCTATCACAAAAGCACCTTTTGAATCGTCCCCCCAAGCTCCGCGCAAACTATCACGATATTCATCACTAAAAGCAGCTATACCAGGCATCTGATAAGTATTGTTCTTCATTGCCAGCTGATCCTCCGGCAATTGTGGCTTTCCTGCGGCCCATCCTTCACCATATATATAAATAGTAGGATCAACCTTATCAAGGGCGGCACGAATTGCTTTCATTGTCTCAATATCGTGAATACCCATCAAGTCGAAACGAAAACCATCAATATGATATTCTGTCGCCCAATATACGACAGACTCTACCATATATTTACGCATCATAGCCCGGTCACTTGCGGTTTCATTACCACATCCCGAAGCATTGGCAAACTTACCTTCTTCATCTGTCCGATAGAAATAACCCGGTACTGTACGTTCAAAATTGCTGCCTTTCGTCAACGCCGTATGATTGTATACTACATCCATAATCACACGGATTCCGGCTTTGTGCAGAGCCATTACCATTTGCTTGAACTCACGAATACGCACCTCCGGACGATAAGGATCTGTAGAATAGGAACCATCTGGCACATTATAATTCTTCGGATCGTATCCCCAATTATACTGCGGCTTTTCCAGTTTTGTTTCATCTACAGAAGAAAAATCGAACGAAGGAAGTAAATGTACATGAGTAATACCTAATTCTTTTAAATGGTCGATACCAGTTTTCTCTCCCAGAAATGTATGTGTGCCTTCTTCTGTCAATGCAAGAAACTTACCACGATTGCGGATACCGGCTACAGTATCAATGGAAAAATCACGATGATGCATTTCATAAATCATGATATCGGCAAAACTCTTCAACGAAGGACGAACATCTTGTTTCCACCCTTCCGGATCAGTACTATCCAAATCCAAAATAGCAGCACGGTCTCCATTTACGCCTACAGCTTTAGCCATTACTCCCGGAGTATCTCCCTGCCATACATCGTCTATCTTTACATTAAAAGTGTAGAATTTCCCTGCCAGATTTTCGTTTACTACAGCCTCCCACATTCCATCATTTACGGCTTCCATCGGAATCATCCTATAAGAAGATCCACCTTGTCCCTCTTCATAAAGAAGCACACGTACCTCTTGTGCAGTCGGAGCCCAAAGTGCAAATTTTGTCTCAGAAGGAGAATAAACCATTTCCTCCCACTTTCCCTCAAAAAAAGGATATTCATCAAAAGAACTATACGCTTTCTGATGAGAATGATTACAGCCACACAGTGCAAGCATTGACATAGCGATAAAACACCTTATTTTCATAATTGCATGTATTTATTTCACTTTTTCCGGATTCTTTGCTATATAATCTTTCCAGCTTGAATATTTTTGCTGTATAGCAGGACGCCCCATCTGTAAATAATGACAATAGGCCGCACCTAAAGCATCCGTAGCGTCCATAAAAGGTCCTATTTCTGAATCGGGTATATGAAGCATACGTTTCAGCATATCGGCAACTTGCTCTTTGGTTGCCTGACCATTTCCTGTAATTGCCATTTTAATTTTCAAGGGAGCATACTCTGTCACAGGAATATCCCGACACAAAGCAGCTACAATGGCTACGCCTTGTGCACGTCCCAACTTCAGCATGGACTGTACATTCTTTCCAAAAAAAGGAGCCTCAATGGCCAACTCATCGGGAAGATACGATGATATTATTCCTTGTACTCTCTCGTAAATATGTTTTAACTTCAGATAAGAGTCTGAACAACGGCGCAAGTCAATAACTCCCAAACTTAAGACTTCAGGTTTAGTGCCAGTCACCTTCAGCACTCCATAACCCATAATATTCGTACCTGGATCGATACCCAGAATTATCTTTTCTTTTACCGGACAAATCACTTGATAACCTCCATTAATGTAGGAAATCCAATCACTTTATCTTTAAAAAGTTTTATCATTTCCTCGTTCAAATGAGCACCTTGTTTTGTATGCCAACGATGGAGAGCTGCACTGTCTTCTACTTCCCACTGCAACGAAAAACACTCGCTGTCCTGTTCCTTATGGCTCAATATACGCAAAATACGAGGGTTATGCAATTCACCCGACTTCTCTACTGCAGGAATATAACATTCATTCAACCAAATCACAAAATTGCGTGCATCGTTTATCTGCACATGATAAGTAGTATTATATATCAACATAAATTGAGGTATTATTTTCCGCAAATATATCAAATATCCTTTAGTATGCGGATATTACTGTAAAATAAAATAGACTTGATATAAAGCATTCTCAGAAGTTTTTGTACTTTTGCGCACACTTACACGCTTAGTGTGCAAAACAACAATGGAAATACAAAATAGTTTTATAGAGCTTATCGAACAAAGCATCCGCAATAATTGGAATCAGGATGCGCTTACAGATTACAAAGGAATCACGTTGCAATACAAGGATGTAGCACGCAAAATAGAAAAGTTACATATCTTATTTGAACATATAGGCATTAAGCCTGGAGATAAAATAGCACTTTGTGGACGTAACAGTGCCAATTGGACAGCAACTTTCTTAGGTATTATCACTTACGGAGCCGTAGCCGTTCCTATCCTGCATGAGTTTAAAGCCGATAACGTACATAATATCGTCAACCACTCGGAAGCACGTATGTTATTTGTGGGTGATCAGGTGTGGGAAAACTTCAACGAAGCAGCTATGCCTCATTTAGACGGAATCATTGAATTGAAAAATTTCGATTTAGTGGTTTCCCGCTCTAAAGAACTTAGTTACATACGTGAACATTTAAACGAAGAATTCGGTAAACGCTATCCGTGCCGCTTCCGTGCCGAACAGGTTAATTACCGAAGAGAGTTACCGGAAGAACTTGCTGTAATCAATTACACATCAGGAACAACCGGATACTCCAAAGGGGTAATGCTTCCTTATCGCAGCATCCTATCTAATATTATCCACATCCACGATAAAGTAGGATTGAAACCGGGTGACAGAATCGTTTCCATGCTTCCGTTAGGACACATCTTCGGCCTGGTATTCGATTTCCTATATGGAATGACAGTAGGCGCTCACCTTTGGTTCCTGACACGTATGCCAAGTCCTAAAATCATTGCAGAATCATTTGCAGAGATCCGCCCACGTGTCATAGCATGCGTTCCTCTGATTGTAGAAAAGATTTTCAAGAAAAACATTCTCCCTAAAGTAGACAACCGAATGGGAAAACTTTTACTGAAATTACCTATCATCAGTGATCGTATCAAAGAACAAATCCGCCAACAGGCGATGGAGGTATTTGGAGGTAACTTTATTGAAATTGTAGTAGGAGGTGCTCCTTTCAATCCCGAAGTAGAAGCCTTTCTTAGAAAAATCAATTTCCCATATACCATAGCCTATGGCATGACCGAATGCGCTCCTCTCATCTGCCACAGCCGATGGGATGAAATTCTTTATACCTCCTGTGGCAAAACTGTAGCCAATATGGAAACTCGCGTATTGTCATCCGATCCAGAAAAAATACCAGGAGAACTTGTATGCAAAGGGGCCAATGTAATGTTGGGATATTACAAGAACGAAGAAGCTACGGCACAAACTATCGATAAAGACGGATGGTTACATACCGGTGATATGGCTATTAAAGATAAGGAAGGAAATATTTTTATCAAAGGACGTTGCAAGAACATGCTTCTGACGGCTTCCGGACAGAACATCTATCCTGAAGAAATAGAAGCTCGACTTAACAATATGCCTTTTGTAAACGAATCTCTCGTAATTCTTTCTGGTGATAAGCTTATAGCTTTAGTATATGCAGACAACGAAGAAGCATATGCACAAGGGTTCAATACAAAACAATTGGAAGAAGCTATCGAAAACAACAGAATAGAACTTAATAAAGTGTTACCTGCCTATTGCCAGATAACACGAGTCAAATTATATCCAGAAGAGTTTGAGAAAACGGCCAAGAAAAGTATCAAACGATTCTTGTACCAAGACATAGCCTTATAAAAAGAATTATTATAAAAAGAAAAGAGACTGCAGGGGAAAGGCAGTCTCTTCTTTTTTCAAGACAAACTCTTTTGTCCTGTAAATTCATACTTTCACAAGCACAAATTTTGTTTATAAATCTATTACTATGAAAAACATGTATATAACACCAGACTTGGCCTTTTTGTTCTTCATACACTTCAAATAAATTACAATTTAACCTTTATTAATATTCAACTAATATTACTTCTACTACAAATGCTCTCTTACTCATTCTTACAAGGCACTATCAATCAAACTCTTAAAAGGAAATATTTCCCTTCCTTAAAAAGATAACCAACAAACACATACAAACAAAAAAAGCTGAATTGAACTTTCGTTCAATCCAGCTTCCTACAGAAATATTCTATTGATTATTTCATCAATTCTCCTAATTTCTTACCCAAATCATCACCACGCAAATCACGTGCTACAATAGTACCTTCCTGGTCTACCAATACAGTAGCCGGAATACCACGTACTCCATACAACTTAGCACCTTCGCACTGCCAACCTTTCAAGTCAGACATTTGAGGCCAAGTAATATTCAAGTCAGTGATTGCTTTCTTCCATTTATCCAGGTCTTCATCCAAAGAAACACCTACAATGCCAAAACCTTTAGCTTTAAAGTTTTTATAAGCTTCTACAACAACCGGCATTTCTCGACGGCAAGGACCACACCAGCTTGCCCAGAAATCAATCAATGTATATTTATTCTGAGAGATGAAGTCAGACAACTTCACAGTCTGTCCTTCCGGAGTGTTCATTGAGAAGTCTGTGAATTTCTGTCCTACCGCAGTTTTCTTCAATACACTGAAATAGTTTTTCAATTCTACCACTTTTTCATTATTACTGAAAGCAGCTGGCACCTTATCCAACAGAGGTTCTACCTTTTCTGCAGGGAAAGATGATCCATAAGAAGCCAACATGTGTACTCCCATTGCATTGTCAATATTTGAAGCCATTGCATTGAGAACCATCTCCATTCCAAGACTATCTTTCTTATCCAGTTCTTTCATTATTTCTTCACGCTGTGCATCAGTCAGTGTAGAATCTGCCATTGATTTACGGTACATTTCTCTCATTTCTTTGCTCAATGCACCATATTCTCCCATAAATTTCTGATAAGCGTCATTGCACAAAGTACCAGCAACAGTGCTTTCTCCCTTTGGAGCCAAGTTTACATTGATTACTCCATTTTCAAGGAACACCATAGTCATCATGCGCTGGTTGTTAGACCAACAAGTTACGTAACGGCTCACTGTTACAGAGTCGGGAGTACCCTTAAACTCGAAAGCACCCGCTTTAACTACAGCTGAATCCTTCTTTACAAAATTACCATCTACATAATCCTGCAAAAATACAGTTTCACCATCTGCTACACCTTCTGCAGTACCTTTGATGGTATAGCCTGCTTTTTCCTGACATGAAGCAAGTGCCAACAAACCGGCAGTTGCCAAAAACATAAATTTCTTCATTGCTTTGTATAAAATTTAAAAGTAGTGGACAAAGATAAACCTTTAAATCGAGAATAGAGTATGTATGGACATAAAAAATATTCTCTTAATATAAAGCCCCACAAAAAAGAAAGAGATTGCATCATTCATCAACGATACAATCTCTTCCTAATATTGGGAAAATGTTATTTTTTTGATTCTTCCAAAGAAGCTTTTCTAAATTCTTTCAACACTTTTTCCAATTCCAAAGATGCCTTGCGTGCGCGAGTACCAGCAGCCTTGTTACCTTTTTCAATCTGCTGTTCTGCATCTGCAACCAACGCAGCATTCAATTCCTTAATTTTTGCAAGTAATTCGTTCATAGTTTTAATTTTTTATTTTTAAACATTATCAAAGTAAATACAAATCGCTTAATTTCATTCATTTATGCCTTCTTTTTTTACTTTTTTTAATACAAAACAATGCTTTTAATTGCAACCGAGTTGCAAACAGACATCATCTCCCTTTTTTCAAGGCTCAACAACATGGTTATATGACGTAACAACTATACTTTTGTCTGAAACTTTTAAAATAAAAAGATATGAAATCTCATCATTCACACCAGTACAGTCATCCCGTTACATCCCTCAACTCTATCTTTATTATCTGCATCATTCTAAATTTATCTTTTGTTGTTGTGGAAGCCGGAATAGGATTTATATATCATTCTCTCGGTCTATTGTCGGATGCCGGTCATAACCTAAGCGATGTATTCAGCCTGCTTCTGTCTTTATTTGCCTTCCGAATAGCCAGACACCGGAGTAACCGTCATTTTACCTATGGATATAAGAAAAGCACCATATTAGTATCCCTGACCAATGCCATTATCTTACTTATCGCAGTCGGAGGTATACTGATAGAAAGTATTTACAAATTAAGAAATCCTGAACAAATATCAGGAGAAGCGATATCATGGACTGCCGGTGCCGGCATTATAGTAAACGGCATTACAGCCTGGCTGCTGATGAAAAAACAAAAGCACGATCTTAATGTACGGGGAGCTTTCCTGCACATGGCCATGGACACACTGGTTTCTGTCGGTGTAGTGATATCCGGCTTTATCATCATTTATACCGGTTTTACGCTGATAGACACCTTTATCAGCTTACTTATTGCACTCATCATCCTGCTTTCTACATGGCGACTTCTGAAAGAAAGCATGTGCCTTTCGCTTGATGCAGTACCAAGCAGCATCCATATAAATGAAATAGAAAAGATGATTTCCAATATTCCTGGCATACAAAGCTGGCACCATCTGCACATATGGGCAATAAGTACTACAGAAAATGCGGCCACCATACACATTGTATTGGAAGATATCAGACAGATGGAAAACATCAAACAGCAGCTAAGACACAAAATGCATGAAATGAACATCCAGCATATCACGATAGAATGCGAAGCTTCCCCGTATATCTGCAACGAACCACATTGCTGCTGATAAATATAACAACAAAAAAAGCCACCGGAAATTCCGGTGGCTTTGCTTATATGGTTGTAAGAACTGATTAGCAGTTTACAGAAGCCATGTGAGCGATCAAATCCAATACTTTGTTAGAGTAACCGATTTCGTTGTCATACCAAGAAACAACTTTAACGAAAGTATCAGTCAAAGCGATACCAGCTTTAGCATCGAAGATAGAAGTGTGAGTGTCACCCAAGAAGTCAGAAGAAACAACTGCATCTTCAGTGTAACCCAGGATACCCTTCAATTCGCCTTCAGAAGCTTCCTTCATTGCAGCGCAGATTTCAGCGTAAGTAGCAGGTTTAGCCAAGTTTACAGTCAAGTCAACAACTGAAACGTCCAAAGTCGGAACACGCATTGACATACCAGTCAATTTACCGTTCAATTCAGGGATAACTTTACCTACAGCTTTAGCAGCACCAGTAGAAGAAGGGATGATGTTACCAGAAGCAGCACGACCACCTCTCCAGTCTTTCATAGAAGGACCGTCAACTGTTTTCTGAGTAGCAGTTGTAGAGTGAACTGTAGTCATCAAACCGTCAGTGATACCCCATTTGTCGTTCAAAACCTTAGCGATAGGAGCCAAGCAGTTAGTAGTACAAGAAGCGTTAGAAACGAACTGAGTACCTTTAACGTAAGTCTTTTCGTTTACACCGCATACGAACATCGGAGTGTCATCTTTAGAAGGAGCTGACATTACAACATATTTAGCACCAGCTTCAAGGTGAGCCTGAGCTTTTTCTTTAGTCAAGAACAAACCAGTAGATTCTACTACGTATTCAGCACCTACTGCATCCCAAGCCAATTCTTTAGGATCTTTGCAAGCTGTTACACGGATTTCTTTACCGTTAACGATCAATTTGCTGTTTTCAACGTCTGCTTCGATAGTACCGTCGAACTGACCGTGCATTGTATCATATTTCAACATGTAAGCCAAGTAATCTACTGGGCACAAGTCGTTAATACCTACGATCTGGATATCGTTTCTTTTCTGAGCTGCACGGAATACGAAACGGCCGATACGACCGAAACCGTTAATACCTACTTTAATCATCTTAGTTAAATTTTAAAGGTTTTATAATAAACTTTATAAACGCTCGCATAAAATAAAGGAAGAATATAAAATTCTTTTGCACCCCTCCTTATAACGCACTGCAAAAGTAAGCATTTCTTTTGAAAAGCGTACATGAAACCATGATTATTTTAACAAAAAAATTATAATCGGACAGAAAAGAAAAAGAAAAATCCGATTGTTTCTTCTGGCCATGCATCAGCATTTCCCAAAAGAAACAACCGGACTTATTCTGTCTTCAAAATATCAGGATTTCTATCTTAGTCAATTATGTCAAAGCCGCAGTACGGAACCAGTGCTTTCGGTATGCGGATGCCTTCCGGAGTCTGGTTGTTTTCAAGCAGAGCTGCTACAATACGAGGCAATGCCAATGCAGAGCCGTTCAATGTATGACAAAGTTCAGTTTTCTTGTCAGCATTACGATAACGGCATTTCAAGCGGTTAGCCTGATAAGTATCGAAGTTAGAAACAGAACTTACTTCCAACCAGCGTTTCTGTGCTTCCGAATATACTTCGAAGTCGAAGCACAACGCAGCTGTAAAGCTCATATCACCACCGCACAGACGGAGAATACGATACGGCAATTCCAGTTTCTTCAGCAAGCCTTCTACATGATCCAACATTTCCTGATGAGACTGTTTAGAATGTTCCGGTTTATCGATACGAACCAACTCTACTTTAGAGAATTCGTGCAAACGGTTCAAACCACGTACATCCTTACCATAAGAACCTGCTTCACGACGGAAACACTGTGTATAGGCACAATTCTTGATAGGCAACTGCTTTTCATCCAGAATCACATCACGGTAGATGTTTGTTACAGGTACTTCTGCAGTAGGGATAAGATACAGATCATCCAAATTGCAGTGATACATCTGACCTTCCTTGTCGGGCAACTGACCTGTGCCGTAACCAGAAGCAGCATTCACTACTGTAGGAGGCATAATTTCTTCGTAACCAGCAGCACGAGCCTCATCGAGGAAGAAATTAATCAACGCACGCTGCAAGCGAGCACCTTTACCTTTATATACAGGGAAACCTGCACCGGTAATCTTCACACCCAAATCGAAATCTATCAAATCGTATTTCTTTGCCAGTTCCCAGTGAGGCAGAGCATCTTTCGGAAGTTCAGTTTCCATTCCTCCCATTTTTTCTACCACATTGTCTTCGGCACCTGTTCCTTCGGGTACACTGTCGTAAGGCACATTAGGAATGGTATACAATACATTCTGCATATCTTCTGCAGCCTTATCCATTTCTGCCTGCAAACCTTTGCTTACTTCCTTGATTTCAGCTACACGAGCTTTGGCAGCTTCGGCTTCTTCTTTTTTGCCTTCTTTCATCAGCATACCGATGCTCTTCGAGATGGAGTTTACTTCTGCCAGGTTTCTGTCCAACTGATTTTGCGCATTGCGTCTTCTGTCATTCAGCTCAAGCACTTGTGCAATGGTTTCTTTTGCATTTGCAAAATGCTTCTTCTCCAATCCGCGAATTACCTTCTCGGTATCTTCTGTAATTTGTTTAATAGTAAGCATATCTTTATGTTTTAATATCTTAATTTCCTGTTTTGCGATGCAAATATATAGCTTTTTTAAGAAAAAAAGGAGACTGGCTTCATTTTATTGCAAAGTCTGTTTATACAATAGGGCGAAACCCCTCTCCTCACCCTTCACATAAGGGTTGTTTCACCCTGTTGCCGACATATATCAGCAAATCAATTCCAGACGTATATCCGACGGCACCGGCTATACAGCCGACAGCGCTGACTGCGGAAACGACATCGCCGATTATGCATCCGACGTCGTCGGATACAGTACACAAACGTTCACAAGAAGTTATATTACCATTGTCCTTTCACCTTTTATTTTATGGCAACAATTACTCTAGAACATTTTCAACAGACAGTTCCAATTCTCCAAATTCAATCATTGCATTGAACAGACGGATATGGGTATAATCTGCCAGCTGACCGGCTTTTATCGGATATTCTGTTACAAGGCCTTCATTGAGCAGGCGCTGCCGGTGAGTTCCGTTCAGCAGAGGGGAAGAAGGAGTATGCCATTCCCGTCCATTCCACAAAGCAATATTGGCAATGGAGGTATCTGTGAGGAATCCGTGCCGCACAATCAGGACATCGTCGGCCTGTTCCCGTTGTGCAAACAGACGGTCGAGTACCGAACGGTCTGCCCATTTGAAACGGTAGTCTATTGTTTCATCCTGAATAAGTTTCAGTGAGGAAACCGGACGTATTGTATAAGGAAAATATTCCACCGACTCTATCTCGTAACCATACACCAGTCTGCAACGGGTACGCTCTTCATACCCCTCCGGATTGACAAAGTTCCGCACATCCAGCAAAGGGGAATCATTCCAAAAGAAACGCCGTGTTTCATTCATACGGCGATTGTGGTATTCTACATTTTTCAGTTCTCCGTTCTCTATACAGAGTGTTTCAATAAATCGGTACATATACTTTCTGTTTCATTTCTTCATATTCACTCCGTACATCACTCTTAAAAGTAATGCCTCCACCGCTTTTGTATACCATGCCTTGTTCTGTCTGCTCCAAGAAACGAATCAAGACTGCACTATCCAGATTATCACCATCAAAATACCCCATCACACCGGTATAAAAGCCACGGTGATAAGTCTCTGCCTCACGGATAATTTCTACAGTCTTCTTCTTGGGGGCACCGGTAATGGAACCGGCCGGAAGCATACAAAAGAACAGTTCGCCCAAACGACTGCGATAGTCTTCGGGCAGTCTGCCGCGTATCTCCGAACTCATCTGAAGCAGCGTACTCCGATGAGTAATGAGTTTTTCCAGATAGCGATAACGCATCACGGTAACTTCTGTGGCTACCTGACTCAGGTCATTGCGAATTAAATCGGTAATAGTAGCATGCTCGGCGGTTTCTTTCTCATCGCCCAGCAACTGCTCGCGGGCATGGGGCAAAGTGGCATCGATAGTGCCTTTCATGGGGTATGAATATATAAACCCGTCTTTTATGCGGACAAAGGTCTCGGGAGAAAAAACAGTAAAGGAATCTTTTACCCAAAGTTTATACTTTGCCCGTGCATGATCGAACACTTGCCGGAGCGTCAGGTTGGTGCGAACAGGAGTCGCACAGGTCAAATTGGTCAGAAAAGAATTGCCTCCGTATAAATTGCGGTAAACTATATCGAACGATCTGGCATATTCTTCAAACGACTGAGGAAAAGCCTGCCAGTCGAATGAATCTGGGAAAGGTGTGACTTTGTCTTTTACATTCGCTACATCGGGAAATACAAACAAGAGGTCTTCCGAAGAAAGCTTCGATGTTTCTTCCACCAAACACTTTTCTCCGTCGAAATCTACCAGAAAAAAGAAACTGCGCCGTTCGCTCCCCCACAGGTTCATACGCGAAACAGCTTCTTCCCGATTACAAAATACAAGATTACCTTTATTCATAATTATTTTCCGCAATAAAACTTAGACAGTGTGCAAAGATACAACGATTAAAAGGATATTTTGTTTTTTGTCCTATCTCTCTTACTAAATCCATTTGCCACTTCTGTCATTACACTCCGTTTTTACAAAATAGACTTCACCATTTTTCAAATTGACCAAAATACGGTGAAATAGAACACTTTTCCGGAGTAAACAATCTTCTTCTTTCTAAATTTAATATCTACTTTTGCCCATAACCAATTACAAATAAACCATGTATCAGACTAAATATTTATTTCAGTTATACACTCTGATTACGCTTTGCTTCCTATCCGGATGCGACATGATAGAGTATCACCCGTACGATTTAGATATAGACGGAGAGACCGGAATAAACGATAAAAACATTCAGGAAATAGAGCAAAGCCTGCAAACAAAAGAAACAATCTCTTTTGCAGTCATCAGCGATACCCAACGCTGGTACGATGAAACGGAAGATGCAGTAGAGAATATCAATGCACGCAATGACATTGACTTTGTTATACATACTGGAGATATTTCTGATTTCGGAATGAAACTGGAATTCGAGAAACAAAGAGACATCCTAAACCGTCTGACAGTTCCTTATGTATGCCTTTTAGGAAATCACGACTGCTTGGCCACTGGAAAAGAAGTGTTCAATCTAGTTTTCGGGAAAGAGAATTATGCTTTTACAGCAGGAGATGTACGTTTCATCTGCCTTAACACCAATGCCTTGGAATTTGACTATACAGAAGCTGTGCCCGATTTTACGTTTCTTCGTAACGAGCTTGAGAACCTTTCTCCTTCCATCAAAAAAACTGTAGTAGCAATGCATGCAGCCCCCTATTCCGAACAGTTTAACAACAATACGGCTTTTATCTTCCACGAGTACATCAAACTGTTTCCCAGTCTTCAGTTCTGTATTCATGGACATGGCCATACCCTCAGTGCAAAAGATTTATTTGAAGACGGAATCTTTTATTACCAATGTGCCAATATAGAAAAACGTTCCTATTTACATTTCACCATCACTCAAGATCAGTATACCTATGAAGTCATTGATTTTTAAAATTCATTTTCTCTTTATACTTATTTCCTTTCCTGCTTTGCTTTTTGCGGAATCGCCTTCCGATTCTGTCACAACAGTACGAAAATGGGATAAAAGAGTTCATTTAAGATATAAAGGATGGCAACGTTTAAAGCCGACTCATGTTAAATACCAATATGCAGGAGGCATGGGAGTTTCTTCTTTGGGTATAGGGTGGGATTACGGAAAGCGTACGCAATGGGAAACGGATTTCTTTGTAGGATATCTTCCTAAAAAATATGCAAACCAGTTCAGGCTTACCTTTACTGTCAAACAGAACTATATTCCTTTCAGCATTTCACTGAATGATCATTGGGCTATAGAACCTTTTTACTGTGGTCTTTATGTAACAACCATTGCAGGTGAAGAATTCTGGAAAAAAGAACCGGGCCGTTATCCTAACAAGTATTACAACTTCAGTACAAAACTCCGCCCTTATATTTTTATAGGACAACGAATAGGTTTCAACCCTCATCATAAAACATTACGAAACATCTCACTGTTCTACGAAGTCGGTACTTGTGAGTTATACATTATCAGTAAGGCTACTAACCATGCTCTTACAATGAAAGACATCTTAAGATTCTCTTTCGGAGCAAAGGTGCAGTTATTCAAAGAATAAACTCTTAGGGTATTATTCAAAACGAATGGACTTGGCCGGATGAATGCGGCTTATGAGATAAGACGGACCGACAAGCATCAGAACAGACACAATGAGTGTACAGATATTGAGCAACAGATAAATTCCCCAATTGAATTCAACCGGAACAAAGTCTACATAATAAGTAGCAGGATCGAGTTTTACGGGATGGAAGAAATACTGTATGACACAAATGGACAGTCCGATTGCATTTCCCCATATCATCCCCTTGGTAATAAGAAAGACCGAGAAAGATAGAAAGACTTTGCGGATAGCTGTATTGTCTGCTCCCAATGCCTTAAGCACTCCAATCATATTGGTACGTTCCAATATAATAATCAACAGACCGGATATCATGGTAAAGCCTGCGATTCCTATCATTAGAATCAAGATTACCCATACATTGATGTCCAGCAAATCGAGCCATGCAAAAATCTGAGGATACGCTTCTTCTACCGTACGGGAATAATATATGCTTCCATAACGATCTTCTTTCGTATCGAGATGTTCACGGAATCTATCGTTTACCCAATCCAGTTTACTATAATCAGAAACGGCTGCTTCCAGTCCACTTACCTGTTCGGACTTCCAGTTGTTCAAACGATTCACTGTATACAGGTCGGTCACCAGAAACAGATCGTCGTAAGCCGAAAAATTAGTCTGATAAATCCCTGCAACTGTCAAACGGCGAGCCCGTATCTTGCTTTCCAAATAATATGTATACAGCTTATCGCCTACTTTCAAAGATAATTTATTAGCGATAGTCCGTGATACCAGTACCTTACCACTCGATGCCGAATCTGCAAAAAGAGGAATCTCGCCTTCTTGCAGATGTTTCTTAAGGAAAGTCAGATCATATTCCTGTCCTATTCCTTTGAGTACCATTCCCTGGAAATTATCTGATGTCATAATCATGCCCGGTTTTGTAGAGTACCGCTGTACGTGGCTCACTTCCGGTACAGACTGCAACACCTGCATCAAGCTGTCATTTCCCACTATCGGTGTAGCCTGATAAGACTGAGCATCGTCCAAGCTGGTCACTAAGAGATCGGCTCCCAAGCCTACAACCTTATCGCGTACCTGATGCTTGAAGCCGATTACAACAGCCACCACTACAATCATGACAGCCAAACCAATGGCAATGCCTGCCACAGCAATATGTATGGCAGGCTTAGAGACTTCTTTTCCGTCTTTATTATTTTTGTAAATACGACGAGCTACAAATAGTTTCCAGTTCATATCAGCACGAAAATTGCTTAATCGTCTACTCTTCCCGGATAAGCGTCCAGAGCTTTACGTAGCACATAGAGAGCACGAACCAAATCTTCCTTTTTCAAAACGTAAGCTACACGTACCTCATTCTTTCCTTTACCCGGTGTGGTATAGAATCCGCTGGCCGGAGCCATCATGACGGTTTCTCCTTCATAGTCGAACTCCTCCAAACACCATGCACAGAATTTTTCACTGTCATCGACAGGAAGTTTGGCTACCGTGTAAAAAGCGCCCATAGGAATAGGAGAATAAACCCCTGGTATACGATTCAATCCGTCAATCAAACATTTACGACGCTCTACGTATTCGTCATACATTTCGCGAGTATATTCTTCCGGCTCATCCAATGAAGCTTCCGCTGCAATCTGTCCAATCAAAGGAGGACTCAAGCGTGCCTGACAAAACTTCATAACCGCTTTACGTACCTTGGGATTCTTTGTAATCAAAGCACCAATACGAATACCACACTCCGAATAACGCTTAGATACTGAATCAATCAAGACGACGTTCTGCTCTATTCCCTCCAAATGACAAGCCGAGATATAAGGAGAACCTGTATAAATGAATTCACGGTAAACCTCATCCGAGAACAAGAACAAATCGTACTTCTTTACCAAATCACGAATTTGATTCATTTCTCTTCGCGTATACAAATAACCGGTAGGGTTATTCGGGTTACATATCAAAATACCTTTGGTCCGTTCGTTTATCAGCTCTTCAAACTTCTCAACCTTAGGAAGGGAGAAACCTTCTTCGATTGTAGTCGTTACGGTACGAATAATTGCTCCTGCCGAAATAGCAAACGCCATATAATTGGCATACGCCGGTTCTGGTACAATGATTTCATCACCCGGATTCAAACAGCTCAAAAAAGCAAACAATACAGCTTCCGAACCTCCTGTTGTAATAATGATATCATCCGGATCCAAATGAATGGCATATTTCTCATAATACCCAACGAGCTTTTCCCGATAACTACGATAGCCTTGACTGGGACTATACTCAAGTACTGTGCGGTCGATATGTCGAATCGCATCAAGGGCGGCTCGAGGAGTAGGCAAATCCGGCTGACCGATATTCAAATGATAGACATGGATTCCTCTCTTTTTTGCATTCTCTGCCAAAGGAGCCAACTTTCTGATAGGTGACTCTGGCATTTCCTGACCTCTGATGGATATTTCTGGCATATACAATAATTTTAAAACATTATTGCAAAGATAACGGTAAAGGAGAAAACACGCAACTAATATGAGAGAATAAATCCCAGCAAACTACCATTAAGATTCTTACATAAAGTCAATGTATGTTATCAAAACTCATTTTATAAGGTCAGCTCAAAATAAAAACATATATTTGAATTAGCAGTTAACACAAATATTCAGAATCATGGATTTATACCTTATTATATTCACTTCCGGTAATTACAGAAAAGAGCAAGTTTATGAAAGCCACAAAGATCTATTTGTTGCTTTGGAAAACCATTTCACGCTTCATCTTATAAACTATAAAGATGCAGATACAATTCCAAGCAATTCTTACAAGATGGCTTTCATAGCAAGCGGACAGGTAGAAGATAAAGTAATCAGTAATTTCAGCATCTTCCCCTATCCCATTACTTTACTGACCGACGGACTGAACAATTCATTGGCAGCGGCAATGGAAATTGCTGCATGGATTCGAAGCAAGGACATGAAAGTACAGATAATCCATGGCCGTACACAGGAAATGGTTAGTCAAGTACTGCAACATCATCAAGCTTTCCAGGCACGTCATTACCTAAAAGGAAAGAGAATCGGTGTCGTGGGCACTCCATCTTCCTGGCTAGTGGCTTGCCATGTAGACTATCTGCTTGCCAGCAAAAGATGGGGAGTGACATATGTAGATATTCCAATAGAAGAAGTCTATAAATTATACAATCAAATTACAGATGATGAAGTGGGAGTAGAAGCTTCTCTTTTTGCAACCCGGGCACAAGCTTGTCAAGACACGACCCCCGAGATTTTACTTCAAGAAATGCGTTTATACAAGGCTGTCAAAACCATTTGCAAAGAAGAGAAACTAGATGCGGTCACTCTGTCCGGAGCATTATTGACAGAAGAATTACAACTGACCGGTTGCCTTGCCAGTTCTTTGCTCAATGACGAAGGAATACCTTCCGGATGCGAAGGTGATTTACAGGCAATCATGACACTTCTGATGGCAAAGGCTCTGACAGGACAAACTTGTTTTATGGGCAATCCGGCTTTTATCGATACCCAGAACAACGAACTGCTATTAGCACATTGTTCAATACCTACCAGCATGACAGACAGCTACATCATCCGTGATCATTTCGAAGCAGCTACAGGTATTGGTATACAAGGTATCGTACACCCTGGCGATGTGACCATTTTCCGTTGTGGAGGAGAATGTCTGGATGAATATTTTGTCACAGAGGGATACTTGACGGAAAACATGAATCTTCTTACAGCCTGCCGTACACAGTTAAGAATAAAACTGGACAAGCCTGTTTCTTATTTCTTAAAAAATCCGTTAGGCAATCATCATGTGATGTTACTTGGGAAACACGCACAAGCCATACAGGAGTTCATGCAACAAAACCGGTGCAAACTGAGAGAATAAAGGATAGAAAAGTGAATTACTTTCTGCCATGAAGAAGTCGATAGTCTGTATTTTTTAATTTATCTTTGCATAAAAGATACTAACCCTTAAAAGAAAAAACAGTCATTATGATGCATAATTGGTTTGAATGTAAGATTCGTTACGAAAAAGTCATGGAAAATGGAATGAACAAGAAAGTAACAGAACCTTACTTGGTAGATGCACTCAGTTTTACAGAAGCAGAATCACGTATTATTGAAGAAATAACTCCTTTTATCAGCGGAGAATTTACAGTTTCCGATATCAAAAGAGCCAACTACAGCGAACTTTTCCCCTGTGAGGAAGACAGTGCAGACCGTTGGTTTAAATGCAAATTGTACTTCATCACACTCGATGAAAAAAGCGGAGCAGAAAAAAAGACTGCAACCAACGTACTGGTACAGGCAGCTGACTTACGGGATGCTGTCAAGAAACTGGATGAAGGAATGAAAGGAACAATGGCAGACTATTCCATTGCATCCGTAGCCGAAACAGCTATCATGGATGTATACCCTTATTCTGCCGAACCTGATGTAAAGCCAGAGTTCCCTGACGCAGACAAAAGATAAATAATATCCAACCGCCTATGGACATCCAAGCAAATTTAAAGGAAGTACTTACCAGTTTACCTGCACAGGTAAAACTGGTAGCGGTATCGAAGTTTCACCCTAATGAATCGATAGAACAGGCTTATCGGGCAGGGCAACGTATATTTGGAGAAAGTAAGGTACAAGAACTTACCGGCAAATATGAAACGTTACCCAAAGATATAGAATGGCACTTCATTGGACATTTACAAACCAACAAGGTCAAGTATATTGCTCCCTATATCGCCATGATACATGCCGTCGATTCTTACAAGCTGTTAGCCGAAATCGACAAACAAGCAGCCAAAAACGGCAGAGTAATACCTTGCCTTCTCGAAATACACATCGCACAAGAAGAAAGCAAATACGGTTTTACCTTTCAGGAATGCAGAAAAATGCTTGAAGCCGGAGAATGGAAAAACCTCACACATATCTGCATTGCCGGATTGATGGGAATGGCTACTTTCACAGAAGATGAAACAGAAATAAAAAGAGAATTTGATTCACTAAAACGGTTCTTCAACGAAATCAAACAGAATTATTTTGCTGACAGAGATACATTCCGGGAAATTTCGATGGGAATGTCGCACGATTATCCACTCGCGATAGAAGCAGGAAGTACCCTGGTACGAGTAGGCAGTAAAATATTCGGAGAAAGAATTTATTAAAAAAACAAGCAATATGGAACAATTGAAAACTACATTTGCAGGATTATCACTGAAAAATCCCATTATTATCAGTAGTTCGGGATTGACTAACAGTGTAGAGAAAATAAAAAAACTGGAAGAAGCCGATGCAGCAGCCGTTGTACTTAAATCTGTTTTCGAAGAACAAATCAACATGCAGGCAGGTTCCATGCAGGGCTATGGTTCTCCTGAAGCAGACGACTATTTGGGAGCTTATGTACGCTCACATGCATTGAGCGAACACATCAGCCTCATCGAACAGGCAAAAAAAGAATGCTCTATTCCTGTCATCGCCAGCATCAACTGCTACAGCGACAGTGAATGGACTGACTTTGCAGCAATGATGCAGAACGCAGGAGCTGATGCTTTGGAGCTGAACATCTTGTCATTGCAGATCGACAAAGATTATAAATTCGGTAGCTTTGAGCAGCGCCATATCGATATTCTCTGCCATGTAAAGAAGGTTGTCAACATTCCTATAATTATCAAATTAGGAATGAACTTTACCAATCCTATAGCTCTTATCAACCAGCTTTATGCCAACGGAGCAGCTGCCGTTGTTTTATTCAACCGTTTCTACCAGCCCGACTTCAACATTGACACACTAAGCTTTACAAACACCAACGTAATGAGTACTCCTCAAGAACTGGCAAGCCGTCTGCGCTGGACAGCAATTGCTTCTGCGGAAGTTCCACAGATAGACTATGCTGTATCTGGTGGTGTACATTGCGGCAAAGGTGTTATCAAATCCATTTTAGCAGGTGCATCGGCTGTAGAAATTTGCAGCGTTATTTATCAATATGGTGCAAAAGAAATTGCAAAAATGGAGAAAGAACTGGCAGAATGGATGAACGAACAGGGATACAATACGATTTCTCAATTCCAGGGCAAAATGAACGCTTCTGCATGTGGAGACGTAAACCCGTTCGAACGTACCCAGTTTATGAAATATTACAGCAATCACGAAGAATAAGTATAAGTGAACAGAACAGGGGAAATATTTTCCCTGTTCTGTATAAACCAATCAGTCTCCCTTATATTGTTGCAACCATGAAAAGTCTATTCAGCCTCATAGGATTACTGCTGCCTGTTGCCGGACTGGCACAAACGGAAGTCCAACCGGACAGTTTAGTATGTTCACCCATATCAGCTTCTAACGACAGTCTTTATGTACCATTACAGTCACCAGTCGTAGAATCCGGAATATACAGACCCTTTGGCTTATACGGTATTACTCCTTTTGGATATGGCTTCTCGACATGGGAGTTGCACAAAGGCTTCAATGCTTCCATCGGACTAAACCTTACATTCAGTCCCAGTCGTTATGCCCCTTCAGGCGTCGGATTCGGACAAGATGCAGCATTCATGTATGCCGTTCCGGTAAGCAACCGCATCAGCATTGCAGGCGGACTTTATGCAAGCAACATGAACTGGGGATTCGTAAACTATCAGCAAGTAGGAATTGCAGGGGTAGCCGCTTTCCAGCTGACAGACCGGATCAGTTTTACAGCTTATGGAGTCAAATCACTGACACCTCAACGTCCCCAATACTACTATCCCCTGCCCAACTACAATCCTGACAGATTTGGCGGCATGTTCAATTTTAAGATTGGAGAAAGCGCAGCCATCAGTATAGGAGTAGAAAGCAGACAAGGGAATACCCCCTGGTGGTATTAGCCTACTTTTCTATAAAACCATACAAACTCATGAACAAATCTTTGTTAATCTCACTGGCAATCAGTCCGATTGTCTCTGCCGCAGCCAATACACCGAACAGTAACACACCTAATATCATCCTGTTTTTAGTAGACGATATGGGATGGCAAGATACATCTGTTCCTTTTTACAACAACGAGAAAACCAATCTGAACAAACGTTACCATACTCCCAACATGGAGCGTATGGCTCAAATGGGAGTCCGTTTTACAGAAGCATATGCCTGTGCCGTATCATCCCCTACCCGTTGCAGTATTATGTCGGGAATGAATGCAGCACGCCATCGGGTAACCAACTGGACCCTGAACTATGATGAAAAGACAGATGCTCCCAGTGCAACCCTCGATATTCCAGACTGGAACTACAACGGCATCCAACCGGATACGGTAACCACTGCATACAATCGTAAAAATACCACACCTATTACTTCACTCCCCAAAATCTTACACGATAACGGATATTACACCATCCATTGCGGGAAAGCCCATTTTGGTGCAAAAACTACTCCGGGAGCCAATCCTGCAACAATGGGATTCGACGTGAATATTGCCGGAGGAGCAAACGGAGCACCAGGAAGCTATCTGGGAACAGAATTCTTCGGAAAAGGAAGCCCGCAAGAAGTAAAAGGAATGGAGAAATATTACGGACAGGATATTTTCCTTACCGAAGCACTCACGATAGAAGCACTGGAAGCGCTGAAAAAACCTATTGCAGAAAATAAACCGTTTTATCTGTACATGTCGCACTATGCAGTTCATTCGCCCTACAATAATGACAAACGTTTTTCGGACAAATACCGCGGTAAGTTCGACGAACAGCTTCAGGCTGGGCTCAATGAAAACGAAGCCCGATATGCGGCCATTGTAGAAGGTATGGACAAGAGTTTGGGGGATATCTTGGACTTCTTGGAAAAGAACCCGGAAGTAAAACAGAACACCATCATACTGTTTATGTCGGACAATGGAGGACAAGGATTGAACAACGTACGACAGGGACGTGAAAACCGAGACCAGAACTTCCCAGCAAGAGCAGGAAAAGGCTCTGCTTTCATGGGAGGCGTACGCGAACCGATGATGGTATACTGGCCGGGAGTAACCGAAGGAAACTCGCTCAACGACCAGCGTGTGATGGTAGAAGATTTCTACCCCACCATACTCGAGATGGCAGGTGTTACACAATATTCTCCTGTACAGACTATCGACGGAGTCAGTTTCGTAAAAGCCTTGAAACAGCCTGCTTATCGATACGAACGTCCCATCTACTGGCATTTCCCTAACCTTTGGGGAGAAACCCAAAATACAGAAGAAGGCTACGGAGCATATTCCGCTATTTTGAAAGGAGACTATCACCTGATTTACACTTGGGAGACAGGACAAAAAAGACTATACAATGTCAGAGAAGATATCGGTGAACAAAACGATCTCTCCAAAGTCTATCCTGAAATAGTAAATGAACTTTCGAAAGAATTGGGTAACTACCTCCGCCAAGCCAATGCTCAACGGCCTGTAATCAAAGCCACTCAAAAGGTTTGTGCATGGCCCGATGAACGATAAATTCAGATACGATACTGATAATATGCTTTAGCCGACGCCGTCGGCTGTATAATCAACGACGCCGATTCCATAATTGACTACGCCGATTGTACAGCCGACTACGTCGGCTAAAATACCAATCCATTTCCGGAATACATTGCATACACATCATAAAGGCTGGTTCACTTGATGCATCATCAAATTGAACCAGCCTTTGTTTTTATTCTAAGCTTCCGACTTAATAAACCTCCAGACTCCAGCGGCAATTGCTCCTCCAAGCATAGGAGCAACAATAAACAGCCACAATTGTCCCATAGCCTGACCACCTTCCATCAAGGCCGGTCCAATACTACGGGCCGGATTCACAGAGGTACCGGTGATAGGGATACAAACAATATGTACCAATACCAAAGTAAGACCAATCACCAGACCGGCCATATTGCCGGCTCCTTTCTTCTCGTCGGTAGTACCCAATACAACCCATACAAATAATGCCGTAAACACCGTTTCGGCAAGAAATGCCTGCCACATATGTTCGGGTGCAAAGCTATTGGCACCCGTGAATGTTGGCCCTTCATGTGCACCGGTTGCCACCAGCAAGGAAAGCAACAGTGCCCCTAAAATACCGCCTACCACCTGAAACAGCATATACATCATGGCACGCTTCGTTCTCATTCTTCCCGAAAGCCATACACCCAAGGTAATAGCCGGATTTATGTGGCAACCCGAAATATTTCCTATGGTATAAGCCATAGCGACCACCGCAAGTCCGAAAGCGAAAGCCACACCCAAGGTCCCAACTCCATCACCTACCGTTCCGGCTATATTTCCAGCAAACACGGCACTGCCGCATCCCATCAATACCAGAACCAAAGTTCCGATTAATTCAGCTACATACTTTTTCATAGGCATTTTTATTTAAGTGAATAATTCAATGACCGACTGATTTTCCCTTTCATCAACTTTCTTCATCAATATGCGGAAAAGCCTCTTTCTCAAAGTTATAAAAAAAGAAGAAGAATCGTACATCACTAATGCAAAAAAATATCCATCCGGCAAAAGATTCATTTACATTCAAGAAATTTATTCTATCGTATTCCGATATGATTTTGCATAGAAATAAATTGCCCGACAAAGAATAAAAAGCTATATTTGCACAAACTACTGCCCCTATGTGCAGTTTAAATTTTAAATTATGGAAAAAAGTTTTTTAGCTTTTATAGAAGAAAGCATCAAAAAAAATTGGGATTTGGATGCTCTGACCGACTATAAAGGTGCAACCTTGCAGTATAAGGACGTAGCTCGTAAAATAGAGAAATTGCATATTCTGCTTGCCGAGAGCGGAATACAACCTGGCGACAAGGTAGCCATTTGCGGACGGAACAGTTCACATTGGGGAGTGGCTTTTCTGGCCATCCTGACTTATGGAGCTGTAGCAGTCCCCATTCTTCACGAATTTAAAGCAGACAATATACATAACATTGTCAATCACTCGGGTGCACGCCTTCTCTTTGCAGGAGATGTAATATGGGAGTCGCTCGACGAAAAGGAAATGCCGCAACTGGAAGGTATTATCCTAATGACAGATTTTACATTACTGGTATGCCGCAGTAAGCAGTTGGAATACGCACGCGAGCACCTCAACGAATTGTTCGGGCGTAAATTCCCTCGTAATTTCCGTCGTGAACACGTAAGTTACCGCCGTGATGAAACAGAAGAACTGGCAGTCATCAATTATACCTCTGGCACAACCAGTGCGTCCAAGGGAGTAATGATACCTTACCGTGCTTTATGGTCTAACACACAGTTCGCTTTCGAGGTTCTGCCACTCAAACCGGGAGACAGAGTGGTATCCATGCTTCCCATGGCACACATGTATGGTCTGGCTTTCGAATTTTTATACGAAGTTGCGTGCGGATGTCATGTTTACTTCCTCACCCGTATGCCAAGTCCGAAGATTATCTTCCAGGCCTTTGCAGAAGTAAAACCACATATTGTCATCGCAGTACCTCTTATTATTGAAAAGATTATCAAGAAAAACGTATTGCCTAAGTTGGAAACACTGAAAATGAAAATCCTGCTTAAGGTACCTATTATCAACGATAAGATCAAGGCTACCGTACGCGAACACATGATACAGGGATTCGGAGGTAATTTCCACGAAATTATCATAGGTGGAGCAGCCTTCAATCAGGAAGTAGAGCAATTACTGAAAAGTATTGACTTCCCTTATACGGTAGGGTACGGAATGACAGAATGTGCCCCTATTATCAGTTATGAAGACTGGAAACGCTTCAAGCCGGGATCTTGCGGAAAATCAGCTCCACGTATGGAAGTGCGTATCGACAGTCCGGACCCGGAAAATATAGTAGGAGAAATTCTGACACGAGGTGATAACGTAATGTTGGGCTACTACAAGAACCCCGAAGCAACAGCTCAGGTCATCGACAAAGACGGATGGCTGCATACTGGCGATTTAGGAGTAATGGATGCAGCAGGAAACATTACTATCAAAGGCCGTAGCAAGAATATGTTGTTAGGACCATCGGGACAAAATATTTATCCGGAAGAAATCGAGGATAAATTGGCCAATATGCCTTTGGTCGCAGAAAACATTGTCATCCAACAGGCCGACCACAAACTGACGGCACTTGTATATCCCGACTTTGAAGAAGCATATGCACAGGGAATGACTGATGCCGACATTGCGCAGGTAATGGAAAACAACCGTATAGCTTTGAATGAAGAACTTCCGGGATACTCACAGATCACTCGTATCACTATACAACCAGAAGAGTTTGAAAAAACTCCTAAAAAGAGTATCAAACGCTTCTTATATCAGGATATAAAGTAAGTTCAAATGAAATCAAACAAACAACTCATAGCATTGTTCCTGTTAGGCTTTGTCCTGACAGGAACAAATAGTTCCTACTCGGCCAAACCAAAAGGTCTCAAAAAAGGGCCCAATATGGCTCTCAGTATTACCAATAAGAAAAAGGATCCTCCTCAGACTTATGTAAATATTGGCTTGCTTAGTAATTATGCCAATTTGCAAGGCTTTGGCCTCAATGCCATTTCAAGTATTACTCACCAATACGTTAAAGGAATACAAGTTGCCGGTATTACTAACGTAACAGGATTAAATATGTCCGGTCTGCAAATTGCCGGCATTGCCAACGTAACAGGAAAAACATCCAATGGAATGGTATTATCTGGATTGATGAACGTAAGCGGCAAAGAAGCCAATGGGTTTCAACTCTCCGGCATTGGTAACGTAGTCAATGGAAGCACCAGAGGATTCTTTCTTGGAGGATTGATTAATCTGAGTGGAAAATCTTCCGGTGGTGTACATATAGCCGGACTGGCCAATATCAACGGTCAGGATTATTCGGGTATGTCAATCGGTGGATTAATGAATGTAAATGGCAACAGTATCAAAGGAGTTCAACTGTCGGCTTTGCTCAATGTAGCGGGAGAAAGCAATAAAGGGGTACAGTTGGCCGGATTAGGCAATGTGACTGTCAACAATAAAGGATTACAGCTTGGACTGGCAAACTACAGCGAACAGAACAGAGGATTACAAATAGGAGTAAGCAATGTAGAAACCAAAAGAAACAAGGGATGGCAATTGGGACTTATCAACATCAGCCAAGACAGTATTTCTGCACGGCAGATCGGACTGGTCAACTGGAACCCACGTACACGTCCCCAATTGATTATCTCCGGAGGTAATCTGAACAAGGTAAATGTAGCAGTGCGCTTTAAAAACCAACACACATATACCCAAATCGGTACAGGTGCCTATTATTTTGATACGGATGCCAAGTTTTCTTTCAGCGCGTTCTATCGTGCAGGAGTATATTATCCTATCCTCCCCCAGTTAGAAATCAGTGCCGATATGGGATATTATCATATCGAAAGCCTGAAAAACAAAGACAATGGATATCCAGCACGATTGTATGCACTCCAGCCACGCGTCAACATTGAATATAATATAAGCAAGAAGATAGGTGTCTTTGCATCCGGTGGATACAGCTGGACAAAGACATATGGTCACAGTGGAAACTTCGACGATAAAGCTACATTCGAAGTAGGTATTATTTTATTTTAATACCTACTTCTTTAAAAATATATCAGGCATTCAAGCTGGCAGATCTTACACGACTTAACGTTTCTGGAGTCATCTGCAGCAAAGAAGCTATATAAACCAACGGAGCACGCTTCAATATTTCAGGATGAAGTTGTAAAAGACGGATATATCGCTCATAGGCCGGTTCAAAACGTAATGTATCGGCCTTTATTTGCGATTCTATCAGCGAATACTCGAAGAACTTACGGTATAATTTACCTATATCCGCATGTTGCTCTGCCAATGCCTCTACTTCGCTTTTATAAATTTCCCATACGATTGTAGGTTCCAACGTTTCAATCATCAGACGGGTCGGCTCTTCTTTCAAATAGCTCTCCAGACAAATCACCATCCCCCCCTCATATGCAATATGCTCGGTTAAATCTTTATCATATTTAAAATAAAACTGTCGCGTCATACCTTTTTCTATATAACGCATGCATTTGCAATACTCACCTTCGTTCAGAACACGCTCGCCTTTTTTATATTTTCTGCATACAAGAATATCTGCCAAGGCATGTATACTTTCCTTTTTCAACAAAACATGGTACTGAGCAGCAATGCTCCGTACTATTTCAACACTTGTTGTCATAAGTTTCTAAAGTTTATTTTACTTTTATCTTATCAAATCCTTCTCCAAAAACACCAATTACAGCACTTTGAGAGACAAAAGCATGAGGATCTATATCTTTAATTAAGCGAAAAATAGTACTAGACTCACGTTTCTTAGCCAGCACAAACATCATCTTCACATTATTTTGAGTATAACAACCTACGCCATCAATGAAAGTAACTCCACGATGCAAGTCTTTATTAATACGGCGTCCTATTTCTTCATACTTAGAAGATATAATGAAAAACTGCACAGACTGGCGGGCGCTGTTTACAACTTGATCCAAGACAAAACTGGAAATAAACAATACTGTATATCCGTATACTACCTTTTCCCAATCATGCAGCACCAGATAACTGGATGAAATAATAATCACATCACATATCAATATCACTCGACCTAGTGTGATATCACGATACTTATTGACTATTGCGGCAATGATATCTGTACCACCCGTACTTCCATTGGCGGAAAATGCTACACCAATACCACCTCCACAAAACGAAGCTCCCAACACACATGCCATAAACGGCTGATCGTGAATCAAGCCTTCTTTAAAAAAGCTCTGAATAACCCCTAAGATTGCAGTCAATACAAACACGGCAAATATCGTTTTCAAACAAAACTTCAAGCCTAGTATTTTCAAAGCCAGTAATAATAGAAGAAAATTAATAATCAAATAGGTATATTGAACAGGAAAACCTGTAGCCCAATAGACTATAGATGCAATACCCGGTACCGCACCCGATGGAATATCACTAGGCAAAAGGAATGCAGTCCAGCCAATACCATACATCACCATACCCAAAGCTATCATTAAATAATCTTTGGTTTCTCTCAAAATTTTCTGTTTACGAGTAGCAGATAAAGCCTGATTCATTGTCGTTGTTCTATTTAAAATTCAGTACAAAAATAGAAAAAAACCTAAATATAATGGCAGAACATTTTATATTTTTCCAGAAAGACACAAAGAATACGTTAAAACAATCTTTATGTAAAAATCCATAAAACAAAATCTTTTGCAAATGACATAAAATTCGTATTTTTGCAGCAAAATAGTTTTTACTATTAAATTATGGCATTAGTAAACGAACATTTCCTCAAGCTACCTGACCAATACTTTTTTTCTGAAGTGACAAAAAAGGTCAATTCCTTCAAGGTAACTCATCCTAAGGCACACATCATCGACTTAGGCTCAGGAGATGTCTCCCTTCCTCTTCCTCAAGCAGCAGTCAATGCCATGCACAAAGCAGCCGAAGAATTTACCAGTTCACATAGTTTTCACGGATATGCCCCCAGACAAGGTTATCCATTCCTTATCGAAGCTATTCTCAAGAATGATTATCTGTCTAGAGGTGTATCACTCGAACCCAGTGAAATATTCATCAATGACGGAGCAAAGACCGACATTGGTAATATCGGGGATATTTTGAGACATGATAACAGTATCGGAGTTACCGACCCGATTCATCCATGCTATATTGAATCGAATGTGATGTGTGGACGAGCCGGATGTTTTGAAGAAGAAGGTTTATGGAGTAATGTCGTTTATCTGCCTTGTACACCTGAGAACCAGTTCATGCCTCATATTCCTTCTCAGCGGATTGACATAATCTATTTATGCTATCCCAATGATCCGACAGGAGTTGCCATGAACAAGACAGAGCTGAAGAAATGGGTAAATTATGCCATTGAAAATGATGCCTTGATAATGTACGACTCAACCTATGAGGCTTACATACAAGATCCGGATATTCCTCACTCCATCTACGAAATAAAAGGAGCTAAAAAAGTAGCAATAGAGTTTAGAAGTTTCTCCAAAACAGCTGGTTTTACCGGAGTAAGATGTGGATATACAGTTATCCCCAAAGAAGTCACGGCTACCACACTGAAAGGAGAGCGCATTATGCTCAACAAATTATGGAACCGACATCGCTCCATCAAATTCAATGGCGCATCTTACATCAGTCAGCGTAGCGCAGAAGCACTATACACATCCGAAGGAAAGAAACAAGTAAAAGAATTTGTATCTTATTACATGCACAATACACAACTGATGAAAGATATGCTTTCACAAACAAGCCTGTCTTTCTTCGGTGGAAATCATGCACCTTTCTTCTGGATAAAAGCTCCCGGCCATCTTAACTCCTGGCAATTCTTCGAGACTTTACTCTATGAAGCCAATATTGTAGGTACTCCAGGAATTGGATTTGGACAAAACGGGAATGAATATCTCCGCTTAACGGCTTTCAATACTACTGAACAATGTAAAGAAGCCATGCAGCGTATACAACAATGGGCTAAACAATAAGCAACTAAAATAAAAACAACAATAAAAACAACTTTAGGTATTATGTCAAAATTAAGATTCAGAGTAGTAGAACAGGCTTTTCACAAAAAACCGGTTGAAGTACTTTCACCAGCAGAACGCCCCAGTGAATACTTCGGCAAGTACGTGTTCAACCGCGAAAAGATGTTCAAATATCTGCCAAGCAAAGTCTATAATAAACTAATCGACGTAATAGACAACGGAGCAACACTTGATCGCAATATTGCCGACGAAGTAGCCAATGGTATGAAAAGATGGGCCATTGAGATGGGAGTTACTCATTATACTCACTGGTTCCAACCACTGACCGAGGGTACTGCAGAGAAGCACGATGCATTTGTGGAGCACGATGGAAAAGGTGGCATGTTGGAAGAGTTTTCAGGAAAACTGCTCGTACAGCAAGAATCAGACGGTTCATCTTTCCCCAATGGAGGTATCAGAAATACATTCGAAGCACGTGGATACAGTGCATGGGATCCTTCATCTCCAGTATTCATTGTAGATGATACATTGTGTATTCCTACTATTTTTATTTCATATACAGGTGAATCTCTGGACTACAAGACTCCATTGCTGAAATCTATCAGAGCAGTCACAAAGGCAGCGCTGGACGTAGTACACTATTTCGATCCTTCTGTAAAGAAAATCATTTCTTACTTGGGATGGGAACAAGAATATTTCCTTGTAGACGAAGGCCTTTATGCAGCACGCCCGGACTTATTGCTCACCGGACGTACCTTGATGGGACACGAAGCATCTAAGAACCAGCAGTTGGAAGACCATTATTTCGGTGCAATTCCAAGCCGTGTAGCAGCTTTCATGAAAGAACTGGAAATCCAATCATTGGAATTAGGCATTCCGGTAAAGACACGCCATAATGAAGTTGCTCCCAATCAGTTTGAGTTGGCTCCAATTTACGAAGAATGTAACTTGGCAGTAGACCATAACATGCTGGTGATGTCGTTGATGCGTAAAATCGCCCGCAATCACGGTTTCCGCGTACTGCTCCACGAAAAGCCATTTAAGGGAGTAAACGGTTCAGGTAAACACAACAACTGGTCATTGGGTACAGACAATGGAGTGTTGCTGATGGCACCAGGTAAAACATCTGAAGAAAACTTGCGCTTCATTACCTTCGTTGTAAATACCCTGATGGCAGTATACCATCATAACGGATTGCTGAAAGCTTCCATCATGAGTGCAACCAACGCACACCGTCTGGGAGCACACGAAGCGCCTCCAGCAATTATTTCTTCTTTCTTGGGTACACAGCTTAGTAAAGTGCTGGATCATTTGGAAGAAAGCACCAGCAACGATCTGGTATCTTTGGGAGGCAAGCAAGGAATGAAACTGGATATTCCACAGATTCCGGAATTGCTTATCGATAATACCGACCGCAACCGTACTTCACCGTTTGCATTTACAGGAAACCGTTTCGAATTCCGTGCACCGGGTTCGGAAGCCAACTGTGCAAGTGCCATGATAGCCTTGAACACAGCCATGGCTGAACAGCTGATACGTTTCAAAGAAGATGTAAACGAACTGATTGAAAAAGGCGAACCTAAGATTTCTGCTATCATTCAGGTAATCCGCAAATACATCAAGGAATGTAAGCCTATCCGCTTCGATGGCAACGGATACAGCGACGAATGGAAAGAAGAAGCAGCACGCAGAGGTTTGGATTGTGAAACAAGCTGCCCGATTATCTTCGACAACTACCTGAAACCGGAAACAATACGTATGTTCGAATCTACAGGAGTAATGAACCGTAAAGAGCTCGAAGCACGCAACGAAGTAAAATGGGAAATGTATACCAAGAAAATCCAGATTGAAGCACGCGTGTTGGGCGATTTGGTTATGAACCACGTAGTACCGGTTGCTATCGAATACCAGACCAAACTGATAGACAACGCTTACAAAATGAAATCTCTCTTCTCTGCAGAAGAAGCAGCAAGCCTGTCGGCAGAAAATCTGGCTATCATCAAGGAGATTGCAGAACACACTGCTTTCATCAAAGAACAGGTGGATGCAATGGTAGAAGCACGTAAAGTTGCCAACCGCATAACAGAAGAACGTGCCAAAGCGATTGCTTACCACGACAACATTGCCCCCATGCTGGAACAAATCCGTTACCACATCGACAAGCTGGAACTGATTATCGACGACCAGATGTGGACACTGCCCAAATACCGCGAACTGTTGTTCATCCGATAAAAACAATTCAAAGTATTACAACCCATATACACCCGCCAGCCTCATGCAACACAAGGCTGGCGGGTGTTTTTTCTTTTTCCCGCATAAAAAACGCATAAACTAACCCTTGCAATAAACAAAAGTACGTATCTTTGCGCCATGGAATGGTTATATGATTTATTTTTCAATCACTCCGCATTGCAGGCAGTCGTCATTTTATCACTCATCATTGCAGGCGGATTAGGACTCGGCAAAATTCATATCTGCGGAATTTCGCTGGGAGTTACATTTGTTTTCTTTATGGGGATTTTCGCCGGGCATCTGGGTTTCTCTATCGACCCTCAAATGCTCACTTACGCAGAAAGTTTTGGTTTAGTAATTTTCGTATACGAACTTGGGCTACAAGTTGGTCCCGGTTTTTTCAGTTCCTTTCAGAAAGGAGGATATAGACTTAATTTACTAGGATTAGGAGTTATCCTGTTAGGCACCATTATGGCTGTAGCCTTAAGCAAGACCACCTCCATTTCCCTGCCCGACATGGTGGGAATCCTATGCGGTGCCACAACCAATACTCCGGCACTCGGTGCTGCCCAGCAAACCCTTAAACAACTGGGTGAACCGACCAGCGGAGCTGCACTAAGTTGTGCAGTCACCTATCCGTTAGGAGTAGTCGGTGTCATTCTGGCCATCATTGTGGTACGAAAACTCTTTGTCCGTCCGAAAGATCTGGAAGAACAGGAACACGATGATCCCAATCATACTTACATTGCTACCTTTCAGGTACACAATCCGGCTATCTTCAACAAAAGTATTCAGGACATAGCCAAGATGAGTTATCCCAAATTCGTCATCTCACGAATCTGGAGAGAAGGTATGGTAAGTATTCCTACTTCTGACAAAATCCTGAAAGAAAACGACCGTCTGTTAGTCATCACAACCGAGAAAGATGCTCCGGCTCTGACTATTCTATTCGGAGAACAGGAAAACCGCGACTGGAACAAGGAAGACATCGACTGGAATGCCATAGACAGCCAACTTATTTCAAAGCATATTATCATATCGCGACCGGAAATAAACGGAAAGAAACTGGGAGCTTTGCGCCTGCGTAACACATACGGTATCAACATCAGCCGTGTACTGCGCAGCGGTGTACAACTACTGGCCACTCCGGGACTTATCTTGCAGTTGGGAGACCGTCTGACCGTAGTAGGCGAAGCAGCTGCCATTCAGAATGTAGAAAAAGTGTTGGGAAATAGAGTCAAGACCTTAAAAGACCCAAACCTTGCTTCCATCTTTATCGGTATTGTATTAGGATTGATTGTAGGTTCCATTCCTATTGCCATTCCGGGCATCAGTTCTCCGGTGAAATTAGGACTGGCGGGAGGACCTATCATTATCGGTATCTTGATTGGTGCCTATGGTCCACGCTTCCATCTGCTTACTTACACCACACGCAGTGCCAACCTGATGCTGCGCGGTATAGGTCTGTCGCTCTATTTAGCCTGTCTGGGACTTGATGCCGGAGCACAGTTCTTCGAAACTGTCATGCGCCCGGAGGGTGCTTTATGGGTAGGCATCGGATTCCTTATTACTTTTATTCCGGTTGTTATCATGGCCTTGGTCGCATTACGCTTTTGCGGTCTCGATTTTGGCAATACCTGCGGAATGCTCTGCGGAAGTATGGCCAATCCGATGGCACTGAATTATGCCAACGATATTATTCCCAACGATAATCCTTCTGTAAGCTATGCTACAGTCTACCCTCTCGGCATGTTTACCAGAGTCATT
Source organism: Phocaeicola acetigenes (assembly GCF_027529745.1). NCBI lineage: Bacteria > Pseudomonadati > Bacteroidota > Bacteroidia > Bacteroidales > Bacteroidaceae > Phocaeicola > Phocaeicola acetigenes. The sequence goes on from NZ_JAPZVM010000001.1 coordinate 573,348, forward strand.
ATCGCACAACTTATTTTAATGTTCTTTCTATAACTTAATCTGACCCATGAACATATACAAGCAAATTACTCCCGAAATCATCAAGCAGGACCTCCGTTATTTGGAGTTGCTGTCACATAATTTCCCTACCATTGCTGCTGCAAGTACGGAAATCATCAATCTGGAAGCAATCATGAACCTTCCTAAAGGTACGGAACATTTTCTGGCCGACCTGCACGGCGAGTATGAAGCTTTCCAGCATGTACTGCGCAATGCTTCGGGTGCCATCAAACGCAAGGTAAACGAAATCTTCGGCAATACCCTGCGCGAGACAGAAAAGAAAGAAATCTGCACACTGATTTACTATCCGGAACAAAAGCTTCAGCTGGTAAAGGAAACAGAAACAGATATTGTAGACTGGTATGTCATCACCCTGAACCAGTTGGTAAAGGTATGCCAGAATGTGTCATCCAAATATACACGTTCAAAAGTACGTAAAGCTTTGCCCGAAGAATTCTCGTACATTATTCAGGAGTTGCTTCACGAAAGCAGTATCGAACCCAACAAGCAGGCTTATATCAATGTCATTATACGCACCATCATCGATACACACCGTGCCGATGAATTCATTATTGCAATGTGCAACCTGATTCAGCGCCTGACAATCGACTCACTGCACATCTTGGGCGATATCTTCGACCGTGGTCCTGGACCGCATATCATCATGGATATATTGTGCAACTACCATAACTTTGACATCCAATGGGGAAACCACGATATTTTATGGATGGGTGCTGCAGCAGGCAACGACTGCAACATAGCCAACGTACTGCGTCTGGCCATGCGCTACGGCAACCTTTCTGCATTGGAAGACGGATACGGTATCAACCTATTGCCGCTTGCCACTTTTGCAATGGAGGCCTATGCCGATGATCCATGTACCAATTTCTTCCCCAAAATAGACAAGGAAGCCAGCCCTTACAACGAAAAGACAATCCGCCTCATCGCACAGATGCACAAAGCCATCAGTGTGATTCAGTTCAAACTGGAAGCCGAAATCATACAGCGCCGTCCGGAATTCCAAATGGAAGACCGTATGTTGTTACACTGTATCAATTTCGAACGAAAGACATTGATGCTGAACGGAAAAGAATATGAAATGAGAGACTGTTACTTCCCTACAGTCGATCCGGCCAACCCATATAAACTGACCGAAGAAGAACAGGAAATTGTAACCAAACTGCACCATTCTTTCACCAGCAGTGAAAAATTGCGCAAGCACATGAAATGCCTGTTCCGCTATGGCTGCATGTACAATGTATGCAACTCCAATCTGCTGTATCATGCCTCCATGCCTCTAAACGAAGACGGCAGTCTGAAAGAAGTAGATATTGCAGGTAAACGGTACAAAGGAAAAGCACTTCTGGAACGGGTAGGACAACTCATCCGACAGGCTTATTTCGACGACAACGAAAGTAAAGAAAAGGCATTTGCTTTAGACTACGTATGGTACCTGTGGTGCGGAAAAGATTCTCCAGCCTTCGATAAAAGCAAAATGGCGACTTTTGAACGTTACTTCTTAAGCGATAAAGAAACACATAAGGAAGTAAAAGGTTATTACTACGAACTGCGCAACCGTGAGGATGTATGCGACATGATTATGGATGAGTTCCAGGTAGAAGGCGAGCATCGTCACATCATTAACGGACACGTACCTGTAAAGGCTGTCAAAGGAGAAAAGCCGATCAAGGCCAATGGTAAACTGATGGTGATTGACGGAGGATTCTCGAAAGCCTACCAACCAGAAACAGGTATAGCCGGCTATACACTGGTTTATCACTCACGCGGTTTCCAGCTGGTACAGCATGAGCCTTTCACCTCTACACAGAAAGCCATCGAAGAAGGCCAGGACATTAAGTCGACTACCCAGTTGGTAGAAATGAGCAGCAAACGCATGATGGTAAAAGACACCGACAAGGGAAAAGAATTGAGTATTCAGATAGAAGACCTGAAAAAGCTGCTGGTTGCCTACAACACCGGCATCATAAAGGAAAAAGCACTTTAATGACAATCGGAACAATCCGTTTCATACACATACAGAAAACCGGGATTCACTGTTCAGTGAATCCCGGTTTCTTTTAAACCACCACACAACCGGCAAATAATCAATATAACACCTAAACAACGATTTTGCTATCTAAAACAAGAAAATTCCACTTTTCAGCTAACACACATTCTGCACAAAACACAGCTTCACGCTACTTTATGACCCTTTAAAAGAGGGTTAAACCATGCTATACAACAGCTTTTTCAAGCTTGTTTCACCATCAAATACGACTTGTATCGAAGGCTTACGATACCTGTACCGATTGCTTACGCGACAAGTCACGTACGCTTACGCTATCAGTCGCGTATATCAACACGACAAGAAATGGGATTTTCGCCCTCCAATTCATAGGTAAAATCTCTTTTTCACCCTATTGTATACATTTACCGACTTTAAAACCCATCTATTTCAAAAAGGCAAAAAGTATCCGCTTCCAGCCATTACACTACAAAAAGCTACACTTTAACACCTTTAAAAAGATAGAATAAGCAAAACAGTCAATTAAGGTTTCATTCGGATTTCAGAGAACCTCCAAAAACAGGCAAATTTGCAAGCGTCCTCGTATCCGAGTCCAAATAAAGCCGTGTAGAGCGGTCTGATTTGACATTTTGTCAACTTCCTTCTGTGCCCACCAGCCTCATCAGAGAAAGTTACATTTTGTCACTTTCGTTTTCAACTACAGTTCTCCTTCCGTATTCTCTCCCCTCCTTTCAGGAAATCAGACCTTTGTTCTTCCCCAGTCTCTTATAACAAGATAAAACAAGAGATGCCTGCTATTTCTTCTTCAGACTAAAACAGAAATTAATACCGATGCCCACATTCAGTTCACGGCCCAGTGTGCTGCTACGATAAGAATAAGGTTGCATACCCGTTTCTGTTTCCAGTAGCAAATAACTCTCGGCGGAAGTCAGGGGCTGTCTGTACAAGACATCAAAAGTAATTGCAAAAAGAGGAGTCAGACGATACTGTGTCATGATGCCTACGTCCATACAGAATGTTTTTCCGTCACTTTCCAGACGTAGCTCACCATCCGACTCCTTCTTACGATTATATCCGTAAAAATTCTGTCCTATCCCTACGCGGGGATAACATTGCCAGCGCGTTCCCTCCAAACGGTACACTCCCCCTACGCTATAACCTATATGAAAATAGCTTAAAGGAGAGATAGCCGAAACAAAACCCTCCAAAAAGTCACTATGCTCCAGTTTGCTTACATAGTATTTCACTCGGAAATCGGCATACCATCCCCAGCGTGCTCCACACAGATGAGTAAGCCGGATATCTTCTGCAGGAGCTACAGAAGGAGGTTCCCCAAAAATCCTTGCAGCCGGATTATCGGAATGATGAGCCAAGTCGATACTTCCCACAAACGTTGTGCTCAGATGAAGTTGCCGCTGATAACGCAAGGCTTCCAGTTTCTGCACGTTTGCGCTTTTCTCTTGAGCATATAGAGGAGTCATTACGAACATCAAGCCTCCTACACACAGTTTGACAAATCGGAGATTCATAATTATACTTTTGAACAGTCTGTTTCTACCTATATTTTTTCCAATCTAAGCCCGACTGCAGACAATCAATGCAGTAGGGGTCGGACAGATACATCTCATCAGTTTTTAAATGTAAGACTATATTTCCAATTAAACAAACTCCCTGCATCATTTCTTTTTCCAGGCAATTCCATCAGGCATATACATATGCCTCTCCTTCATGTATTTCTCTCAATCCAAACGCTTTCCCTTCTCTCTATTACGAAACTCTTTGGGGGTAATTCCTGTATGCTTCTTAAAGAAGCGACTCAGATACGAAGAATCCGGGAAACAACAAATTCCTGCAACCTCTTCTACCGACAAATCCAGTTTATTCAGCTGGACTTTGATCTCAACGGTCAGCTGTTCATCAATCAACTCCTTCGGCGTTTTTCCTTTCGAATACTCCACGGTTATCTCATTCAAATAACGGGAGGAAATACAAAGCCTGTCTGCATAAAACCCGACCTGATGTTCTCGCAGAGCATGTTCGTGAATCAGATGCATAAAGCGGTGAAACAATAATTGCTTACGAGTATACGAACGAGCTACTGATACATATGTATCCGGTATTGTACTGAAAATCCACATCAGCATACTCTGCAGGAAATTCAATTCCAGCCGTTCCTTGAAAAGACCGGCCGGCTGAGTGAAAAGCATTTTGGCCATATCCAGCCACAGATTGACTTTCTCCCAACTCTGAGCATCTTTCTCCTGTCCGTGATTGTACAAAGGAAATTCTCGCATGTAATTGAAAAAGGTTGTATCCAAAGAAACGGCAGCCTGCAGAAACACCCGCTTGGGATAAAGTACCATCCTTACCTGAAAATCATCGGAGGAATGAAGCAATTGCATGATACTTCCATCCCAGAAAATAATCTCGGACATCTCCTGCAAATGAAAGCATTGGGCACCTGTAGAAATAACTCCGTTGCCATGCACACACAGTATTTGCACCCCACAATTAAAATAAAGCGGAGACGGCAACAGAAAATCCAAATTACTTTCCTCGTAATAGATTCCGGAAAGAGAAGACAATAAAGAAGTATCCATCGCAAACTGACTTTTATGAAACAAAAGTAGCTATTTCAAGCCAATATTATACCCTAATTGTTCCGTTTATGAAAAAAACTGCGCAGAAAATGGTATCCGACATCCCCTATACATTGTCTATTTTTGCATCGTTTTTCAAACATCCTATTTTTATGACACAAAACAACTCTCAACTATTTATTCTGGTATTTTTAGGAATGCTTACAGCATTTGGTCCCTTTGTAACCGACATGTATCTTCCCACCTTACCTGCAATGACCGGTTATTTCCACACCACTTCTTCGCAGGTGCAGCTGGGACTTACAGCAAGTATGATAGGTCTAGCTGTGGGACAATTGTTTTTCGGACCACTGAGCGATAAATACGGGCGACGCCCTCCTCTACTTGCAGCTTTGATTTTGTTTTTATTGTCTACCATAGGTTGCCTCTGTTCGGAACGGATTATGCAATTTGTAGGATGGCGCCTTGTACAGGGTATAGCTGGAGCAGGTGGCATTGTGATTTCCCGCTCCATTGCTGCAGACAAATACTCTGGAAAAGAACTGGCAAAAATGCTGGCAATCATTGGAGCCATCAACGGAGTAGCTCCCGTAGCAGCTCCCATTGCAGGAGGAAGTATGGCCGACAGTACGGGATGGCAAGGAATATTCTGGACCTTATTCGTATTAGGCATTATCCTGTTGGCAGGCTGTCTGCATTTTCAGGAATCACTTCCACGTACCCGACGACCTCATACAGAATGGAAAGATGTATATATTAATTTCATCAAGGTAATCCATAACCGCCGTTACATGTACTACATTCTCCAGTTTGGTTTCGGACAAGGAGTATTGTTTGCCAACATTGCTTCTGCACCTTTTATCATGCAGGAGCATTATGGATTCTCTCCCATGATGTTCAGCATTTGCTTTGGTATTAATGCCATTTCCATCGTGATTTCGGCTGCTTGTGCAGTCAAATTTCCCCATCCCGAACAAGCGCTGTATCGGGGTAGTATGGGAATGGTTGTCGTCTCAGCACTGCTTTGCATAGCCCTTGGTTCTGAATGCAGCTTTTGGATTTATGAAGTCCTTCTGATAGGCCTGCTCTCCATGTTAGGACTGACCTTTACGGCTTCAAACACGTTGGCCATGGACAGCGAACGTACTCATGCGGGTATGGCATCTGCACTGCTGGGAGCCTTAGGATTTGCATTCGGAGGTATCGTTTCGCCTATTGTAGGACTGGGGAATATCATGACATCTACCGGTATTGTATTCCTGGTAGGTTCGGTATGTTCTTTCCTCTGTACCCGTATGGCTTTACGACGCACACTTGCTTTAGCACAATATTATAAGAAATAAAATGTCGTCTTGATGACATAAAAAATGTCCGGCTGCTCCCATAGAAGGAACAACCGGACGTTTTTATTTCAGATGAGTTTATTGGTTCACAAGGAACACTGCTCTTACACAATCTTATTGGTCACTCTATCCGGAAAAACCACAGTCGGTTTAAACGACTTGGCTTCCTCGAAATCCATCAAAGCGTACGACATGATAATAACCACATCGCCTACCTGTACCTTACGTGCAGCAGCACCATTCAAACAGATGCATCCGGAACCACGCTCACCTTTTATAATATAGGTTTCGAAACGTTCGCCGTTATTATTATCTACAATTTGCACCTTTTCTCCTGCAATCATATTGGCTGCATCCATCAAATCTTCATCGATAGTAATACTACCCATGTAATTTAAGTTGGCTTCGGTGACAGTTACGCAATGAATTTTCGATTTCAAGACTTCTATCATCATCGCTTTAATTACTCCTTATATTTTATATTATCAATTAAACGTACTTCACCGCAGAACACAGTAATACATCCCACAATATAATGGCTGTCCTCCCAATTTGTCACTGTCTGCAAAGTATTTCCATCTACCACTTCAAAATACTCCAGTTCCAATCCGTCTGCTTCGGCAATCGCTGCTTCTACAAATTGCTTTGTTTCTGCCAATGTATGAGTTTTTCCATACTCCACACTATCAAACAGAGTTTTTGAAATCTTCAATGCCTGCACACGCTGTTCTGCAGACAAACGTGCATTACGACTGCTCAAAGCCAATCCGTCTGCTTCGCGGACAATCGGACAACCTACAATTTCCAAGTCGAAAGGATACTTGCGCACCATTTCACGGATAATAGCCAACTGCTGGAAGTCTTTCTCGCCAAAATACGCACGGGTAGGCTCCACAATCAAGAACAATTTGCTCACAATCTGACAAACCCCATTGAAGTGTCCCGGACGGTATTTACCTTCCATCACGGTATCCAGCGGAGCATAGCTGAACTGCCGTGTATCCGGTTCTGGATAGATTTCTTCAACAGAAGGAGCAAATACAAAATCGGCTCCACATGCCTCCAGCAACGCGCAGTCGGCATCCAGCGTACGCGGATATTTCAGCAAATCATTCTTATCATTAAACTGAGTAGGGTTTACAAAATCACTGACCACTACTACATCATTTTCGGCCACTGCCCGCTTAACCAGCGAAGCGTGTCCATCGTGCAAAGCTCCCATTGTAGGAACCAAGCCAATCGTTTTACCTTCTTTCCGAAGCACATCCAGTGCTACACGAAGTTCGTGAATTGTTTGAATTAATTTCATTTATACCAGCTTTTAAACTTATGAAATTCTAAAACCGCGGCAAAGTTAGACCTTATTTACCACATAATCAAAGAAGATTGCGAAAAAGAACACATAAAATTATCAACTTATTCCAAGGCACCTGTTCACATCAGATTGTACACAATACTTATTATCAACTCATTAACATACTATAAGGAATAATTAATTGATTCTCATACCCCCCCTTTTGTTATTTTTTTATATCTTTGCAGCAGATTATGAGCAACAATAAAACAATGAGCGCGAAAAAAGTATTATTCATCACACAAGAAATTACTCCTTACGTACCCGAAAGTGAATTATCGTTAATAGGTCAAAACCTGCCACAGGCCATTCAAGACAAAGGCCGTGAAATCCGAACATTTATGCCTAAGTGGGGCTATGTAAATGAACGCAGAAATCAATTACATGAAGTGATTCGTTTGTCAGGGATGAATCTGATCATTGATGAAACAGACCATCCGTTGATCATCAAAGTAGCTTCTATCCAAGCTGCTCGCCGACAGGTTTATTTCATTGACAATGATGATTATTTCCAGCACCGATTGATGACTACCGACGAAGATGGCAATGAATATGAAGACAATGGCGAACGCGCCATATTCTATGCCAGAGGCGTTCTTGAAACAGTAAAAAAACTGCGCTGGTGTCCGGATGTAATTCACTGTCACGGATGGATGAGTGCTATGGTTCCATTGTATATAAAGAAAGCATACTGTGACGAACCTTCATTCAGAGACTCAAAAGTTGTATTTTCGGTGTATAGTGATGGATTCAAATCTAATTTAGCACCCAACTTTACCGAACAATTATTATTAAAAGGCATTACTCCTGAAGATGTTAAAATGATTAATTCTCCCGTTAATTACGAAGAATTATGTAAATTAGCCGTCGCTTATTCTGATGGAGTAGTACAAAACAGTGAACACGTCAACCAGAATATCATAGACTATGCAAAGAGTCTGAATATTCCAGTCATCGGTTACGAAGCTGACGAAACTGCATTTGCAGATGCATGCGATGCATTGTACGACAAAGTAACAGAAGATGCCGAATAAAAATTAATGTAAAAAATTAAACCATGAAAGTGAAGTTCTTGGCAGCCATGGGATTGGCTGCTGCCCTCTATAGTTGTGATGACCAAACTACCGGAATAGGTCAGTTTGTAGCCGATGGAGACCAGATAGAAGCATTTGCAGAAACCTATCCGGTAAAAACGGCTACACGTACACTCGACCGTGTCTATTCACGTTCCAGCACTGCTTATTTGGGTAAATTTACAGACAAAGAATTTGGTGAACTGAAAGCAGGATTTCTGGCGCAAATCAATTGTCCGGAAGGTTATAAGTTTCCAGAACGACTGGAAAAAATAGACTCTGTAACACTGGAGTTTTATTACAACAATTATTTTGGAGACTCATTGGCTTCACTTCGTGTAAAGGTAAAAGAGCTTGAAACTCCTTTCGAAGACGACGGTACACATAAAGAGTGGTATTATACAGACTACGACTTCAGCAATAGCAACGACTGGACTTATAAAAGCGAACCTTTGGGTTTAAAAGATTATTCTGCCTACGACAAAACGGTAAGCGATTCTATACACAATACCAGCGATTACTATCCAAGCATCTCTGTACGGGTAAACGAAGACTTTGTAAACAGATTGTCTGAAGCAGCCAAAGAACAGCAAAGAGAAGGTGGTGAAGATTACTTTAAGGATGCACAAACATTCATTAATCACGTCTTCCCCGGATTTTATGCTGAAATAACCAATGGTGATGGCTCTATTGTATATATAGAAGATATATGGTTGCGTATGCAGGCTAAATATTGGATTAAGAACAGTGCCGGAGATAAAGATTCTTTGGCTACCACTTATATTCCATTTGCTGCATCAAAGGAAGTCTTTATGTCAACTAACTTCCACAATGCGAATTTCGACAGTCAAATGCAAGATGAAAAGGGTACTTATCTGAAAACTCCTGCTGGCTTGTGTACGGAAATGACTTTACCCTTGCAGAAAATCTTCGAAAGCGAACATTATCAGGATACATTAAATGCCGTATCTATTTCACTTCCGAAATACAAGAACGAAAGTGAAAGTAAATATAAAATGGGAACTCCATCTTATCTGATGCTGATACAGGAGTCTGAAATGATCGATTTCTTCGAGCAAAACAAAACGATTGACAACAAGAGTTCTTTTATTGCTTCTTATGACAGCAAAACCAACTCTTATTCATTCACTAAGTTGAACCGACTCATCAGCCGGATATTCAGCGAAATCAAGCCAGATAAAAACACCAATAACTGGGAAGAACTGGAAGAGCAACATAAAGTATTGCTGATACCAGTTAATATCAGTTTAGATTCTCAGAACAATATCATTGGTGTAGAACATGATTTAAGTGTAAGTTCTGCACGACTCGTAAGAGGAACAGGGGATACAGAAGATATTAAGATGAATATTATTTATACGCGTCCTAAACTTCATTAAACTACATATTACAAAAATAAAAAGGCTACTCACAAACGAGTAGCCTTTTTTATTTCTATCAATTATTTCATCAGATAAAAGAAACCACTTATCGCTTTTAAACATAAAGGGAAAGATTCTAAACAACAGAATCTTTCCCTTCAACACAAGCTTTTATCTTTCTAGATAGGTTTTTATTCCTTATTTTGCGGTTTTCTTAGCAGATGCTTTTTTAGTTGCAGTAGCCTTTTCTCCCGCAGCTTTTGTAGAAGCAGCTTTCTTTGCAGCTGTTTCCTTCTTTCCTGCAGCAGCTTCAGCCTTCTTCAAGGCAGCCTGAAGTTTAGTCACCTCTTCTGTCAACTGCGTCAGTTCTTCACCCTGATTCTTGATTGTTGTCAGCAATGAGCCCAACTCTTCATTATCCATATCAACAGGATACAATGCATTTACGCGAGCTATAAAGTCGCCCAATATATTCATATAGTTTGTAAATGCATCATAAGGAGAATCATAAATTCCACGATTCAAGCCCACTCCTGTATCCTTTGTAGTCATGAAACGGAAGTTGTTACTAGCCTGCAGATAATCCCAATCCTGCTTGATTCGACGGTCATTACACAAATAAACACGTTCAGCTACACCATACAATTTATTGAAAGCCTCACGCTGCATTACGTTACCCAACCATGGGCTGATATCTCTTTCTTCGTCTGTCCAAGACATCGGATAAGGAACATCCACCATGTCTACAGATTTCAGTTTCGATACAATTTCGCTCGGAGTAGAGAAAGTTATACCTTTCTGTTTTGCACATACAGGCAATGCCTTCAAGAACTCCAGGATGTTAGAAGACAGCGGCTGAGCCATACCCAAAGCTGAGAGTTCCATAAACAGATTGATTACCTGCTCATTTTCAGGCATAGAAGCAATCCATCCAATATACTTATCGGCAAACAGCGGATATTCATTCCATTCAGTATTAGAAAAACGTAAACTAATATCGTCCGATAATTTAAAATCACGCATCAAAAGTTTCAGATTCGGATTTTCAGCACAATGATACAGATAGTGCGGACTCTTCCATCCCAACACATGTTTTGCGCCTTCTACCAACATACCCTTAAATCCCATGTCAGCTACTATACCACCAATTTCGTTGGTATAAATCAAACTGGAGTTACGGAATACCTTCGGTTCTTTTCCGAAATAATCTTTAATCTTACGACGCATACGTCCTACTTCTTCGCGGAAACAATCTTCATTTGCCAATGAAGAAAGACCGTGAGAATAAGGTTCACACAAGAATTCACAACATCCTGTATTATTCAGTTCATGCAACAGTTCAATTACTGCCGGAGCATGAATTTCCAACTGTTCCAAGGCAACTCCAGAAATAGACAAAGCAACCTTAAACGCTCCGCCATTTTCCTTGGCCATTTCAATCAGCGTTTTCAACGCCGGAATATAAGAACGTTCAGCTACTTCATTAATTCCCTGTTCATTGGCATAATCATCATAATAATAATGATCGGTACCTATTTCGAAGAAACGATAACGTTTCAGATGTATGATTTGATGTATTTCAAAGTAAAGACAGATTGTTTTCATAATGATTCAGATTTTTATTATTTACCATAGTTTTTCAAGACCTGCTCATACAGGTTACGGACTTTCAGACCTACTTTTTCCCAAACGATTCCATCTACCTCTTTCTTTCCTTCGTCACGCAAATATTCGTACAACGCCGGATTGGTACAAATAGAGTGAATAGCATCGGCCATAGCATGAATATCCCAATAATCTGTTTTAATACATTTCTCAAGGATTTCAGCACAACCCGATTGTTTAGATATGATAGTAGGTACACTACACTGCATGGCTTCCAACGGAGATATACCAAAAGGTTCAGAAACAGAAGGCATAATATATACATCACTAGCCTTCAACACTTCATATACCTGCTTACCTTTCATAAATCCCGGGAAATGGAAACGATCTGCAATACCTCTTTCTGCAGCCAGTCTGATCATCGCATTCATCATATCACCACTACCTGCCATTACGAAACGGATATTACGGCTACGCTTCAATACAAGCGCTGCTGCTTCTACGAAATATTCCGGTCCTTTCTGCATGGTAATACGTCCCAAGAATGTAACAATCTTCTCTTTCGGGTTTCTTTTTGGAACAATATCCTGTATTTCCTGCGACAAAGGTGATACTGCATTGTGTACAGTAAAGCACTTGCGAGGATCCTGATAATATTTATGAATCACAGTCTGACGTGTCAACTCACTCACACACATGATACAATCTGCATGATCCATACCATTCTTCTCTATTGAATAAACAGTAGGATTTACATTACCGCGACTACGGTCAAAATCGGTTGCATGCACATGGATAACCAACGGTTTTCCGGAAATCTGTTTTGCATGGATACCTGCCGGATAAGTCAACCAGTCGTGCGAATGAATGATATCAAATTCCTGCTGACGGGCAACAACACCTGCCACAATAGAATAATTGTTTATCTCCTCATGAAGATTATCCGGATATCGGCCAGAGAACTCCATACATCCCAAATCATTAGTATGCATGTAGTTGAAATCGGCATATATATGATCACGCATATCATAATACAACTGCGGATCCATATAACTACCTACTCTGCTATTGACATAGTCCCACTGTACATCACGCCATACAATAGGCACACTATTCATTCCTATAATTTTCAAGAAGCTTTGGTCCTCATCGCCCCAAGGTTTCGGTATACAAAACGTAATATCCATGTCGGGTTGTTGCGACATACCTTTTGTCAAACCGTAACTGGCTGTACCCAAACCTCCTAAAATATGAGGAGGAAATTCCCAACCAAACATTAAAACTTTCATACTCTCTCCCCCTTTTTATTAGTTATCATACTTTTCCAATAAATTCAATGTACGCAAAATCTCAGCCACATTCATAGCAAATGATACAGCTCCTCGTCCTTTAAACGGTGGGTTTCCATCAAACAATTCAGGAATAGAGCCAATGCAATGGCGAGTCATTTCATCTTCATAGCTGATCAATTGACGTTCCACGAAGGAGATCGCACTACGCTTATAGATGCGCAAATAAGCCTCCAGGTAGAATCCTTCAAGCCAAGGCCATGCTGTACCCTGATGATATGCATAATCACGCTGCAACTGAGGACCTACATAGTTTGGATTATATCCTCCACTCTTCGGGCTCAACGAACGAAGTCCTTTAGGAGTAAGAAGTTCCTTAGTCACAATATCTACCACAGCTTTCTTTTGTTTCGCATCCAAAGGAGAATAATCGAACGCTGCTGTAAATATCATATTCGGACGAACACTCCAGTCCATCATTGTTCCATCGACATAATCGAGCAGATAACCATATTCATTCAGGAAAGTATCTATAAATGAATGAGCTACACGTGTTGCCAACTGTTCCAGACGAACGGTAAACTCATTTTCATTATTTTCTCCCAAAAGTGCTGCCACATATTTCAGTGCATTGTACCACAATGCATTAAATTCTACAATATATCCTGTACGAGGAATTACCGGATGACCGTTAACAGAAGAGTTCATCCAAGTAATTGCTTTTTCCTTTCCGTCAGAATAAATCAGGCCATTCTCACACACCGTCATATTAGGATGCTTACCATCGAGCAAGAACGTCATGATGTCTTTCAGTAATGCACCATATCTGGCCTTGGCGGCATCATGGGATACCATTTTATCATATTGCTGAATAGTCCATACAGCCCACAATAAAACATCCGGATGTTCCATTTCATATACTTTCAAGTCAGTCTGCTCGCCTTTCATGAAAGCATAAATGGCCTTGACTGCAGTGTCCATTACAGTCTCAAACTTTTCTACTTCATTAATAGCCAACATCAATCCCGGCAATGCAATAAACATATCGCGAGCACGACATTTGAACCAAGGATAACCAGCCAAAACATATGACTCTCCGTGCTGTTTATTCAGGAACTGATGAGCGGCATTAATCAAACAATTCTTGAAATTGTCTCTCGGAATTCGTCTATCCACCTCAGAAGCAAAAAGTCCGTTCAGTTCTGCAGGATCAATCGGAGACACAGCTCCTGAAAAGACAATGGATTCCCCTTTTTCAATATCCATTTCAAAATAGCCCGGAACATAAAGATCTTCATTGAAATCATAGCCACGTTCCTGTTCTTTCGGATATTCGATTCCTCTATACCAATCGGGAGTAAAACAGAATGTATTCGACTTACTGAACTGCATATACAAATCCGGATATCCGGCATACATACATGTCTTTATTCCGTTTTCAACGGCCTCATACTGACGGTTCACCTTATCATTTTCATGAGTATACTGACGTACACTACGGAATGCCAAGTAAGGACGGAAACGAAGAGTTGTCTTTGAATGTGCTTCCATCAAAGTATACCGGATCAGAATTCGATTTTCATGGTGTACGAAAATAATTTCTTTTTTCAATACAACCCCACCTACCCTATAAATAGTAGTAGGCACCTTGTCGCACTCAAACTCACGGATGTACTTATGACCGCGCGGACTATAATTATCACCATGATATTTGTGTAACCCAAGATTGAATTCAGCTCCATGCTGAATAACAGTCTCATCCAAAGAAGAAAGCAACACATGGTTCTCATCATCCAATTCAGGAATTGGAATCACAAGCAACCCATGATATTTGCGAGTATTACAATCTACAATAGTAGAACAATGATACGCTCCAGACCGGTTTGTACGAAGAATCTCACGCGGTAAAGACTCTTCCAAATTTGTCATCAGCGTCTTATCGAATCGTAAATAACTCATAGTTGTATATTAAGGTTATAGTTAATTATTCTATAAAAAATGTTATTTTTACATGTGCTCAAAATTAGTAATTAAATAAACACTACAAAATTAAAAGTGTACTTTTTTTTCTTCATCCTTGTTTTTTTCTCTACTACAAGAAGCTTTCTCCCGACTCATTCGTTTTTTACTTCAAGCATATAGCAAATCTGAAAAATTCTAAGTACCTTTGTAGCATAGAATACATTATACACATATACGTAAAACAATATGCAGGAAAAAATCATTATTCTTGATTTCGGGTCGCAGACCACACAGCTTATCGGGCGTCGTGTTCGCGAACTGAACATGTATTGCGAGATTGTTCCCTACAACAAGTTTCCACACAATGACCCTTCTGTAATTGGTGTCATTCTTTCCGGAAGCCCTTTCTCCGTATACGACGAGAAAGCTTTTAAGGTAGACTTGACAGACATTCGCGGCAAGTACCCTATTTTAGGCATCTGCTATGGCGCGCAATTTATGGCTTACACCAATGGCGGAAACGTTGAACCGGCTAATACACGTGAATACGGACGTGCACATCTGGCTACTTTCAAACACGACAATCCGTTACTGAAAGGCATTCGTGAAAACTCTCAAGTTTGGATGAGCCACGGTGACACCATCACTGCAATACCGGAAAACTTTGAAATTATCGCATCAACAGACAAGGTTGCAGTAGCTGCTTATCAGGCTAAAGGAGAAAAACTGTGGGGAGTACAGTTCCATCCGGAAGTATTCCACAGCGAAGACGGAACATTACTTTTGAAAAACTTCGTAGTAGACATTTGCGGCGGTAAACAAGACTGGAGCGCTGCTTCATTCATTGAAACAACTGTAGCTGAATTGAAAGCACAATTAGGCAATGATAAAGTTGTTTTAGGTTTGAGTGGAGGTGTAGACTCTTCAGTAGCAGCCGTATTGCTGAACAAGGCTATCGGCAAGAACCTGACATGTATCTTTGTCGACCACGGAATGTTGCGTAAAAACGAATTCAAGAATGTATTGCATGATTACGAATGTCTGGGATTGAACGTAATCGGTGTAGACGCCAGCAAAAAATTCTTCTCAGAACTGGCTGGTGTAACAGAACCGGAACGTAAACGTAAGATTATCGGCAAAGGATTCATTGATGTATTCGATGAAGAAGCACATAAGATTAAAGATGTAAAATGGCTGGCACAGGGTACTATCTACCCAGACTGCATCGAATCTTTGTCTATTACCGGTACAGTAATTAAGAGTCACCATAACGTAGGTGGTCTGCCGGAAAAGATGAACCTGAAGCTTTGCGAACCTCTCCGTCTTTTGTTTAAAGACGAAGTACGTCGTGTAGGACGTGAATTAGGTATGCCGGAACATCTTATTACCCGTCATCCGTTCCCAGGTCCGGGATTGGCTGTACGTATTTTAGGAGATATCACTCCGGAAAAAGTACGTATCCTGCAAGACGCAGACGACATCTTCATCCAGGGTTTACGCGACTGGGGCTTGTACGATCAGGTATGGCAGGCTGGAGTAATCCTGCTTCCGGTACAGAGTGTAGGTGTAATGGGCGATGAACGTACTTACGAACGTGCCGTAGCATTGCGTGCCGTAACAAGTACTGATGCCATGACTGCCGACTGGGCACACTTGCCTTACGAATTCATGGCAAAGGTTTCGAACGATATCATCAACAAAGTAAAAGGCGTAAACCGCGTTTGCTACGATATCTCTTCAAAACCACCTGCAACAATCGAATGGGAATAATTTAAACCCTATTTAACGTGAGTTCGATATAAAATCAAAAGATAGTAAGTTGCCCGTCATTGATAAAACTAACATCAATGGCGGGTTTCTTTTCAAAGAAACAGTATGCTGCAATAGCCAACAAAGAGTTAGCAATGAAATTGTTGAAGGAACGGTGTCTGGAATGTCTTATGAATCAATATCCTCTGATTACGGCAAACACGTAAAGGAGTGGAATCAACAAAGCCGATACCGGTACAGGTCCCTAACAGGACTTTCTTGATGAAAATGGGAGAAGCAGTACTTCCTTTTCCAGTTCCACAAAACGGTTGTAGGACACCTGACACGGAAACAGGTATTTCAGATGTTTGCAGATATACTCCTTGTAATAATGCTTGAAACAACGAAAACCACCGGAATGAAACAGGATAAGAATCACTATAACTTCAGCATCGCTCATGCGGTTTAGTTTGTTTCGATGCTTGGTATTCTTGTCTTCAATCATATATTTTTTCTGTTATAACGCAAATTCCTTGTCAATATCTTTCGGCCGTAAATTCTGTATTTTGTGGAAATCAGCTTTTACCCCATTTATATATAGTGTAGCAGAACCCCGAGAAGTTATTACAGCTCCTTCCTTGCGATTTACGACTACCCCCGGAATCATTAAGTTATACAATAAATCATATCCATTATATGCATATTTTGATTGTAGTTTACTGGGTATAATCAGTAAACAGTCTTTTTTCTGAATAAATGAACTACCTGTTATGGTGACTCCATCTAGTGTTACATTGTTTTCTTTTAATATGACCGTTGGCAGTTCATAATCCCTGTCGGGCATTTCAAAGTCAAGAAAACGGCTGATATATCCGATGCAGTTGACAGAAAGAATGTATTTTCCCTCCTTTATGTTATCCAGACAAAATCCTCCCTTCTCATCCGTCACGCTTCCTTTGACAAAAGAGGAGTCTGGAGCCAGTATTGTATGGTGGCTACCGGTATGGAGTTCTGTGCTATGTCTTTTATACTTCCGGTTACTTTATGATTGGCAGAGTAGGCACTCACAACGAAGAGACTGGCGATCAGCAGGCAGATTTTGTTTTTTCATATCTATTCTTAATTTTATGTAGATTCATATTATTCAGCTTTCAATATTGCACTGTTTATTGTAGTGTTAATATTACGCTGTTCTTTAGAAGTGTTCTTTCCAAAGTCGAATGTATAAGCCACTTTGATATAACCTGTTTTTTGATACGTTTCACTATAAGAGCTGTTATGAAAACGATATACCCCCATATCCATATACATTTTAGTTCGGTTGTGTTTGCTAAATGTATTGTCCGTACCGGCTTCTGCCATCCAATTTTTATGATTCCAACGCACAAATGCACCGTAAGTTGCAGGGGTATCTATGAAAGCGGGATAATTATCTAATGTTTTTCCCGTAGATTTTCCGTGTATATTAAATGCAAAATTTTTCCAGTAATAGTTTATATCCATGCTTCCTCCCCATTCGTTTTTATGTTGCTTTACCTTTCCCGTAATTTCATTATAACGATAAAATCCTAGCAGTTTAATATGTAAACTAGGAATTATCTTGTAAGTAACAGCAAATGAGCCTTTTAATTGATGAAAATTTCCTCCAGTACAGAATGTATTCACCAGTTTATCATTTTCTATATAGTAATCACTGAAAATACTGTTTATAGCTCCAAAATAAAGACCTGCCACTTGTAGACTGATTTTTCCTTTCTGGTGGTTATAAACCAAATAACTATTATAATAATTGGTCTTTTCCAGATGCGGATTTCCTCGTTTAACAGACAATGAATCCAATTCTTGATTCACATTATTTATCCATTCCATAGGTGGATTGGAATTTCCTGTATTCAATCCATACAATATAGAGTTTTCGGAATTTATCTGATAGTTCAATAAGATATTAGCATGGGGAGACAGGTAACGTTTTGCTTCATTTCTATGCAAACAATATTGCAATAAATCACCTCCAAGCTGCAAACTCATATACATTTTTCCGATGCTTTGATTGTATTGTCCCATTAATAAAGTCTCAGTTGTCCATAAATGACTCCATTCATTAAAACCTTCTTTATATGTGGCAGAAGAAATAGAATGTAAATGGCTGAAGTTTAATCCGAAAAAGTTGTTGTGTTTTAATTGGATATTATAATCTGTTGAAAATGCAATATTGTATAAACTTTCGTCCACTTTCGTATGAGAAAAGTAGTTTCTTTCCGTGTACTTTCGTATATACTTATTGTTTGTATAAGTAGCCGTTAAATCAACATTAAAAAACTGCGTCTGTCCCAATTTAAAACTTCCATATAAATTCAAACTTGGCATTAGGGTAGTCTGGGTTGTTTCAGTTTTTGCACTAATATCATTAACTGGAGCACTATCATATTCAATGACACTTTTACTATAATTGTCAGGCATGCTTTGATGGACGAAGGAAATTTTTCCAGCTAATGTCCGTTTATCATTGCTGTCATTAATATTCAGTTGTGCATATTGTTTGTTCTTATTCAACTCTGCATCATCTACATGAGTTGTACGGCTTATTTCCTGCTCCGGGAAGTAAAAAGTTTCTTTTTTATCTGTTCGTATCCCACCATTACGTTCCATGGAATGACCGGCAAATAGCGTATAGCTGGTATTTTTGTGCATAACCTTTAGATTGGCATTGTAGTCGCCTCCCCAATACCCGATAGTTTGCATCCCATCTAATGCAACATAACCACCCGTATTTTTCTTTTTCAATATATAGTTGACCGAGGCTTTATCACCTGCATACTTCCCCGTAGGCATTTCAAAATATTCTATTTTTTCAATATCTTTAGGACGAAGAGCATGTATTTCTTTGTAGTCAGCTTTTTGCCCATTTATATAAAGGGTAGCTTCTCCCAACAATGTATTTACCGAACCTTTTTGTGTATTGACAGACATTCCCGGAATCATCAGATTATACAAAAGATCATATCCTGTAGAGGCGTGTTTTACTTGTTGTTCAGTTGGGATAATTAATACCCGATCTTTTTGACGAACAAAAGAAGAAGCTTTTACTACTACTTCATCCAATAATATATTATCCTTTTTCAGCGTAAGCAAAGGTAATTTCTTATCTTGGCTTCCTATACTAAAAATATGCCATTGCGGTATATATCCCATAGAACTTACAAAAAGTAGATAATCACCCGAACATACATTTTGCAGGCAATAGTTACCTATACTATCCGTTATGGTTCCTTGTACAAAGGAAGAATCGGGATGTAATAGCTGAATGGAAGCATAAATTACTTCTTGTTTGTTTTCACTCTTCACATTACCTTTGACCAATACTTGAGAAATCATAGGAAGCACATGAAACAACCACAAACAAACAGTTAAACCTAATATTTTCATTAATAACTTTTTGATTTAAAATTATTTTTAGTAGATGACAAAAAGCTCTACTATTAATCATCTAATTATCAATAGATTATATTTGCAAAAAAATCCTTTAAAATCAGTAACTTTAAAGAAAAATTCACCGCTTTTTCTATGAAGACTACTGATTCCAAGGACTTAGTCAAAGTTAACCAAACCCTCCCGATTATGCAAGAGTATTTTGGAAATTCGATGAATCTAGCCCGCATTAAGCTTATGGCTTATATGCTCCACGCACTTTGTGTGGTGCAGGCTGTAAGCCTTCACAAACCGGCTTCGGCAATGCCTACGTCGGTTGAGCGTGATTCCAATCTGTGCCGCATTCAGTGATTCATCGCCAACTATGCCTTAGACCTTGACCTGGTAACAAGGATACTCTTCACATTGCTTCCTGTTAAGGATGGTTTGGTTCTGAGTATGGACCGTACCAACTGGAAGCCCGAAGAGTTCAATATCAATATACTCACCCTCGGCTTCACCTACAAAGGCATTGCCTTTCCATTACTATTCAGCCTTTTGGACAAACGAGGCAATTCCAATTGGGAGGAACGCAAGGCTATCATGGAACGATTCATCCGACTTTTTGGACATGACTGCATCGACTGCCTTGTGGCCGACCGAGAGTTTATCAGCAAAGAGTGGATTGGCTGGCTTAACAACAACAGGATTCGATACTATATCTGTATTCGGCAGGATATTTGGGTTGTCAAACCCTCCATAGGAGAAAGAATCAGAGTGTGGTGGCTCTTCAATTCCCTCAAAGTCGGACAGGAGAAATTCTACTACAAGCTCTTTTTGCATAAAAGGCAGTATGTCTATCTCTCCGGAAGTCGAATCAAGGACTCTGACAGGATACCAAAACTTCAGATCCTGATCTGTTTCAACCGACCTGAAGATGAAGTAGCGACCTATAAAAATAAACTGATAAAAATTCTGAAGCATGGATGAAGAGCTAAGTCGTTGGTCAAATATGGTCTTGAGGAAATCTCAAACGCGCTTTTCCGATCGATATATACACCCCAATTCGATGCATTCAAATTTTTGTCATGTACTTAATAATTTGGTACTATAAATTTAATACTTTTACCGCTATGCTTCTAATTGTCAATGAAATATATTTATCCTTATTTCGAACTCACGTTATTTATAGCCTTCCGTAAGGCATTTGGAGTAGCCTCAACTTGAAAAAGTTGGGGCTATTTCTATTATTGCCAATTGACTACGATAACAGGAAAAAGCTTCAACCGACGTCGTTGTATGCACAAACACCGACGTTGATTCTACAGCCGGCGACGCTGAATATACAGCCGACACCGTTGGTTATAAAACAATGTGTGCATCACCCTATAATGCATTCAATAAAAAAATACCGGTCAGCTGATCACATCAGCCAACCGGTATCTTCTACATATTATATCCGCTTTTCTCAATTATCTATATCCATAACACGATATTTATTGTCGAATTTAATTTCCCAACGATTGGAAAGCACGACTTCGTACTCCTTTTTATCACGTTCTATTTTCAGAATCTTTTCATCCGGATAGGTAGATTTTATATAATTCAAGATTTCGGCCGGAATCACAGAAACCGGAACTCCATGCTTATGACAGTTCAGTTCGGTCCAGTCACCAGAGCGGTCGAATTCCACTTTCTCCCCATTGGTGAAAATCACATCATAACTTTTATAAAAAAGGTCACTTTCCATTTTGGCAAATGCCACCTTATGCCCTTTAAAGTATGTAGTAATAAAACTTTGAGCCTTTGTCGGCAATTGACCTACCTGAATGGGTTTATCTGTATCTGCCCATACCATTGTTTGCACAGAAAAAATACACATCAATAAAAATAACAGCTTCTTCATATTTATTGTTTTAAATGATTAATGTTTAAGTTTCTGATACAAAATTGAATGATAAATCTGAAAAGAATATGAAATATTCTATTTTCCCTACTTTCATATTCAAATATTTCATCGCGCATCAGAAAACTCTCCATACATAATAAAACAGTCTTTTTACTCCCTACTTACCTTAAATACGTGATAATCATCTTTATAAGTATACCGTATCGACAAATGCGCAGCTTTACAGATAGAATCGACCAATGCCAATCCTAAACCTGTCGATCCTTCTTTTTTCTTCCCTTGATAGAAACGCTCAAAAATACGGTTCTCATCCAATGGCTCTTCTCCTGTATTACTGATAGTAAACGATTCTGAATCTACTTTTATATGAATTGCCCCGTTATCCACATTATGCACAAATGCATTCTTCAACAAATTAGAGACCAAAGTAGAAGCCAGCGAGTCATTCATTTGCACACAGAAGGAAGCATTATTTTCTACCTCAACTGTGATATGCCGATAAGCATACACTTCCCGGTAGTCGTCCAGATAACGTTCCAGAAGATGATCAAAACAAACCGATGTATTTTCTGTAAATTGTCCGTTTTCTATTTTGCACAAAAGCAAAAGCGACTTGTTCATCCGTGTCAGATTTTCCAGTGTCTGATGAGTTTTCATCAATTCACCCAATTGCTTTTCTGTCAGGCTTTCGTCTTCCATCAGCATTTCCAGTCTGTTGCGGCAAATGGCTAAAGGAGTCTGCATTTCATGTGAAGCATTACCTATAAAAAGCTTCTGTTGCTCGTACAACTGCTCACTGCGCTGAGAGGATAGCAAAACCACTTCATTTAATTTATGAAACTCTGTAATGCGTGTTGTATTTTCCAGTGGTTTATTCTGATGTCCCAGACGATAATGGTCAAGCCAATCTAAAAGAGTATACAGAGGTTTCATATTCCGGTGGAAAACCCATGCATTCAACAGAACAATCATCAACAGCAGCACTACATACAAAAAGATAATCCACCCCAAGATGGCCTTCCTCAAATCGTATTTTTCAATTGTAGGAGTATACACCACCAGTTCCATAAACTGCCCCTCTTCTGTTTCAAAAATCACAGTAAGCACACGGGCCGGCTCAGTTTCTCCTTTGTCGGTAATATACACCATTTCATCATGGAAAGACAAATGAGGATAAGTCTGGGCATATTCCCTGCTCACCTCGTACAAATAGTACTGATTGTTTGTTCCGTTATTCTCCGACGGCAGTTCATCCCCCGACAATGAACGGATAATCAGGCGTTCTGCATAATCGGACAGCGAATCATCCACTTCATCATTAATTTCTTCTACCATGGCCAGATAAAAGAAAGCAGCCCAAAGCGCCAGGATTACCGTCAGGGCCAGCGATATACGGGATAAAACCAAATGAAACAGTTTCATTCTACAACAAATTTATAGCCAAATCCATATACAGCTTTCAGTTCCGGAGTAGCACCGGCTTCTTTCAGATGTTTACGCAAATTCTTAATCTGCGCATAGATAAAATCGAAATTATCTACCTGGTCGATATGATCTCCCCATACAGACTCTGCCAATGTATTTTTATTGACCAGTCTTCCCGGACGTGACATAAAATAAAAGAGAATATCGTACTCCTTCCGGTTAAGTTCAAGTTCTTTTCCATTCACCGTCACCTTATAATCATCCGGATTTATTTCAATATTGCCATACTGAACCAGCTTCTTTCCTTCCCGATGATTCCGTCGTAAAAGACTTTTGATACGTGCATGAAGCTCAGCCAGATGGAAAGGCTTAGGAAGATAGTCATCTGCCCCCAAGTCTAATCCTGCCACCTTATCTTCTATGGAATCTTTAGCCGACAGAATAATCACATTAGGATGTTTTCCTATATCGTGAAACTCTTTCAAAAGGTCAAGCCCGTTTCCATCGGGTAACATGATATCCAATAAGATACAATCGTAATCGTAATCTTCTACCTTGTATAAAGCAGTTTTATAATCTGGAGCTTCCGCTACTATATAGCGTTCTTTTTCCAAAGAGCGTACGATGATTTCGCGCAAATCGGCATCATCTTCTACAATCAGAATTTTCATAGGCAAATCATGTTTTTGCAAATATATCAAAGAAACATAAAAAACCGCATGTATCCACCGGAAAATCCGGCTTCTACATGCGGTTTCATAAATATTTAATTATGTGCTTTCTACTTCATATTATGCATTGAACCAGCGTACATAGCAGAAATCCTGACGATGAGGCAGATCAGCATGTTTCGGGAACATACGATAAGCTACTTTAAAGCTTCCGGCATTAGACAAGCTGTGAACCATCTGGAAGGTATACAAATTGCCTTCGCGTTTGATCAGATCCATTGGGGTAACAGAATAAATATGTTCTTTACCTTCCACATTTGTATAAGTTACTACCATTTCTACACTTACAACATCGTCCAAACCTTTTTCATCGATCACACAAGTAATTGTATAGTCTTTTCCGCTTTCTACATTACCCTGACGAAGTTCTTCGCACTTGTCTACAGATACAATTTCAATTGAATCCCATTTTTCTGCAACTTCTTCTTTCCATTTAGCCAGTTCTTTTACTTTAGTAAAGTCATTTGCAGCCAAAGAGTGGAAGTGTGAAGCTTCTTTTTCATAGAACTTAGCATAGTAATCATCAAGCTGACGCTTCATTGTATAATGAGGAGCTACCTGTGCTATAGAGTTCTTAATGGTCTTAATCCATCCTTCAGAATAGCCTTTCTTATTACGTGCATAATACAACGGAAGGATTTCAGTTTCCAAAATACTATAAATAGTAGCTGCATCCAGCTGGTCTTGGTGTTCCTGATTCTGATAAGTACGTTTTTCGGTCAAAGCCCATCCTGCACCTTCACGATAGCCTTCCAACCACCATCCGTCAAGTACAGAGAAGTTTACCACACCGTTCATCAACGCTTTTTCACCAGATGTACCTGATGCTTCGAGCGGACGTGTCGGAGTGTTCATCCAGATATCTACTCCAGAAACAAGACGACGAGCCAGTTTCATATCGTAATTTTCGAGGAAGATAATCTTACCCAAGAATTCCGGACGTTTAGATATTTCTACAATCTTCTTGATTAATCCCTGTCCAGCTCCATCGTGTGGGTGTGCTTTTCCGGCAAACAAGAACTGTACCGGATAATCAGGATTATTTACAATCTTAGACAAACGATCCAAATCGGTAAACAGCAAATGTGCACGTTTGTATGTTGCAAAACGACGAGCAAAACCAATAAGCAATGCATTCGGATTGATTTTATCCATCAAAGAAACAACACGAGAAGGATCTCCCTGGTTCTTCAACCAAGTGTCGCGGAACTGATTACGGATATAATCAATCAATTTATTCTTCAATGCGACACGAGTGTTCCAGATTTCTTCATCAGGAACATTATAGATAGCTTCCCAAATCTTCGGATTAGACTGGTCTTTCAAGAAGTTCTTGTCGAAATATTTGTTATACAATTTCTTCCATTCAGAAGCACACCAAGTGGGGAAATGTACACCATTGGTAACATAACCTACATGATTTTCTTCAGGGAAGTATCCTTTCCAAATACCAGCAAACATTTCCTGAGAAACTTTTCCGTGCAACCAGCTTACACCGTTTACTTCCTGACATGTATTGCATGCGAAAGTAGACATACAGAAACGTTCATTCGGATCACCCGGATTAATACGTCCCAAGTTCATCAAATCTTCCCATGAGATACCCATACGCTGAGGATATCCGCCCATATATTTACCAAACAAGCCTTCGTCGAAATAATCGTGACCTGCAGGTACAGGAGTATGAACAGTATAAAGAGAAGAAGCACGAACAACTTCCAAAGCTTCATCGAAAGACATTCCACCTTCTACGTAATCGCACAAACGCTGTACATTACACAATGCAGCATGTCCCTCATTGCAATGATAAATATCTTTCTTTATTCCTAATCTCTTCAGCAGCAATACACCACCGATACCCAACAGAATTTCCTGTTTCAAACGGTTTTCCCAGTCACCACCATACAACTGATGTGTAATCGGACGGTCGAACTCGCTATTCATTTCATTATCTGTATCAAGCAAATACAAAGGTACACGACCTACATTTACTCTCCATACATATGCATGTACATAATAGTTCAGATAAGGAACATCGAGTACCAAAGGTTTTCCATTTTCATCGTTTACACGTTCAAGTGGCAAACTGCCAAAGTTTTGTGCTTCATAATTAGCAATTTGCTGGCCGTCCATAGAAAGGCTCTGGCTAAAATAACCATAACGGTACAAGAAACCGACAGCACACATATCTACATTACTGTCTGAAGCTTCTTTCAAATAGTCGCCGGCCAATACACCTAAACCTCCAGAGTAGATTTTTAATACATGAGTCAGACCATATTCCATACAGAAATATGCTACTGACGGACGTTTTGAATCAGGCTTTTCATTTATATACGCCTTGAACTTTGCGTAAATGTCGTCGATTTTTTTCAAAACTCCTTTATTTTCAGACAAAGCCTCTAATTTTTCATAGCTTAGACGTTCCAATAATGCAACCGGATTCTGAGCAACAATCTGCCACAGCTCTGGATCCAACTCTTTAAACATTTCAGTTGCCTCATCATTCCAAGCCCACCATATATTGCGAGCCATTTCTTCCAACATCTTCAGAGATTCCGGAATACGAGATTTTACATTAATCTCTCTCCAAACCGGAGCATTAGCATAATTAGTTTTAACTTTCATATCTTTAAATTTAATTTAAGGATTTCTCAACTTTAAAAGAAAGGCGTTTGGAAGCATTACGTAAAGCAATATCATATGCTCTATAATAAGCCTCTATAAAGTGTTTCCAAAGTGCTTTCTCGGCTATTTTAGCCGCATTATTACGTATTTTATTAATTTCTGTTTCTGACAGAGAAGAGAACTCGGATATTGTATCTTTGATAGTATCAGCTACTTCCGAATAGTTATAATCGGTACGATGAATTACCTTTACTCCATCCTGTAATACTCCCGGACGGCCTTTCAACGAATTCACCCATAGACCAAATCCTGCGAGGTCTGTAGTAATAGTAGGAACTTTAAATGCAATACTTTCAAGAGGAGTATATCCCCATGGTTCGTAATAGGAAGGATATACACTCAAATCTGTTCCTATTATCAAATCGTAGTACAATTCATTTAAAATACCATCCTTTCCATCCAGATAACATGGCACAAAAATTACCTTTACTCTTGAATCTGCAGCATTCGACATATCCAGATACTTCAACATATCAAGTACCTGATCGTGATTCATATTATGCAGCCAGTGTGTAATAAACGGACACTCCAATGGAGTATTGAATGTTTCCTTGCTATCCAAACGCTTACGCAAATCTTCACGAGGCTCCCCTACCCATCCTGGTACATTGATAAATGCCAGAACTTCTTTTTTCAGATTTTTATCTCGTGTCAATCGGTTCAATGCTTCCAGATATACATTAATACCTTTGTTCTTGAACTCATAGCGTCCACTGGTACCAATAATCATCGTATCATCCCCCAACTGAGTGCCTAACAAAGCATTAGCCATGGTAAGCAAAGTTTTCCGTGCCTTTTTCCGCTTATTGGCAAACTTTGTTCCTTTGGGCACAAAGTCATCTTCAAAGCCATTCATCAGAATCACATCAGCAGGTTTTTCAAGTAATTCCTTACATTCGTTATTGGTAATTTCACTCACTGTCGTAAAGCAGTCTACATGATGAGCTGTTTGTTTTTCAATAGAATGCTTAGATTGCATATTGAGTTCCTGAGCCATCTGATCTCCGTTATAAGCAAACAGATAATCATAAAGAGGTTTATTGTTTCCGGCTATCGAACGGCCAATGGAAGTCGCATGTGTAGTAAAAATAGTAGCAATCTGCGGAACTGCTTTCTGCACATAAAGGGCTCCCATTCCTGTCATCCACTCATGTGCCTGATATACGACCTTATCTTGCAGAGTCAAATTATAACGATAAAAACTTTCTACAACCTTTCCTGCAGCATATGAAAACATGGATGCTTCATCATAATCTCCATAAGCATGCAAAGAATCAACTTGAAAGTCTTCCCACATTTTTGTGTAGATCTCATTCTTTTCCGAAAAGAAAGGAGTAAAATCAACTAAAATAGCGATAGGATTCCCTGGAATATTCCATCTTCCAATACGAATCTTTAAATGATCACTCTCTATTGCGTGTTTACGCCATTCTTTCAGGCATTCATTATCCTCAATAAATAAAGGATTTTCTTTTCCTATCCATACATCCGGACCTATAAAATAAATCTTATCAGGAAAAGCATCTTGCAAAGTTTTTGCTCTTGTGGAAAGAACTGTGTAAATTCCTCCAACCTTATTACATACTTCCCAACTTGATTCAAATATATAATCAGGAGTCAAAAGTTGCATTGTCATCTTTTATAGTATTTTCTAAGTCAAGCGCGAATTTATAAAAAAGGATGAATATAACGAACAAATTCACGCATAATATTATTCTAACAGAGGATAATCGGTCTTTAACTGGATATCAGACATCTAAAAAGGTATTGATTTCACAAATTACATGACATTACAACCTATAGAATAATCAAACTATACTAAAGATACACAGTCTATATACTTTATCATGTACAAAAAAATATCCGGTACGAGATAAACTCATACCGGATATGTACATATTACTTTTTTATTATATTTAAGCCAATGCAGATCCCATCAAGAAGGTTGCAGCCAATGCAACGATTGCATACAATTCCGGGAATACAGCCAAAATCAAAGTATTTCCAAATACATTGTGGCCTTGACCGATAGCAGCAATACCATTAGCACATACCTGTCCCTGACGAATAGCTGAGAACAAAGCAACCAATCCCAGACCAATGCCAGAGCCTAATACAGCACAAGCCTGAATTCCTGTAATTTCAGGAGTCAATACTCCAAAAATACTCTGGAACATAAAATATCCGGCAAAACCATACAAACCCTGTGTACCTGGAAGTGCAGTCAATACCAAGAAGTTACCAAAAGCACTATCGTTTTTCTTCAACGCTCCAATTGAAGCATTTCCGGCGATGGTTACACCATAAGCACTACCGATACCAGATAAACCAACCATAATAGCAATGCCAATATAGGCAATCAAAAGATTCATTTCCATAACTTTATAATTTTAATTTTTGTTTTTATTATTATCTTTCTTTTAAAAGTTGTAACACTTTAGTTTTTAAAAGGTTTGTACTCCTTGCCTCCTCCTTCGTAACCGGCATTTTTGAAAAACTCTACAAAAGTAAGACGCATAGGGTGTACCATAGCTCCCAATACATTCATAAATATATTGATGGCATGTCCTATTACAAAGATCAACACCATTATAATAGGTCCTGCTACTGCATTGTCAGGACTCATTCCAACAGCCAAACTGTTAAATACGCTTGCCAAAATACCACCGGATAGTCCTAAAGCAAACAGACGAACGTATGAAAGGATATCACCTAACAAACCTGTAGCCATATTGTAACTATCCCATAAGCCTAAGCCTATGTTGACAAAAATATTTTTTCCCGGACTGTTATACAAATAAGCCATCAACGCTCCTATTATTAATATAACTGCATGTACGGTTCCTCCCATCGGCATTACAGCCGGTGCAGCAAATGCAATAGCTGTACTTACCAGAATAAGAATCCAGCCAATAGTAGCAATTGCATATTTTACACCAAACTGAATCGTCTGATTGACAGCTTTCAGAATCATACCAAAAATAATCTGCACTCCTCCCAAGATTAAAGAAAGATTAAACATTTGCTGATTATCCAGCGAAATGGTTTCCTTCATACTTTGGAAAAATGGAATATTGATATCATACAAGTTGAAACCAAAACAAGTACCAGTCAATAATCCGCAAACCATTGTGGAAGCTCCCAATAACTGTACCAACGTCAGTATGGATTTCATAGAACTGCTAAGTTGTTTTGCCACGATTCTATATATTGTTACAGCAAGCACCATGAACAATCCGTATCCACTGTCTCCCAAACAAAGCCCAAAAAAGAGCATAAAGAATGGGGCAAAGAATGGAGTCAGATCAAGCTCATTGTATTTCGGCAACATATATAGCTTCATAATAGGCTCAAACAAGCGGAAGAACCCTTTATTATTCAACAAAATAGGCACATTGTCTTCCGGAGTAGGATCTGCAATCTCATAATAAGCATCCTGCGTACTCAAAAATTGTTTGATTTCTTCTATACGTTGTGCAGGAGCCCATCCTTCCAACAACATCAACTTGTTGTCTGCCAAAGAGTCTGTATTCAAAACAACCTTAGAAAATTCTATTTGAGAATGTATAGCAGCCTGTGCAGCCTGCAAATCTGGAATTACAGTCTCTGCCATTTTTTTCAAATGAGAGGCTAATTCCTCGTCCTCTTTATGTAAACCTTCTACTTGTGCCTGTAATACATACAGACTTTGTTCCGGTAATTTAATAGCTTCTACATCAAGTTCTACACATTGATCTACTGATGTAATGGTTACAAAATATATTTTTGAACCAATGCGATTTATTTCCGTAGCATTATAGCAATCAACCCAACTCGGATCAAATTGTTTCTCTGCACAAACAAAGAAATTAATTTGATAACCGGCATCATGCAAGCGATGTATATCCTCAGGATTAAAATTGCCCCACGCTTCCAATGCTGAAACTTCTTTTTCTGCAGTCTGCAAACGATGAGCAACTTGCTGGCGTGCCTGCAACAAAGATTCAATCTCCTTCAAGGCCTGTTCGCCTCGCAACGCATCACCTACATGCTTTTCTGCCTCTACTCCTTGAGTTTGCATCAATTTAATAGCTGCAGAATAGCGACCAGACAAACGAATACTATCTTGCAAAGAAGTATTTTCAGCACCTCCCTGAGCTCTTTCTGCGATATGTACTACTCCTAACTCACGAATACTTTTCAAAAAAGCATCGTATTCTTTATGGTAGACTAAGAAAGTGAGTTTCTTCATTTTAGCAATCATACTTCAGCCTCCTTTCTTTTCTCTTGAATAGACTTCAGAATTTTCTGTGAAGATTTAGACAAATTCTCCTCATCCTCCATAAACCGCTTAATCTTTCTCAAGGCATCTTGATAACCGGGAATCTGGACTTTTTCAAAAAGATTCACTTTCTGAGTAGTCTTTTTACGCGCATGTTCCAGCAAGCCTAATTTGGCTAGCGTAAATTCGCGCTCTACCGCTGTTTGCGCCAATCCTTTCAGCAAATGAATTCCATCTGCATACCATTTTGGACTGCAAAACAAACTAAACGGACGAATTTCAAAATCAACATCTTCCAGCAAAGGAACACGAACACCGGCAATTTTACGAACTCCCAAATGTACATCCTTTACTTTAATTAATGATGCATCAAATTCATTCCAGAGTGCGAACATGGCTTCGTATGTCTGAATCTGAACTTCCAGACGTTTCTCCAGTTCCAAAGCTTCTGTTTTGCAGCGCTTTACTTCGAGGCGCAATGCACTTTCCTTATTCTTTATAATAGGAAGTGTACGCACACGAACTTTGAGCTGCTTCTCAAGCTGTTGCAATGAAGTCTTGTTATATTGAAATTTTATAGCCATCTCTCTGTTAATTTAATGGATCACTTTTGCCAATACTGATCGACAAATTCTTTCTTGATGTTAACTTCCTCCGGCTTAAAGTATTTGCTAAACAATCCCCAAGTTACATCCAACATTTCTGTTGTATTCAGGTTTACGTCAATAGCCAACAATTGATTAGCATAATCTTTAGCAAAGGCCAAAGCACGTTCGTCATAATTGGTCAAATCGAAACCATTTTCCATTTTTGTTTTCGCATTGGCCGCATCAGCGTACAAACGAACAGCTGCATTCATTACCTGCGGATGATCTTTACGAGTTTTCTTACCACTCACCAATTGTTTCAAACGTGACAATGAACGGAACGGATCCACAATAACCTTACCGATATCACTATCACGGCGCAAGAACAACTGACCTTCTGTAATATAACCGGTGTTATCAGGTACGGCATGTGTAATATCTCCTCCCGACAATGTGGTAACGGCAATAATTGTAATAGAACCTCCACTAGGGAACTGTACTGCCTTTTCATAAATCTTAGCTAAGTCTGAATACAATGAACCCGGCATAGAGTCCTTAGAAGGAATTTGATCCATACGGTTAGATACGATAGCCAATGCATCCGCATAAGAAGTCATATCTGTCAGCAGCACCAATACTTTTTGGTTATGCTCTACTGCAAAATATTCTGCAGCAGTCAACGCCATATCCGGAATCAGCAAACGTTCAACCGGAGGATTTTCTGTTGTATTCACAAAACTGATAATACGGTCCAAAGCTCCGGCATTTGAAAAGACATTCTTAAAGTACAGGTAGTCATCATTAGTCATACCCATACCTCCTAGAATAATCTTATCTGTTTCTGCACGAAGAGCCACATTGGCCATCACTTGATTGAAAGGTTGGTCAGGGTCAGCAAAAAACGGAATTTTCTGTCCTGATACCAATGTATTATTCAAGTCGATACCAGCAATACCAGTTGCAATCAGCTCAGAAGGCTGCTTTCTACGTACCGGATTTACAGAGGGACCACCAATTTCAACTTCTGTTCCTTCTATTTCAGGTCCTCCGTCAATCGGTTCACCAAAAGCATTAAAGAAACGTCCTGCCAATTGCTCACTTACTTTCAATGTAGGAGATTTACCTAAAAATACTACTTCAGCATCGGTAGGAATACCTTCTGTTCCTTCAAATACCTGCAAAGTAACTTCATCACCTGCAATTTTTACGACCTGTGCAAGTTTTCC
Source organism: Phocaeicola acetigenes (assembly GCF_027529745.1). NCBI lineage: Bacteria > Pseudomonadati > Bacteroidota > Bacteroidia > Bacteroidales > Bacteroidaceae > Phocaeicola > Phocaeicola acetigenes. The sequence continues at coordinate 606,005 of NZ_JAPZVM010000001.1, forward strand.
ATTTACCATAGCCAATTCATCATAACCTACTCCCGTTGCTTTCAAGGAGCAAGTTGCTTTCGTAATCTGGCTAATCTTTGTATATATCTTTTGAAAAGCTTTTGTTGCCATCTTTTAAATAGTTTATTAATGAATCACCACTTATTTCACACTTCTTTCGGCAACCAATTCCTGCAATTGCTGTTGGAATGCCACATATTGTTCCGAACGGAAGCGAGCATAGTTCATCTGCTTACAGATGTTAATCATCTTTTTAAAGTAATCCATTACTTCCACGAAATTATCAAAGGCAAATTCTGTGTGGCAAATATCTATAATCATATTTACCAATTCTTCTTGTCTTTCCATTGGAGTAACAGCATCTACTTCATCAAAAGCATCCTGCTGTAAAATCACAAAGTCAATCAATTCTGACTTCCAAAAGATGACATGATATTCTACTGGCACACCATCATCACCCAAAATGTTAATCTGCTCTGCAATTTCCTTACCGCGCAATAAACGAGTCTTTAACTCATTTACTTTACCAATCCATTTATCATTGATTCGTTTTGTGATATACTCTTCAAATTCCGGATATTCCAAATACTTAGAATAAGAATCAATTGGATTTACGGCTGGATAACGTTTACGGTCTGCACGTTCCTGTTCCAAAGCATAGAAACAACGAGCAACTTTCTTTGTATTTTCTGTCACAGGCTCTTTCAAGTTACCACCTGCCGGTGATACAGTACCGATAAATGTAATAGAACCTGTTGCCCCATTATTCAAATGTACGAAACCTGCACGGCCATAGAAGTTGGAAATAATGGCTGAAATATCCATCGGGAATGCATCCGGACCAGGAAGTTCTTCCATACGATTCGACATTTCACGCAACGCCTGTGCCCAACGAGAAGTTGAATCGGCCATCAACAAAACTTTTAACCCCATCGCACGGTAAAACTCTGCCATAGTCATGGCTGTATACACAGAAGCTTCACGAGCTGCCACAGGCATGTTTGATGTATTGGCTACAATAATTGTACGCTCCATCAACTTACGTCCTGTATGTGGATCGACCAATTCAGGGAACTCGGTAAAGATTTCTACAACTTCGTTTGCACGTTCACCGCAAGCTGCAATAATTACAATGTCGGCCTCGGCCTGTTTTGAAATAGCGTGCTGCAAAACGGTTTTTCCTGTACCAAAAGGACCAGGGATAAAACCTGTACCCCCTTCTACTATTGGATTAACAGTATCAATGACACGTACACCTGTTTCCAGAAGTTTATATGGACGCGGTTTTTCCTTGTAATTGGTCATTGCTTTCTTAACAGGCCATTTCTGAATCATATTTACAGAAATATCTTTGCCATCTTTATCTGTCAGCACAACGACCGTATCTTCGATTGTATATTCACCTTCCGGCACAATGGATTTTACTTTATAGGTATCAGATAATTGGAAAGGTACCATAATCTTCAATGGTTGGTGATTTTCTTCTACTTCACCTAACCAAGCTGAAGGTCCCACCTCTGTTCCAACTTCTACTATAGGTTTAAAATGCCATTTTTTCTCTTTATCCAAAGGATATGTATATTGTCCTCTTTTCAAGAAGACTCCTTCCATTTTATCCAAGTCATTCTGCAATCCGTCATAATTCTTCGAAAGCATACCTGGACCCAATGTAACTTCCAACATATGACCAGTAAACTCAGCCTCGGCACCGACCTTCAAGCCACGTGTACTTTCGAAAACCTGTACATACACGTTCTTTCCAACCACCTTAATTACTTCGGCCATTAAACGGTCTCCTCCAGTTGTAATATAACAGATTTCATTCTGTGCAACCGGACCGTCAACTGTCAATGTTACCATATTGGCGATAACGCCTAAAACAGTTCCTTTTGTTGCCATTCTATATTGATTTTACTATTTTCTAAATTCTTCCGGTATCTGAACCTCACTCTTCAATTTTTCTATCATCTGTCTGAATAGCTCATTGCCTTTCTCTTTATCTAAAGAAATCCAACGCTCTATCATCTCCAGTTGTAGTAAAAAGACAAATACACGTTCTATTGTGAAATAATGGAAAAATGATTCTTTTTCCAACCAATTCCACTTAAGTTGATCTATCTTTTTTTCACGTTCTACCAAGTCTTCAATTTCTGCAATATGTAACAACGATTCAAAATAATCCAGTTTCTCGCTTAATCCAAAGTCTCGGGCATTCGATGTTCGAAGTTGTTCACATACTTCTGTATGACCAACAATCACATTGGAAACATCCTGCTTGTATTTTCTGGCCGCAAAAGCAGCTAAAATATTATTCAGATTCAAATTAAATTCAAACCAAGCAGAAATAAATTTATTCTTACATGACATTGCGTATTCATAGTACATAGAAGCCATCAGGTCTTCTGCATAATACAAATTTTCAGTTGGTAATGCCAAATATTGAGAAATAAAATCATAGAAATAAAAAGGATATTTTCTATCCTGAGACTCGTCATCACGAACTGCGTCAATCAATTGAAGTAATTCTACAGAAGGAAAAATTCCCCTTTCCTCCACCTTTGCATCCTTATTCTTCAGCAGCTTCAATAAATCTTTATTGTCGTATTGCAGATAAAATAAATCTATCAACTTTTTATCCTTATCGGATAATTCAGGATACAATTCAGATTTAAAGTTAGCAACATTATAATTTAGTTTACCATCCTCTAAAGAAATATCTGGCAAACCGGCTACCAAGCAATAGTAATTACTCATACGCTTTTGTTAAAACAACATTTCTACCAGCTGAGGACGTAAGAACTCTTTAAAGTAATTTTCAAACTCCTCTTCCCCAAAATTCACCTTATAAGAGCCATCAGCCGGTGAAATAGAGAATAAAGTTTTTCTACCATTTACTTGTTCTATTTTAACGCCTTTATCCAATAACTGCTTTGCATTAGAAGCAAAATATTTCTTCAAAGCTTCTGCGTCATTCACTGAAATTACAATATCCTCATTGGAAGACCACTTTTCAGCTAAAGCAACAATAAAATTATTCAAAAAAGATTTATCAGAAGTAGCACCCTTAACAGCTTCTGTAATTGTTTGTTCGGTTAGCAAATTAACAATTTCAGTTTTCAGTGCATTCACAGCTTGTCCTGCAAATAGTTTCAACTCAGCTTTTGTATTTTCTGATAACTCATCAGCAGATTTACGAGCTCCTGTTATAATGGATTCAGCCTCTTTCTGTGCGTCTTCTATTAATTTTTGAGCTTCTTTCTGGGCATTACTAATAAGACGCTGTGCTTCTTCATTTCCTTTTTCCACACCTTCGCGATAAATCTTATCAGTAAGCTCCTGAATTTTATTTTCCATGATTACTATATTTTAAGAATTACAATTACTTTACTACCATAACTCTATTATTACGGAAGCCAAATATAATAAATTCAAGAAAAATAAATCCTATTTTATTTTTAAAATTTATCACGATATAAACAATATGCTATATTTCATGTTGTACAGCAGAAAAAACGAACTATATCTATAGCATATTTCTTTCTTATTTCAATTTGAAACATAATTATGTAAGGTAGACCTAATAATAAGAGAATATTACTTATCACAAGGAAAACAAAAAATAGTTCACAAACAAAAAAATATATATTTCCTATCACATGTAATCATTCTCTGTTGTCAAGTCTTTTCTTCTATTGACAGAGCAATTCTCTTTATCAAACTTTCCTCCATTGCCGCATAAAGTTTACAGATAAGGGTACAGAAGCATCCATTCGATACAGGAATAAAAAAAGTACATCCACAACGCAACATATCCAAAAGATCAGGGATAGAAATAAAAGCTCCAAAAAAGAATCATGTCAAGCAGGAAACAAACCTTCAGAAGCAGAGGATGCATACACACATCACCCACAGCCGGACACGCCATGATTCTAACACGCTGAAGATTTCCACAAGTCCTGCACGATTCCGCCAATACAGCTGCCGGGAACCATGCATCAGACGGGATTTAAGAATAAAGCAGGACGTACTCAGGATTTTCCTCTTTACATAAAA